>CABYNA010000001.1:0-168622 GCA_902520215.1 uncultured Pelagibacteraceae bacterium
TTTATGCACAGAAAAAAATTCTGTGTTGAATCAAATTTTTATTTTGAACATTAGCTAATAACATTTCTAATGTTCGGATATAGATATTGATATTAATTATTTTTATTCACAATTTAATATAACTAAGTGTTTGGTGGAGGATAGCGGGATCGAACCGCTGACCTCCTGAATGCAAATCAGGCGCTCTCCCAGCTGAGCTAATCCCCCTTTATCATAAATTTGGTGGGCCGAGAAAGACTCGAACTTTCGACCCCACCCTTATCAAGGGTGTGCTCTAACCAACTGAGCTACCGGCCCCCATGCAAGAGAAACACTAATTAAGAAGAGAAATGAGGACGGTCAACATTAGCCTATGTATATTATTTAGAATAAAATTTTATTTTTATTCTTCCTTAGAAAGGAGGTAATCCAGCCGCAGGTTCCCCTACGGCTACCTTGTTACGACTTCACCCCAGTCGCTGACTATACCGTGGTCAAGGGTATTAAACCTTGCCTTAAGGTAGAACCAACTCCCATGGTGTGACGGGCGGTGTGTACAAGACCCGGGAACGCATTCACCGTGGCACGCTGATCCACGATTACTAGTAATTCCAGCTTCATGCACTCGAGTTGCAGAGTGCAATCCGAACTGAGGTATCTTTTAAGGATTTGCTTAACATCGCTGTTTCGCTTCCTGTTGTAGATACCATTGTAGCACGTGTGTAGCCCAACACGTAAGGGCCATGAGGACTTGACGTCATCCCCACCTTCCTCCAGCTTATCACTGGCAGTTCTTTCAGAGTGCCCAACTTAATGATGGCAACTAAAAGTGAGGGTTGCGCTCGTTGCGGGACTTAACCCAACATCTCACGACACGAGCTGACGACAGCCATGCAGCACCTGTGTTTCGTCCGGCCGAACCGAAAACTTTAATCTCTTAAAGTCGCGACGAACATGTCAAGTGTTGGTAAGGTTCTGCGCGTATCTTCGAATTAAACCACATGCTCCACTACTTGTGCGGGTCCCCGTCAATTCATTTGAGTTTTAACCTTGCGGTCGTACTCCCCAGGCGGTGTGTTTATCGCTTTCGCTGCGACACTGAAAATAAATTTCCAACGTCTAACACACATCGTTTACGGCATGGACTACGAGGGTATCTAATCCTCTTCGCTACCCATGCTTTCGTTCCTCAGCGTCAGTAATGATCCAGAAAGCTGCCTTCGCAATTGGTATTCTTTCTAATATCTACGAATTTCACCTCTACACTAGAAATTCTGCTTTCCTCTATCAAACTCTAGCTGAAAAGTTTTGATGGCAGTTCCAGAGTTAAGCTCTGGGATTTCACCACCAACTTTTTCAACCACCTACGAACTCTTTAAGCCCAGTAATTCCGAACTACGCTAGGTCCCTTCGTATTACCGCGGCTGCTGGCACGAAGTTAGCCGGACCTTCTTATTCGGGTACAGTCATTTTCTTCCCCGACGAAAGAGCTTTACAACCCAAGGGCCTTCTTCACTCACGCGGCATCGCTGCATCAGAGTTTCCTCCATTGTGCAAGATTCCCCACTGCTGCCTCCCGTAGGAGTTTGGGCCGTGTCTCAGTCCCAATGTGGCTGATCATCCTCTCAAATCAGCTATTGATCACAGTCTTGGTAGGCCATTACCCCACCAACAAACTAATCAAGTGCGGGCTCATCCAATGGTGCATAAAGCTTTCTCCGTAAAGACTTATCCAGTATTAGCACAAGTTTCCTCGTGTTATTCCAGGCCAAAGGGCAGATACCCACATGTTACTCACCCGTCTGCCACTAAGTATTGCTACTTCGTTCGACTTGCATGTGTTAGGCGTGCCGCCAGCGTACGTTCTGAGCCATGATCAAACTCTCAAGTTTAAAAACGGCGCACACTAGCTTCTATATAAATTCTAAGAATAAAATTTATATAATGTTGAAGTGTGTACGACAAATTTTGGTAACCTTAACCGTCCACACTTCTCTTCTTAAATTTTACTTTTTATATAACTAATTGAGTAAAAAAAGCTCAATAATCCTCGCTTAATTTATTGTAGAACAATAATTTAACTGAGAAAGTTTGATGCTTATAGGCTAAAATTATAGGAAATCAAGCAATTAAGAATAAAAAAAAAGCAAAAAACACCTTATTTTAAAGGATTTTTTTGATATTTGTCGATTCCTAAACTATTAATAACAACTTCGATAATATCAGATGTTAAAAAAAATTAAACTCAGTATTAAAAAAAACCTAGAAATATTTGCGCTAGGATTACTTATTCTGGTAACGATAACCTTCACATCTTTTTACAACTACAATAAAAAAAAAATTTTTAATAACTATTCAAATTTATTAGATAACGTCTACTTCAAAAAATCATTCAACCAAATATTGGACAACTTAGAACCAAGATTTAAGAAAATTGAGCATGAGATTAATGTAGGTGAAACATTCCATGAAATATTAGAAGAATACTTGGTAGAAAAGTCTGAAATTGAACAAATTAAAAAAGAGTTAGGAAAAAAAATAAATTTAAATAAACTAAATATTAATCAAAAGTTTAGTTTTACAATAGATCAAACAAGCTCCGTAATTAAAGAATTTGTATTTCAAGTATCGAATACGGAAAAGATTTATCTTACAAGAAAGAAAGGGGCAGATAAATTTGATCAACGGATTTTAGTAACTAAACTGAATAAAAATATAGTTTATGATGAAAGTATTATATTAGAAAGTCTTTATAAATCAGCTTCAAAGCAAAAAATCCCAGCAGGAGTCATAGTTGAGTTTGCTAGAATTTATGGATTTCAAGTGGATTTTCAAAGAGATGTTAGGAAACGAGATAGTTTTCAAATTATGTATGAAGTTTTTTTAGATGATAAAAAAAATGTAATTGAAACAGGTAATATTCTTTATGCAAATCTAAAACTAAGTGGTGAAGATAATTCTTTATATTACTTTGACTCAAAAAAAAGTGAGGGACATTATGATAAAAGTGGAAAGAGTGTTCAAAAGGCATTAATGAAAACACCAATAAATGGTGCAAGACTATCTTCACCTTTTGGAATGAGAAAACATCCAATTGATGGTTTTAACAAAATGCATAGGGGGACAGACTTTGCTGCACCAATGGGAACGCCTATCATGGCATCTGGTAACGGAGTTATAAAAAAAGCAGGATGGTGTGGAGGTGGTGGTAATTGTGTTGTCATAAAACATAATTCTACTTATCAAACTGTTTATGCACATATGTCAAAATTTGCTAAAGGCATCAGAAAAGGAACAAGAGTAAAACAAGGACAAACTATAGGCTATGTTGGGTCTACTGGGAAATCAACTGGACCACACCTACATTATGAGGTGATAGTCAATGGAAAAAAAATAAATTCCCAAACATTAAAGCTTCCATCAGGAAAAGTTTTAAAAGGAGATGAAAGAAAGATTTTTGAAACAAAAAGAATCAAATTGGACGTATTAAAGTCCGAAAAAATAATTGGTCTAAATTAATTAATTTCTGAACGTTTATCTTCAGCACCATCATTTTCATTTGAAATAGAGTTTTCTTTATTTTCTCTATTTTCATTCGTGTCGGTAGTTTCGTCTAAATCCTTATTTTTAAAACTCATTTTTCTTTGAATCTCTTTCTCGTTTAATATTCTCGTGAAATGATCTGCATGTTGAAAGTAATTTTCTGATAAAATTTTATCCCCAGTTGATAAGGCTTCCCTAGCTAAGTTATTATATTTCTCAATTAATTTAGGCGCATTGTGATTATTTCTTCCTGGAGATTTTCTTTGAAAATTTTCAGAAGTTGAAAAATTATTATTGAATTTGTTTCTGTCACCATTTGACTTAAAATTTCTATCGTTTCTTCGAAAATTACTTCTTCGTCCGTTGTTGTTTCTAAATGTTACCATCTTATTAAGTTTTAATACTTACAATGCAGCGATCATGATTTGATAAATCTTTTACAGTTTTTTTAATATAAAACCCCTTATCACGTAATATTTTTTTTACTTTATTTTTTTGATCAAAACCTATTTCTATTATGAAATGACCACTTCTTTTTATCAGTTCAGACGATTTATTTATAACTTTCCTGATTTCTGATAAACCATCTAACCCACCATCTAATGCTTGTTTAGGCTCAAAACCAATATCTTTTTCCAAACATTTTAAATTATTTTTTTTAATGTAAGGAGGATTAGATATAATTAAATCATATTTGCCTGTATTGAAATTGTCAATATTTGATTTAAATAATCTCAATCTGTTATTTATTCTCAATTTTTGACCATTAACCTTGCTTATTTGCAATGATTTATTGCTTATATCAATGCCAGTTCCAATGAAATTTTTCTTTTCTCTCAAAATTGACATTAAAATGCAACCAGACCCTATTCCAATATCTAATATTTGCAGCCTGTTTTTGTTTTTTACTAATTTAAGAGCTTGTTCAATCAAAATTTCTGTATCTGGTCTTGGTATTAATACATTATTGTCTACAATAAATTCATATTTCCAAAAATCTTTTTTTTTTATGATTTGGGCTATCGGCTTACTCTTAGCTCTTTCTTGAATTAAATTGTCAAAATAATCAAGATCCCTTTTTTTAATTTCTTTGTGTAAATTTAAAATTATGAATTTTTTATTCTTTCTAATTACTTGAGACATTAAAATTTCACTATCTAGTTTTGCTGATACGATATTATTATCTATTAAAATTGATTGACCTTTTTTTAATGCACTCTGTATATCCATCATTTAAAGTTTGCTCAAACTTTCCTCTTGTGCTTTTAAAGATAAAGACTCGATTATTTCATCAAATGCTTCTCCCTCCAAAAATTCTTCTAACTTATGTAAAGTTAGATTGATTCTATGATCTGTGACTCTTCCTTGTGGGAAATTATAAGTTCTAATTCTTTCAGATCTATCTCCGGTGCCAATCTTGCTTTTTCTATCCGCTGATCTTTCTTGATCTATTCTGGTTCTCTCTAACTCATATAATCTCGCTCTCAATATTTTCATTCCCTTTGCCTTATTTTTATGTTGAGATTTTTCATCTTGCTGTGAAACACTCAAGCCAGATGGGATATGAGTTATTCTTACTGCACTATCGGTTGTATTAACAGATTGACCACCGGGACCACCAGCTCTGAAAACATCAATTCTTAAATCTGTCTCATTTATTTTTAAATCAACCTCTTCTGCCTCAGGTAATACAGCAACAGTTGCAGCTGAAGTGTGAACTCTACCTTGAGTTTCTGTATCCGGGAC
Source organism: uncultured Pelagibacteraceae bacterium (assembly GCA_902520215.1). Lineage (GTDB taxonomy): Bacteria > Pseudomonadota > Alphaproteobacteria > Pelagibacterales > Pelagibacteraceae > Pelagibacter. The sequence continues at coordinate 5,269 of CABYNA010000001.1, forward strand.
TCTTTGAACTCTATGTACACCGCTTTCATATTTTAAAGTGGAATAGATATTGTTACCCTTAATTGACGCTATAACTTCTTTTAATCCACCCGCATCACTTCTAGAAATAGATATTAATTCCAGAGACCATTTTTTTTTATTACAAACTTTTTCATACATTTTGAATAAATCACCTGCGAATAAACTTGCTTCTAGACCGCCAGTTCCAGCTCTTATCTCTATAATAGCATTTTTTTTATCAGCCTCATCTTTTGGAAGTAAAAATAATTTTAATTTCTTTTCATTTCTCTCAAATTGTGAGTTTAGCTCACTCAATTCAGTATGAGCCATCTTCATTAACTCCTCGTCAGAATTTTTATCATTTAGAATTTTTTCTAGTTCAATTTTATCATTTGGATATGAAGCATATTTCTTTGCGCTATAAACAATTTCATTTAAATCAGAATATTCTTTTGATTTTTCTGCAAATAATTTTTTGTCTACCTTTCCTGACGCTAAATCTTTTTCTAGAGAAGAATGTCGAGTAATTAATTCCTCGATAGTTTTTTCTGGTATCATTTTGAATTATTCTCTAATTCGAGAGCTTTCTTTTCAACTTCATGAATTACCCTCGTTATCATTTCATCTGTCATAACTTTTTCAGTTTGAACACCAGAGAGGTAAAGCATATTACTTCCTTTTTGCCCACCTGTAATTCCTACATCTGTCATCGCAGCCTCCCCAGGACCATTAACAACACATCCGATAATTGAGAGAGTGATTGGTGTCTTGATATGTGATAATTTTTCCTCTAAGACCCTTACAGTATCGATTACTTGAAAACCTTGTCTTGCACAGGACGGACAGGAAATGATTTTTACTCCTCTATTTCTAAGATTCAATGATTTTAGTATCTCATTTCCAATTGCCACCTCTTTTACTGGATCATCAGAAAGAGACACCCTTATTGTATCTCCAATTCCCTCTTTGAGGAGAATTCCTAGGCCAATTGAGGATTTAATACTCCCTGATATAAAACTACCAGCTTCAGTGATTCCCAAGTGAAGTGGATAATCTATTTTGTTTGAAAGTTGACGATAGGCCTCTACGGATAAAAAGACGTCAGATGATTTCACACTCACTTTTAAATTTAAAAAATCCATATCCTCTAAAATTTCAATATTTCTTATTGCACTTTCTACCAATGCCTCTGGACAAGGTTCTTTAAATCTTTCTAGTATATCTCTCTCTAATGAACCAGCGTTAACGCCTACTCTGATTGAACAATTATTATCTTTAGCAGATTTAATTACTTCAACAATTTTTTTTTTATCTCCAATATTTCCAGGATTTATTCTCAAACAACTCGCTCCATTTTCTGCAGCTTCAATTGCTCTCTTATAATGGAAATGTATATCAGCGACTATTGGAATGTTAATGTGTTTTGTAATTTCTTTAAGTGCTTTAGATGATGACTCATCAGGACAAGAAACTCTAACAATGTCAGCTCCTTCAGATTGTATTTCTTGAATTTGTTTAATTGTACTCTTAACATCTGATGTTAAGGTATTGGTCATTGATTGCACAGTTATAGGATTTTCACCTCCAACTTTAACATCGCCTACATTTATAGTTTTAGTCTTTCGTCTTTTAATATCTCTAAAAGGTCTGATGCTCATTTTTTTATTCTTGTAATTTAAATTCTTTATGTAAAGTAATTAGAGCTTTTTTAGCATCTTTTTTATTAATCAAAACAGATATTTTAATTTCAGATGTTGATATAACTTGAATGTTAATTTTTTTATTTGCTAAAGCTTGAAACATTCTAAAAGTAACACCAGGAGTTGTTATCATTCCAACACCAATTATTGATATTTTAGAAACCCCTTTTTGGAATAGCACTTTTTTAAATTTTATACTTTTGTTTTCTTGAATTATCTTTTTTGTTTTGTTGAGATCTTCAGCTTTAATCGTAAAAGTTAAATCAGTTTCTTTTCCATTCGGTGAAATATTTTGTACCACCATATCAACGTTAATAGAATTGATTGATAGTGGTTTAAAAATTGATGCTGCCACGCCCGGTCTATCTTTTACACCAACTAAAGTAACTTTTGCATCATTATGTGTTGAGGAAATTCCTGTAATAATTCTATTATTATTTAAATTTGTTCTTTTTGTAATTAATGTTCCAGGTTTTTTTATAAATGATGATTTTACCTCAATATTAATTCTATTTAATCGTGCATCTTGAATTGAAACAGGCTGCATAACTTTAGCACCCAAAGATGCCATTTCCAACATTTCCTCATAAGAAATTACTTTAATTTTTTTTGCTTTTTTTAATTTATTTGGATCTGTGGTGTATACGCCTTCTACATCTGTATAAATAATACATCTTTGTGCTTTAAAGGACTTTGCAATCATAATTGCACTTGCATCTGAACCTCCTCTACCTATCGTGGTTACTCTCTCGTTCATATTTATCCCTTGAAAGCCTGTAATAATAGGAATCCCTCCCTCTTTAAGGAATCTAAATAGTTTATTTTTATTCACTTGTTGAATTCTTGAATTTGTGTAGGGACCATTGGTAAAAATCGGTATTTGCCAACCTAGCCAAGATCTTGATTTGAAACCTTTATGGTTTAATCTTCCAGCTATCAATGAGCATGCGACCTGCTCACCTGATGATACTAAAACATCATATTCAGAATCTATGAAATTGTTACTAATCTGTTTTGATTTTTTGATCAAATCATTTGTCACACCGCTCATAGCTGAAGAAACAACTATTACTTTGTGTTTTTTCTTTTTATGTTCAATGATAATATCAGTAACTTTTTTAATTTTTTCAATTGTACCAACTGATGTTCCACCAAATTTTAATACTACAATTTTCATGATAAATATTTTTAATTAAAATTTATTGATTAAATACATCTTCAATATATTGTTAATGTTGTAATGAAAACTAGCACAATAAATAAAAAAGAAATAGAGAAATTTTCTAGAATCGCAGAAGAATGGTGGGATCCTAATGGTAAATTTAAACCATTACATAAATTTAATCCTATTAGAATTTCATATATAAAGGAAAAAATAATTAGTAGTTTTAAACTTGAAAATTCAGATAAGCCATTACAAAAAATTAGATTATTAGATATTGGGTGTGGTGGTGGTTTACTATCAGAACCTATGAGCAGATTAGGAGCAGAAGTAACTGGCATAGATGCATCAGAAAAAAATATACAAGTTGCAAAACTTCATGCAAAAAAGAATGATTTAAAAATTAATTATCTAACTGCCTCACCAGAAAATTTAAAAATAGATAGAAAATTTGACGTAATTTTGAATATGGAAATTATTGAACATGTTGAAGACGTTGATATTTTTTTAAAATCATGTTCATCACTATTAAAAAAAGAGGGTATAATGTTTGTTGCAACAATAAACAAAACTTTAAAATCTTATCTTTTTGCAATAATAGGTGCAGAGTATATTTTAAGATGGCTACCGATTGGGACACACGAATGGGACAAATTTATAGATCCAAATGATTTAATTAAAATTTCTAAAAAATATAATCTTCAATTACAAAATCTAGACGGAATGAAGTTTAATATTATTACCGACAAATGGTCGATAAGCTCAGATAAATCCATTAATTATATTGGAAAATTTAATAAAGTTTAATTACTCTTATCTTCAATCCATGGTATCATTTCAGCTTCAACTCCTTCTTCCTTAAGTTCTTGAATTTCATTTTTTGTAGCTGAGCCATAAATACCTTTTTTCTTATTTTTTTTATTATAGTGTAACGATCTTGCTTCGTAAGCAAAATTTTTACCCACATAATCAAAATTACTTTTGATAAATTTTTGATACTCTTTAATCTTGTTTTTTATCTCATTTAATTTCGTATTCTTTTTTTCAAGATTATCGATCCTATTTCTATTTATTAATTGAGGAGCCATTAAAGTTTTTTCTACTTTTTGAGAATTACATTTATGGCAATTTAAAAAATTTTTACTTCTGAGTTTTTCGTACTCTTTAGATGAAGCAAACCAACTATCAAATGAAAAATCACAATTTTTGCAAATCAACTTATATTTGATCATGATAATTATTTAGTAATAGTTCTATAAATTTCAATATAACAAATCTAACTTCGATAATCTCCGTTAATCTCAATGTATTTTTTTGTCAAATCCATCGTGTAAACTTTGAAACTTTTGGAACCACAGGAGATATCAACATTAATATCAATGCTATCACTTTTCATATATTCGGATACTTCATCCTCATTATAATTAGAATTCAGCTTTCCATTGGAAACAACACTTATCTCACCAAATTTAATAGACAATTTTTCATGTTTGATTTGTACGCCTGCTTTTCCTATTGCCATAACCACTCTTCCCCAATTGGCATCTTCACCTGAGATAGCTGTTTTTACTAAAGGTGAATTTGCAATTGAGAAAGCTATTTTTTTTGCATCATCTTCATTTTTGCACCCCTGAATATTAACAGTTATAAATTTTGAAGCACCTTCACCATCAGCTACAACTCTTTTAGCTAAATTTAATAAAACCTTATTTAGAGCAAAATCAAAGTTTTTAATTTTTTCATCATTAACACTTTTAATTTTAGGATGTTTTGACTTACCTGTTGAAAAAATTGAAACCATATCATTAGTGCTAGTATCACTATCACAGCTGATAGCATTAAAAGTATTAGAAATATTTTTCTTTAAAAGTTTTTTAAGTACATCATTTGGTAAATCTGCATCAGTAAAAATATATGCTAAGGTTGTAGCCATATCAGGTTGGATCATGCCTGAGCCTTTAGCAACTCCAAATATCTTTATATCACTTCCACCAATTGAACATTCTTCCATTGCCATTTTAGGCTGAGTGTCTGTAGTCATTATCCCTAATGCGGACTTCATCCAGATATACTTATTTTGCGTATATTTTATTTTCTCAATTAGTTCAGGAATTTTATCGATTATTTTTTCCTCAGGAAAAATCTCACCAATAGTTCCTGTACATCCAAAAATTATTTCCTTTGAATTAATTTTTTTTGGTTGATCTTCATCCTCTTTCTGTTTTTGTGTTAATTTTTGAGAGATAATTTCTGCAATTTTTTCGAGACTTTTATAACCCTGTTTACCAGTGAAACAATTAGCATTTCTTGTGTTCACTATTAATGAAAAAATTTTTTTAGCTTTTTGATTTAAGTTCCATTTTATATTTTCAGAAATTATTTTGGATTGGGTATAAACAGATGCATAGTTAACTCCATCTCTAAAATAAAACATGACTAAATCATCTCGAGAACTATTATATAAGTCAGCACTAATCGTAGAAATTGCTACACCATCAATATGATCAAGATCTTGAAATTCGTTTAATCTCTTGCTTTTTGATTTAGATGATAGAAAATTTGTTAAATTAATACCCATTCTATTTAAAATAATTATTTAATGATTATATAAATGGTTATAAGTAAATAATAAATCAAAAACTGATGCTAAATCCACTTAACTTTTTCTCAAAACTAATCAAATCCAATAATCAAAGAGAACTTGATAGAATTGCTAAGATTGTAAACAAAATTAATTCATTAGAAGAGGAAATCAAAAATTTTAAAGATGAGGACTTTCCAAACAAAACTATCGAATTTAAAGAAAAAATTAAAAAAGGAGAAAAAATTGAGCAGATATTGCCTGAGGCTTTTGCATTAGTCAGGGAGGCCTCAAGAAGAAAAAGAGGAGAAAGACATTTCGATGTACAGTTAGTGGGCGGAATAGTACTACAAGAGTCTAAAATTGCTGAAATGAAAACTGGTGAAGGAAAAACGCTTACTATTACTCTTGCTGCATATCTTAATGCTCTTCATGAAAAAGGGGTTCACATCGTAACTGTAAATGATTACCTCGCTAAAAGAGATTCTCAAGAAATGGGTGAGATTTATAACTTTTTAGGATTAACATCTGGTTACATAAACAATGATCAAGACGACTCTCAAAGAAAGCAAAATTATAATTGTGATATAACTTATGCAACTAATAGTGAATTAGGTTTCGATTATTTACGAGATAATATGAAATTTTCAAAAGATGAAATGGTACAAAGGGAACACTTTTTTGCTATAGTTGATGAAATAGACTCCTGTCTAATTGATGAGGCCAGAACACCATTGATTATTTCTGGAGCAGCAGAAGATAGAACAACCCAATATTTGGCTATAGATAAATTAATCAGATTTTTGAAAGAAAAAGACTACGAGGTTGATGAAAAGGACAAAAATGTACTTTTAACCAATGATGGAATAAACAATATTGAAAAAATTTTTTCAAATGCAGGAATTTTAAAAAATAATAACTTTTATGATCCTGAAAACTTAAGTTTGGTTCATCATGTAAATCAAGCTTTACGAGCAAATCATTTATTTCAAAAAGGTAAAGATTACATCATTCAAGATGATGAGTTGAAAATTATAGATGAATTAACTGGTAGAATTCTTGAAGGAAGAAGATTTGGTGATGGGCTTCATCAAGCCTTGGAAGCAAAAGAAAGAATTCCCATAAAAGTTGAAAATCAAACTTTGGCTTCAATTACTTATCAAAATTATTTTAAATTATATGATAAGATTTCTGGTTGTACTGGAACAGCAGTAACAGAATCTCAAGAATTTTACGAAATATATAATCTTCCAGTAGTTGTCATTCCAACTAATAAAAAAATGATAAGAAATGATTTTAATGACCAAATATTTAGAACAGAGACTGAAAAAAATGATGCTATCATTAGAAAGATAAAAGAGTGCCATCAAAAAGGTCAACCTCTATTAGTATTTACCTCTAGTATTAATAAATCTGAAATATATTCAAATCTATTAAATAAAGAGAATATTAAACATGAAGTACTTAATGCTAAAAATCATGAAAATGAAGCTAAAATAATCGCAAACGCTGGCAAAGAAAATTCTGTAATTATAACTACCAGTATTTCTGGTAGAGGGGTAGACATTCAGCTTGGTGGAAAAAAAGGTTCAATTCCAGATGAAGAATTAAAGTTGAGTAAAGAAAAAATTAAATCACTTGGTGGATTATTTGTTATTGGAACTGAAAGAATGGAGTCACGAAGAGTTGACAATCAAGCAAGAGGTAGATCGGGACGTCAAGGTGATGAGGGAAATTCAATCTTTTATGTAAGCCTTGAAGATGATTTAATGAGAATTTTTGGATCAGACTCAATGAATAATATATTACAAAAACTTGGTCTTAAAGATGGAGAAAGTATTGATCATCCTTGGATAAATAAAGCTTTGGAGAGAGCCCAACAAAAAGTAGAAGCTCGAAATTTTGATATAAGAAAAACATTAATTAAATTCGATAACGTTTTAAATGACCAAAGAAATGTAATCTTTAGTCAAAGAGAAGATGCTATGAAAAGTGACACAATTTTTGATTATTCTAATAGTTTTTTAAACGAAATAATTGATGACCTTATTAGACTTAAAATAAAGAAAAAGTCCAATCCTAAAAGCACTGATTTTGAAAATAAACTTAAATCAATTTTAGGAAAGAATTTTATATATTCATACCTAGAAGAACTTACAAATAGTAGTGATAAAGACTTAAGGGACTCATTAAATAAGAAATTTCAAGACTCCAGGGAGGAAAGAATAAAATTGTTAGGTAAAGATCAATCACAAGATATAGAAAAAAGAATTTTTTTACAAACTATTGATATAAATTGGAAATCCCACATTCAGTATTTAGAACAACTTAGACAAGTTATTGGGTTAAGATCTTATGGTCAAAGAGATCCTTTAGTGGAATATAAAAAAGAAGCATTTCACTTGTTTGAAAGTTTGTTAAATAGATTGAAACTAGATTTTACAACAATATTAATGAATCTAACTTTGGTTCAATCACAAACTAAAAACGTGGATAATGATAAAAAAAAAGAGAATTATAAAAAAGCATTTGATAAAAAAATAAGTAGAAACGAACCTTGCCCATGTGGTTCTGGTAAGAAATATAAGCGATGCTGTGGAGCTTTATAAAAAGTAAAGAATTAATCCTATAACAAAAATTGTAAGTCCAGCACCCACAACAAATATTTTTTTGGATTTTAAAAGGTGATTAAAATTACTTTTTTGTAAATTTAGCGAACTTAATTCACTTAAATTACTCATAAATCCTTTACTTCTACCTATTTTTAAAAATTTATTTTTTCTACCATCAAATATTTCCTCTGGAGATATTTGTTTAAAATTTTGTAAATTTTTATTTAAAGCATTTCTAACATTTTCCAGTATCAAATCTTTGTCTCTATGCGCACCTCCAGATGGCTCTGGTATAATTTCATCTATTATCTCAAGCTCTAGTAAATCTTTAGCTGAAAGCTTCATTGCTTTAGCTGCATCTAGCATTTTTTTTGGATCTCGCCATAAAATTGTTGCACATCCCTCAGGAGAAATTACTGAATAAATTGCATTTTCTAACATTAAAACTTTATTGGATGATGCAAGAGCGATTGCACCTCCCGAGCCACCTTCCCCAATAACAATTGCGATCGTTGGAACTTTTAATTTCATACAACATTCTATTGATTTTGCGATGGCCTCTGCCTGGCCTCTTTCCTCTGCACCAACACCAGGATAAGCGCCCGGAGTATCAATAAATGATATGATTGGTATATTAAATTTATCAGCCAGCTGCATTAATCGAATAGTCTTTCTGTAACCTTCTGGTCTCATCATGCCAAAATTTCTTTTGATTCTTGAATCTAAATCCTCTCCTTTTTCCTGTCCAATAACTAAAACTGATAAACCATTAAACTTCGCAAACCCACAAAGCACTGAAAGATCCTCGCCATAAAAACGATCCCCTGATAAAGGGATAAAATCTTCAAACAAATTATCTATAAAAAATTTTGACTTCGGCCTATCCTCATGTCTAGCTACCATTGTAGTTTGCCAAGGATCTAAGTTTGCATATACCATTTTTAATTTTTCATCTAAATCGTTTTGTATCTGAGAAATTTTTTGTGTATCTACTTCTGAAAGTCCGCTTTGATTATATGGATCTTTCAGTTTATCTAATTCATCTTCTAAATTCTTAATATCACTTTCAAAGTTTAGATAATTTTTCATATTCTATAATATTAACTATGGAAATTGACAACAAAATGTCAATGCTACTATTAATTATTTGACTTAGTTTTATGGGGGTTTTAGAAATTATTCATGTCTAAAAATTATCAAAATGTTAACAATTTAAAAATTTCGGAAGAATTGCTGTCATTTGTAAATAATGAGTTACTAAAAGATTTAGATATTTCTTCTGAAAAATTTTGGGAAGGTTTTGATAAAGCTGTATATGATTTAGCACCTAAAAATAAAGAGCTGATCCAAATTAGAGAGAATTTACAAAAAAAAATAGATGATTGGCATATAAAGAATAAAGGAAATGAAATCGAAATTGAGCAATATAAAAAGTTTTTAAGAGAAATCGGTTATTTAAAGGAGGAAGGACCAGATTTCAAAATAGAGACCAATAATGTAGATGATGAAATTGCTCAAATTGCTGGACCACAACTAGTCGTTCCAATAATGAATGCTAGATACACTCTCAATGCAGCTAATGCTAGATGGGTAAGTTTATATGATAGTTTATATGGTACAAATATTATTGAGTCAGAAGAAGGAGGAAGTGAAAGATACGACCCAAATAGAGGACAAGAAGTAATAAAATATGTAAGAGAATTTTTTGATAAATATATTCCAATTGATGGGACTAGTTGGAAAAATATATCTGCACTTAAAATAAAAGATAAAAATCTTCTAATTTTAAAAGAAGATAAAGAGTATAAACTTAAAGATGAAAATAAATTTGTAGGTCACAGAGGTGATGTAAATAAGCCAACAGCAATAATCATAAAAAATAATAACCTACATTTTGAAATTATAATTAATCCAAAAGCGTTTAGTGCTGCTCATGATATAGCCGGAATAAGTGATGTGATAGCAGAGTCTGCGGTTTCAACAATTTGTGACAATGAAGATAGTGTTGCTGCAGTTGATGCTGAAGACAAAGTAACATGCTACAGAAACTGGCTAGGTCTAATGAGAGGGGATCTTAAAATACAATTCGAAAAGAATGGAAAAAAATTAGAGAGAAAACTTAATCCTGACAGAAGCTTTATTTCTAAAGAAGGAAAAGGTCTTAAATTGCATGGAAGAAGTTTGCTATTAATACGAAATGTAGGCCACTTAATGACCAATTCATCAATAATTTTAAATGATGATAGCGAAGTGCCAGAGGGAATAATGGATGCTTTTATGACAACCACTGCTGCATTACACGACTTTAAAAAAAAGAAAAATTCAAGAACTGGATCAATTTACATTGTTAAACCAAAAATGCATGGACCAGATGAAACAGCTTTTACTGACTTAATTTTTTCCAAAGTCGAAGAATTACTTGGCTTACCAAAGTATACTTGCAAAATTGGTATAATGGATGAAGAAAGAAGAACTTCTGCAAATTTAAAAGAGTGTATAAGAACTCTGAAAAATAGAGTTTTTTTTATAAATACTGGATTTTTAGATAGAACTGGTGATGAGATGCATACCTCCATGGAAGCTGGTCCAATGATTAAAAAGGGTGATATGAAATCATCCAGATGGATTTCTGCTTATGAAAATAATAATGTTGATATTGGTCTAAAATGTGGTTTTTCAGGTAAGGCACAAATAGGTAAAGGCATGTGGGCAATGCCAGATAAAATGAAGGAAATGTTAGATGAAAAAATAAGTCATTTAAAAGCTGGTGCAAATTGTGCCTGGGTTCCTTCCCCAACTGCAGCATCTTTACATGCTCTTCACTATCATCAAATAAACATTTTTGATGAACAAAAAAAAATTATGAAGCGTGAACAATCTAAATTAGATGATCTATTGACTATCCCTGTGGCTGACAGACCTAATTGGTCAGTCGATGAAATCAACAAGGAAATTACTAACTCGGCACAAACACTGCTAGGTTATGTTGTCAGATGGATTGACCAAGGAGTGGGTTGTTCAAAAGTCCCTGATATAAATAATATTGGACTTATGGAAGATAGAGCTACCTTGAGGATATCGTCGCAACACATTGCTAATTGGATACATCATGGGATCACAACAAAAATTCAGGTAATGGAAATCATGAAAGCTATGGCAAAAGTTGTAGATAAACAAAATGAGAATGATAAAAACTATATCAAAATGTCAGATAATTTCGAAAATTCTTTAGCATTTAAAACTGCTTGCGACTTGATATTTAAAGGAAAAGATCAACCATCAGGCTATACAGAGCCTCTTCTACATTTAAACAGAATAGAAAAAAAATCTAGCTTGAATTAATTTCAGATCTGTTTTTAAAGGCAGAGAATAATGTTCCATCATCAAGAGTTTCTATTTCACCACCAACAGGTAAACCTTGTGCTAATCTTGTAATTTTAGCCTTTGTTTTTTTTAGACTCTCTTTAATATAAAATGCTGTTGTTTGGCCTTCAACAGTAGCACTAGTTGCTAAAATTACTTCTTCTATATCATCTCTTTTCACTCTCTCAACCAATGAATTAATTAATAAATCCTCTTTTCTCTGCGTTGACGAAGAAATTGTTCCTCCTAAAATATGAAAATATCCTTGAAATATATTAGAATTTTCTATCGACCACTGATCAGCAATATCCTCAACTACACAAATCTTTTTGAAATTCCCCTTTGGATTTACACAATTAACACAATCTTGAAGATTAGATTTTAAAGATCCACATGAATTACATCTTGTTACATTTTTATAAATTTGAACTAATATGTTGGCCATAGGTTTTACAAGTTCATCTTTATTACTTATTAATTTTAGAACAATTCTCTTTGCAGATTTAGGTCCAAGACCAGGGAGTTTTGATATTATCTTTATTAGTTCATCTATCTCATTTACATTTTGCATATTTATAGTGGCCACTTAAAGCCAGGAATTCCAAATCCTCCAGTTGTTTTAGAAATTTCTTCGTTAGTTTTTTCTCTCAATTTTGATTTTGCATTATTGTGAGCAGCAGTAATTAAATCCTCTAAAACAGATTTATTTTCTTTTAATGTTTCATCTGAGATTTCTATTTTTTGCATTATTCCCTCTCCATCCAAAATAACTTTCACTGAATTAGCTCCTGATATACCCTCTACTCTAATTTTTTTAATATTTTCCTGACTTTCTTTCATTTTTGCTTCAAGTTCTTTAGCCTTATCTAATATTTTAGTAAAATCTGTCATCTAATCATTTTCTTCTTTTAAGTTGACGTCGATTAAATCTGCATCAGGAAATTTTTCTATTAAATTTTTATATAATTTAGATTGTTTAGCAGAATTGATATTCTTAATTTTTTGATTTTTTTGCTTATCTTTTATTGATAACTCACCTTTTGATTTACTTAATGTGATAATCCATCTGTCTCCAGTCCATTCAAAAAGTTTCAAAGATAAATCTTTAATAAAATTTTTATCTAAATTATCGTTAAAAGATATTTCAATACGATTGCTTTCAAAATGAACTAAATTTACATTTTTTTCTAGCTCATACTTAAGCTTAATCTCTTTTTTTTCATTACAAATTTTTAAAAGTTGATCAAATGAATCTACATTTAGCTTTTCCCCTGCATTAATTTCTTTATTGTTTTCAATTTTCACTTCTTGCTCTTGTGAAATATTTTTAACCTGACTAATTGTTTCATTCTTTTTTTCGTTCACTATAATTTGTTCATCATCTTGCTTTTTAAATTGATCAATTTTATTCTTGTCCAAGAGTGAATGCTCTTTATTTGCTGAGGACTTTAAATACATTAATCTAATAAGAAACATTTCAATTGATAGATTTTGATTGTTAACAATTTCTAACTCCCCAAGCGTTTTTAAAGTAAACTGCCAAAATAATATTAATGTTTCATCGCTAACTTCATTAGTAATTCTTTTTATTTTTGAAAACTCCTCATCATTTAAAGTAAAATTCATACTCTCCATATTTAATGAGTTAATATTTTTAAAGTAATAAACCAGCTCTAAAAAATCATTTATAAATACTTTCGGCTCAACCCCTTGCTCATAAATTTTTCTGTAAATTTCTATGACTTTTTTTTCTTCTCCCCTTAAGATTAATTCAAATAAATCAATCAATTGTGATTTATCAAAATATCCAAAAATTTTTTGAGCAGAATTTAAATCTAGTTCTTTATCTTTATCCAAACTTAATAAGGCTCTGTCGAGTAAAGATAGTGCATCTCTAACAGATCCCTCAGAAATTTTTACAATCAGTCTCAAGGCATCATCTGATATTTTTCCCTTTTCTTTGTCTTTAATCTTTTTTATAAACTCAAACAATTCACCTGATTTAACTCTTGATAAGTCAAATCTCTGACATCTGGAAACCACAGTAATTGGAATTTTTTTAATTTCTGTAGTAGCAAAAATAAATTTTAAACCACCACCATTCTCATATTGAGGAGGTTCTTCTAAAGTTTTTAATAAAGCGTTAAATGCCTGCTTACTAAGCATGTGCACTTCATCAATTATAAATATTTTATACTTTGATGTGCTTGGACCATATCTTGAGAATTCAATGAGGTCTCTTACATCATCAACACCTGTTTTACTAGCGGCATCCATCTCTAGGACATCAATGTGACTGGAATTAGTAATTCCCTCACAGTTATCGCATAAATCATCTTTACATATTTTATCTATACCATTTCTACAATTAAGAGATTTAGCTACAATTCTAGCAATCGTTGTTTTACCAACACCACGAATACCAGTGAAAAGATATGCATTAGGCACTTTGTTTGCTTTAATTGAATTTATGATAGTTTCAGCAATAACTTCTTGCCCTATCAATTCAAAAAAATTTTGCGGTCTGTACTTAAGAGCTAATACTTTTGAATTTTTATTCATAATTAAATGAGGAGACTAGACCCGTTCCACTTTTAGTTCGGCTGCTGAATTTCTTCCCTGACCGGTTTCATGAAGCAAACGCCCTAGCCCCCAAAACTATTATAGCAGGTATAATTTCTAGTCTACAAGAAAAGATTATTTTTATTTTTCTCTTATTTTGTCTGCCTCAAAAACACCTAAGACGTGAAAATCTTGGCAATGTAATCCTAATTCCTCTAAGGATTTTTGAACTTTTATATCCTCAATATGACCATCAAGATCACACAAAAAAAAGAAAGAGTCGAAGGTATTTTTTTCTGGATAACTTTGCAATTTTGTTAAATTCACACCATTAATAGCGAAACCACCTAAAGATTGATATAAAGCTGCAGGTTTACTTTTAAGCTTGAATAAAAAAGACGTAATATATTTTTTATTTCTAAATTCTGGTTGAGATATATTTTTTCCCATGATTAAGAATCTTGTTAGATTGCCTTTTTCATTTTCAATATTTTTTTTAATTATTTCTAAATTATATGTTTTAGCACTCAAAGATGAAGCTATTGCAGCTTTTGTCTTTTCTTTTGTTTTTGAAACCATTTCTGCAGAGCCAGCTGTATCAGCCCTCACATGTTCAATTAGGCTATTTGATTTTATAAATTTAGAACATTGAGAAAGTGCTTGTCCATGAGAGTAAACATCCTTTATGTCTGAAATTTTGGTGCCCGGTAAACCTAATAAATTATGTTCTATTTTCTGAAAGTATTCAGAATAGATATTAAGTCTATATTTAAAGATTAAATATTCAATTCCAATATTGCCTGTAATTCTATTTGACTCTGGAATAATAATTTTTGAATTATCATCTTTTGAGGCTTTTAAAAAACATTCATCAAAAGTTTTACATGGAATAATTTCAGCATCTTTAAAAATTGATAATGCTGCAAGATGTGAATATGCTCCAAATGTACCTTGAAAATAAATTTTATTCATTAAGATTTGTTTTCCATGATTTTTTTAACAGCTTCTAAATCCTCTATTGTGTCTACACCTATAGGGGCAAACTTCGCAAAAGCAACATTAATTTTTATGTTATTATCTAACGCCCTAAGTTGCTCAAGTTTATTTTTGATCTCACTAGTAGATTGTTTTAAAGAAACAAATTTCTCAAGAGTATCTTTATCATATGAATATATACCTAGATGATGATAAATGTTCCCTTTTTCTTCAGTAATATTTCTCTTAAAATTTAATGCCTCCGGAAAATTTGTTTGATTTAGATTTTCTTTGGTCAAAACCTTAACGACATTTGGATTTTCCAGTAAAGCTTTGTCCTGAATTTTGGAAGCTAAAGTTCCTAAAATTGAAGAACTTTCAATCATCTTTTTATTCAAGTTTCTAATATCATCTATATTCATTAAAGGTTCATCACCTTGAAGATTCATTATTAAATCAATATCCGCGGAATTAATTTTTTGAAACACCTCATAAATCCTATCTGTCCCTGTTTTATGCTCATTTTTTGTTAAAATTGCTTGTCCGCCATTTTGTTTAACATCGTCGACTATCTCTTGGTCCTCTGCTGCAACTATTACCTCTCCAATATTTGCTTCCTCTGCTTTTTTAAAAACATGCGAAATGATTGACAATCCTTTAATTTTCATCAAGGGCTTACCTGGCAATCTCTCGGCAGACAATCTAGAGGGAATTATTACCAAAGTTTTCATTATTTTTTTTAACTATGAGCACAATATAAACAGAGGCAAAATTGTACATCAAAATATATGAGCAATTTTAAATTTATAGTGTTATATGTTCAAAATATTTTAATTAAATGGATTCATTTGAACTAAACAAGATAATTGCCGCTGTTTTATTGGTTGCTCTAATCATTATTGGCATTGGAAAACTTTCCGATGCTATTTTTTACGTAGAAAAACCTAAAACTCCAGGTTATGTCGTAGAGGTGGAACAAGCAGTAACGGCTAGCACAGAAACTAAATCAGACACAATAACAGAAAAAGTTGATATTGCAGCCTTGATGACGATGGCAGATCTTGCTCATGGAGAAAAAGTTTTTAAAAAATGTGCCGCATGTCACTCGATTGTCAAAGGTGGGAAAAATAATATTGGTCCTGCACTTTACAATGTAGTGAACAGAAAAGTTGGTGTTGTCTCCGATTATAAATATTCTAAAGCACTTACCGAATATGGAAAGAATTGGACCTTTGAAGAATTAAATGGTTACCTAATTAGACCAGCAAAATGGATTAAGGGAACTAAAATGGCTTTCGCTGGATTAAAAAAAGAGAAAGATAGAGCCTCAGTTATTTTATACCTGAACCAAAATTCTGATAACCCACTTCCCTTACCTTAATTTTCCAAGACAATAAAGTAGTATCGATTTTTGTACGTGAACTCTATTTAAAGCCTGTAGCCAAACTTTTGATTTTTTGCTTTTAAAAACATTTTCATCAACTTCACTTCCTCTTGGGAGACAGTGTAAAAATATAGCCTTTGGACATTTTTTTAGAAGATTTTTATTAATCTTAAAATTTTTAAAATCTTTTAATTTTTTTTTTTCATTAACTTTATCGTTCATTGATATTACTTTGTCTGAAAAAATTACATCAGCTCCTTCAACCGCTTTTTTTGGATCATTATAAATCTTAATTTTATTTTTATTTTTTTTGATGTAATTCATTATGTTCTTATTAGGTTGATATTTTTTTGGACAACCAACTTTTAATTTAAATGAAAATTTAATTGAAGCAGCAATCAAGGAATTAAGAACATTATTTGAGTCTCCAATCCAAGTAATATTTAATTTAGATATTGGTTTTTTTTTTATTTCCTCAACTGTGAATACATCTGACAAGATTTGTGTTGGGTGAGAGGACGGGCTTAATCCATTAATAATTGGAATTGTTAAATGTTTTTTGAATTCCTCCAACTTTTCATCACTATCGGTTCTTAACATGAAAGCATCACCAAAACTTGACAATATTTTAGCAGTATCTTCAATACTTTCACCTCCTTTAGATAAATGCAGTTCATCCGGTCTAAGAGTTAGAGTTCGACCAGAGAGTTGGGAGATTGCTAAGAAAAAGGATAAGCGAGTTCTTAAACTCGATTTTTCAAACATTTGTATCAATAATTTTCCTTTTAAAGGTGTACCTTCATCAAGGTCAAGATTATTAAGTTTCTTTCTTGCTTTTTTTCTTTTTTTTGCGTCAATCAAAATTCTTCTAAGATCTTTTGCTGGAATATCTTTAAGATTAATAAAATGTTTCATTCTATTTAAGTTCTGCACAAACTTTATTGATAATCTTAAGTGCTTGATCTATTTCTTTTTTTTTAACGTTAAGTGGAGGTAAAACACGTACAACTTGGTCAGCTGCTCTTATGGTTAATAATTTATTATCCATCAATTTTGTGATAAACTTTGACTGATCTTTATAAAGTTGAATTCCAATTAATAAACCTCTTCCTCTTATTTCTTTAATAATTTTAGGGTACTTTTCTTTAAGTTTATTTAAATTGGAAAGAAAATATTTAGAGGATTTTTTTACATTATTTAAAAATTGCTTAGTTGAAACTATATCCATGACAGAATTAGCTACACTGCAAACTAGCGGATTACCTCCAAAAGTTGATCCGTGTGAGCCTGGAGTCATTCCAGCAGCAACTTTTTTATTCATCAAAACGGCTCCAACAGGAAACCCACCAGCTAAACCTTTAGCAATTGGGACTATGTCAGGTAAAATTTTAGATTTTTCGAAAGCAAAAAAATCACCTGAACGTGAAACTCCTGTTTGCACTTCATCTACTATCAATAAAATTTTTCTTTTGTTACACAATTTTCTTAATTCTTTAAGACAAAAATCAGGTATTACTTTTATTCCACCTTCCCCCATAATTGGTTCGACCATAATTGCTGCTGTATTTTTAGTAATCTTTTTTTTTAAAGATTTATGATCTCCAAAAACAAAATGATCAAATCCAGGAACTTTGGGTCCAAAACCCTCTGTCATTTTTTTTGATCCACTTGCAAAAATAGCAGCAATAGTTCTACCGTGAAATGAATTTTTAACACATAAGATTCTATTTTTATTAGGTTTTCCAATAGAATAAAAATATCTTCTAGCAACTTTTATAGCTGCCTCAGTAGCTTCTGCTCCTGAATTTTGAAACATAACATAATCAGCAAAAGTCTTTTGACACAACTTTTTGGCTAACTTCTCTCCCTCTGGAATTTGAAAAGCATTTGAAACATGCCATAATTTTTTTGATTGGGTGTTTATTGTTTTTACTAATTTCGGATGTGAATGGCCTAATGCTGTTACTGCAATACCACTGCAAAAATCTAAATATTTTTTCCCATTTGTTGAAAAAAGATAACTTCCTTTCCCATATTTAAAGGCAATTTTTTTTCTATTATAGTTTTTTGCTAAATAGCTCATATTTTTTATTTTTAAAAACTTTGTATAAATAAAAATATTTTATACAAGTCAGGATTGAACATCTCCACAACACTCTTAAATAAATTGATGTTGATAACTACAAATAACAACTTGTTTATATAAAATATTTATCATTATATTGTGTTAAAAATTATTTATAGCACATTATATAGAGTTAAAATGAGTTGGACTGAAGAAAAAGTTGCAAAATTAAAAGAATTATGGGGCAAAGGAAACACAGCCTCTCAAATAGCGGAGATTATTGGCGGCATCTCGCGTAATGCCGTCATTGGGCGCATTTTGCCCCTCTAACTTTAGAGGGGCATAGCGCAATTAGGAAAAGCTCATAGACTAAATCTCTCAGCAAAAATCAAAGCTCGAAAAGCGACATCTAATGAAAACTTTGAGAGATCTATTGAAGATAAAGATATTAAATCTAAACGAGGGCGTAGAAGAAAATTCATTTTAAATAAGTCAATGCTAGATCAATTAGGTCCAGCAAAACTTTTAACTTTAGAGGAGCTTTCTGAAACTACATGTAAATACATGATACATGAAGATCAAGGAAAAGAGGGTCATCCAAATGTGCCTGGCTCTTTTTTTTGTGGGAGAGATACAGTTCCTAAATATAGCTATTGCCTCTATCACATGGGTCTAGTGTGGCAACCAAAAGGTAAAAAAGAAGATGTTGTTAACAAAAATGAGGAAATCCCTGACTTTATTGAAAAGAAAATTAAGTCCGCTGGCTAAAATTATTTAATCTCCAAAATTTTTTTTGGAAAATTGTCCACCTTCTCTCCACATATAACAATATTTTTCAACTTCACTTTCAAATAAACTTTTTGCTGGTAAACCAATATCTATATTTGTTTTATATTGATTTGAAGTCACATTATCGTATTGAAGGAGCCTCAATTGATCAGGGGTTAATAAAGGTTTCGGGAAATATTGGAAAAATTGTGCAGTTAATTTACCTAGAAACAAAGGCATTGGCACAAGTAACCTTTTTTTACCTATAAGTTTAAGCAATTTCTCTATTATCTCTTTTAATGTAATTGTCTCAGGACCTACACATTCTATAATCTGAGTATCAATCTTTTTTGAGGTAATGTTATATATTATATCTGTAAGGTCCCCAGCAAAGATTGGCATAAAACGTGTTTGACCTCCAAAATATAATGGAAATATTGGCAATCTATTCAATAATGACATGAAATTACATGTAAAGCTGTCCTCAACGGAAAAAACAACTGAAGGACGCAAAATTGTTGATAATGGAAAATTTTTTAAAATTTCTTTTTCACCCTCTAGTTTGCTTTTCGCATAATTTGAGTCTATTGCCTTATCAACACCTAATGCCGATAAATGTATAAATTGCTCTAAATTATATTCTTTACAAAGCTTAGCTAGTATTGATGGAAATAAAGTATGAATATTTTCAAATGTACTCCCTTTTTTCTCATACAAAATACCTATCAAATTGATGCAAATATCTGCCTCTTGAAAAAGACTTCTAATTTTTTTTTCATCAAAAATATTTGCCTCTACGATATTGATCCAGCCCTGATTGCCCTGACTTTTGATCAATAAGCCCTTTTGATGAATATTTCTCGTAACTACAGTAACTCTGTACTGATTTTTCGTTAACTTTCTTATTAGATGTCTTCCAATTTGGCCAGAGCCTCCCCATATTAAAACATTTTTTGCTTTCATTTTTTTTCTGTTATATATGAATTAAAAATGAATACAAAGATTGAGTTGCATAAAGGCGATTTACCAGAAAATTTAGATCTTGGGACTATATTAGCTGTTGATGGTGAGTTCCTCGGGCTCAACGTACGTCGCGATCGGCTTTGTTTAATACAGGTTTCATCGGGAAATTCTGATGCTCATATTGTTCAGTTAGACAGAGAGAACTATAAGGCTCCAAATTTAGTTAAAATTTTAGCCGACAAAAATATAAAAAAGCTTTTTCATTATGCAAGAAGCGATTTAACCCACATTAAGTATTATCTTAAAACAGACGTAAACAATATAGAATGCTCAAAGATTAAGTCTAAGCTTGCACGCACATTTTCAGATAGTCATTCGTTAAAAACATTAATAAAAGAATTTGCTAATGTAGATGTTAGTAAACAATTTCAAACATCCGACTTTGGTGGAGAACTTTCTCAAGGTCAACTAAGATATTGTGCAAATGATGTAATCTACCTTCATAAAATTCACTCTGAATTAGATAAAATTTTAGAAAGAGAGAAAAGAATGGATTTATATCATGAGTGTATAAAATTTTTGAACACTAGAATTAAATTGGATTTGATGGAGTTTAAGGATGATATATGGTCCCATTAAATGAAAAAGAAAAAATACATTAAAGTTGCAAAAGAAGTAATTGATCTTGAAATTAAGGCATTAGTAAAATTAAAAAAAAGCATCAGTAACTCTTTTAATCTAGCAGTTCAACAAATACTAAAATGTCAGTCAAAAGTGATTTTATGTGGTGTTGGTAAAAGTGGATTAATTGCAAATAAAATTGCATCAACTTTTTCATCAGTTGGCACACCATCATTTTATTTATCTGCAAGTGACTCATCACATGGAGATCTGGGAAGTATTTCAAAGAAAGATATTTTAATTTTAATTAGTAATTCTGGAGAAACAAATGAGTTAAAAAATATTATTCAATTCGCTAATAGAAATAAAATTTTACTCATTGGTATAGTTTCACAAAAAAGTTCGGTTCTTTATAAATCAGCTGATATTAAGCTTTTAATTCCAAAAGCAATTGAAGCAGGAAGTATTATACCAACTTCAAGTACAACTTCTCAGTTAGCATTAGGTGATGCACTGGCCATAGCAACAATGAGACAAAGAAAATTTAACAAAAAAGATTTTAAAAAAATCCATCCAGCGGGAAGTTTGGGTGCACAATTGAAAACTGTTGAAGATATTATGCTTAAAAATAATGCAATACCTTTTGTTAATGAAAATTTGAAAATAAAGGATGCTTTAAAAGTTTTAAGCAAAAAAAAATTAGGTTTCTTATTAGTTAGAGATGCAAAAAAACTAAGTCGTGGCTTCGTCAGTGATGGTGACATAAGGCGTCTCACTCAAAAAAAACAAAATCTTCATAATATTTCAATCAAAGAAATTATGACAAAAAATCCGATTGGAATAGATAAAAATGCTCTAGCGGCGAAAGCGCTATCTCTTATGAATAGCAAAAAAATTACGTCATTATGTGTTTATGAAAAAAAGAATAAATTAAAAACTATAGGAGTAATTCATATACACAATATATTACAATCAAATATTTCGTAATGAAAAAAAAAATTATTATTAGTGGTTCTGTTATAATCTTTTTTTTTTCACTTTTAGTTTACTACTATTTCAATTTAAATAATGAAAAGAAGTTGATTGAAAAGAAAAAAAAAATAGAATTAGTCAAAACAGAGGGTATTGAGAATAACGAAGAAGAAATTAGAAGTTTGAATATTATTCAAGATGTAAGTTATTCGGCTAAAGACGCTAAAGGAAATGAATATTTTTTAAAAGCTAGCGAAGGAACAATAGATCTAAATGATAGTAATATTATTTTTTTAAAATCTGTCAAAGCAAACATAGACTTAGAAAATTATAAATTGATAGAAATTTCATCCGACTTTGGAAAATATAATATTAATAATTACGATACTATTTTTTCAAAAAATGTAATAGTTTCTTATTTAGATAATAAAATTATGAGTGATTATCTTGATTTTTCGTATGATAAAAATTTAATGATAATTTCAAAAGAAGTGATTTTAAGTAATAGCAAAAGTTCTCTTAAGGCTGATGTTATTGAGGTTAATATAAAAACAAGAGATATAAAAATATTTATGTATGAACAAGACAAAAAAGTTAATATAAAATTGCTAGAGTAAATTATTTATGTCAGTAAAAAAATTTAGAATTATAAAATTTAAAAAAGAAAACCCTATTATCGAATTTAAAAATGTTTCATTTGCTTATGGAAATAGACTAATCCTTGATAACATAAGCTTTAAGATACAGTCTTCAAATGTTTTTGGTATGCTCGGACCTAATGGGGCCGGCAAGAGCACCATTTTTAACCTTATTTGTGGACTTTTAAAGCCAAAACGGGGTGAAATATTTATTGATGGAAGAAATGCAACAAATTTTCCAATTTATGAAAGATCAAAAACATTTTTAATTTCATATTGCCCACAAACGGGTGGTGCCTTCTCAGACCTTACTACAAAAGATAATCTAAAAGCAATTAGTGAAATTGTGATTGAAGATAAAACCCTCAGAGATGGAAGAATTGATTACCTTCTCTCTAAATTTGAACTTGAAAATGTAAAAGATATCAAGTTCAAGCATCTCTCTGGCGGTCAACGTAGAAAGGTAGTCGTGGCGCTTTCATTGTTAAGAAAACCAAAAATACTTTTATTAGATGAACCTTTTTCTTTTATGGATGTGATCAGCGTACGAATGTTACAAGAAATAATTGTCAATCTTCAGCACGAAGAGCAAATAACAGTTCTCGTGACCGATCACCAAGCAAAGGAACTGCTTTCAGTAACGGACTCGGCCATGATTTTAAGTAATGCTAAAATCATAGCACAAGGCAGCCCTAACCAGCTTTTGTCATCGAAAGAGGCTATAAAATCCTACTTCGGTTTTAACTTTAAGTTAAATTAATAATCGATGCAAAATCGAATCGTTATTAAAAAAAAAATAAATAATTTTAATAAAAAAATTATAATTCCAGGTGATAAAAGTATTAGTATTCGTTGGGTACTTATTTCATCACTTTCTAATGGAATTTCAAAAGCACAAAATTTATTAATTTCTGACGACGTTTTGGCAGCTATCAACTCTATCAAAAAATTGGGTGTAAAAGTTGTAAATAAAAATGGTATTTGTAAAATATATGGTGTTGGTGTTAATGGTTTTAAATATAAAAAAAACCTTGTGATTGATGCACAAAATTCTGGAACACTTGGAAGACTTATATCAGGGATTTTAATTGACACTCCATTTCCAATAAAGATTATTGGTGATAAAAGTTTGTCAAAGAGAGACTTTAATAGAATTGCAAAACCACTAAGAAAATTTGGCGCACATTTAAAACTCAAAAATAATTACACTTTACCTTTAACTATTAATGGTTCTCAAAATTTAAAGCCTATTAGTTATTTAGAAAATAAAGGAAGTGCTCAAGTAAAAAGTTGCATTATATTCGCGGGCGCGAGAACAAATGGAAAAACAATTATAAAATGTAAGCGAAGTCGAGACCACTCAGAAAGGATTTTTAAATATCTAAAGTTACCTATTAAAATTAAAAGAAAAAAAAATTATGATCTAATTGAAATAAATAAGGTAAAAAGAATTAAACCAATAAATTACAAAATCCCGTCTGATTTAAGTTCTTGTGCTTTTTTTATTGCTCTCACAGCTCTATCAGAAAAATCTAAATTGATGATCAAAGAAGTTAATATAAATCCAACAAGAACTGGTGTAATTACAATTTTAAAAAAAATGGGAGTTAAGATTTCTTTCTTTAATAAAAAGATTTATAAAGGAGAACCGTTAGCTGATATCTTTATTCAAAGTCCAAAGATGCTGAAATCAATTAATTGTCCACCTAATTTGAACAGCACTGCCATCGATGAATTTCTTGTTTTATTTTTAATAGCAGCTAAAGCAAAAGGGACATCTTATTTTAAAAATTTAGATGAACTTAACAAGAAAGAAAGTCCGAGACTAAAATGGGGAGCCAAAATCTTGAAAATGATGGGTGTAAAATTTATTTTAACTAATAGTTCCATAAAAATACATGGAAATCCAAATTTAGAAGTAAATAAGAAAATTATCATAAAAGATTACTTAAAAGATCATAGAGTTTTTATGGCATCTGCAATTGCAGCTTTATCGTTTGGCGGAGTTTGGACAATCTGGGATCCTCAATCAACTCGAACTTCTTTTCCAAATTTTCTTAAAATATTGAAAAATATAGGAGCAAAAATAAATTGAGAAAATTAAAAAATAAAATTAAATTTAAAATTGCCGCTGATGGAAGCAGTGCATCGGGTAAAACAACAGGTGGAAAATTAATTGCTAAAAAATTTAAGATGTCGTTCCTTTCAAGCGGTGCTTTATATAGGTTTTGTGCTTTTAAAATATTAAATAATAAAAGTAATTATGATGCAAAATTCGTAAATAAAATTGCAAAAACTATAAAACTTAACAAGTTAAACGATAAAAGACTTTATAGCCCTGAAGTAACAAAATTTTCGTCTGTTATTGCAAAAAGACCTTTCGTTAGAAAAGCGTTAATGAATTTTCAAAAAAACTTTATAAAAAATTCTAATTTATTAATAATTGAAGGACGAGATATTGGATCCAAAATTTTAGGATCTAAAGCAGATCTAAAGCTTTTTTTTACTTGCTCCCCAAAAGCGAAGGCAAAAAGGCGATTTAAAGAATTTAGAACTCACAACAAAAAGATTACTTTAAAACAAGTAGAAAAAGCTCTTTATCTAAGAGACAAAGATGACAGGAAAAGAAAAATAAGTCCCTTGATAAAGTCTAAAAATGCTGTATTAGTCGACACCTCAAAATTAACAATTAAACAAATGGAGAAAAAACTTGTTAATTTAGTTAAAGAAAAGATTAAAAGAAAATATGGAAATTTATAACCCGCTAGAAACCCCTGCTTCAAAAGAATTCGAAAAATTATTAAATTCAAAACTTTCAAAGTCTAAAATAGAAGAAGGTAAAATTATTGAAGGTAAAATAAATAAAATTACCGAAAAGTATGTGTTCCTGTTTTGCGAAGGGCTTAAATCCGAGCCAGTGTTAGATATTAATGAATTAAAAACTATGGGTCTATCTGAAAAAATTAAATTAGGTGAGACAATCCCAGTTTTGCTCGAGAAGATCGAGGACAAAAACGGTGAGGTTTTAGTTTCAGCCAGTAAAGCTCGTAAGATTTCTGGCTGGGAGAAGTTAATCGAGTGTTATGAAAAAAATGAACCCATAATGGGTAAAATAGTATCAAAATGCAAAGGTGGTGCGATCGTCGAGCATATCGATACAGGCTCACTGATGTTTTTGCCTGGCTCACAGATAAGTGACAAACCGTTAAAAGATATTTCTCATCTTCTTAATGAGCCACAAAAATTTGCGTTGATCAAGGTTGATAAAATTAGGGGAAATGCGTGCGTCTCGAGACGCGAAATCATTTCTAATGTTAAGAAAGAGGATCGAGCGAAGATAATCGCTAAATACCCTGTTGGAACGATTATTGAAAAAGCAGAAGTCAAGGCGCTCTCATCCTTCGGGGCATTTTTTAATGTTAATGGAGAGATTGATTGTCTCTGTCATATTCAGGAAATTTCATTTTCTCGTATAAATCATCCAGATGAAATTCTAAGTGTTGGCGAGACTCATCATAGACTAAAGGTTATAAGTGTTGATACTCAAAAATTACAGTTGGGAGTTTCAATTAAACAATTAATGGACGACCCATTTAATAATATTGATAAGTATGAGATCGATAAGGACTATGATGTAAAAATAGTTAAGCTAATGGACTTCGGGGCGTTCGGAGAGCTTGAAAAAGGATTGATCTGTTTACTTCATAACTCTGAATTAGGTTATAAAAAATCTCTTTCAGCAAAAAAAATGTTTAAGATTGGTGATGTTGTCAAATGTCGCTTGGTTGAGAAAGATAAAGACAAAAGGAGAATTTCGGTAAGCCATAAATTAACATTAGTAAATCCATACCAGGCTTTCGCAGACAAATATCCTGTCGGATCGAATTGCGACGGAGAGGTGGTTAATAAAAATGAATATGCTTTGTTCGTAAAAATTAAAGATACAGAAGTTGAAGCCTTTTGCCATTGTAACGACCTCACATTTTCCGAACATGCTGAGGAAGAGTTAAATAAATATAAAAAAGGTGACCCTATAAAAGTGAGAGTTATGGAAACGAAAATTTCTGAACAAAAAATAAGGGTGAGTCACAAGGCAACCCTTCCTGATCCTTTTGACTATTTTAAGGATAAAAAGCAAAATCAGATCATAACTTGTAAACTTGTAAGAACGGATGGAAAAGGTTTGGTTGTTCGCCCTGAGGGTTCTGAAATCGATATTCACATAAAAAAATCAAATATAGCTTTAAATGTAGCTGATCAAAGGCAATCTAGATTTACCGGTGGTGAGCGGCTTGACGTTGGAATACAAGAACTTAAACTAGCTGATCGAAAGGTAACTTTGAGTATAAAACTAGTTGAGGAGATGGCTAAAAAAGAAGCTTTGGAAAAATATTCAAGTGTTGACAGCGGGAAGCAATTGCCTTTCAAAACTTTGAAAGAAGAACTTTTAAAACAGTCTAAAAAAAAAGATAAGAAATAGTTTTAAAATTGGCAATCGTAAAATCAAAGATTATTAAAGAACTTAAAAAATCCTATCCAAATCTTGAAAATAAGATTTTAACTAAAGTCGTTGATATAATTCTCAAAGAAATTAAGGAAAGTCTTAAAAGATCTGAGGCAACGGAGATCCGTAAATTTGGAAGATTCAGTACCAAAATTCAAAAAGCCAGTATAAGAAGAAACCCCAAAACTTCGGAAAAAGTTAGTATTCCATCTAAAAAGGTTATAAAATGGAAGATGAGCCAAGAATTATTCAAAAAAATAAATGAAAAAAACAAAGAATAGAATAGTATTCGTTGCGATTGATACCTCTAACCTTAACCAAGCAAAAAAGATTATTAATCATACCCAAAAACACAAACTTATTCCAAAATTTGGATTACAATTTTTTTATTCAAAAAATGGAAGAAAATTTCTTGAAAATTATAGATCTGAATTTATGCTTGATATCAAAGCTTCAGATATTCCACAAACCATATCATCCGCACTTCACTCAATAAGAGATTTAAAAAAAATCAAATATTTAACTGTGATGGCAAGTGTTGGATTACAAGGATTAAAAGCTTTCAAAAAAGAAGCTTTAAAAATTAATAAATCAGTCATCATTTGCGGGGTTACTATATTGACTAGCTTAAATAATAAATCTTTAAAAGAAATAGGTTATAAAGATAGAGTCGAAAAACTTGTTTTAAAACAAGCAAGTCTTATCAGAAAGGCTGGTCTCAAAGGTATTGTCGCATCAGGATCAGAAGCAAAGATTATAAGAAAAAAATATAAAAATTTATTTATTTTAACTCCAGGAATAAAACTCCCTGGTGATAAAAAAAATTGGGATCAAGCACGTGTCAATACTCCAAATTCTGCCTTTAAAGCTGGAGCATCTGCTGTCGTTCTAGGTAGATCCCTTCTCGCTGGCAATTTAAAAAAAAATATTAAAAGATTAAAAGACCATTTAAATCAATGACGCTAAAGTCAAAACTTTGCGGATTTTCTGATTTGAATACATTAGATTATACAATCAATCACCCTTATGCGCCCTCTCTCATAGGTTTTATAGTGAATTTTCCAAAATCAAAACGATACGTTGAAAATGAAAAACTCAAAAAATTATTAGATGTTGATAAAAAAAAAACTCAGTTTGTTGGAGTATTAGTCAAACCAACACTTGAAGACCTTGAAAAAATTAAGAACTTACCTTTCGATTATTATCAAATTTATGATTGTAATTTTAATGAGATTGAAGCTATTAAAACAAATTATGATAAAAAAATTATCTCAGCTATAACTATAGAAAAAAAAGAGGATGTAAATAAATACAAAGATTTTATTTCGGTTTCAGACATAATCTTATTTGATAGTACGGGTTATGAAAAATCAAAATCTTGGAACCATAATTGGTTAAAAGATGTGGCTTATATTAATAAAATGATAGCTGGGAATATTCAATTTGACGATAATATTGATAAATTTAAAAATATTGCTAAGTATATTGATATTTCAGGGGGTATTGAAACCTCAGGATTCAAAGATATTTCCAAAATTAATATTTTTTTGAATAAATTAGAAAAGGTTAATAATGAAAATTAAAAAAGGAATTCCATTAATAGACCAACATGATAAGCATGGTTTTTGGGGTGGAAAATTTGGAGGATCCTATATTCCTGAAACTTTAAGAAAACCAATAGATGACTTAACAATTAAATTTGAAAAATTAAGAAAAGACAAAAAATTTTTAGCTGAGAGAGACTATTATTACAATAATTGGGTTCATAAAGGCCCTACTCCTTTTATCAAATTACAAAATTTAACTAATTACTTAGGTGGTGCCCAGATATATGCTAAGGTAGTTTCTGCTGCTCGAGGCGGTGCCCATAAAATTTACGGCGCAATAACTGCGGCCATGCTATGCAAAAAAATGAATAAACGATATCTTGTGACCGACACGGGTGCCGGTTATAATGGAAAAATGTTTTCTCTTGCAGCAAAACATTTTGGTCTTAAATGTAAAGTTTTTATGGGGTATCGAGACGTTCAAAGACAAAAGCCAAATGTAGACGCTATGAGAAAAAATGGTGCTGAGATTGTTCCAGTTTACACAGGAAGTCAGACTTTAGTTGACGCCGTCTCTGAGGTCATGAGATATTGGGTAGCTAATCATGAAACAGTTCACTTAGGAGTTGGATCAACGGTTTCTGCAAAAATATTCGTTAAGATCTGCGGGTGGTCAACTGCTCAGATTTCTCGAGAACTCAAACAGCAAATGATTGATGAATTTGGAAAAATACCAAAGAAAGTAAAGCTTCTTAATTGTGTTGGAGGCGGCTCGTCAGCCTATGGCATGTGGAGTGAATTTTTGGATTATAATAAAAATCAAGTAAGTTTTATTGGGATCGAGGCTGGTGGGCCAAAAAATTCAAAAAAACATGCTGCTCCTTTAAGTAATAATTCAAAGTTAGGAGTGCTACACGGTGCTGCACAATATGTTTGTCAAAATAAATTTGGACAAATTGAAGAAACGGCCTCTGTGTCGGCGGGACTTGATTACCCTGGCGTTTCTCCTCTTCATTGTTTTTTAAAAGATGCTGGACGTGCTACCTATGTTGCTGAAAGTGACGAGTCTGCCCTTAATGCTTATAAATTAATTAGAAAGTTAGAAACTAAGATTAACCCTTCACTTGAACCTTCGCATGCATTTGCTCGGGCAATCTCAATTGCACCCAAATTAAGTAAAGATACAATTTTGATTATTAACTCATGTGGAGACGCCTTGAAAGACAAACATATTATTAAAAAAAGATTGGGCAAATACTAATGACAGCTTCTTTGATAAATGCTGCATTCAACAAATGTAAAAAAGAGAATAGACCTGCACTTTTAACTTATACAGTTGCCGGTGATCCTACTAAAAAAATATCATTAGATATACTTAAGTCTATATCACAATACGTGGATATTGCAGAAGTAGGAATGGCTTTCTCAACCCCGATCGCTGATGGTGGTGATATCCAAACATCATCGTATAGGGCCATAAAAAATGGCATAAATCTAAACGAAACATTTAAAATTATAAAAAAATTTAAAAAAACTAAATTTCCACGACCGATAATACTTATGGGTTATTGGAATTTAATCTTACAATTTAATGAAAATAAATTTCTAAAGATGTGTAAAAAAAGTGGTGTTAGCGGGTTGATCATTGTAGATCTTCCTCATCCCGAAAACATTAATTTTGCTAAAAAGTGCAAAAAAAATAACATAACATTTGTACAACTTTTAAGTCCAACAACTAGCAAATCTAGAATGAAAAAAATCATCTCTGACAGTGGTAACATGTTGTATTATATTTCCCAGAGTAGTACGACTGGAAGTAAGCTAAAAGTTACACCAAACCAGATTTTAAAAAATTATCAAATGATAAAAAAACTAGCTAAAAATAAAAATTGTGTGATTGGATTTGGTATTACAGATCAAACAATATCTAGCTTTAAATCGGCTGATGGTGTGGTTGTAGGCTCATTAAATTCAAAAATCATAACAAATGCTATTAAAAAAAAACACAATCCAGTCACAAAATTGAGTAACATGTCCAAAAGATTAAAAAATAAGATTAGTTAAATGGTAAATTGGTTAAATAAATTATATGAAGCTGGCAGTAGAATTAAAGCTGCTATCAACAAAAGACGTGCTACTAAAGAAGAACTAGCACAATCGAATTATGTTTCATGTTGTGTAGGATTGGTAAGTAAAAAAGAATTAGCTGATAATTTTCATTGTTGCCCACATTGTTCTAAACATTTTAAAATTTCGCCGGCTCAGCGTTTTCAATATTTGTTTGATTCTGGAATTTATGAAACTTTCAAGACACCAATTCCCAAAGATGATCCATTGGGATTTGTGGCGGTACGATCATATAAAGATCAATTAAAGAGTGCTAGAAAAAAAACTGGCTTAGATTGTTCTATGGTTGTAGCAAGTGGTGATATTAACAAAATTAAATGTACTGTTGTGGCTAGTGAGTGGTCTTTTCTAGGAGCTAGTATCGAGGCATCAGAAGGTGAATCGATTTTATTTGCAGCGGCTCATGCAATTGAAAATAATCAACCACTCATAATCGTTGCTCAAGGCGGTGGAATGAGAATGCAGGCGTCCGGTATTTCATTAATGCAAATGCCTAGAACAACACTAGCTATAAATGAAGTTAAAGCTGCCGGACTACCTTATATTGTGATCATGGCTGATCCAGTTGCGGGCGGCATTACGGCCAGTTATGCGATGTTATCCGATGTCGCATTCGCAGAGCCAGGTGCTACCGTAGCTTTTGCCGGTCGCAGAGTTATCCAGGGCACCGTCAAGGAAGAACTTCCTTCGAATTTTCAAGTTTCTGAAAGCGTCTTGAAAACCGGTTTTATTGATAGAATTTGTGAAAGAAAAGATCTCAACAAAGAAATTGGGATATTGTTGTCTATATTGCTTAAAAAAAATAATGTTATAACCTCTGAAGAAAATGAAACTTCAGAAAATCCTCAAACAATTCGAAAAGCTGTATAGTAGAAAGTTAGAAGACCTCAGCCTTGAGAGAATTAAGCTCTTGATGTCAAAATTGGGCAATCCCCAAGATCAAATTAAATGTATTCAAATATGTGGGACAAATGGTAAAGGAAGTACAGCTGCATTTTTATTTTCAATATTAAAAGAAGCTAATTACAGATGTAATCTTTTCACTTCACCTAGCGTTTTAAAGGTTAATGAAAGATTTATATATAATAATAAAATGATTAGTGATGAAGACCTTGCAGATTTATTAATTGAAGTTAATGAAGTAAATGGAGGCCATCCGCTTAGTTACTTTGAAGCTCTCACAGCAGCTTTTTTTCTTGGATGCAAAAAATATACTGAGAATATTGTAATTGCAGAATTTGGTCTGTTGGGACGTTTGGATGCTGTCAATATTCTAAAAAAGAATCTTGCAAATATTGTTTGTTCAATTTCTGAGGACCATCTCTCGTGGCTTCCAGAGGATGACCGAAATATTGAGAGAATTATTTATGAAAAAACTTCTTCTCTATTAAACTCGAATATTATTGTAGCTAAACAAAATTCAAATGAGATAGTCAATAGTATAAAAAAAAATCTTTTAAATAATTCAGCTAATAAATTATTCTATAATGAAGATTACAATTTTTTTACAAAAAAAGATAATTATTTCTATTATGAAGATAAATTCGGTAGTTTAAAAATTCCCAAACCAAGTATGAATGGTAAATTTCAAATAGAAAATGCTTCCTCGGCAATTGCCACATTGAGAGTTTTAGATAATCTTAATGTCAATAACTTACACATCACAAAAGGAGTGAAGAAAGCTTATAATATGGCTAGGTTAGAGGAGATTAAATCTGGTAAACTTAAAAATTTAGTGCCAGACAATACTTTGATTGTTGATACATCTCATAATCCTGGTGGCGCTGAAGTACTTAATGAATATATCAAAAGTTTAAATTGTGATGTTCATGCTATCATAGGAATGATGGCAGATAAACCTCATGAAAAATTCATTAGTCATCTCAAAGATATCAAATCTATTTCGGTGATTGATATACCAAACACTGTTAACTCAATGAGTGGAAAAAAGCTAAAAGAAAAATTTAAAATGTTTTCTCATACTGAATATAAAGCGAGTATTGAGCAAGCTATAAAATCAATATCTCTTAAAAAAGGTGACTATATTTTAATTTCTGGTTCAATTTATTTAGCGGGCGAAGTTTTAAAACTTAATTAAAAGTTACACAGATTTATCCAAAAATTCACGAACTATTTTTTCAGGTACTCCTCCAACTAGTCTGTCCGTCTCGACTCCCTTTTTGAAAATAATTAACGTGGGAACGCCTCGAATACCACATTGCGATCCAAGATTAATTGCATCTGTCTCTATATCACCGTAAAATGTCTTCATACGATCTTTATACTCAACACTCAATTTTTCCATAATTGGACGTAATTGTTTGCAAGGCGAGCACCATGACGCTGAGAATTGAACTACAACGACTGGTTCATTTTTTATTTTTGTGTCAAAATCTTTATCTTTAAAATTTTCCATATATTTCCTTTCCTGAGTAAAGTAATAAATAATATTTTTAAAGAATTTGTCAATTAACCAATCTATGACAATTTAGATAATTAACAAAATTGTCTTAAGAGATTTTTTTAAGTTTTTCTAATTTAGATGATCTTTTAGAGTCTAATACTGATCTTACTAATTTTCTATTACAATTAACACCAAGACTTTCAGCCACTTTTGCAGCAATTGAAGTTCTCGATTCCTCTTGATTATCAGCTTTATCAAATATTTCTAAAATTTTAGCTTTTTTCTTTTTTAAAATTTCTCTTCCCAAAAGACTATTATTATTATTTTTCATGCCATCTAACATGGCCTTGATTTGAGAGGATGTTGGAATTTTATAAATTGTTGGAACGCTACCTGCTCTTCCGATCCTAGTTATAAGGAGCATGCTTATACTATTATTATAAGCTAGTCTTGGTAAATTATCTTTTCTTTTAATAATAATCTTATGTTTATTTAAAAAGTTCACAAACTCATCCGCATCTAAATATCCAGCGGGTATTTCATCAACTTGTTTAAGATTATATGGGTTATTCTTCATGTGTTTAATATATCATTTTTAATTTCATATTTCATCAATTTATGAAAATTATTAATCAACTTAAACTCATTATAGTCTACAGGTGCAGTTTCTAATAATTTTGGATTAAAAAGAATTATTGAACTACACTGAGCCCTAGAGATTGCTACATTTAATCTATTTCTATCAAAAAAAAATTTTTTATTTCTTGGCAAATCCTCAACGGAGGAGGATGTCATAGATATAATAACAACAGGAGCTTCTGCGCCTTGCCATTTATCGATAGTACCTATTTTAGCATATTTATCTAATCTTTCCTTTAAAAAATTTACCTGAGCATTAAATGGACTTATAATCAAAATATCATTTAACGTAATTTTTCTCTCAGATTTGTCAAAATCTGTAAAGTTACAACCAACTAACTCATTTACCAATTTTTTTATGATTTTAAATTCTTCTTCACTAGTTTGTGATCTGTCTTTATGATCCATCAATATAGTATGTATCCCCTCAGATTTAATTAAACTATTTTTTTTATAATCAATTTTACGTATTGCATTTTCTTGATTAATTATAAGTCTATTTTCATAAAAATTTTCTGAAATGAAATTATTTATATTTGGATGCAATCTATAGGTTTTATTTAAAAAAATTCCTTTATTATCTGAAATTGTTTCCTTACCTTCCAATAAGTAATCTAAAACTGATTTGCCTGAATCTCCAGGATGAGCTCCTTGGACAGGTTGTCCTAACTGCTGAGAGTCTCCAACTAAAATAATATTTTTAGCAATTCCACCTAAAGCAACTAAATCTGCAACTGATATCTGAGATGCCTCATCTACAAAAAGATAATCTAATTTGTTGTGATAAAATTTTTGAGATAAATGGTATTTTGTTCCAGCAAAAAGAAGGGTTTTATCATTGTGAAGTTCATTTATAAAATGTTTATCATTTTTATCGGTTTTAATTAATTTCCCTTTATAAAAAGATTCTTCTTCCTCATTATCTGATCCTTTTTTTAAGCCTCTAAAAATAATTTTTTGTTTATCTGCTAACTTTTCAACTCTTTCCAAGAGATTATGAATCACTTTGTGACTATTTGCTGTGATTGCAATTTTTTTATTATTCTTAATTAATTCTATAATTGCATTTGCCGCCTGGTAAGTCTTGCCAGTACCACATGGACCTTGAATATATAGATAAGTTTTTTGTAAATTCAAAATTATTTTTGGAATTTCTATATCAAAATTTTCTGATTTGATAATTTTCTCACCAAGTTTAATTCCTTTAATCTTGGGTATATCTCTATTAATAAAACTTTTAATTGCATCGTAACCATCTTTCTTGTCTAAAACATTGTCACAAAAACTATAAATATTGTTATTCAAATTTTCAAAACGCTCATGTGACATAACTTGTTCACCAATAGATAAGATTTTTGGCAATTTCTTTTCTTCCTTAGAAATTCCCTTTCTAAGCAATAAAGATTTTTGAAATTGATCTAAATCTTGAATAGTTCCAGCGTAATCTTTTCGATCTGGGTCTGCGTTGTTTGCAATTATCACTCTTTTCCCTTTTTTTAGTTTATATTCCTGTTCTGGAAAAATATATTTATAGCAAAAAGATTTTTTATCTTGATAGACAGACGTTAGTTTCATATTTGCAATACACTCTCTATCTTCAATTAATTCTTCATCAGATAAATCTTTTCGGTTAAAATGATGTCTCCACGGAACTTTTTGCTCCCTGTTATAAAAGCCTACCACGTCTGATGTCAATTTTCCTATTAATGTATTTTGAATTTTTGAATTTTTAAATTTTTCTTGATACTCTAGTAATTGTTCCTCAAATCCACGAAGCTCCATTTGCTCTTTTTCTGAAACAAAAAATCTTGTTTGTTCTGGCTTTATACGCATCAACCATTTTCTGAGCCTGTAAGCTGATAGACAATCTTCTTTATTGTACTCCTCTATCTTATCTAATAATTTTTGGTCATTGTTCTCTAACCATTGAATGTAAAATTCCTCAGAAACATCACCCTTCTTAATCTGTGAGGTCCTTTTAAAATCGTAAAATTTTTCTATGTCCTTAATCGAATAGCTTTTTTGAGAAACATAAATACCTTGCTTAACAACTCTATACAAATCAACAAATTTATTTAAATGTAAATAATGATCATAATCAACTGTATGTACTTGATGAAATGAAGTTAACCTTTCAAGAGCGGTTATTTCATAAGGAGCGTAGTGATAAATTTTTGCTTTAGGATATTTTTTGAAATGTTCTTTAGTGAACTTAAAAAATTTTATAACATTTTTTTTTTCTTCTTGCCTATTGTGTGCCCAAAATGGCCTAAAAACTTTTTTTCCATTTTCTTCAAAAAATATACCAAAAAGATATTCTAATTTTCCTGGATAAACATAGTCTTGAACTGACTCTATATCAAAAAAAATATCATTTGGATCTGGTTCAGGTAAAAGATTAAAACCTTTATTAAGAGTATAATTTTCTTCAATGTACTTAAATTTTGGTACCCCTTCTTTTTCGGCATCCAATTGAAGTTTAGCTTGTTCGATTAATTTAATTCTTACCTCATCTCTTAAGCCCTCAATTTTTTTTTTCTTATCTAACTTGGCTAAGGCATCGTATGTTTTAATTCCATTTTGAATGAATTTTTGGCAATTTTTTTTATTATTTCCTAAAATTTGATTAATATGTCTTTTATCCTCCCATTCAGATTGGCATTGTTCAGACCAATCACAAAAGTTGCAATATGAACATTTCTCTGGTATTGTCTTTTTAATCCCTTTAGATAAAAAATTCTCATAAGATTTTTTATGATATCTGTAAGTATCATAAACCTCTGAAAGTTTTATTTTTCGTTTTTTTTTATCTTTTAAAATAAAATAAAAATTTTTTGGCAAAACACCTTGTACGTCTTTAAGTAAATCAACATAAACTCCAAGTTGATAGATATTTATGCCTTTAACTTTTGATGCATTTTTTGTGTCTAAGATTTCGTAACTATATTCACCAAGCGCTGACTTCAAATCTTTATTAATCTCTAAAAAATCAAATTCTCCAACCCAATCTTTGGATTGTAACCACCCACCATAAATCAACTCATATCCCTCTTTTAATGACTTAATTGTTTCTTTTATTTTATCTTTAATTGAAAGTTTTTTTAGAGATTTAATATCTTTGATTTTAGAATACTTCTTCTTTAATTCCTTGAAATATGAAATTTCATGTTCAATCCCCGATTCTATTCGCAAACTATCTGTAATTGTCCTTTCATTCCTTTTGAGTTTTAGGGGCTTTTCGTAGTATTCATTAGAAATGATATGCTTACAATTAATATACTTTGTGAGCATTGTCGGCGAATAAAAATTTTTATTCATAAAGATGTCTCAATATTTTATGCGCTTTCAAACTTATTCCTGATCTCGATAATAAATTTATCGTATTGATTGATTAAAGATAACATTGCCTTATCATCCTTATACTTAGTTTCCCTAAGCGTATCAATTTCTGAGAAACAGCCTGGTATTGTCTCCCATTTTTCTTTATTAGTTGATAATAATCTTTTAGCAAAAGATCGGTGTATCTTATTAAATATAGATTTAGGTAAAACTTCAGGTCGTTCCTCATAAATTAAGCATTCTGCAAGATAATGAAATCTTTCCTCAGAAAACTTATCAATTAAATTTAATTTTTCATTCCAATCAACTTCATGAAATTTTTTCATAATTAATGCATCTTTCTCTTTTATAAAACCTCCTCCATAAATTGTTTCCTCATGTAACAGTTCTGTTTGATCCATTGACATTTTCTCTCTTGCTTTATCTGATAAAATAGATTTTATTTGATCAATAAATTGATGATTTTCATCTAAAATTTTTATCCTTCTATGAATTTCATCAATTCCAATTTTCGAATATTTTAAATTGTTTAATGCATATTCAGCATTTAAAAGAACAACAGATTTGTTGGCTCTAACTGTTCTAATGATTTTTGGTGAGGAGTCTAATGCTTTGGATAAAGTTTGTCTGTCCATATTTATATAATTATCAGGATTGACAGACATATCCCAATTTATAGACCATGAATATTCTGGGTGAAAAAATATATGGTGAACTAAATAAGGATGAGTATTCCCATAAAAATACTCTAATGACGTATAAATTTTATTTTTTAAAATAAAATTTTCTGTGTCTTTTTTAGTTGTTGATTTTAAAGAGTCATTCCAAATTTTATTTGATTTGTTAAAAATAATACGTGCTAGATCTATTGTATTTAAACAATCATTTAATGCATCATGACTTTCACCGTTATTAATATTATTAGCAATACTAAGATCACTTAACTTAAATGAGGGTCTATTTTTTTCAGACATTATTGTATTAATTGAGTCATCATTTACAAATTTTGCCGCCCTTGAGACGTTTAAAATGTCTAAATGCCTATTTCCCTTAGTATTAGTTTGATAAATATCTGGAATTAATGTTTTAAAAAGCATTCTTCTATAAAATTCTAAATCAAATGAAACACTATTGAATCCCATTACGATACTTGGGGTAAATTTTTTGATTAAATTATAGTGCTCAATTACCATCTCATAATGGGACTTATTAAAGTTTTTTAAAACATCTAC
This sequence comes from uncultured Pelagibacteraceae bacterium, assembly GCA_902520215.1. Classification (GTDB taxonomy): domain Bacteria; phylum Pseudomonadota; class Alphaproteobacteria; order Pelagibacterales; family Pelagibacteraceae; genus Pelagibacter. Next base: position 43,427 of record CABYNA010000001.1, read on the forward strand.
TGGAATTTTATGAACTAGGCAGGCACCGATTGAAGGTATCACATTCGGTTTTAATCTACATCTAAGATTATGTTTACTCTCAATATTTAGTTTGTCATCAGATATAACAATACCGGCCTGCAAGACTTGCCCAAAATTGACTCTGGAATCTGAAGTTTCATAATCTACTGTTAGAATCTTTTGCATTATAATTTTTAATTTGTATTTTTTGTTAGTTTTTATCTTTAGACTTTAAATATTGAAGCGTTTCTAATTTCTTGCTCAATAACTCTAATTCTACTTTTGATTGTAATTCTAATTCTCTTAACTTTAATTTCATCTCAAGAAGTTCAATTTCTTTTTTATTTTTATTCTTAAAAAAATTCATTACAAACGAACATATTGTTACAAAAAAATGCTTGGTATGATTATGAGGTGGCAATCTTACTAAATCTGGGAAATCAGTTTTTTTTTCATAATTTTCCATTTTTATCAAACCCAAATTTAATTTATATACGGACCTTTATCTTCTGGATCATTTACATCTAAAACTTTGTCTTCAGCTGGAAGTGTCGGTTCAATATTTTTTCCAAATAATCCATGTTTATTTTTTAAATTAATCATTTGTTTTTCAAAACTGTCTTTTCCTCCCCAAATGTTGTTAATCGCAGATTGAAGATTTGTGCCATGAGTACGATAACTAGTAACTATTTTTTTCAGAAAGCCCTTCAATGTTACGTATTTATCATAAAGCTTTGTTGCACTTTTAGTAATTTCACCAACATTTTCAATTTGTTTATCCTTGGATTTGATTGTCTCTACAATTTTAATAATCGCCATAATATTTCCCGGACCAGCCAAAATAATATTTTGTTTATATGACTTTTCACCTAAATTCGGATCTGCCTCAAGTGCTGACAAATAACCTGCCTCAAATGGTATAAACATTATTATGTGTGGAAAAACTTTTCTTTTTAAAAGTTTGGAATAAGGCTTCGAACTTAACGTTTTTATATGGTTATTTACAGACTCTAAATGTTTTTTAAAATAACTTTCTTTTAATTTTTCGTCTTTTTTTTCGTTTACCCAATTTTTCCAGTTATCCAATGAAACTTTTGAGTCAATGACAAGCCAACTTTCTCCTATTCTTATAAGCGTGTCTGGTCTTACATTTCTAATTGTGTCATTATCCTCTGGATCAATAACTTTATCCCCCTCTTGACACAAAAAATCGGTGGAATTACGAAGTCCACAAGAATATAAAATATTCTTTAAAATCTTTTCCCCAACATCCCCTTGAAATCGACTACTACCAGTAAGTTTTTCTAAATAATTTTTCATTAGATCTATATTTTCTTTATCTAATTTGTTCCGTTCTTCTGTAGTTGTTCTGTAATTAGAAATAGACGTTTTATGTTCGTCTATTTTATTAATAGTCTGAAGTTGTGCGGCTGTAGTTTTTCTCTCTTCATTTAAAGACTCTAATAAAGTAGATTCATTTTTTTTTAAACCAGCTATTTCTTTAATTAAACCCTCGTTTTGAATCAAAATATGATTATTATTATCATTTTTTTTTCTCAACCAATAAAAATACAAAATGGCAGCTATTAATATTCCTAATAAAAATCCAAAAATACTATAAATCATTATTTCACCCATTTAATCTCTTTTTTAGTTGACTTCATCTTATGCTACTTTACTTTTAAAATCTGGTGGCGTCGATAGCTCCTTTAAAGAAGCATAAAAATGAATTGTTTTCTTATCTAATGACAACACTGTTCCCGTAACTAAATCATTATTAAATCTTATATAATTTCCTAAATACCCCTTATTGATATTATAGATTCGTTTATCTGAATGTTCAATCGTTCTTAAGAATTTATAAACATCTTTTTTTTTTAAAAAAGTTTTATAACCTGTTTTTTTAAAGCTATCTAATGCAACACTTCTAATTAAACGGGGGAGATATTCTTTTAAATGATTATTTGATGAGAAAATATCAATGCTTACTAATCGAGACCCTATGCCTAAAACTACTCCAATATCGTCATCTCCAGGTTGAAAATATTTAACAATTTCTTCAACATTTTTTTTTCTTTTTCTATAAATTTCTTCAATAGAATTTGTTATAGAACGGACTTCACTTTCCTCAAATTTTTCATCAATGTCTTCCCAAACTCTAAATTGATTATTTTTTTGCGAATTATAAATATCTTCAGCATTATTAGTTCTAGCTTTAGAAAAAAGTAAGGTTTCTGATAAGGAAATATCCTCTGAAACAGATGGGGACCATCTATTTTTTTCACAACAACTTACCCTAAGTGTTGCATAAGTATTTTCTGAAACTATGACGCTTTCATCAACTACTCTGTCTTGTTTTAGTTTATTTCCTGTAAGAATTTCAGAACCTATCACAAGTATTTTTTTCTCAGATCTATTAATCAATCTTAAGTTCCTAATAAAACCTTTTTTACCAATCTCTTCAATCTCAACTAAATTATTTTTCATGGCATATGGGAAGGTTAACAAATCATTTTTTTTGTTTTCTTTTGACGACAAAAAAAATGCTACAATATTATTTTTTTGTTGAGGATCATTAACTTCAAAATTTAAATTAAATTCTTTATTTATCTTCATGAAAGTTTAAAACCTTTTTCCCACTCTCTTGAATATTTTTTTACTGACTGATTATTATCAATACATTTTTGTATAAGAATTGTCAGACTATCAGAAAATTCTCTACTCCCATCATTATGACCAAGGCTATGACTAAGTTCATGTAAAAATACGCTCAGAATCTGACCTAGACTTTTAGAAAATAGATCTTTATGTAAATAAACAATTTTTGAATTGTAATCAGATGTATTTTTTAATTCACCCAGTATTTCTTTGCATGTAATTGTTTTGAATTTAACCTCATATAATGGGTCATCATAATCATCGGAATGAAATAATTTGGTAAATGATGGGCTTATACTCTTAGCAGCATCAAATAAAAAATTAATACACTTTTGCTCTTTTGGAGTTAAGTCTTTTGTTTTTTTATTTTTTATTCTTTTTTCGGCATTTTTTTTATTTTTAATAAACCTATCTAATGCTGACTCTACCCCAAAACTACAAAAATAGGCAGGTAAGAGCTTTTTACTTTTCTTTTCTTTCTCAGTTTTATTTCTAATAAAATTTTGTGTTTTAGTACTATACCAATCCGAGTAACTAATATCACGACTCCATGTCCACTTCGACTCTGCATAATATCCATCCTCGAACAAGTCTTTGAGAGTTTTATCGTCTTTTAACATCCCATATGAATTAGATGCTATTTGAGACAATAATAAATGACCTTTTGCCCAAATATTTTTTGAAGATTGTAAAACGAATCTTATAGCTGCATTTCCAATCATATCCCTATAATAGAATCCTGATCTTGCAAAAATTGAAAAAAAAGTACTCTGAAGTTTTGTATCAAAAGCTTGTCTATCTCTGTCAATTTTAGTTTTCTTTTCTAAAGCGGCATAAGCTTTGTCAATAGAAATTATTACTGGTATTCCTTTTATGTCAACTCGCTTGAGGCCTTTGTAAAATCCGTGACCATTTTTATCTTTTGATTTATAAATTGTTATATCATTGTAAGAGTGGAGTACATCACCAATCAATGGATTTTTTGAGTAGAAAAAATTCTTTAAACCAAACTGAAAAGCTTGTTTTAATTTCTTATCAATTGTATTTAAAATAAAATAATTACCTTTTATTTTATTTATTTTAAAATAGTTATAAATTAAAGGTCTTAGTTCTGTTCCAGGCACTTCTTTGCCAACACTTACTATTAAAGCCTGATCTCCTGACAATAAAATAGGATGAAAAATCCCTATTCTTGCTAAATCAGAAAATACTTTTTTAATACCTTCTCCATGAGCACCAATTTGTCGTACTTCTTTTTCAGATTTAACCGATCCTATATAATATAGTTTTTCAAGAGAATATTCATTTGGTGCAAAAACTTTAATTTGATCATTATCAGTTGTAATCTTTATTAGATCTATATCTAAATTTGACTCAACACATCCATCAACCATATTTTGAAGACAATCACGGCTAAGTTTATGGTGATCCCAAACTTCTTCACCCCATGAAGTAGTTACGGCACTTTCAACACTTTTTAAATGTTCAATAGATTTTACTTCGGGTAATTCCAAAATTAAATCTTTAAGTTTATTAATATTATTTGTCATTTTTATCTCCTTTTTTTTTATTTGATTTTTTTTCAACTTGATTAATTAAATTTTTTGCTTGAAATTTACTGGTATTCGAAAAATTATCACTTTCTTCAATTTTACAATTCACTAAATAAGTCACAGTTTTTGAAATAGATATAGGAGTCTCACCTGGTAAGATTTCTTTACTTAGTCTTTGTAAATCGGCGTAAGTTTTTTTATTTACGCTAATATTTGAATATTTAGTCTTATCTGTCATTTTCATCCTTTTGTTTTAAATATTGGTCTGGAGCGTAATAGAAAGTAGAGAAAGAAAGGAACCGCTCCAGGCCAATATCCAATTTTACAAATTGTTTTATTTTCATATCTGACAAATAATTCATTGTTTCTTTTATAAGTAGGGAAATAGAAATTACTTTTTTGGACAAAATCACTGCAAGACCACTCGATATTAAAAGTGTAAAAGTATTAAAAAGACTAGATAAATAAGGCATTTTCATTAATGCTCCCTAAAACTTTGATAATTATTCTCAGTTTCCAACTTACGTTTAAAGACTACAAATCCTTTTCCATCACAATATTTGCAAATTTGTTTATCTATAAATTGATATCCCCAGTTCCAAATTTTAAAGATTGTTTGTTTTTTGCTAAAAAAACCAGTGCAGTGGCAATACCAACACCAGTATCTTTTTACTCTATATTTTTGCTTCTCATTTATCATATAGTTACAACTTTGTTGTAACCTTAATTATGTACGACGATTTTAGTGGAGTTTTTAAAACTGACTTAATAATCGGCATACATAAAAAGGTTAACTTTTTATTAAGTTGTATTCAGTATATTTTATTTGATTTTAAAAGTCAATTAATAATTTATCCAATTTTTTATAGGATAAAAATCATTTACTTTTATCAATTGATAATTTTATTTTTAAGATTTTATCCTCTATTTTTTTTATTGACTCGAAAATTTTCTTTTTTTCTAATTCAGTTACACTCTCTCCTCCGGGGCCCCCTGGATCTGTTGCGTCTATAATAAACTTATTTAATTCGCCCTCTAAAATACTAAATTTGACTAACATTCTAGAAACATCACTCATGTCTTCATTGTCTAATTTATTTTTTTCTTGATCAATAATATATTGATGTGAGGTAAGGAGGGGTGGAGAAATTCCTTTTCTTACACATGCTAAATCTAATTGTACAGAGTCTTTATGATCTATATTTCTTTTTATTCCATCTGAATCTTTGTCAGGGTCGCTACACTTTCTTACATAAGAAGCCCCTTTATTAATAGCCTTTTTAATTTCATCTTCAGATAAAACTTTTATAATTTCTTCTAATCCTTTTTCTATTGAGGCTAATTTTCTTATTTTAACCATATTCAGACATCTTAAGTCATTTATTATCCTATAACAATCCTGATTCAGTTGCTTTAAAACACTTATTTTTGAATGATTTTCTTAGAGGATTTCTTCCTCTTTTAACTTCTTTATTTCTAGAATCCATAATTACTTTTTCTAATTTTCTTGTTGCTAAATATTTTTTAAATTGATCTGGGGACATAGTACCTGAAGATGGATTTTCATAATAAAAATTCTGATCAGGATAAATAACAAAATAATTTTGTGGAAATTCTGTATTGATTGGCCAAGTAACCATTATTTTTCTTCTTTCAGTATCCTCAATAATAAATAACTCTTGAGGTGAAATATTTTTCAAATTTTTCTTAAATTTTAAATTTTTTGTTAAAAATGCTCTTTTTGGTTCTTGCTCCATGAATAAAGATAAGTAAAACACTTGATCAATATTTTTACATACTAACATTGTTTTATCTTCAAATTCGGGCTTATTAAAATAATTGGATTTTATATAAATTCTTCCTATCCAATTTAATAAAACATATTTTTTGAATGATATTTGAATATTAGAGGTATCAGGATTATTTGAAGTAACACTTTCATAGATATCGAAAAGATCATTATCTAGTACTTCGTCTGCATTTCTTCTAAGATAATTAATATAATCAGATCTTGAAGATTTTTTTAAAACTTTAAACTGAACTACATGATTATCAGCACCAATTCTCTCTAATACCATGGCTTCATCTGCTTGCGCTGAAGTATTACCTATTTGTTTATTTTTAATATCTCTAAGCAAATCATCGCTAGTACTAATTACATTTTCACCTTGATTTTTTGTTCCCCTTAAAACGTCGTCTGCGGATTTAATGACATCATCTCCACCACTTTTAAATAGGTTTAATAAACTCTTAAAAATTCCTCCAGGTACTGCGTGTGAAGGTGTAACCAATAAGATATTGAGAATTATTAAACATGAAATAGAGTTAAAAAATTTTCTCATTACTATCTAAAATCTTGTAGATTTTTGGACAAATCCATATAACCCCCAAATTTCAAGGCAAATATGTATTTGTCCTTTATCCTAGATTTTATTGGACTCTAAATCAAAGAAAAAGCGTGTTTTACTTCCCTCATGAACAAACAACAAAAGGATAAAAAAATGAAAAATAAACAACCAACAGCAACATTCTGCATCACTGGAGCATTAGAAAAGTACAAAAGAGTAGATGCAATAGTAGAAATACACAACAAGACAAATGCTAGATTTGTAAGTGGAGTTAGTAGTAAAACTGATTATTTAATTAGTTCTAGAAAAGATACAAATAAAGCTAAAAGAGCCAGATCTTTTGGAACAAAGGTAATTGATGAAGCTGAAATGATTGCATTCATTAAAGCTGGCAAATTTCCAGTTAGAAGTCTCAACTAATGTTTAATTATACTCTGGTGCCTATCCTTTTTATGTATGGCACCAGAAAAAAATTAACGGGTTATCTATTAATCAGAGAATAATATTGTTCAACTCGATCTAAAAACTTCCGCTGGTACTCTTTAAGTTTTTCATGATCAATTCTAAAAATTTGAAAAACTAAATCTGTCGTCGCTAATAAAATTACTCCTTGGGTTATAGTTGAACCAAATAATTTATCATGCGCCAGGCTATACCCAGCAATTTGGGTCATATATTCAGAATAACTAGAGTAAGATTCTTTCATAATAGAATTTTTTTGCTTAAAATCACAAATTGAAAGTTGCGACTCGTAGGTTGCTACTAAATCAATTGTCCCAGCCCAGCCCATAGGACTATCGTAGTAAATAGGACATTCTACTCCATGAACTTCGTTTATCTTTCCTTTAATACCTTCAGAAATTATTTTGTCTGCCATTTTTTTTGCAAGATCAGCTTCTTCCTCTGACTCTAATAAATCTAAATTTTGTCTACCTTTTAAATAAGTCTCTATTATTGAGTGCATTTTTGTGCCATTTGCTGCAGCTGTCTGTTTTATCCGTTCAGACTCTTTTTCACCAACTCGAGCAATCCATGCCGCCAGTGCCTCTTTGTCCTCAATTGATTTAGTTTTATTAAGAATAGTTGAAACTGCAGGTAAGCGTTGTTGGCCAATTGCATAATGTCGGGATCCATTAACTGGAATACGACTTAATGAAGTGTAACTAAATTTTTTATTCCATTTCATGCTAATTGTTTATTACAATATATGTATTATTTGTACGAATAAAGGTATTGAATTTCTAATTTTTTTTCAAATTTTTTTTGAAATAATCTCTCTGTCTTTGTCTTTTAGCCTCTAGTTGAACAGGATCTGATTTTATTTTTTTCCACATTTCTTTATCATATGATTTGCGTTCTTGGTTAGACATATTCTTTCGCCATTTAATCGTTGACGATCTATTTTTAAGTGTTTCAAAATCAATTTCACCTTTTTTAAAATTCTCAATACTTTCTACAGTAGAATTATCAAAATGATTTTTCATATTTCTTTTATATATTCTTCCATTTTGATAAAATTTAAGAGTTGTTCTCTCTGTTTCTTTTCTACCCATAAGTTTTTTTTTATTTAATTTACCTTCTCCTCTAAAATCTTTTTTTGTCCAATTTTTTGGTTTGCTATTTATTATTTTCTGGAGTTCCTCGTCAGACCTTCTGACATACTGATTATTGTTTGGTCTTTTTGAATATACTATATTGTATCTATTACCTTTCGGATATTTATAGATGTCCGTTTTAATTGGACTTGTATCAGAAGTACTATTACTTTCTAATCTAATTTTTCTATCTTTTTTTTTCAATTCTAATAGTCTTTACAAATCAAATTTATTATTGATGATTAATTTTAACACGTCAATTTATTTATGGAATTATTATTACTATTTAAGATCATATTAATTATAGGACTTGTTGTAACTTCTTATGCATTAATAAGAAATTTGGATATTATTATTATCATTTTAAATTACTGGAAAGATCTAATCTTTAGACGAAAGTAATTTAATCAGACTTTTAACACCCTTTTTTTTACTACCCTTTTTTGAACTAAATAAACATGCCTGAGATTTTAAAATCAGACCATCAACAAGTGGAACTAGCTTATTCTGTCTCATAGTTAGTCCACTACTAACAATATCACTAATTAACATCGCAGAATTTGTGGCTGGCATCAATTCAGTACTTCCTAGTGATCTAGAACAAGTAAAGTTTGTAACACCACGTTCAAATAAAAAATTTTTCGTAAGTGTTGGATATTTTGTTCCAATTCGAATTAATTTTTTATTTTTTTTGAAATATTCTTCAGCTACTTCGTCTAGATCTAGAGTTGTAAAAACATCAATAAATTCCTCTCTCACAGCTAATACTAAATTTGCAAAACCAAAATTAAGTTTTTTTTCAACTTTTATATTTTTTTGAATATTAATTTCTGACTCTTTTAATAAATCTAAGCCACTTATAGCCACATCCAAATTACCGATTGAGAGCTGATCCAACAATTCACGGGCATGATAAAAATATATAAGTAAATTAGATTTCCCCTTTACTTTACCTAACAATTCTCTTTCTCCTCTTTCTGAATAAATATGAAGTTTTTTCTTTCTTAAAAGATTTTTTGATTCTGAAAGCAAACGACCTTTGCTAACTAAGCCAATTTTAATAATACTATTAACCATAAATTCCTAAATTGATTGCAGCTCCTACAGCAGGGATTTTTTTTAGTCCAAGATTTCTTTGTGCCATATCATTATAACGGCCACCTGTTATAAAACTGATAGTTTTGTTTTTAAATTTTACCTCTATAGAAAAATTAAATGAATCATAATACTCTACTTCTTTTCCTCTACCATTACTTGATGAAAATTCAAATTTAAAGTTTTTTTGGTTAAAATTACTTATCGGAAAAAATTCCTTACCTACATAAATATTCAAATTATACTTTTTAAAAAATTGATTAAGTTTTTTGGGAGCATCTTTTAATGGTAATTTTATTTTCAAAAATTCTTTAATTACTTTTGCACTATATTTTCCTGTTTTTGTTATCCTTGGATTTTGTATTTTATTTTCATATCTTGATAGTATTTCTTTGTAACTTCTACCAGCGATAACCTTATTAGGATTTTCTTTTTTCATTCTAAGATAAATTTTATGATCTGTTGATACCTTAAAAGGATCTATGTCTAGATTACTCTCTAGTCTTTTTAAAAGTTCTAAAAAATATTTTTTATTCCAATAAAATTTTATAAGTCTAGACTGCCAACGGGGAACAATTGGTAGTTTTTTTATCAGAATTTCAAACAATTTAAAGTTGCCAATGTTAATTTTTGCTTTCTTAAAACCTGAAGCTTTTAACATTTTGATTGAAGTATCTAATACTTCCTTGTCATCTTTGCTTTCATTTTTTGAGGAAAAAATTTCTATTCCTATTTGTTTAATAACTGTTCTCTTCTTATTGTAAGACTTTCTAAATGCATTTCCTGAGTAAAAAATTTTCTCTCTTTTAAGACTTTTTGCTTTTGCATAATCTAAAATAGCAGACAAACTTAGGTCTGGATTAAGAGCAAATTCTTTTCCCTCTGAATTATTAAAAGAAAACAAATATTTTCTAAAATTTTCTCCAGATCTTTGCAAAATAAGGTTTGTCTCGATTACTGAAGGTAATTCAACATAATTAAATCCTTTTGATTTAACTGCTTGGATTATTTTTTTAGATAAGTTTTTGTATTTCATTTATTAGATTTTCTTTCTTAATTGTGAATTGATTGTTATCACCCTTTTTTGCTAGCAAATTTTTCAGAGTAATTGTTCTATCTTTAAATTCATTATCTCCAATAATACAAGCAACTGGATTCCCTTTTTTGTTTGCATATGTGAGTTGTTTTCCCAAATTTTTATTTGGATCTGAATATATTTCGGTATTTATATTATTTTTTCGTAATGTATATGCAATTTCATTGGTATAAGAAAAATATTTTTTGTTCATTGTGCAAATAATCACTGGAATTTTCTGGATCGCTTCTAATTGTTCTAATTGTAAAATTAAATAAACCAGCCTAGAAATTCCAAAAGAACATCCTGTTCCTTCAAAATTTGTTCCACCTTTAAATCGTGAACATAATTTAGCATAAGATCCTCCAGACGCTACGCTACCCAATTCTACGAGCTTATTTTGTTTATTTTTAATTTTAAAATTAATTGTCGTTTCAAAAACGACCGAATCATAATAATTTAAACCTCTGATCCGACTTGGGTCCACCTGAATTTGATCTAAATATTTATTTTCATTTAATATTTCTAAAATTTCCTCAAGTTCCGTAATACCTTCTTTTTGAAGTTCATTTTTACATTCTGATTTTAAATTTTTTAAATCTTTTAATTTTAAAAAATCTACTACTGCTGTTGCTTGATCATTGCTTAAATTAGCGCCAGCTATTTTATCACCAGAAACTGGGTCTACTCTCTCTTTCTGTAATAAATCTATGAAGTTTTCATCAATTCTATCAAATTTATCAATTGATCTTAGAACTTTAAATTTTTGATTTTCATCTTTGATTTTGAGATCATTTAAAAAACCGTCAATTATTTTTCTATTGAAAATATTTATTTTAAATTGATCCTTTTTAAATTTAAGATCTAACATCGTATCACAAATAATTTGGAGAATTTCAGAATTAGCTTGTGGAGGCACTTTTCCTAAAAAAATTTGGTCAAAATCTCCTTGAAAAAAGCTTCTATATCTGCCTCGACCAGTTTTTGAAGTTTCATTTCTAAATACTTCAGCAATTTGAAATCTTCGAAACGGAAACGCAAATTCCAAGTATTTTTCTGATACAACTCTTGCCAATGGAGCTGAAAGATCAAAACGAAGACTTATCTTTTTATCTTTATCATCAAAGGTAAAAATATCTTTGGAAAAATTATTTAAATCATCAGTCAGCAGACCACCAATATTTTCTGTGTATTCAAATGGACTGGTTTTTATTTCGGTATAGCCATACTTCAAGAAATTATCTTCAATAATCCCCTTAATTTTCTTTTCAATTAACAAAGATTTGCCAAAAGAATCTTCAAACCCTCTGGGTAAACCTGGTTCTAATAATTTTTTACTCATTTTTGTACTTTCACTTCGTACTTGCGTTTTATTATCTTATAATAATTGCAGCCACGGGTGGTTCTGCCCCACCGTCTCGGGTTCCACAAACCTGCATTCTGCTATTGAACTACGTGGCCATTGCAATGCTGTATAATTAATAATAATCACACAAAATTATTTTATACTATTTTATGTTTATTTTAAATTTATTTGAATTTTAGCTAGTTTGACTAGCAATGGAAATGAAAGCGCACACCTCTATTAGTTCCTTTAAGGCTTATTCTTAAAGTACTTTTAATAGTGTAATTTTTAATCATTTTATTAAACATAAGGATCTTTTAGATTAAATTTTTAATTAATCAACCTCAAAAATATGAAGAACGAATATCTATTGAGCAGATACGTCGTCCCCCAATATTAAAGTAAATTAATCTATTAACTTAATATTTTTTGCTGAAGGACCTTTACCCCGATCATCATCAGCCAGTTCAAATTCAACCTTATTTCCTTCTTGAAGTTTTATACCAGCCGCTTTCACCTCAGAAATATGTATGAACACATCTTTTTCTTTGTCTTCACGTTCAATAAATCCAAAACCTTTGATCGGATTAAACCATTTAACTTTTCCTTGTAGACTCATTTTAATTTCCTTATTTTTTATAAAAAGATATTTTATTTAACTAAATTTATCAATACAAAATAACTCACCTATTTTTAATATCAGGACAATACAGTTATGTGTGAGCGTCGTGAAGTACGGTGGCCTTGGTTTGAATCGCACAAACGACACATACCTTTTCAGGGTACTGCTCTACTACTGAGCTACAAGGCCAAATTATGAACTACTTATCCACGAAAAGTAATACGGCCACGTTGTAAATCATAACCGGACACCTCGACGGTCACAGAATCTCCTTGTAAGACTCTGATCCTATTTTTTCTGAGCTTTCCGGCGGCCACACATGTAACTGTATGACCATTCTCTAATAAAACGCGAAACATGGCGTTGGGAAGTAACATTTCAACTTTTCCCTTAAATTCTAAAACGTTATCTTCTTTAGCCAATTTTATCTTTTCTCCATTCTTTTTTTTATAGATCTACTATGACCGATTAAACTTTCTGTTTCGCTCAACAATATGCCACTCTTTCCAAGCTTTGCAACACCTTTTTTACTTAGCTCATTATAGCTTGTTTGAGTTATAAAATCTTTTACACATAAACCAGAAGAAAATTTGGCACTCGAGGCGGTTGGAAGTGAATGCTGCGTTGGTCCATAGTCACTTAAAGCCATACTGCTATAAGGTCCTATACAAATACTACCTGCTACTAAATTACCCGTTAAATATCTTTTATAATTTTTAGACAACACCTCTACATGTTCTGGGCCCACTGCGTCTGAGATTGAAATAATTTTGTTATCATCTTTAGCGTAAATAATAATACCATAATTATTCAAACTTTTTCTTGCTATCCTGTTTTTTGGTAAATCTTTTAATTGATCCTTAATTGATCTTCTTATTTTATTTATTAACTTTCTATCTTTGGTTATACAGATTGACAAAACATCTTGACTATGTTCACTTTGAGCTATCATACTTGAGGCAACTATGTCTGGCGAAGTAGAGGAATCTGCTATGCATAAAATCTCGCTAGGACCATAATTGGCAGACTCAACTCCACATAATCCCTCGAGAAATACTATTTTTTTTGCTAAAGCAACCCATTTACTACCGGCTCCAACAATCTTATTTACTGCTTTTACTTTTTTTGTTCCTGATGCTAATGCCATAATAGCTGATGCACCACTTAGACTATAATATTCTTTAATCCCAAGTTTCTTTGCTGCGTAATAGACTGATCCATTTAACTTTCCATTTAAGCTTGGCGTACATAAAACAATTCTTTTTACTCCTGCTATAAGAGCAGGCGTTGCTGACATAATTAAAGAGCTGGGTAAATTTCCAGGAACGTAACAAGCAACACTATTGATAGCTTTATTCTTATAATAAAATTTATTACCTAAATTATCCTTATAAAAAATATCTTTAGGTTTTTGTTTTACATGCCAATCTTTAACCCTTTTGCATGTCTCATCGATTGCTTTTTTTATTTTTGGATCAATTAATTTTATGGCTCTTGATATATCTTTATTATTTGGAATTATTCTAGAATTAGCATTGAAACTTTTTTCATATCTAATTAAAGCTTTATCTTTATTTTTACGAACGTCATTAATTATCTTCTCTACAATTTTTAAAGTAGATCTATCAACAGCTTTTCTTTTATCTAGAATTTTGTTGAGTTCATTATAGAAATTTTTTTTACTACTATCTAATATCTTCATTATTTTTCAGTTGTTGTTTGATCTTCTAGAGTTATGTCAATTATTTCTGTACTTAAAGCTATATGGGCATTATTTTTAAAAATCAAATTAATTTCAAAATTCTCTTTATTCTTCAAATAATCTATTGCTAACAATTCTAAAGTTAAATTTTCGTTTTTTTGATCAATATTTTTTGATTTTACTTTTGAAACATAATCAACACGACAAATCGAATTAACCTCTTTGGAATTCTTCTCATCTTCAATCTTTGATCTTCTAGCAGATAACAGAAATATTTTATTTGACGGTAGATATTTCATGTCTGAAACTTTGACCTTACAAGAATTAAGTAATGCTGAAATCAACGCAAGGCCTTGTTGATCATTAGCGATAAGTTTCTTTTGATACTTTTTTTCATCCATTATTTTACTCGTCTTATTTTAACACCAATATTTCTTAGTTTACTCTCTAAGTTCTCATATCCTCTATCTAAATGATAAATTCTATTTATTATAGATTTGCCCTCTGAAATCATTGCGGCTAGAACTAGGGCAACAGAAGCTCTTAAATCACTGGACATTAATTCAGCTCCAATAAATTTTGTGTTACCTTCAATTATAGCTTTATTTTTTTGAATTTGGATATTAGCACCAAGTCTTTGAAGTTCAGCAACATGAAGGAATCTATTTTCAAAAATATTTTCAGTAATAGTACTTTTTCCATTTGCTTTGCACATTAAAACCATCAATTGTGATTGCATATCAGTGGCAACGCCTGGCCATTCTTTCGTTTTAATATTTTTAATAGGTTTTATTTTTTCAGGACCTTTAATTAAAATTTTATTATTCTTTTGATTAATTTTTGCACCGGCTCTTTTCAATAATTCTAGTTCTGTTTTAATTATTTTAGGATTAAAATTTTTTATCTCAAGATTTCCTTTAGCCAATGTGGCAGCTACACTAAAAGTCCCTGCTTCTATTCGATCAGACATCACAGTATAAGTTGTTGGGGCTAAAGAGTTGACACCTACAATAGTGCAAGTTCTTCCAGACCACTTGATATTTGCACCAGCTTTATTTAAAAATTTTGTCAGGTCTAAAATTTCAGGTTCCCTGGCTGCGGTGCCTTTAATTATTGTAGTTCCATTTCCTAAAGAGGCTGCAAGAATCGTATTAATAGTTGCTCCAACACTTACTTTAGGAAACTTTATGATATTCCCTTTTAATTTTCTTTTGGATCGAGCTAAAATATATCCATTCTTAATAGTATAAGTCATACCTAATTTTTTTAATGCAGCTAGATGATAGTTAATGGGTCTCGAGCCGATCGCACAGCCACCTGGGAGACTAATTTTAGCTTGATTTAGTTTTGAAATTAATGGTCCTAGAACTAATATTGAACCTCTCATCGTTTTGACAAGTGAGTAACTGCAAAAAGTTTTCAATTTTTTTTTATTTATAATTTTTGCAGTTTTTTTATCTTTAGATAAAATTATTTTTGATCCAAGAGATTTTAATAAGTTAAGCATCGTATTGATATCCGCAACCCTAGGTAAATTTTTGATGACTACAGGTTTGTCAAATAATAAGGTGGCTGAAAGAATTGGTAATGCTGCGTTCTTGGATCCGGAGATTGAAACTTTGCCCTTAATTTTACAAGGACCATTAATCAAAAATTTATCCATTTAACTTATTTCGATTTTGCTAAAGTTATACCTGTTTGATTTTGATATTTTCCATTTCTATCGGCATAAGAAACTTCTGGCTGCTCTCCTTTAAAAAAAAGTATCTGTGCAGCCCCACTATTTGCATACAATCTAATGCTGTTACTTGTGTGGTTAGAAAATTCGAGAACCAAAACGCCTGGCCCACCCCGCTTCAAGAACGGTTGGGGGCACTCCCAAACCACATCTTGCGTATGTTGATTTTGCTGTTACAAGACCTGTAACATCTCTTGGCATTTTGAAATATTCGAGACTTGCGGCGAGCGCAAAGCTATTGGGTGGTATTAAAATCGACTCTTCATTTTTAATTGTAATAAAATTATCTTCGCTGAAATTTTTTGGGTCAGCAGTAGCTCCTTTTATGTTAGTAAATATTTTAAATTCAGAGCCGCATCTAAGGTCATATCCAAATGAATTTAGTCCATGACTAATACCCTTAGAAATGCTCTCACCCACAAATGGACTAATCATTTCTTGTTCTTCAGCTAATTTTTTAATTTGTTTATCGTTTAGTATCATTTTTTTTTCTATTTTTTTTTTGAAAAATTTTTCTTTTTTTTAAATTTTTTCTAAGCGCTAAACTTAAGCGCTCGTTTTTATTTTTTGAACTCATTCCTTTTCAGGTGAAGTTAAACTTTCAAGGGAAATTGGTACTGACTCGTCATGAGGCTTGGATTTCTCCTCTTTTTTTGGTCCTGACTTCGCTGCTCTTTTCAATTTACGTTCTAATAACTTTTTTTCACGTTTCGCTTGTTTTTCCATTAATTTTGCAGAACGTGTACTCTTATAATCCCAATGGATGCCCATGGCGTTCGCAATTTTCCCTTTATATTCATAATAATCTTTTAAAATATAATTATTATCTTTGTCTAAAATTATTTTTGTGTAAATTTTCATAACTCTTATTGCAAACTCCTTATAAACTATTAAAATAATATGGCAATAATTAGCACTTAGCTAAATTATTAAATTGCTACCGTGATGAAATGGAATCATAATGACTTGGTATGTCATTTTTGCCTGGTCAGTACAGGCCGGTAGCACCATTAATTTTTATAAAAAAGCTTTCTTAAAAAAATTGTTATCACAATCAATCCAAAAAAAGCTAATATTGGAATATAAACATCTGGTGTAAAAATTATGTCGTTAATACCCGGAACTTCAGAATTTTTTTCAATTACTTTTTCTAATCCACTACCTATTGAGACAATCAAAAATGTTTGTGGAAAAATACCTATCAATGTCGACCAGAAAAAATTAGAAACTTTAACATTAAAAATGCAGGGTAATAAATTTTGAAGATTGAATGGTGTACCCCCAACGAATCTGAAGATTAGTAAATATAAAAATTCCGATTTTTTGAATTTTGTCTCTAAATTTTGAAACTTACTTAAAAACTTCTCCCTAATTATATCTTTCACAAAATAATTGGCAAATAAATATAAAAGAGTAGCCCCTATTGCAGCACCAGAAACTAAAAAAATAACACCATAGATTTTACCAAATATAAACCCAGCGAATAAACCTAGTGGTGAAAAAAATCCTAAAGCCAATATCCAAACAATTATAAATAAGATAAATATTGATCCTAAAAAAAACAAATTTGAACTTCTTAGCTCAGAGAAATAATCTCGGTTATTTTTGATAAAGGAATAGGTAGTGATCTCACTAATGCTAAATTTCGAAAGTATTAGATATAAGAACAATCCAACAAAGATTACATAGAACAAACCAAGAAATATTTTAATTTTTTTTGTTTTTTCCATCAATGATTATATTATTTGTAAAATCTTCTATTTGCTATTTTAATTATTACTAATATAAATGTGCAAAATTATTAAAAACGATATCAAATCTAATTATGAAAAGAACCTATTCACCCAGTAATATCAAACGAGCTCGCAAAACGGGGTTCCGTGCAAAAATGAAAACAAAAGGTGGAAGGGCCTTATTAGCTAGACGTAGAAAGCGTGGAAGAAAAACTCTCACACCAAAAATAATTAAAAAAAAAAGATAAATTAATTCTGATGAAAAGCAAAATAGTTGCTCTTTCTCGAAATGAGGAATTTACTACGCTTCTCAATAGAAAAAAATTATCAAACAAATATGTAAGTATTTTTTTTGGCCAATTGCCAAACAAAAATACCAAAAAACTAAATATTTCTTTCTCAGTTAAAAAGAAAATAGCTAATGCTGTGGGGCGCAATAAAGTTAAACGCAGATTACGTTCAATTTTTAATGAGGCGGTTAAACAAAATTCAATTAATCTAAAAAATTCTTATCTTGTTATTTCTCATTCGGCTATGCTAAAAAATGATTTTAAAAATATAAAAGAAACAATATTTCAAGATTTAAACAAAATAATATAATGAAAATAATTAATCAAATT
Source organism: uncultured Pelagibacteraceae bacterium (assembly GCA_902520215.1). Taxonomy (GTDB): domain Bacteria; phylum Pseudomonadota; class Alphaproteobacteria; order Pelagibacterales; family Pelagibacteraceae; genus Pelagibacter. The sequence goes on from CABYNA010000001.1 coordinate 61,511, forward strand.
TTTATAATCCCAATCAAATTATATAAATTTTTTCTTAGTCCATTCTTCTATAATTCTTGTAAATTTGAACCATCTTGTAGCAGTTATTGTTTAGAATGTTTTGAAAAATATAATTTTGTAAAAGCAATATTTAAATCAACTTTAAGAATATTAAGATGTAACCCTTGGTTTGGTCATGGCGGTCATGACCCAGTTGAAAAAAAGGACGGAGTGTAAATTTGGATCAAAAATCAGTTATTGCTGCAATAGCCATGTCCTCTGCAGTCATTGTGCTTTGGAGTCTCTTTTTCGTGCCTGAAAAGCCAACCAAAAAACAATTGCTTGCCGAAAAACAAAAAGTAGAAAATACTGAAACACCTGAAATAGAAAGAACTGAAATAATAAAAGAGATTTCTAGAGAGCAAGCATTACAAGAAAGTGAGAGAGTCTTATTTGAAAATGAAAATATTAAGGGCTCAATTTCTTTAACAGGCGGACAAATTGATGATTTAGAATTTAAAAAATTTAAAAAAACACAAGATGGAGAAGAAAATGTCATTTTATTAAATCCAAGAAAAAGTAAAGATGGATATTATGTAGAAACAGGATGGGCTATCAGTAATAAAAATATTGATGTACCTAATTCTAAATCAATATGGACAGTTGAGGGAAATAAAAAATTAACAATTGATACTCCTATAAAATTAGTTTGGTCTAATGATCAAAATCTGAAATTTGAAAAAGAAATTAGTATTGATGACAAGTATCTATTCACAATAAAACAATCAATAAAGAATAACACTAATAAAATATACAATTTTTATCCATACGGACAAATAGTTAGAAATAAAATTCCGGAAATTACAAATTTTTTCATTTTACACGAAGGGCCACTTGGTGTCTTTTCGACTAGCGATGGAAATACAGAACTTGTTGAAAAAGATTATGATGATATACAAGATAAGTCATTCTCAATTAATGCTGATGCAGGTTTTTTAGGGGTTACCGACAAATTTTGGATTACAACAATACTGCCACAAAAAAATAGTAAATTTAGAGCAAATTTTGATTTCAAAAACAAATTTTTAACTAATTTCATTGAAACAGAAGCTACCGAAATCGGTGCAAACGAAACTAAATTTAATGAGATAAAAATTTTATTAGCAGCAAAAGAGGTTAAAGTTATTGATCAATATTCGGAACAACTAAATATTGAAAAACTAGATTTAATTATTGATTGGGGAATTCTATATTGGCTCACGCGCCCGATGTGGAGTGCTCTAGATTTCTTTTATCAACTTCTTGGAAATTACGGATTAGCTATAATAGCTGTAACGATTTGTACTAGAATTTTATTATTTCCCCTAGCTCAATTATCTTTTAAGTCGATGAGTCGTATGAAACTTTTAACTCCCGAAATTGAGAGAATTAAAAATCTACACAAAGATGACAAAAAAAAGATCCAGGTTGAAATGATGGAGCTATACCGTCGTGAGCGAATCAATCCTATGAGTGGATGCTTACCTTTGATCCCAATGATATTCTTGTTCTTTTGTTTGTATAAGGTACTTTTTGTGACCATAGATTCCAGATTCAAACCCTTCTACGGTTATTTAACTGATCTCTCAAGTCGAGACCCTAGCTCTTTGTTTAATCTTTTTGGATTAATAAATTGGACTCCACCAGATTTTTTATTAATAGGTTGGCTGCCTCTTTTTTTCGGGTTGTCAATGTGGGCGCAGCAAAAACTAAATCCGCCTCCTAGTGATCCTATGCAAAAAAAGCTGTTTGCCTTTTTCCCTGTACTGCTTACAGTGATACTCGCGCCGTTCCCATCAGGATTACTGCTCTATTGGTGCACAAATAATGTATTGCAAATGGGGCAACAGTACCTAGTTTTAAGAATGACTAAAGTTAAAACAACCTAGTAAATGGACTTAGAAAAAATCATTCCTAAAAATGGTCCTCCAATAAATGAAGTTTCCAAATATATCGAAAAATACAAAGACGATTTAATTTGTTTAAAATATGGTGGTAACATCTTCCTTGATCGTTCAATTTTCATTTCCTTCATTCAAGATCTAAGTATTCTCAATAAATTAGGAATAAAAATTTGTGTTATTCACGGTGGCGGCCCAAGAATTCAAAAGGAATTAGAAAAATCTAATATACAATCTAAATTTATAAGGGGACTTAGAGTAACAGATGAAAAAATAATAGATATTGTTGAGAATGTTCTTATTGATTTTAATAACGATATAGTAAGTTCTTTAGAAAAAATGGGTACAAAAGCAGTTGGGATCCATACTAAAAAAAATAATATTATTGAAGTTTTGAGAGATGCACCTGAACTAGGTTTTGTCGGAACGCCAAACAAAATAAACAATGAGATAATATTAAATATTATTAAAGATGGTAAAATTCCTATTATATCACCCTTAGGTCTTCAAGAAAATCAAGCTTTTAATATTAATGGGGATGTAGCGGCTGGTAAAATCGCACAATCACTTAAATGTCGAAGATTACTTTTGATGACTAATGTTGAAGGTGTCTTAGATAAAAATAAAAAATTAATTGAGGAAATATCTTCTTCTGAGATTTTAGAAATGGTTAAAAATGAGACTATCACTGGTGGTATGATCCCTAAGATTAATATGGGGCTAGAATCTATTAATAATGGGGTTACCGCTGTAGGAATAATTGATGCAAGACCAAAACACTCGATACTCTTTGAGTTATTTTCTGATAAAGGCTCTGGCACATTAATTAGAAAATGAATTTTAAAGAAAAAAAATATCTACTACTGGATTTAGATGGTGTGTGTTACGGCGCTCATAATAATTATTCTTTAGAGCGTGTATTTGGTCAAGTCTCAAAGAGAATGACACAATTTATATCTGAAAAACTTAATATTGATAAAGATAAAGCTAAAGAACTACAAACAAATTACTTCTATAAATACAATACATCATTAAGAGGATTAATGGTTCATAATGGAATATCACCAGATGAATTTTTGTCTTACGTTCATGAAATTGATTTATCATTTATGAAAGAAGATAAAATTATGAGAAATGAGCTTCAGCAATTAGATATGGAAAAATTTATCTTCACTAATGGTAGTGCTGAACATGCTGCTAATATTTTAACTCACTTAGGTGTGTATGATTTATTTGGAAGAGATAAGGTTTTTGATATTAAGGACGCTGGTTATGTACCTAAACCAGAAGCAGAAACCTTCGACTTAATGGTAAAAAAATTTGGTATAAATCCAAAAGAGACTATTTACATTGAAGATATAGCAAAAAATTTAAGTATAGGTTTCGAGCGTGGGTGTACGACTGTTTGGTTAATTAATGATGAACATTTTGGTAAAATGGATGCTGATAAAGATTTTATTTCACACAAAATTGAAAATCTGTCTTTATTTCTTAAAGAAATAAGGTTATTAAAAAGTCAGTAAATTATGTCTATAGAAAAAATTATAAATGATGCTTGGGACAATAGAAAAGATATATCTCCTGATTCTGACAAAAGTATTCTAGATGCTATTAATGAAACAATAGAATTGTTGGATCAAGGAAAAGTTCGAGTGGCTAATCGCCATCCTGATGGAAAATGGGAAACTAATCAAGTAGCAAAAAAAGCAATACTTCTCTCATTTAGAACCAATAAAATGACCACCACGGCGGGCCCATATTCAGTATGGTATGATAAAGTTGGTTTTAAAACGGCTGGATGGACTGAGGAAGATCACAAAAAAGCTGGATTTCGCTACGTGCCAAACGGTATGACAAGGAAGGGTTGTTACATCGCTCCTGGAGTTATTTTGATGCCGTGTTTTATAAATATCGGAGGATTTGTTGACAGCGGCACGATGGTCGATACCTGGAGCACGGTGGGGTCAGGGGCTCAAATTGGAAAGAATGTACATTTGTCAGGCGGTGTCGGAATAGGAGGTGTTTTAGAGCCCGTTCAAGCATCACCAACTATTATAGAAGATAATTGCTTTATCGGTGCCCGCGCCGAGGTAGCCGAAGGTGTTATTGTTAGAAAAAATAGTGTCTTAGCGACAGGCGTATACCTAACCGCTTCTACACGTATAGTAAATCGTGAAACAAATGAGATAATGACTGGTGAAGTACCTGAGGGGAGTGTTGTAGTTCCAGGATCTCTTCCATCTAAAAAACCTGGCGGGCCAAGCCTATATTGTGCAGTTATTGTCAAACAAGTTGATGAGAAAACAAGATCTAAAACATCAATAAACGACCTTCTGAGAGACTGACTTTGAAAACCCTTAATGAATTAAAATTAGCTCAAGAGCTGATTCGCTTTAGAACAACCCTCACTGAAGATAGGGGTCTAATAAGGTTTTTATCTAAGAAACTTTCATCTATTGGTTTTAAATGCAAAATAATTAAATCAAAAGGTACCGGACCAAAGCCAGCATTAAATTTATATGCTAGAATTGGTAAATCAAAACCTCATTTTAATTATTTATGTCATACTGACGTAGTTGCGAATCTAAATGGCTGGGAAATACCTCCTTTTAAAGGTCTTGTGAAAAATGGTTTTCTACATGGTAGAGGAGCTCAAGATATGAAAGGTGGAGTTGCTTGTTTCATCAGTGCAATGAGTAAATTTGTGGCTAATAAAAAATTCAAAGGATCTATTTCAATAATTATTGCTGCAGATGAAGAGACGACTGGATTAGGAACTCCTGCTGTTATGAAGTATTTGAGAAAAAGAAATGAAAAAATTGATTTTTCTATTGTTGGAGAGCCTACATCAAATAAGTCAATTGGTGATGAAATTAGAATTGGAAGACGTGGATCTATGAATGGAATAATTACAGTTTATGGCAAAAGTGGTCATGCTGCTTTTAAAAATTTCATTAATCCATGTACTGCATTAGCAAAAATAATATCAAAATTAAAAAGTTCCTCTTTAGATAACGGCACAAAATTTATGCCACCTTCTAATTTAGAGTTTACTAAAATGAATGTTGATAATTTGTCTGAAAATGTTGTGCCACAATCAGCTACTGCAAAATTTAACGTTAGATTTAACACTAAATATAAATCATCTTCTTTAAAGAAAAAATTAAATCAAATAATCAGTTCAACTGCTAAAAAAGAGAAATGTCGAGCAAAAATAGAATACAGAGTTAGTGGAGAGGCTTTTTATACTCAGCCTAATAAAAATATCTTAATGGTTAAAAAAATTGTCAAAAAAATTACTGGTAATTCCCCAAAATTAAATTGTAGAGGAGGCACGAGTGACAGCCGGTTTCTTGGCAAAATTCCTAGATTAGAATTGGGCTTGAGAAACAATACTATACATCAAATTGATGAAAAGACTTCTGTGTCAGATTTAAAAAAGTTAACAAGAATATATAATCAAATTTTACAAAATTATTTTAATTGAGTACTGCAATTATAACTTCAGATATATCAATAGACCATTTAACAGGTGATGGTCATCCTGAACGACCTGAGAGAGTTATTGCAATTACTGAAAAATTAAAAAAAAGGAATGATTTAATTTGGGATAAACCTAAAAAATTTGATTTAGATATTTTAAAGAAAGCGCATGACGAAAAATATATTGATATGGTTCAAAAAAGCTTTCCAAAAGAAGGATTAAAATTCTTAGATGGAGATACTGTAATTTCACCGGGTAGTGAAAAAGCAACAAGAGAAGCGGTAGGTTCTATTTTAAAGGCAATAGACTCTGTCGAACAAAAAAAATATAAAAACGCTTTTTGCGTTGTAAGACCGCCTGGGGGCTAGTGCCCTCTTTAATTAGAGGGCACTGGTCTTAATTTGGACATCACGCAGAGAAAAATAAAGCTATGGGTTTTTGCATATACAACAATGTAGCTGTTGGTGCACACTATCTCATTGATAAATATAAATACAAAAGAATAGCTATACTAGATCCAGATGTCCACCATGGGAACGGCGTGCAGGACATTTTTTATGATAACCCTAAAGTTTTATATTTATCAACTCATCAATACCCATTTTACCCAGGAACCGGTAGTGAAAAAGAAAAAGGAAATTATGATAATATTTTTAATGTGCCTTTACCTGCTGGAACTGGTTCTGAAGAATATTTAAACGCTTTTGATAGAGTTTTAGATAAATTGAAACAATTTCAGCCAGAATTTCTACTTATAAGTTTTGGAACAGATTGTGAAATCAGGGACCCACTCGCAAATTTTAAATTAATACCAAAAGATTTTTATGAAATTACTAAAAGAGCTATTAAAGCAACTAATGAATTTACTAAAGGAAGAGTTGTATCAATTTTAGAAGGTGGTTATGATTTAAATGCTTTAGCTGATTGTTCAAATGAACATGTTAACGCACTATTAGAATTCAATTGATAATATTTTAGTAAATTATAAATCAACATCATGAAATTATATAAAATCAGAAAATCACAAATTGATAACAAAGGTCGTGGACTTTATGCTACTAAAGATATTAAAGAGGGTACAAAAATTATTAATTATTTAGGAAAAATAATTACAAATAAAGAAGTTGAAGAGTCTGATAAATACGACAATAAAAAACCTATTTATTTATTTACTTTAAATAAAAGATTTACTTTGGATGGGGATTTTTCATTTAACGTTGCTGGATTAGTTAATCATAGTTGCAATGCTAACGCCAGGTATGATGGCAAGGGTTTAAAAATTTGGATAACAGCTGATAGAGATATTAAAAAGGGCGAAGAGATAACTTGTGATTATGGTTTTAGTTTTGATAAAAAAGATTACAAGCAATTTCCTTGTAAATGTAAATCAAAAAATTGTTGTGGTTTTATAATTCGTGAGGAAAGTAGATGGCGAATACACCGTAAATTTGCGATGAGTAATAAAAAAAAATTAATAAATAACTCTCGTTAAATAGAGACCTTGAGGTGGTGCAGGTGGAGCACATAATTCTCTTTTTTTAGACTGCATTACATTTACAAATTTTTTTAATGTCCATTTTTCTTCTCCAACATATTTTAAACAACCAACCATAGACCGGACTTGTTGTTGTAAAAAAGATTGAGATCTGAATTCTATTTCTATCTTATCTTTTGTAGATTTAATTTTTACAGATTTCATAGTCTTTATTGGACTTTTGGCCCTACAACTTGATTTTCTAAAAGTGCTGAAATCTTTAGTGCCAATCAATTTTCTTGCAGCACCTTTCATCAATTTCAAATCAAGATCTTTTATAATATGCCAGCCTCTATTTTTATCTAAAACTGGTCCACTAATCCGATTAATAATCACATAATTATAAACTCTCATTTTAGCTGAAAATCTGGCATGAAAATTATTACCTCTTTTTGTAATTTTAAGTATTGCTATTCCATCTTTATTTAAAAAATGATTGATTGATTTTAAAAATCTATCAAATTTTACAATCTTATTTTTACAATCAAAATGTGCTGACTGTTCTTTGGCATGTACACCAACATCTAATCTTCCAGCTCCATATATTGTGATTTTTTCTTTTAAAAGTTTTGAAATTTTCTCTTGTAATAATCCCTGAACAGTTTTTCCTTTTTTTTGAACTTGCCACCCCCTGAAATTAGTACCCTCATATTCAATTAATATCTGATATCTAAACATTTAATAACTTCGAGCCTTTTTTAATTTGAGAGCCCAACATGAATTCGCTAATTTTTTGTGGTCTTTTTCCTTGTCTTTGAATTTCGAGAATCTTAATAGATTGTTTGTTATTACATGCCACTTCTAACTGATTTGAAATTATTTCTCCTACTTGACCTATACCATTCCCTATTTCAGCCCTTAAAATTTTATATCTTTCACCATTAAAACTAAATGAAGCACCCGGGGAAGGAAATAATCCATTTATTTTTCCAATAATTTTAGCAGCATCCTCATTCCAATCAATTTGAGACTCCTCTTTTTGAATTTTTTTTGCATAAGTTGCTTTTGAATGATCTTGATCAATAAACTTCGCCTTATCTTCAAGTATATCATCCACATTATCTAAGATTTTTTCAGCAGCTAAAGCGGATAGTTTTTCTGAAATTTCTTGAGCATTTTGGTTTTGATCTATTTTGATTTTATAAATATTACTAACTGGTCCGCTATCCAATTCTTTTTTGATCTTCATAATACTTATGCCAATTTCTGGATCTAAATTCATAATTGATCTCTGGATCGGCGCCGCCCCTCGCCAACTAGGCAGGATTGAGGCATGAATATTTACAAAACCTTTTTTGGTTAAGTTTAAAAAATTTTCAGGAATAATTTGTCCATATGCACACACTATTGCAAGATCAGCATTTAACTCTTTTAAAAATTCGTACTCTTCTTGATTATCCTTAAGTGTCTTAGGTGTTCTATAATCTATATTTAAAGTTTCAGAGATACCCTGAATTGGACTCTTGTTAATTTTTTGTCCTCTATGAGATTTTTGTGGTGGTTGAGTAAAAACCACAGAAATATTATAACCATTTTGATATAGAGATTTTAAAATTGGGACACAAAATATTGGTGTACCCATAAAGATAATCTTATTTGCCATCTTTAAACTACTATTCTGTCTGGATTTTTTTTAATTTTTGAAATTTTTTTTATTATAAAATCTTTCTTTAATTTTGATAAATGGTCAATAATTAATTTTCCATCTAAATGATTTATTTCATGTTGAATACAAGTGGATAAAAGCCCATCACATTTAAGATTTTTCCTCTTCCCCTTTTCGTCAACATATTCCACCTCACAAATTTTTGGTCTCTCAATTTCAATAAAAGTTTCAGGTATTGATAGACAGCCCTCCTCGTACACCGATGTCTCTTCGCTTAAGTTTTTGATTACAGGATTGATTAATGCAATTGGTTGATTTTCTTCATCCTTATTCGAAACGTCAACAACTAAAACTCTTTTTAGTATACCTACTTGAACTGCAGCAAGACCAATTCCCTTGGAGTGGTACATTGTTTCAAATAAGTCTTCAATTAATTTTTTTTCATTAATTCCAACTTTTTCAATTGGATCAGATATTTTTTTTAACATTTCATCTGGAACGGTAACAATTTCTTTAAGCATAATAAATAATTAAACTAATTTTTAAACTTTTAAAGGAAGAACTTTAAGCAATATCTTATTTCTCATCCAATCAATATTAAGCTTATTGAGAGCTGTTATTATAAAATAAATTGTATCTTCATCTATTCTGTCAATTTCATCTTGTCCAATCACTTCAGCAATTCTCAAAAGTGCTAAACCAGTTTCACTATTATTAATCATAATTTGTATGTCTGTAGGAATTTCATTTTCATCAATTTGATACAAATCATCGTATTTTTCTGAAATTTCAATTCCATCATATCTTAACGACTCTAAAAATATAATATCTTTTTTAGATAGAAAATATTTTTTGTTTTTTTTTATCTTTTTTAAAAAATTATTTGTGTCTTTAGAAATTTTGGAACTAGCATAATCACCGTTAAAGTAATTAATTAGTTTTGATTGATGCATTATATCATTGTTAAACTTAATTTTTTTATCTTCATCCTTTTCAATTTGAATGTTTGTATAATAAAAACTTGTTAAATTATCTGGTATATCTACTGGATTAATTTTCTCTAGAAAGATTTTCAATTCTAAATCAAATGCTTTGTCTAAATCATCATCTTTAAAGGAATTTTTTAGTACTCTTAATAACTTTAATTTTTCCACCATTTCTGACTCAAGTAAAATTTTCTGATAAATTAGAGCCCTGCCTTCAATTTTAGAGAGTTTTTTATATTCATTTTGAGCATTGAGAAGTTGATTAAAATTAAATTGGAATCTTTTATATAAATTAAATAATTCTTTTTCTGGATAATTTTTATCATGAACAGCTTTTTCTATAGTTCCTATTTTCTCAATTTCTGAAACATCAATTTGTTTAAATGAACCTAGTAAATTTGCAGATGAAAGATATTTCCAAATTATTTTTTTAGTTTTATCGTTAGGTTCGAAATTAAAATTAGGATTTGTTTGATGGGCTAAGTAAAAATCAAATATTGATTTTTCAGATACTGAATCATCTATTTTTTTTGTGTATTTAAGTAAATAATTTATTTTTTTTTCGAAATATTCATCTTTAAAGCCTGTTTCTTTTTTTAAATCTAGAATTAATTGTGCTTCCTCTCTTTTATTACTTTTAATCAAACAATAGATGTTAAATTTGGATAAATACTCATCTGAAATTAATTCATTATTTTTTGAAAAAACACTGCAAGCTTTGTCAATTTTTGAATTAGAGAGATGTTCATCCACAAGATGTTTTGTGAGTTCTGGATGTAAATTAATTATTTGATTTTGAATTAAATATTCTTCAATTAAATCTAGGTTTGAGTTTTTTATTAACCAATCTGACTTTAATTTTAGAAATTCGTTATCTGATATATTTTTTTTGGGACTATGAGCATTAATTAAGAGTGAAGTATTAATGATTTCAATTGCATCATTAGAAAGATCCATCTTATTTAGTTTTGTAAGCAAATTTTCTAATTGGTCTCCATCTGAATTAGCCCACATATCTACATTGAGACCATAATCTTCAGGGTCATATAATCCGATTATTTTAATTTCTTTTGTATCAAACTTTTCATCAAGATTAATAATTGATTTTTGATTTTGATTTTGCATTCCAAATACACTTGGCTCAATACTCTCTTGTAAAATATTTTCCCCATTTGAAATTTCTGAATTGTTAGTTGTATTTTTTTCTTCAATTTCTTTTTTATCTATATTCCAAATATCAACTGGTTTTTCCTCTGCATTAGAAATAGAAGTGAAAAATAAAAAAAATAAAATTAAAAATTTTTTTTTATTTAACAATTTTAAAATTTTCATTAGGAATAGTTTTATCTATATCTTTTTTAGGAGCTGGAAAATCAATCTTGTTCAGTAAAAAAATAATTAAAAAAAAGACAAGCAAAAGTAAAACTAATTTAGTGACAATACCCACAATACTTCGGCTTGAACTTGTTTTTTTTATAAATTGCATATACTTTTAACTAATTTCAAATTAAGACATATTTGTGGTTTTTCAATAAAGAAAATTATGAAATCTGATAGAAATATTGTTTTTTTAGGTATGATGGGATCCGGTAAAACATCTATCGGATTTTTAGTTTCAAAAAAACTAAAATTAGATTTTTATGATGTTGACCATTACATAGAAAATAAGCTTAAAATGAAAATTTCAAATATATTCAAAAACAAAGGTGAAAAATTTTTCAGAGAATACGAGGAAAAAATTACTTTAGAACTCATGAAAATTAAAGGAATAGTAGTGTCTCTGGGTGGTGGCGCTTTTTTAAATAAAAACATAAGAAACGAAGTTTTAAAGAACCACATATCTTTTTGGCTTAAAACCAAGGATGATATTTTAATCCAAAGAATAAGAAAAAGTGCTAAAAGACCATTAGCTTATAATGTTTCTAATAGTGATCTTCAAAATATGATAAAAAATCGTAATAAATATTATGCAAAAGCGCAAAATAAAATTGATTGTCATAATAAAACTAAAAAAGAAATTGTAGATAGAATTTTAGATATTATATGAAACCAATTAAATTGATAATTAAGACTAATTCTGAAAAATATCCAATATTTATTGGAAAAAATCTTATTACAAAAATATCAAGTTTGATGGTCAATAATTCCATTAAATCAAAAAAATGTTTATTGGTAGTTGACAGAAAAGTTCCTAAAAAATTTATTTCTGAAATTAAAAAAAAACTACGGAATAAAAAAATATTTTTATTCAATTTTAATGCCAACGAAAAAAATAAGAACCAAACTACTATAAATTCAATTTTAGAAATTTTATTGAATAAAAATTTTTCTAGAGAGGATAGTTTATTAGCAATAGGGGGAGGTATAACTGGAGACGTTGGTGGTTTTGCTGCAAGTTTATTTAAAAGAGGATTACATTTTATAAATATTCCCACAACTCTTTTGGCTCAAGTAGACTCATCGATTGGTGGCAAAACAGGAGTAAATTCTAAGTATGGAAAAAATCTCATTGGTAGCTTCTATCAACCAAAATTAGTCATAAGTGATATAGATACTTTAAAAACACTTAATAGAAGAGAAATTGTTTGTGGTTATGGTGAAATTTTAAAACACTCTATAATCTCTAGAAAAAAATTCTTTAAATATTTAAATCAGAATTTTGATGACATTATTAAACTTAAATCTCCCTATATAGAAAAGGCAATTTTTGAGAGTTGTAAAATTAAAAAAGATGTGGTGGAAAAAGATGAAAAAGAGAGCAACTTAAGAAAAAAATTAAATTTTGGTCACACTTTTGGTCACTCATTTGAAGCTTCATTAGGATATTCTAAAAGATTAAATCATGGTGAAGCTGTCATTTTAGGAATGATGATGGCTGTAAAATTTAGCAATAAGAATAAATTCCTAAACATTAATGATTATAAATTGATTACTGATCATTACAAAAATTCAAAATTACCCTCAGATATTAAAAAATATTTTAAAAGTAAAGATCTTGATAAGATTATTAAATTTATGAAAACTGATAAAAAAAATAATTCTGATAAAATAAAGTTGGTATTATTAAAGAAAATGGGACAAACAATTTTAAATCAAGAATACTCAGTAAAAAATTTAAATGGATTCTTGAAAAATGAATTAATTGATTAAAATTTGTATAGAATGAATATATTTTTTTAATTCTTCATTTAAAATTTTGTAAATTTTTTTATCACTATCAATTCTTTTCATTTGCTTAAGTTCCTTTGATACTAAAGAAATTTTAAGATGAAATTTACCTGCCTGGTTTCCAACGTGATTTTTATGGAGAAAAGATTTATCTTCAACTAATATACTCTCCAAAGCAATTTTATTTTGTAATTTTTTTTTTACGATTGCAATTAAATCATTTATATTCATAAATGTAATTATATTATCATGAAAAATATTTGCGACTGGAATAATTGTAAAGAAATTGGTGAATATAAAGCGCCTGTTGAAAAAGATAATAGTAAAAAATATAGGATGTTATGTTTAGAACACGTAAAAGAATTTAATAAAAATTGGAATTATTTTTCCGGTATGAATGATGATCAAGTAATTAATTTTTTAAAGTCAGATATGATTTGGCATAAACCTACTCAAAGTTTTAGTTCGTCTGATAATTTTTTTAAAGTTTTATGGAATAACACTTTAAAAGATGAAATGGATAATGATAAATTTAAAAGTGAGTTCAATCATATGCGTCAATTTAAATTTGACCATAAAGATATTAAAGCCTTTAGTATATTAGGTGTTTCTGTAGGTTTAAAATGGAAAAAAGTTCAAGAAAAATTCAAAACACTTGTCAAAAAATTTCACCCTGATATGAATGCCGGAAATAAAAAATATGAAGAAAAACTAAAGTTAATTACTTTAGCTTACACGCAACTAAAAAACACATATAGGAAAAAAATTGACACCCAATCTTAAAATTCAGCCAGATATTAAAATTTCATTAAAACAATCATTTGGGATTGATTCTGAGATGGAAGTAGACGCATTCTCTGAAAAAAGCGAATATGTTCCAGAAATAGATAAAAATTATAAATTTGATAGAGATACTACACTTGCAATTGTCTCTGGATTTGCACACAATAAAAGAGTTCTAGTGCAAGGTTATCATGGTACAGGAAAATCTACACATATAGAACAAATTGCTGCTAGATTAAATTGGCCCTGTATAAGAGTAAACTTAGATAGCCACATCAGCAGAATAGATCTGATTGGTAAAGATGCAATCGTCCTTAAAGAAGGAAAACAGGTTACACAATTTAATGAAGGTATTTTACCATGGTCAATTCAAAATCCAGTAGCTTTAGTTTTTGATGAATATGACGCTGGAAGACCTGATGTAATGTTTGTTATTCAAAGAGTTCTTGAAGCTGAAGGTAACTTTACCCTCTTAGACAAAAATAAGGTCATAAAGCAAAATAAATTTTTTAGATTATTTGCTACATCAAATACAGTCGGTTTAGGGGATACAACTGGACTTTATCATGGAACACAACAAATCAATCAAGGTCAAATGGATAGATGGAATATTGTAACAACACTAAATTACCTCAGTCTAGATAAAGAAATGGACATTATATTAGCTAAAAATAAATCTTTAAATAACCCCAAAGGAAAAGAGAAAGTTTCAAATATGATAAAAGTTGCATCCTTAACTCGAAAAGGATTTATAGCTGGTGATATAAGTACTGTAATGAGTCCGAGGACTGTATTACATTGGGCTGAAAATGCAGAAATTTTTAAAGATGTAGGATACGCATTTAGAGTCACTTTTTTAAATAAATGTGATGAAATTGAAAAAAATACAATTGCTGAATACTATCAAAGATGTTTCGGGGAAGAACTACCAGAGTCACTAGTAAATATTCAAATTTAAATGAAAAATAATAAGGCTGAAAACTTAAGGGAAAAACTTAAGCAAGCTTTAGCTTCAACAGCAAGAGTGATTTCTGATGATATCCATCTTAAAAATATTGATGAAAAGAACAAAAAAGATTTGAATTTTGTTGATATTGAAAATCTTAACTCGAAAAGAGATTTCATTAAAGCTAGAGCAGAGTCTGACTCATCTGCTTTAAAAAAAAAATTTTCAAATGATGAGATTTATAAAAAAAATTTACCTTTAAATTCTTCATATAAGTCTCTTTATTCTATCGCAGAAAAAGTAAGATATGAATGCCTTGGCTCAGAAATGTTGAAAGGTATAGCAAAAAATCTTAAGGAAAATTATGATCAAATAATTCAATTAAAAAGAAAAGACCAATTAAATTCAAAAGAAGATGTTCCAGTAGTGGAAGCTTTTGAATTATATATGTTAAAGAAATTTCTAAACGTCGAATTAAATGACTTAACCAATAATATGTTAAATTTTTGGGAAAAAGACTTCGATAAAGTAATGAATAAACACATTGAATTTTTAAAAGAAAACTTAGAATATCAAAATGAATATTCCTCAAAGTTTTCAGAAATATTACAAGAAATGGATATTTTTAAAAATGAGGATAATGAAGAAACCAGGGAAGAAAACCAAGATGATGGTCAAAATAATCCTTCTAATGATGACCAAGACAACAATTCAGATGATACTAGAGATGAAAATAACAATGAAGAGACTGAAGCGAGCTTAGATTCTGAATATGACATAGATGAATATAAACTTGATGAGCAACTTATTGATAGTGAATCTGATCAAAAAAATAATGAACAAGTTATCCAAAAAAAAACAATTATTGATTTAAATACAGACTATAAAATCTTCACAACACAGTTTGATGAAATAACAAAAGCAGAAAATTTAGAAAACTCTGATGAAGCTTCAAAATTAAGAAAAACTTTAGATCAACAATTAATAGGTTTTCAAGATGTCATTACCAAACTTGCAAACAAGCTTCAAAGACAATTGTTAGCAAAACAAAATAGGGCTTGGGAGTTTGATTTAGAGGAAGGGTTATTGGATAGTTCAAAACTACCAAGAATAATTATGGACCCTTATAACTCATTATCATTTAAAAAAGAAAAGGATTTAGATTTTAAAGATACAGTAGTAACTCTTTTAATAGATAATTCTGGATCCATGAGAGGCCGACCAATAACGATTGCTGCAATTTGTGCGGATATCTTATCAAGAACCTTGGAAAGATGTTCTGTCAAAGTTGAAATATTAGGTTTCACAACTAAAAATTGGAAAGGTGGAAAAAGTAGAGAATTTTGGAATAAAGAGGGTAAACCAAAAACACCAGGGAGATTAAATGATTTAAGACACATAATTTATAAAGGGGCCGACACACATTGGCGGCAATGTAAAAATAATCTTGGTTTAATGTTAAAAGAAGGATTGTTAAAAGAAAATATTGATGGAGAAGCAATTTCTTGGGCATTTAATCGATTAAAAAAAAGAAAAGAAGAAAGAAAAATATTAATGGTAATTTCCGATGGTGCACCAGTTGATGACTCAACTCTGTCAGTCAATTCAGGAGATTTTCTTGAAAAACATTTAAAGAAAATTGTGAAATTTATAGAAGAAAAAACTGAAACTGAAATTTTAGCGATTGGAATAGGCCATGATGTATCAAGATACTATAATCGAGCGATAAAGATTACAGATGTAAATGAATTGGGTGATGTCATGATTTCTCAATTGAGTGAACTTTTTAAAAGTAAAAAAAATTTACATTAAAGATTGAACAAATCTTTATTTTTCCACTTTATTGTCACTTCAGCTCCACTTCTTATTTGAGAATTCCAACAATTAACAGTGGCAAAATTTTTTTCTAGCAAAGTTTTTCCTATAAACAATCCTAAACCTAATCCACTATTTTTATCAGTTGATTTGAGATAAGGTTCTCCAATTTTGGATAAAATATCGCTTGGATATCCATCACCATCATCTTCAATGGTAATTTCAGTAAAGTTATTATCGCTTTTCAAATTTATAAAAACTTTGCTTTTACTAAACTTATTTGCATTACCTATAAAATTTCTTAAACCATAAACAATTTCAATCGATTTATAAATTTTTTTTGAATTAAGATCTTGTTCTAAATTAAGACTAAATTCTTTTTTACTTGTTTCCTTAAAAGATGAAATAATTTGTCTTAAATATTCTCTCATTGATAAGTCCTCATCAATAAATTCATCCTCCTGATCAGGATTTAAGGATAATTTTTTTAGTATTTCATTACATCTTTCAACCTGACTTGCTAAGAGTTCAATATCTTGGGAAACATCTTTTTGATCTTTTAGTTGTTTTGATAATTCCTGAGTGATTACCTTTATTGTTGATAAGGGCGTCCCTAATGAATGTGCGGCAGCAGCGGCTTGTCCACCTAAAGATAACATCTCATGTTCTTTAGCCATTATTTCTTCCATTTTATTCAAAGCATCTTTTCTTAACTTACTCTCTGCTCCGAATATAATTGCAAAATAATTTAAAAAAAGTAGAGCTATTATTAAGGCTAAAGGTATCGCATAGATATAATAGTTACTAACATGAAAATGATCATTTAAAGGTTCGGGTAGATCTTTTGAAATAAAAGTTAACCCCAAGATAGATAGAGTAGTTAATAATACTAAAAATGAATTAGTTCTAAAGCTTAAATTTGAAGAAGCAAAAACACTAGGTATTATTAAAAAAATGATAAATGGATTTTTAACACCTCCAGTCAAATAAATGAGGCCACTTAATTGAATTATATCAATTAGTAGATGAATGAACGCCGACCTATCTGTTAATTGCGTTTTTTTGTAAACAAAAATTAAATATAAATTACCAATTACTCCAATAGAAATAAACAAATTTGCGAAAATAAAGTTGAAGTCAAAATCAAAATAAAAATACACAAGATATACTGATATCAATTGGCCTATAATACCAATCCACCTTAAATTTATGTAAATTGATTTTTTTAAAGAATATTGTTTTGAAGTTTCAAAAAACTTCATTTTTAAACATCTAAATTTTGTACATTTATTGCGTTAGATACTATAAAGTCTTTCCTTAGAGAAACATCATTTCCCATGAGTGTATGAATTAAGACTTGATCTTTTTTTAAATCTTTTGAGTACTGAACTTGCAATAAGTTTCTTGTATCTGGATTTAATGTTGTACTCCATAATTCCTCTGGATTCATTTCTCCTAAACCTTTGAACCTTTGAATGTTTAATTTTGACTTTTCAGTTTCCATAAATTTATCAAAATCTTTTGATCCCTTTTTAATTTTTTTAAATTCTTTATTGTTATTAATAATATATTGTTCAAGCTCTTTTTCATCTTTGATATAAATTCCTTTTGATCCTTTATTAATTTTAAATAATGGAGGCTGTGCTAAATAAACATGCCCATTTTCTATAAGTTTATTAAATGGTTTGTTATTAAAAAAGGTTAATAATAAAGCTCTAATGTGTGATCCATCAACATCTGCGTCAGTCATAATTATAACTTTACCATACCTAAGATCTTTTAAATCTATTTCTTGAGATTTTGGGTCTAATCCTAAAGCATTTATCAATGTCAAAATCTCGTTTGATGAAATCATCTTTGATAAAGCTTTTGTCCTATGATCTGAACCATTATTATTATTGCCATTTTTTTTACTGTCATTTGCGTCTACGTATGTATTGAGAATTTTTCCTCTCAAAGGCAATACGGCTTGATTAGCTCTGTTTCTGCCTTGTTTCGCTGATCCACCAGCTGAATCTCCCTCCACAATAAATAGTTCTGTCCCCTCTTGTTTACCAATTTGACAATCGGCTAACTTTCCAGGAAGCCCACTTAACTCAAGAGCACCTTTCCTTCTAACACTTTCTCTTGCTTTTCTAGCAACATCTCTAGCTAACGCAGCTTGAATAATCTTTGCTAAAATAATTTTAGCAATGGATGGATTTTGATCAAACCATATAGAAAGTTTTTCATTAACGATATTTTCAACTATCATTCGCACCTCTGAGGACACAAGCTTATCTTTAGTTTGAGATGAAAATTTAGGATCAGGGATTTTTGCTGACAATACACAAGTTAACCCTTCCTTAATATCATCACCTGATATAGTAAATTTATTTTTTTTCAAGAGGTTATGCTCATTCGCATATTTATTAACAACTCTTGTTAAGGCACTTCTAAAACCAAGCAAGTGTGTTCCACCATCTTTTTGATGAATATTGTTAGTATATGGGAATACATCTTCGCTATAGGAAGCATTCCATTTGAGAGAGCACTCTATTTCTACATTTTGTTTTTTACCCTCTATATAAATAGGCTTTTTAAATAAATCATTACCGTTTTTATTCTGCAGTTTTTCCCTTTTTTCATCCAAAAAATTTACAAACTCTATTACACCACCATCAAATTTAAAGATGGTTTTCTTTTCCTTTTTATTTGTAAAGTCTGAGAATGTAATTTTTATTCCTTTATTTAAGAAAGCTAATTCTCTCATTCTTTTTATGAGTGTATTTGAATTAAACTTGATAGATGAAAAAATTTCCTTTGAAGGTAAAAACGTTATCTGAGTTCCAGTCTCTTTTGATTTCCCAATTTTCTTCAGTGGCGATTTAGCATCTCCCTCTTTAAACTCAATGAAATATTTTTGACCGTCTCTATGGATTTCTAATTGCAATTTTGCTGAAAGAGCATTGACAACAGATACACCAACGCCGTGCAGACCTCCTGATACTTTGTATGAGTCATGATCAAATTTACCTCCAGCATGAAGTTGGGTCATAATCACCTCTGCTGCAGATTTCTTTTCCCCTTTATGGATATCTATTGGAATACCTCTACCATCATCTTTAACAGTAATTGTGCCATCAGCATTCATCATAACATCAATATTTTTACAATAACCTGCTAATGCTTCGTCTATTGAGTTATCTACAACTTCATAAACCATGTGATGTAGACCTGTACCATCGTCCGTATCACCAATATACATCCCAGGTCTTTTTCTTACTGCCTCTAGACCTTTTAGAACTTTAATCGAATCTGCTTGATATTTATTTAAAGTCGTCATTTTTTATTTTACGGAAAATTTAATCATATCATTTTTTGCATTAAATTGCTCTTTTTATAATTTTACCAATTTGAAAAAAATGTCAAATTGACCGCATAAAACAAAGATTATTTGTGGCGGAGAGAATGGGATTCGAACCCATGAAAGAGTTACCCCTTTACACGCTTTCCAAGCGTGCGCCTTCAACCACTCGGCCACCTCTCCACTTATATTTCATTTTTTTCTAACAACTAAATTATTTTGAAAATACTCAATTTTCAAATAATCAGAATATAGAGACAAAAATTTATCAATACCTACGTATGATTGTAATATTCTATTATCATCGTGTTGTAAAAAATCATCAAAAAACATCAGTCCATTAACTTTTAAAATTTTAAATGCTTCAATTGCATCAGACAGAATATCTTCTCCATTGTGAGATCCATCAATATAAATAAAGTCAAAATGAACATTTTCTTTTAATAATTTTCTCATTGAAATAACTGAATCATTTTTCATTTTCTTAAAATCAAATCCTGAGAGATTCTGATCAAAAGCTTTTTCTATTAACCCAAAATTATGTGAAAGTGTTTTACTATTCGAATTAGGCATATCCCATATATCCAAAAAAAATGCGTTTACAGATTTGTATTCAGATAAAACGTAAAAAGAAGATAATCCCTCATAACAACCTACCTCCAAATAATCAAATTTTAAACTCTTATCTTTCGGCAAAAAAAAAGTAAAAATTTCAAAATTGTTTAAAAACCATTTTTGAGAGAAGTTTTTGTGATCTAATTTTTGTTCAAATATTTTTTTTTGAGAAGCATAGTCTTTTTTACATCTTTTTTTTAATGCTTTAGATTTATAATAGTGTAAAAAATATTTTAATTTTAAAAAAAACATATTAATCAATATATTCAAAAATATTAAAAAATAAAATGATACTTGTAACAGGATGTACTGGATATATAGGTTTTCATATTTGTGAATTTTTAGAATTGAAAAGATTACCTTATTTTGGAATTGATAACTTTTCTAGATCTCATTCAAAAAATATTATTAACAAAAAAAAGTTTTTAAAAACTGATATAAACTCAAAAATCATTTCATCTTTAGTCTCTTCAAAAAAAATTCATACTGTAATACATGCTGCAGCTTTGAGCTTTCCACCGGAGTCAGAAAAAAATCAAAAAATTTATTTTGAGAATAATATTAAAAAAACAAAAACTTTTATAGATGTATGTGTTAAAAACAACATTAAGAAATTTATTTTTTTGTCAAGTTCTAACGTATATAATTTCAATCCAAATAATATTAAGGCAGCATCTGAAAGTCAAAAAAATAAGCCATCAAATTATTACGGTAAGACGAAATCTATAATTGAGAAATATGTGAAAAATAAATTTGAAATCTGTTACATACTAAGATTATTCAATATAGCCGGTTATACAAATAAAAAAGAATTTTTCGAATTCAAAAATAAATTTAGAAGAATTATGCCTGTAATAACTGAAGCCTCCAGAAAAAAATTGTTATTTAAAATTAATCTTGTGAAAAGAAAAGGAAAGTTAATTTATCCAGGAAGAGACTTTGTTCATATAAAAGATTTTTTGGGTATTACTTTTAAAATTTTAAAAAGAAATAACATTGGCTCATATACTATGAATGTAGGGAGTGGAGAATTAATATATTTGGATAAAATAATCAAAATCTTTGAAAAAAAAATAAATAAAAAAATTTCTTATAAAAAAAAATTTTATGAATTGGGAAACTATAACTATACTTTGAGTAACAATTATAAATTAAGAAAAATATTAGATTTTGATTTTAAATTTAATATTAATGAAATTGTTACAAGCTGTATTAAAAAAAAAGTTATATAATCCAATTTTTATAAAAACCTTGGTTTTTTATCAAATATTGTGGAAAAAATTGTTCACTGAACTCTAATTTCGAAAATTTGATATTTCTTCCAAATAAATCTTTATTTTCCTTTACTCTATTTTTTATTGTCTCTAAATCACTATTTTCAATAGTATCTAATTCAGAATGCGTCCATGCTTTAATCTTTTTCTGAATATCTTCCTCAGTCATTAAATATGAAAAATGCCAACCAGCTTTATTTAATACTTTTATTTTCTTAAATTTATCAAATCTAAAAAAACTATATTTCAAATTTTTTTTTGCGATAAGTCTTAACCAACTAAATGATTTCAAATTTTTAAATTTTGAAACACGACTACCTTCCCAAACATCTTTATATTGTTCTGACAACAAGTTTAATTTGTAATAAAAACAATATTGTTCACAAATTGCTATATTATTACCAATACTCAGTAAATCACTTATGACTGCAGGATTTATAATTTCATCAGCGTCTGAATATATTATTAAATCATCTGGCTGAGTATTTTTTAATCCATTCATTAAAAAATTTCTTTGATAATCTTGCCTTTCCCAAATTCCTAGACTTTCTGGAAAGTTATCAATTTTTAAATATATAATTTTGTGACTAAAATTTTTAAATTTTTTATGATCAAAAAGATATCCTTTTATTTTACCTCTATGATCATAATAAGACTCACAAATTACAAAGTAGTCTACATACTTATCTAATATATTGAACCTTATTTCGGTTAATAAATTTTCATTAAAAAATATAAAACAATCGTAAATTTTCATTTAGCACCCTTAATCTTTAAAACTCCTATAAATGCTTCTTGAGGAATCTCAACTCTTCCGAATTGTTTGGATCTTGCTTTTCCCTTTTTTTGTTTTTCTAAAAGTTTTCTTTTTCTATCTGTTGCTCCTCCACCATGTATCTTTGTCAGAACATCTTTCTTAAAACCTTTAATTGTTTCTCTTGCAATAATTTTGCCACCAATTGCAGCTTGAACGGGGATCATAAAATTATGTCGAGGTATCAAATCTTTTAATTTTTCACAAACTTCTCTTCCAGTTTTTTGAGCAAAATCTTTATGTATCATCATGGCAAGTGCATCGACTGGTTCACTATTAACTAAAATGCCAAGTTTTACTAAATCTCCCTCTCTATGCTCTAAAATTTCATAATCAAAACTTGCATAACCACTTGTCATAGATTTTATTCTATCATTAAAATCAAAAACTACTTCATTTAATGGCAATTCATAATTCAATACAGCTCTATTACCTGAATATGAAAGATTAGTTTGAATTCCTCTTTTATCCTGACACAATTTTATTATTGAACCCAGAAATTCATCTGGAGTTATTATGGTAGCTTTAATCCAAGGTTCCTCAATTGAATCAATATTTGTTGGATCAGGAAGAGTTGATGGATTTTGTAAATCTATAATTTTACCATTATTTAATTTAACTTTATAGACTACTCCAGGTGTAGTTGTTAATAAGTTTACATCAAACTCTCTTTCTAATCTTTCTGTGATGATTTCAAGATGTAAGAGACCTAAAAATCCACATCTAAATCCTAATCCTAGAGCTGATGATGACTCTGCTTCATATGAAAAACTTGCATCATTTAATTGTAATTTGGCTAACCCATCTTTTAATTTTTGATATTCAGAACTATCAACAGGAAACAACCCACAAAAAACTACAGGTTTACTTGGTTTAAAACCGGGCAATGCATTTACAGGTGATTTTGATGCATCACAGATAGTGTCACCGACTTTTGTTTCTGAAAGAACTTTAATTCCTGTAGTAATAAAACCTATTTCGCCAGTGTTTAATTCATCTATATCTTTAGCCTTTGGTGTAAAAACTCCAACTTTTTCAACTATATAATCTTGGTTGGTAGAAAGCATTTTAATTTTCATATTTTTTGTAAGTTTACCATTAATTACTCTAACTAAAATCACGACACCTAAATAAGTGTCATACCAACTATCAACTAATAGACATTTTAAATCTTTATTAGTGTCACCTTTTGGGCTCGGTAATTGATTAATAATTTGCTCCAGAATATCATTTATACCTTCTCCAGTTTTTCCTGAACAAGGAATTGCATTTTCAGTGTCAATTCCAATAACATCTTCGATTTGTTTCTTTGTTCTATCTAGATCAGAAGCCGGCAAATCTATTTTGTTTAAAACAGGAATGATTTCATGATTAATATCTAGAGCTTGATAGACATTAGCTAGTGTTTGAGCTTCAACACCCTGAGTACTATCTACAATTAATATTGATCCTTCACAGGCATACAAAGATCTACTTACCTCATAACTAAAATCTACATGACCAGGGGTATCTATAATATTTAAAATATAATTTTTTCCGTTTTTTGCTTTATAATTCAACTTTACTGTCTGTGCTTTTATTGTGATGCCTCTTTCCCTTTCTATATCCATAGAGTCAAGTACTTGTGATTTCATCTCTCTCTCTGTCAAGCCACCACATTGATGGATTATTCTATCAGCTATCGTAGATTTCCCATGATCAATGTGAGCAATGATTGCAAAATTTCTGATATTGTCGATTGTACTCATTTTAATTTTAAGATCGAATTTTAGCGCCGGTTTTATTTTCCACTGCTTCTATGATTGAATTATTAATTTTCTCTAAGTCCTTATCGTTCAAAGTTTTTTCTGATGACTGAATTCTTATACTGATCGCTATAGACTTTTGGTTGTCTGGAATATTTTCACCCTCATAAACATCAAAAACTTTTATATTGCTAATAAGATTTGGATTCACATTAGAGATTACGCTTATTAACTCTTGTGCCTCTACATCTTTATTAACTACAAATGCAAAATCTCGCTCTGATTTTTGAAAATCCGATACAGAAAACTTTAATTTTTGATCTTTCAATGTTTTTCTTGAAAGTTTTAAATTTTCTAAAAAGATTTCAAAACCTATTAAATTTTCAGTTTTAATATCAATTTTTTTTAGAATATTAGGGTGAATTTCACCAAAATAAGCTGCAACTTTATCTTTACTATGATCTAAGAAAATTCTACCGGACTTTCCTGGATGATAATAATTTGGTGTTTTACTATCAATAAAAAAATGATCAGAATTATAACCTGCCTCACTCAAAGTTTGCACTACATCTCTTTTCGCATCAAATAAATCAATATTTCTCTCTTTATCGATCCAAGAAAGTCTTGATTTTTTACCGGCTGATAAACCACAAACTACTGTCTTTTGCTCACCTGGATTTGAACCAGTAAAAACAGGACCGATCTCAAATATAGATAAATCTTTAAAGCCTCTATCCAAATTTTTACTCATATACATAATTAAATTTGAAAATATGGAATTTCTTAAAACTCCCAATTCAGAACTTATAGGGTTTACAATTTTTATTTCTTTACCAGCTTCTCTAAAGTGATCGTTATAACTTTGATCTGTAAATGACCATGTTATTGTCTCTAAATAACCCTTCGAAGCAATTGCTCTTTGTAAGAAATGGAATAATCTTTGAGTTTGAGTTAAAGTGGATTTAGATCTATCCTTAATTGGGTCAATTGTTTTTATTTTATCATAACCACTTATTCTCACCAACTCTTCAATAATATCTATTTGCTGTGAAATATCTGGTCTCCAGGAAGGAACTATTAACTTTAAAGAATTTTTTTCTTTTTTAATAATAAAACCAAGATCAGTCAAAATTCTTTGGATTTGCTTTTCAGAAATTTTAAATCCAACTATATTTTCAAAAGAATTTACATCAAAGTTTATAATTTTGGTTTTATAAGATTCAATTTTTTGAATATCAATTTTACTAACTTCACCACCACAAATTTCTTGAATTAGTGATGCCGCTTTCTTTAAACCAGTTTCGATGGATAATGGGTCAATTCCTCTTTCAAATCTAAATTTTGCATCTGTATCTAAATTCAATTTTTTTGCCGTATTTCTAATTGATCTTGGATCAAAATAAGCAGACTCTAATAGTATATTTTTTGTATCAAATTCTGTGCCTGATCTTGTGCCCCCAATTATTCCACCTAATCCTAAAACTCCTTTGTTGTCACTAATAACACACATACCTTTTTCTAACTTATAAATTTTATTGTCCAGTGCTGTAAATTCTTCTCCAGATTTTGAGTTTCTTACGATTATCCCTTTTTCAATTTTGTCAGCATCATATGCGTGTAATGGTCGATTAATATCTAGCATTACATAATTTGTTATATCAACAATAGCTGAAATAGGTTTTTGACCAACTGAAATTAATTTATCTTTGAGCCATTGAGGACTCTCGGTATTTTTTACATTTTTAATTAAACAACTTCCAAAAGCACTACACCCTTGTCCTTTCTCCTTATTTATCTTAACTTTTAAAGTTTGTTTTGTTTTTAATTTAATTTTTTTTTCTTTAGATATTATTAACCTTCCAAAACCTGAAGCTGCGAGATCTCTAGCTATTCCCTTCACACCAAGACAATCTGGTCGATTAGGTGTAATAGATAAATCAATAAGATTAGATTTTGATTTTGAAAAATAACTTTTACCAATATTTTTTTCATATTTTTTAGATAATTCGGTAATACCATCACTCTCATCAGATAAATTTAACTCAGACTCAGAGCAAAGCATTCCGTAAGAAGTTACACCTCTAATTTTTGCTATTTCTAATTTTGTGTTAGTCTTCGGGATAATTGCACCTGGAGGTGCATATATAGTAATAAGTCCTTCACTCGCATTAGTGGCACCACACACAACTTTTTTAAGCTCTTTCTCACCGACATTTACTTCACAAACTTTAAGTCGATCTGCGTTTGGATGTTTTTCTGTCTTGATAATTTTTGCAACTTTAAATAGTTGATTATCAGATGAAAGAGTTTCCACACTTTCTACCTCTAGACCTATATTAGTAAGTTGTTCTAAAAGATCTTTTTCTTTCAGATTAGTTTTTAAGTGATCTTTTAACCAATCAAATGTGATTTTCATCTACTTAGGCCTCTATAATTCGTAGGTACGTCCAAAGGATCAAATCCAAAATGGTTTAACCATCTATAATCACAATCAAATAAAGCTCTAAGATCATTAATTCCATATTTCAACATCGCTAATCTATCAATTCCTATTCCAAACGCATAACCTTGAAACTTAGTTGGATCAACCCTAACATTTTTTAAAACATTTGGATGAACCATCCCGCAACCTAGTATTTCTAGCCACTGATCACCTTCCCCTATAATAATTTTTCCATCTTTGATTTCATATCCAATATCAACTTCGGCAGATGGTTCCGTGAAAGGAAAATGACTTGGCCTAAATCTCATCTTTATTTTTTTAACTTCAAAAAATTCTTTTATAAAATAATTCAAACAACCTTTTAAGTGACCCATATTTATATTTTTGTCTATATGAAGACCTTCAACTTGGTGAAACATTGGTGAATGTGTTTGGTCACTGTCAGATCTGTATGTTCTGCCAGGTGCAATTATTTTAAAAGGTGGTTTATCTTTTAACATTGTTCTAATTTGAACAGGAGACGTATGAGTACGCAGCAATCTTTCTTTTTTTTCATCAAGATAAAATGTATCATGCATATCTCTTGCTGGATGATTGTCTGGAGTATTTAAAGCACTAAAATTGTTATATTCATTTTCAACATCTGGTCCTTCCTCAACACTAAAGCCTATTTCGGAAAATATAGAGGATATTTCATCAATTGTTTGTGATACAGGATGGATCTTACCTTTTACAAATGATCGCTCTGGTAAAGTAACATCAATTTTTTCTTTTTCCAATTTTTCATTAATATTTGCTTTTTCTATTTCGTTTATTTTTAAATTTATAAGATCTTGAAGTTCATCCTTAATTATATTCAAATCAGATGCGAATTTTTTTCTTTCTGAGGCATCAATAGTACCTATTTTTTTAAATTGAGATGAGACCAACCCATTTTTACCAAATAGATCAGATTTAATTTGATTAAGTTCTGCTAGATCTAATTTACCTTTTAATTTTGATATAAATTCGTCTTTTATTTTTTTTAGATCAGACATTTTTACAGATTATTTCTTCAGCGAAATAAAACAATAGTGAAGATTAATTTAAAGCAGATTGTGCTTTTTGGACAATAGTTTTAAAGGCTTCTGGGCTATCATAGGCTATCTCAGCTAAAATTTTTCTATCAATTTTAATTCCACATTTATTTAAACCATAAATAAACTTGGAATACGTCAAACCTTCAGCTCTCACACCCGCGTTGATTCTTTGAATCCACAATGATTTGAAATCTCTTTTCTTATTTCTTCGATCTCTATATGCGTATTGCATAGCTTTTTCCATAGCTTGCTTTGCAACTCTAATAGTATTTTTTCTTCTTCCCCACTGACCTTTTACAGCTTTTAAAACTTTTTTATGTTTAGCTCTACTTGTTACACCCCTTTTAACTCTTGCCATTTTAACCTCTTAAGCTGTAAGGCATATACGATTTAACAATCTTACCGTCTTGTTTTGACATCGCAGTAGTACCCCTAAGTTTTCTAATCTGAGAATTAGTTCTTTTTATCATGCCGTGCCTCTTTCCAGCTTGAGCCATCATAACTTTCCCTCTAGCTGAAATTTTAAATCTTTTTTTTGCTGAGCTCTTTGTTTTTAATTTTGGCATAATTGAACGAGGTTATACAAAGAATGTTGAAAATTTACAACCTATATTAAAGCCTATAAAGGTTGAATTACCATAATCATTTGCTTCCCATCAAACTTGGGATGCAATTCAACTTTACCAATATCTTTCATATCCTCTTTAATTTTGGCCATCAATTCATTCCCTAAATGAGAGTGTTGAAGTTCGCGTCCTTTAAACCTAATGGTAAACTTTACCTTGTCACCTTTAGCAATAAATTTTTTAGCATTTTTTACTTTAAATTCATAATCATGCGTTTCAGTCACTGGTCTCATTTTAATTTCCTTTAAAGCAATTATTTTTTGTTTCTTTTTCGCAAGGTTTGCTTTTTTTTGTGCATCATATTTATATTTTCCCATGTCCATAATTTTACAAACTGGGGGATTAGTATTTGGGGCAATTTCGATTAAATCTAAACCTTGATTTTTTGCCATTGAGATTGCCTCATTAGTATTTAAAACGCCTAAATTTTCTCCATCGCTTGCGATAACTTGAACCTCGGGTGAGGAAATTCTGTTATTTGATCGAGGTCCACGATCCTTGGTTCTTCTTTGAAAATAGTTTTGCTTAAAATCTGCCACTTAAATATTTGAAGGTGCTTTGTTTAAAGCAGAAAATTTTTTTAGAAATGTGTTTAGTTCCATATTTTCTTGTTTATTTGAATCCAATCTTCTAATGGTTACTGAGTTACTGTCAACTTCTTTTTTACCACAAATTATTAAAAGAGGTATTTTTGCTAATGAATGATCTCTTATTTTATAATTTAAATTATGATTTTTTAAATCAACCATTGATGTAATACCAGCTTCTCTTATCTTATTAGAAACTTTTTTTGCGTATTCTTCAAAGTCTTCGGAAATAGGTATAACAACTGTTTGTAACGGAGATATCCAAAACGGAAATTTTCCAGCATAGTTTTCAATCAGAATTCCTATAAATCTCTCAAGTGATCCAAATAATGCACGATGTAACATTACAGGAACTTTCTTAGTACCATCTTTATCTACGTATGATGCATCTAGCCTACCTGGTAAATTTAAATCAACTTGGACTGTTCCACATTGCCAATCTCTACCTATTGCATCTCTTAAAACAAATTCTATTTTTGGACCGTAAAATGCTCCCTCACCTTTATTTATACTGTACTCAAGTTTAGAAGCTTTGACTGCTTTTAACAAAGATGCTTCAGCCTTGTCCCAAATCTCATCCTCACCAACTCTTACCTCTGGCCTATCTGCATATTTAAGAATTACATTTTTGAAACCTAGATCTTTATAAATTTCTAATATCAAATTTGTAACATTTAAACATTCACTTGTGATTTGATCTTCGGAGCAAAAAATATGAGCATCATCTTGAGTGAATGCTCTTACTCTTAATAGCCCATGTAAAGCACCAGATGGTTCATATCTATGAACTTTTCCAAACTCAGTAATTCTCAGAGGTAAATCTCGATAACTTTTAAGACCTTGATTAAAAACTTGTATGTGTCCAGGGCAATTCATTGGTTTAATTGCAAAAACTTTTTCATCAGGAGTTTCTGAGGTATACATGTTTTCCCCATATTTTTCCCAATGACCTGATTTTTCCCACAATAATCTGTCTAATACCTCTGGTGTGTTCACCTCTTTGTATCCGGCTAAGTCCTGTTTAGCTCTCATGTAATTAATTAATTTTTGAAATAACGTCCAACCTTTCTCATGCCAAAAAACTGATCCTGGACTTTCTTCTCTAAAATGAAACAAATCCATTTCTTTGCCCAATTTACGATGATCTCTTTTTTCTGCCTCTTCAATTCTTTTTAAATAATTGTCTAAATCTTTCTGGGAGGCCCAACTTGTTCCATAGATCCTTTGAAGCATTTCATTTTTTGAATCACCTCGCCAATATGCGCCTGAAACTTTTGTAAGTTTGAAGGCTTTGCCAATTTTACTAGATGATACTAAATGAGGCCCTCTACATAAATCATACCAAGTATCACCATGATGATAGACTGAAAGCTCCTCAGTTTCCGGAATACTCTCAATAATTTCTGCCTTATATTTTTCTCCAATTTTTTTAAAATGCTTAATTGCTTTATCTCTTTCCCATACTTCTCGTCTTGTTTTTAAATCTTTATCAATTATTTTTGACATCCTTTCTTCAATTTTTTTGAGATCATCATCTGTAAAGGGCTCCTTTCTGGCAAAGTCATAATAAAATCCATTTTCTATAACTGGTCCAATAGTAACTTGGGTGCCTGGATATAATTCTTGAACTGCCATAGCCATGATATGTGCAGCGTCGTGTCTAATAACTTCTAAACCCTCTGGGTCTTTTGCTGTAAAAATTTTAACGGAACAATCTGTATCAATCGAAAAATATAAATCTTTTAATTCTCCATTTACACTCATTATCAAGGCTTGTTTTGCTAGTGATTTGCTAATTTTTTCAGCAATCTCTAAGCCTGTCACTTTTTTAGGAAAATCTAAATTGTTTCCGTCTGGTAAAGTAATTATGGGCATTTAATTAAGTAATCTCTTATACTCTGAATAAGTAGAAAAACACATTTTTTCAACATTAAATTTTTTTATAATGTTTTTTCTTCCCTCCTTGCCCATTAATTCTAAGGAAGTTTCGTCCATTGTCATTGCTTGAATGATTTTTTTACTCAATGAGCGAGCATCACCAGATTCAAATAACAACCCGGTTTTTTCGTTTAAAATTGTCTCATTTGATCCTCCAATATTACTAGCAATGATTATTTTTTCCATAGATTGTGCCTCTACCGCAACTCTTCCAAAAGCTTCAGGTTCAATTGATGCTGAAACTATAATATCAGAAACTTTATAAGCTAAAGCCATATCCTTACAATGGTCTATGAATTTTACTTGATTGGTCAGATTATATTTTTCAATTAATTTGATAAGTTTTTCTTTATAAGAATCTCTTCCCTGATCACTGCCTAATATTACAACATGAAATGCTTCGTATCCTAATTCAATTTTAACTAAATTTATTGCCTCAATAAACAATTCTTGACCCTTCCATGATGTAAGTCGACCTGGCATAAGAATTATTTTTTTTTCATCAGTAATATTCCACTCATTTAAAAGTTTTTTTTCATCAGTTTCAATTATGGTTGTTGGATCAAAATAATCTACATTTATGCCCCTAAAAATTACTAAAAATTTTTTTTTAGAATTCAGAAATTCCTGATAATTCTCTTGAATATGTGAAAAAATAAAGTTTGATCCTGCTATAACCAAATCTGACCTTACCATTACTGAATTATAAAATTTTTTTAATCTACCTCTAAAATTATAAGTCCCATGAAATGTAGTAACAAACTTTCTTCTAGTTAATTTTGTTGCAATTAAACACGACCAAGCTGGTGCTCGACTTCTTGCGTGAACAATTGAAATTTTAAAAATCAAAATTATTGCTATTAAAATAATTGAATTTATCAAAATCAATAATGGATTTTTACTATGAACAGGAAGCCTTATTAATTTAACTTTTTTTTTATCAATAAACTTAGTTAACTCTCCACCACTTGTAACAATGTAAGATTTACAATTATTTTCAGGTAAAAAATGTGCAATATCATAGCAACCAGTTTCTGCACCTCCGTAACCTAATTTTGGGATTACTTGCAAAACATTTAAATTAGATGACATTTAAAATAATTATATAATAATAGACAAAACTAATAAACTTTTATGACAAATTTTAATTACTTAAAAATTTCTACTACCAGAAAAATAAGATATTTGAAACTACATCAAAAAAATGCCACCCACATTGTTTTTTTGCATGGTTTTATGTCGGATTTGGAAGGTAAAAAACCTCAAGCATTTTTAAAATTTGCAAAAAAAAATAAATTAGGTTTTCTTGCTTTAGAATATTCAGGTCATGGTAAATCATCAGGAAAATTTATTAATGGTAATATTTCAAAATGGTCTAGGGATACTACTTTAGTAATTCAAAAAATTGTCAAAAAAAATGATATTATATTTATCGGATCAAGTATGGGGGCTTGGATTGCTTTAAACCAGTTTAGTCTTATCAAAAACAAAATTAAAGGTTTTTTAGGAATAGGTTCAGCGCCAGAATTTCTTGATAAACTAATGTGGAATAAATTTTCTAATAAAATGAAGATTGAAATCAAAAAAAAAGGTGTCATAAATTTAAAACATGGTGATTATGAATACCCAATCACTTACCAATTAATCAAAGATGGAAGAAAAAATAAAATTTTAAATAAAAAAATAAGTCAAAATATAAATGTAACGATGGTTCACGGGAGCAAAGATAAATCTGTACCTGTAATTTACTCAAAAAAAGTTTTAAAAATATTTCAATCTAAGAAAAAGAAATTAGTAGTTATAAAAAATGGTGATCATAGTTTATCTTCCCCAAAATGGCTCAAGATATTGAAAAAAGAGTTAAAATTAATAATTAACTAACTTTTTGTATTTTTGTTTTTGTAGAGATTGGATTTTTAAGCTTATCTAACATTTCTTTTGGACAAACCTGTACAAAATTCTTTAACTCATTTTCAAAGTCATCAATTATTTTTTTTGATAAGCTGGATCCTGTTTCATTACTATGTTCTAGTACCAATTCTTTTAAAAATTTTGACCAATACTCAGTTTCAACATTTTGCCATACAACTGAATCCGGATTAACTTTTTTTTCAAATTCTTTTGATTTATCGTAAATAAAAGCCATTCCTCCTGTCATGCCAGCTGCAAAATTATCTCCAACATCTCCAAGAATTACTGCTGTACCACCGGTCATATATTCACAACCATTTGAATCACAGCCTTCGATAACAGTTGTGGCACCAGAATTTCTTACCGCAAATCTATCTCCAGCTTGACCAGCTGCAAAAAGTTTACCTGACGTTGCACCATAAAGAACTGTGTTGCCAATAATAGTATTCTCATTAGAAATTAAATTGCTTTCATCAGGTAGTTTTATTGAAATGGTTGCTCCTGACAAACCTTTCCCAACATAATCATTTGCATCGCCTTTTAAATTAAGTTTAAGTCCTTTTGCTGTAAATGCACCAAACGATTGTCCAGCTGAACCTTTAAAATCTAGAGTTAAAAAATTTTCCTCTAATTTTTCATAACCATATTTTTTATATAAGTGATGTGAAATTCTAGTGCCTACAGCTCTATTAGTATTTTTAATTAAAAACTCGTTATTTATTTTTTCTGAGTTATCTAAAGCCTTTTCTATTTGAGGCCAAATTTCTTGATCCAGTGTATTAGGAACTTGATTTATTTCTGATACCTCACAATACCTCTTATTATTTCCAGGGTCTGCTTGGACAAATAATGGATTAAGATCTAAGTCATCTAGATTAGGCGAGGCTTTACTTACCTGCATTAATAAATCAGTTCGACCGATAACCTCATTTAAAGATCTAAAACCAAGTGAAGCTAAAATTTCTCTCACCTCTGTAGCAATAAATGTAAATAAATTTACAACTTTATCAGGAGTTCCAGTAAATTTTTCTCTTAATTTTTCATCCTGTGTACAAACTCCTACAGGACAAGTATTAGAGTGACATTGCCTTACCATAATACAACCCATCGCTACTAAAGCGGTAGTTGCTACACCATACTCCTCTGCACCCATCATAGCTGCAATAACAACATCTCTTCCAGTTTTAATACCTCCATCGGTTCTTAAAGTAACTTTATGTCTTAGATTATTTAATGTTAAAACTTGATTGGCCTCCGTCAGTCCCATCTCCCATGGAATACCTACGTATTTTACACTTGTTTGAGGTGTAGCCCCGGTTCCTCCATTATGTCCTGAAATTAAAATTATATCAGCTTTTGCCTTTGCAACACCGGCTGCAATAGTACCAACGCCAGATGATGCAACTAGTTTAACTCCAATTCTTGCCTTAGGATTGATTTGTTTTAAATCATAAATAAGCTGAGCTAAATCCTCAATTGAATAAATATCATGATGCGGAGGTGGGGAAATTAGTGTTACACCTGGTGTTGAATGTCTTAGCTTGGCAATCTCATCTGTTACTTTAAATCCTGGTAATTGGCCACCTTCACCGGGTTTTGCACCTTGAGCAATTTTAATCTCAATTTCATTACAATTGTTTAAATAATTAACTGTTACACCAAATCTTGCTGACGCAATTTGTTTTACTCTCGAATTTGCACTATCACCAGAGTCCATTATCTTAAATCTATTTGCATCTTCACCACCTTCTCCACTACAGGATGCACCTTTAATTCTATTCATCCCAATAGCTAATGTTTCGTGTGCCTCTTTGGATAATGCTCCGTGAGACATACTTCCACTACCAAATCTTTTTAATATTTTTTCTATTGGTTCAACCTCAGAAATTTGAATAGATGGTCCTAATTTTTTTTTTCTAAAATCTATCAAATCCCTTAAGTTAATTGGTGGCAAGTTATAGATTCCCTCAGCATATTTTTTATAAGCTGTATACGAGTTTGATCCTACAGCACTTTGTAATAAGTGGATTAATCTGCCCTGATATTGGTGTGTTTCTCCATTTTTTCTGTATCTATAAATCCCACCAATAGGTAAAACTGTATCGGTGCTTTCAAATGCCTCTTTATGTATTGTACGTATTTTTTTTTCGATTCCTGACAATCCAATACCAGAAATTTTTGAAGTCACTCCTGGAAAATAATCATCAACTATTGATCTGCTTAGACCAACAGTTTCAAAATTACATCCGCCTCGATACGAACTTAAAACAGATATACCCATTTTTGACATGATCTTTAATAATCCTGCATTCACTGATTTGATATATCTCTCAACACATTCATCAAAACTATACTGGCCAAATAACTTTTTCTCATGCCTTTGGTATAAACTATCAAAAGCTATATATGGATTAACTGTTGTTGCTCCAACACCTATTAATGTTGCAAAAGAATGGGTATCCAAAGCTTCACCAGATTGAACGTTAATTGAAACATACCCTCTTAATTTTTTATCAATTAAAAAAGTATTAATCGCACCAACGCATAACAGCATTGGCATAGGCATCCTTGTATCTGAAATAGCTTTATCGCTTAAAACTAATTGTGTTACACCCTGTCTAACAGCAATTTCCGACTCTTTTTGGATCCTTTTAATAGAGTCAAATAAACTTTGATCATTCGAGAAAGTACAATCTATAGAGACAGAGTTTTTTCCAAAAAAATTAATAAATTTGTTAAATTGTGAATTCGATAATATCGGACTATTTAAAACGTAAATATTTTCTTTAGTTAAAGTATCAAAATCTAAAATATTCCCAAGATTACCAAATCTAGTTTTCAAACTCATAACTTTATTTTCTCTCAAAGAGTCAATCGGTGGATTGGTCACTTGGCTAAAGTTTTGTCTAAAAAAATGATAAAGTGGTCTGTATTTGTCCGATAAAACTGCTAAAGGCGTATCATCACCCATGGAACCCGTCGCTTCTTTTGCATCTTCAGCCATTGGATGTAAGATTAGCTCTAAGTCCTCTAAACTTATTCCAAAAGAGTGTTGTCGTCTCCTTAGATCTTCACCATCAAAATTATGTTTCTCATTTGAAATGGATAATTTTTCATCTAAATCTATTATCTGAGAATTGAAATGCTTATATTCTTTTGCCAAATAGTCTTTAATTTGATTATTCGTAAACACTTTGCCTTTTTCAATTCTAACACCAATTATCTCCCCTGGGCCAAGTCTTCCTTTTGATAAAATTCTTTTTTCATTTAATTCAATCATTCCAGTTTCAGATCCGGCAAAGAGAAACTTATCTTTTGTTATTGCGTATCTTAAAGGCCTTAAACCATTACGATCATTTGCTGCAATGACCCATTCATTATCTGTTGCGGCAATTGCGGCAGGACCATCCCAAGGTTCCATAGTACTATTTAAAAAATTAAACAATTGTTGATGGCTTTTTGGAAGAGTTTTATTTCTTTTTGACCAAGCATCAGGGATCATCATTAATTTTGCTAAAGGTGCAGGTTGGCCAGATTTATTTAATAACTCAAAAACATTATCTAGTGCCGCAGAGTCAGAAACTCCTTTTTGTATAACTGGCTTTAAATTTTCAACATTTTCAAAAAGAGGGCTACTCATCTCTTGTTCATGAACTCTCATCCAGTTTTTATTTCCTTTGTAAGTATTAATTTCACCATTATGGGCAACTGCTCTAAATGGTTGTGCCAAACTCCAGCTTGGAGCAGTATTAGTTGAAAATCTCTGATGAAAAATTGCAAATCTTGAAATAAATCTTTCGTCTTTTAAATCCAAGAAAAAATCTGAGATAGCCTCAGCTAAAAACATGCCCTTATAGATAATTGATTTAGAACTTATTGAGCAAATATAAAAATTATTTAATGATAAATTGAATGCTTTATTCTCAATTTTTTTTCTTGTTTCATAAATTTTTCTTTCAAGCTCTTTATCAAGCAAATTTTTATCATTCGATTTAAAAAGAACTTGAATTATCTCTGGCATAGTTTGGAAAGCTTTTTCTCCTAAAACTTTTGGATTAACAGGGACCTGTCTCCAGCCATAGATACTAAAATCGTTTTTAGTTAACTCACTTTCTACAATCGTTTTACAGCTTTCTTGTGAGGAGTAATCATTTCTTGGTAAAAAAATCATTCCAACACAAATATCAGAGCCATCATGTGTGTGACCTGTAACCTCTATTTTTTCAACAAAGAAATCTTTGGGAATTTCTAAATGTATTCCTGCCCCATCACCTGTTTTTCCATCAGCATCAACAGCTCCTCGATGCCAAACAGCCTTTAAAGCTTCAATTCCATATTCTACAACCTCTCTTGATTTTTTTCCCTCTGTTGATGCAATTAACCCTACGCCACATGCATCATGTTCCATTTCCTTAGAATAAACATTGTTTTTAGTAAGTAATTCTAAATTTCTTTTATATATACTCATTATGCAACTTTAGATTTTTTTAATTCAATATTTTCAAGATAAGATTTGATTGACAAAGCAGCATCTCTACCATCTTTAATTGCCCAAACAACTAAAGATGCACCTCTTACAATATCCCCCGCAGCAAAGACACCTTTAATATTAGTTTCCATAGTGTCAAAGTCAGTTTTAATTGTTCCCCATTTTGTAACTTGTAATTCTTGTGCTTCAAATAATAATGGCAAGTTTTCTGGATCAAATCCTAAAGCTTTTATTACCATATCTGCTTTAATTTCAAATTCAGATCCTTGTTTAATTTCTGGTCTTCTTCTCCCTGAGTCATCTGGATCGCCAAGTTGAATTTGATCTACAATTAATTTTTCAATTTTATTTTTTCCTCTAAATTCTTTTGGGCTAGACAACCAAACAAATTCAACACCCTCTTCTTCTGCATTAGCTACTTCTCTTGCAGATCCCGGCATGTTATCTTTATCTCTTCTGTATAAACATTTAACTGAATTAGCTTTTTGTCTTACAGATGTTCGGACACAATCCATTGCGGTATCTCCACCTCCAATAACAACTACATCTTTACCCTCAGCATTTAGTATACCTTTATCGAATAAATCAACTTTATCTCCCAACCCCTTTTTGTTTGATGCAGTTAAAAACTCCATAGCAGGAAAAATATTATCTAAATCATTACCTGGCAGATTAATTTCTCTTGGTTTATAAACTCCAGTAGCAATTAAAATTGCATCATGTTTTTTTCTCAATTGCTCTAAAGTTGCATCCTTGCCAACCTCAAAATTTTGTTCAAATTTAATTCCACCATCTTTCAACAATTTTGTTCTTCTCTCGACCACATTTTTCTCTAATTTAAAATTTGGAATTCCATAAATTAACAAACCGCCCGCTCTGTCATATCTGTCATAAACTGTAATTTGATATCCATTTTTCCTAAGTTGTTCAGCAGCTGCCAGTCCAGCAGGTCCAGCACCAATTATTCCAACACTTTGTTCTTTTTCGTGTTTGATTGATATAGGCTTTACCCATCCGTTTTCCCAAGCACTATCTGTAATATATTTTTCGACTGATCCAATTGTTACAGTGCCATGACCTGACTGCTCAATAACACAATTACCCTCACATAATCTATCTTGAGGGCATATTCTGCCACAAACCTCAGGCATATTATTTGTACTTTGAGATAATTCATAAGCTTCCTTCAATCTGCCTTCAGCAGTCAATTTAAGCCAATCAGGGATGTTGTTGCTTAAAGGACAATGGACTTGGCAAAAAGGAACTCCACATTGAGAGCATCTACTTGACTGCTCTTGTGCTTTTTGAGTGATAAATTCATCATAGATTTCATTAAAATCATCTTTCCTATTATCAACTCCTCTTTTAGGTGGGGTTTGTTGACCTATTTTTACGAATTTTAGCATTTTATCAGTCATAAATTTTTATAAATTTATCGCAAAATATACATAGTTTTTATTAGTAAAAGAAATAAATAGGTCAGTTATTATTACCTAATTCCAATAATATTTAGCTTAAAATCTACTTAATCTGATTTTTGCATACCTAATATGATTAAATCGAATTGTTTAAAATGAATATTTTTTAAGCTACGACACATGTATGTTGCGAGATTTTATAGAAATTTTAATTCTTTCTGCTGTTCAAGGAATTTCTGAATTTTTACCCATAAGTTCGTCAGCTCATTTAATATTGGTATCAAATTTTCATGATTTAGAAACAAGTTCTTTATTAATAGACATAAGTCTACATTTGGGCTCATTAATTGCAGTAATTTTTTATTTTAGAAAAGAGCTATTTGATCTAAGAAATAATAATAGGTTATTAAGTTTAATAATTATTGGCTCCTTGCCTTTAATATTTTTTGGATATATTTTATATTCCACTGAATTTATTCATCTTTTAAGAAACACAAAAGTAATTGCATCAACAACACTATTTTTTGGATTCATACTTTTCTTTGCTGATCAAAGAAAAATTGATCGAAATATTTCTACAGATTTGAATATTAAATCAGTTTTATTAATTGGTTTATTTCAAATATTGGCGTTGATACCAGGAGTTAGTAGGGCTGGAATAACGATTACGGCAGCAAGATTTTTGAATTTCAATAGAACAGACGCTAGTAAAATTTCTTTTTTACTGTCTATACCTGCATTAGCAGGCGCAAGCTTCCTAGGTTTAAGAGAGGCTTTTGAACAATCAATAGAAATAAATTTTTTATTATTAATTGCTACTTTTTTATCATTTATGTTTTCTTTTTTTACAATTAAGTATTTTCTTAAATTTATAAGTAAAATTTCTTTTAATGTGTTTGTAATTTATCGGATAATTCTTGGCTTAATTTTATTTTATATAATATATATTTAACTTGCTTTCCTTATTAATGGAACTAATTGAGATAATAAAACTCCACTCAATATAAAAAAACAACCAAGTAAATTATTAATGCCTAATATTTGATTTAAAAGAAACCAGGCGGCAATTGTTGCAAACACACCCTCCAAAGAAAAAATTATTGCTGCTGGTGCTGGAGTTATATTTCTTTGAGCATAAATTTGTAAAACAAATGCAAAACCACCTGATAAAATACCAGCATATAAAATCGAGTCTATTTCATTTAATATATTAGCGATTACAAATTCTTCAGAAAATAAACCTATTATAAATGAGAATAGAGCAACTAGCAGAGTTTGAATTGCACCAATAGTCAATGGTAGATTGTACTTTTTGATAATCATACCAGTAAAAATAATATGTGTACTCCAAAATAAAGCTCCTAATACCACAAGGGTATCACCTAATCTTACAGTTGCATCTTGAAAATTTGTTAATAAATATCCTCCGATTAAACATAAAATTACTGATGGCCATACACTCCAGTGTAAAAAATCTTTTTTAAAGATGAAAATAATTATTGGGACCATTGGCACATAAAAAATTGTAAAAAAAGCAGCATTTGCTACATCAGTGTAAAGCAACGCAACCTGTTGTAATGCTGAGCCCAAAAATAATGATAGTCCGATTAAAAAGGACAGGATAACGAATGTTTTTGTATCAAACCTAAACTCTTTTTTTAGTTTTTTTGCTTCAAACATTAATGCTAAAGGAACAATTGCTAAAAACCCCACAAAAAATCTTACTGAATTAAAAGTGAATGGGCCGATGTCGTCCATGCCTGTATCTTGTGCAATAAATGTGGTCCCCCAAATGAAAGTGCATAATAGTGCACTAAATAATGAGAGAGTTTTTGACATATTTTTACACAGCTAATTTGTAAGCAAAATTTTTTCCAAGATTATCTTTCAAATCGTTGTTAAATCGAGCTGCTTCAGCTCCATCAATTATTCTGTGATCATATGATAAAGATAAAGGTAACATTGTTCGTGTAATAAATTTTCCATCAATAAAAATTTGTTTTTTTTGAGATTTGCCAACTCCCAAAATTGCAACTTCAGGATAATTAATTATAGGTGTAAAAAAAGAACCACCAATACCTCCTAGACTTGTTATTGTCATGGAACCACCAAATAATTCTTTTTTATCAATTTTAAGATTCCTACACTGATCACTTAATTTTTTAAGTTCGTTGCCAATTAATGAAATATTCTTATTATCAGCATTTCTTAGTTTTGGCACCATAAGTCCATGCTTCGTATCTACTGCTATTCCAATATGGTAATACTTTTTTAAGGTCATTTTTCCTTTATCAATTTCATCTATAGATGAATTAAAATTTGGAAATTTTTTAAGTGATGCAGTTAATGCTTTGACGATAAAAGCTAAAGGAGTAATTTTTTTTTTTTCTCCAGTGTAAATATCTGTAAGAGATGTTCTAAACTCCTCTAATTCAGTTATATCTGCTTCATCATGATTGGTCACATGGGGAATATTGGTCCAAGAATTCATAAGATATTTAGACGAAAGTCTCTTCACTCTTGGAATATCCTTTATTTCTGTTTTTCCAAATTCAGAGTGAGGATATTCTAGTTCTATCGTTTCATCTTTTTTGAATTCTTTTTCAGAATTTATCTTAGGTTTATTTGCGACAAATGACTTTACATCACTTTCAGTTACTCTTCCTAGTCTTTCACTACCTTCAACTTTACTAATATCAACACCAAGTTCTCTTGCGAATTTTCTGACTTTTGGTGAGGCTGCAGTTTTTTTAGAAAAATCTTTTACGATAACATTTTTTGATCCAACTTCTCTTCTAATTTCTATTTTTTTTTCTTTAGTATTTTCTTTTTTAATTGTTTTTATTTCTTCAGTTTTTAATTGAGTTTCTACTTGATTGTCTTTTGATTCAATTTCTAATATTTTATCACCTTCCGAAACCTTATCCCCAACATTTAAATTTAATTCTGTAACTATTCCATTATGTAATGAGGGTATTTCAACACTCGATTTATCACTTTCAATTGTTATTAAAGGATCATTTTTTTTAATCTCTTGACCCTTTTTGACTATAATTTCAATAACCTCTACATCTTTAAATTCACCAATATTTGGAACTTTTATATCTTTTTTGGGCATTCTATAATTTTGTTGGCATAGGTTTATCAATATCAATCTTATACTTTTTGATTGCTTCTTTTGCATATTTTGATGCAATAAGCTGTTCCTTAGCTAAAATACTCAAACCATATGTTGTGATATGTTCCTTATCAACTTCAAAAAATTTTCTTAACTTCTTTCTTGTATCACTTCGACCAAATCCATCCGTTCCTAATGAATAAAAACTTTTATTTACGTATGGTCTAATCTGGTCAGAATTCATTCTCATATAATCAGAAGCTGCTAAAATTGGTCCTTCAGTATTACCCAAACATTTTTCTACATAGCTTTTTTTAGGCTCTTTATCAGGATTTAGAAGATTGTATCTCTCTACCTCAAGGCCATCCCTTCTTAATTCATTAAAGCTGGTTACACTCCAAATCTCACTATCGATTTGATACTCATTTTGTAATATTTCGGCACCAGCTATCATTTCTCTTAAGATTGTGCCAGATCCAAGAAATTGAATTTTAGTTTTTTTATACTTGTTAAACTCCTTTATTTTATACATTCCTTTTAAAATACCTTCCTCACATGATTTATCTTTTGGCATTTCTGGATGAGGATAATTTTCATTCATGGTCGTAATATAATAGAAAATATTCTCTTTTTTCTCATGCATTCTTCTTAAACCTTCTCGAAAAATGACTGCAAGCTCGTAGTGAAATGTTGGATCGTATGATCTGCAATTAGGAATAGTTGAAGCCATCAAATGACTATGACCATCTTGATGTTGTAAACCTTCCCCAGCAAGAGTTGTTCTTCCAGCGGTTGCTCCGATCAAAAACCCTCTGGACTGGCTATCAGCACCCGCCCAAGCAAAATCACCAATTCTCTGAAAGCCAAACATTGAGTAAAAAAGATAAAT
The DNA here is from genome assembly GCA_902520215.1 of uncultured Pelagibacteraceae bacterium. Lineage (GTDB taxonomy): Bacteria > Pseudomonadota > Alphaproteobacteria > Pelagibacterales > Pelagibacteraceae > Pelagibacter. Next base: position 104,044 of record CABYNA010000001.1, read on the forward strand.
TGGGATCATTTCTATATCATGGTTAGTATATGAAGTTCCTGCGGCGATCCAAGATGACATCGCTCCAGCCTCGTTAATTCCTTCCTCTAAAACTTGACCACTCTTTTCCTCTTTATAAGAACTTAATTGAGCAGAATCTTCTGGCTCATATTTTTGACCTTCATGAGCATAAATTCCTATTTTTTGGAAAAAACCCTCCATTCCGAATGTTCTAGCCTCATCAGGTATGATTGGAACTAGTCTTGGTGCAACATTTTTATCTCTCAAAAGGTTTGTTAACATTCTGACCAATGCCATTGTGGTCGACATTTCTTTTTCACCTGTAGAAACTTTCATATTATCGAAAATATCTTTTGGTGGTGCTTTAACAGGTTTGGCGTAAGTTGTTCTTTCAGGAATAAAACCACCCAGTTGAATTCGTCTTTCATTTATATATTTAATCTCTGGAGAATTTTGATCAGGCTTGTAGTATTCAATATTCTTAACTTGTTGATCTGTTAATGGAACATCAAACCTGTCTCTGTAATACATTAAGTCGTCGATATCTAACTTCTTAGTCTGGTGAGTTGTATTTACACTCTCACCACTTTTGCCCATTCCATAACCCTTAATAGTTTTTGCAATTACAACTGTAGGACTTCCAACATTTTTAGATGCTTTATCATAAGCTGCAAAAACTTTATGAGGGTCGTGACCACCCCTGTTTAATCGCCAAATATCTTTGTCTGAAAGACTGGAAACCAACTCTTTGGTCTCTAAATATTTTCCAAAAAATTTTTCTCTCACATACGCACCGTCCCTTGCTTTCATTGCTTGATACTCGCCATCGACAGTCTCATTCATTGTTTTAACTAAATGACCTGTTTTATCATTGGCAAGCAATGGATCCCAATAAGAGCCCCAAATAACTTTTATAACATTCCATCCCGCACCTCTAAAAATTCCCTCTAATTCCTGAATTATTTTTCCGTTTCCACGAACTGGTCCGTCTAGTCTTTGAAGATTACAATTTACAACAAATATTAAGTTATCTAATTTTTCTCTTGCGGCTAAACCAATCGCGCCTAAAGATTCAGGTTCATCCATTTCGCCATCACCTAAAAATGCCCAAACTTTTCTACCTTCATCTTTAATGAGACCTCTATTGATTAAGTACTTCATGAATCTTGCTTGATAAATTGCAAGCATTGGACCTAATCCCATGGACACTGTTGGAAATTGCCAAAAATTCGGCATTAGCCAAGGATGAGGATATGAGGAAAGACCACCAGGGTTTACTTCTTGTCTAAAACTATCTAATTGTTTTTCGTTAAGTCTACCTTCTAGATAAGCTCTAGCGTACATACCTGGAGCGCTATGACCTTGAAAATAAATTAAATCTCCACCAAATTTATTATTTTTAGCTCTCCAAAAATGATTCATACCAACATCGTAAAGAGTTGCAGCAGATGCGAAAGTTCCAATATGCCCTCCAAGTTCTGGGAATTTTTTATTTGCTCTAACTACCATTGCGGCAGCATTCCATCTAATTAAAGATCTAATTCTTCTCTCTATGTTTTGATCTCCATTAGATTTTTTTTCCTCGTTAACTGGTATAGTGTTTATATAAGGAGTATTTTGCGTATAGGGTATATTGGCACCCTCCATATAAGCTTTGTTAATAAGTTCTTTAATTAAATAATGTGCCCTCTGATTTCCGTCTTTTTCTATTACTGCTGACAAAGACTCTAGCCATTCACTTGTTTCTAGTGGATCGATATCCCCTTCTTTAACTACTTGGATTATTTTTGGTTTTTCGGTCTCAATTATTTTTTGTGGAATATTTTGGTCCTGATGTTTTCTTAAAGTACTCTCAGCTTCTTGAATTAAATTTTCAGTTTCTTTTGGAACACTTTCTTTTTGAGATAATGATTGATTTGAAGAAATATTTATTAATAGATCTCCCTTTGAAACCTTATCTCCAACTTTTACATTTACAGACTCGACTTTGCCAGAAAATATTGATGGTATTTCAACACTCGATTTATCACTTTCAATAGTAACAACAGGATCATTTTTTTTAATATCTTGACCCTCTTTTACTAAAAGTTCTATTACTTCCACGTTCTCAAAATCACCTATGTCAGGAACTAACAATTTTTCAGTCATTTTTAAAAGTTTTATACATAAAAAAAATTTACTTAATCTTTAATTTTAACACATTCTATCCAATTTTTTGACACTCTTTATTGAAATACTTAAATAATGATTAAAAAGTTATTAAATATATTTATTCAACCAAAATTCAACACATATAAAGATGCTAATGTGTGGATCCAAAAAATCTTGTTAGAGGAAAAATACGGAAAAATTAATTCCTAAATTTTTTCTACACATAGCGCAATTCCCATACCACCACCTATACAAAGTGCGGCACAACCTCTTTCTTTATTCTGTTTTTTCATTTCATGTATAAGTGTCACAAGTATTCTTGCTCCAGATGCACCTATTGGGTGACCTAAAGCAATAGCCCCACCATTTACATTAACTTTGTTTTCATCAATACCCAATTCACTGATAACTGCTATAGCTTGAGCGGCAAAAGCCTCATTAATTTCAAATAAATCGATTTCATTTAAATTCCAATTTACTTTTTTTGATGCTTGGCGGATAGCTTCTATAGGACCAAGACCCATTAAAGATGGTTCCAAACCAACAGATGCCCAGGAAATAATTTTGGCCAATGGTTTAAGTGAATTTTGTTGAGCTTCCTTAAATGTAGTTAATAATAAAGCAGCTGCTCCATCATTTATACCAGATGAGTTTCCGGGTGTCACAGTCCCACCATCTTTAAAAGCTGTTTTTAATTTTTCTAAATCAGATAATTTTAAATCTTTTCTTGGGTGTTCATCTTTTTTTAAAATAATACCTTTGTGATTTATCTGCACTATTTCATCATCAAATTTATTATTTTCAATTGCAATTTCTGTTTTTTTTTGGGATTTAAGAGCAAATTCATCTTGTTGTTTTCTAGAAATATTAAACTTTTTTGCAACATTTTCAGCTGTAACTCCCATGTGGTAATTTTTAAAAGCATCAGTTAAACCATCGTGAATCATAGTATTGATTAATTGATCTTTTGAAATTTCTTTTTTCTCTGAATAAAAATAAGAGTAAGGTGTCATCGACATATTCTCTTGACCCCCACAAATTACATTATTTGCATCTCCTAATTTAATTTGTTGATAACCTGAAATAATGGCCCTTAGTCCCGATCCACAAACTTGGTTTACTAAGTAAGCAGGTTTGGATACAGGGATCCCAGCATTTACTGCTGCTTGTCTCGCAGGGTTCTGTCCTCCAGCAGTAGTCAAAACCTGGCCCATTATTACTTCATCAATTTGATTATTAGATATTTTACTTCTTTTCAAAACCTCATTTATCACGATAGTACCAAGTTGATCTCCTTTCAAATCTTTTAATGATCCCTTATAAGTGCCTATAGGAGTCCTAACTGCACTACAAATGACCACGTCATCAGGTTTGTTGTTCATAAATTTTAATTTTATCTTATCATTAAAATACACTAAATATTGATATACTATAAACAAATATATTAATAAATGCGCCTGTAGCTCAATTGGATAGAGCGCTTGGCTACGGACCAGGAGGTTCTGGGTTCGACTCCTAGCAGGCGCACCATAAAAAAGGAAAATTATGTTAAAATGGTTAGAAAAAATATCTCTTCAAATGTCAGTAATATATTTTTTTGTTTCTATTTTTGTAATTATATTAATCTTAACTTTTGTATTATAAAAAATTATGTCTAATCAATTTGAACAAATCAGTCTCAAACCAGGTTTTATGAAACATAACGGAGGCCTTTTATTTAGAAATATCTCTGAAAATGAATACGAATTTAAATCAACGATTAATAATAATCATTTAAATGCTGCAGGAATTACTCATGGGGGTTATTTGTCTGCACTGATAGATGCTGGTGCCGGCACAGCAGCGCATAGATCAGCTGATAATGCACCCTGCGTAACAATTTCTTTAGATATAAAGTTTATTGGATCATCAAAAGTTAATGATGAAATCTACGGGAAAGTTAAAATATTAAAAAAAACAAAAACTCTTGTATTTTTATTTTGTGAGTTAAATTGTAATGGCAAGATAATTACGTCAGCATCAGGAATTTGGAAAATTTTAAAAATCAAAACAACTGACTAAGCATTCAGCACATAATCTTTATAATTAATTTAATTATGTTAAGTTAAATTATTATTTAAAAAAAAATGAGAACTTTTTATCCATCGATTCGGTCATGTTTTAGTCTATTTTTGTTCTTTAACAACAACTACATCTGGTAGATAAAAATTAAGATATACCAAAGATAGAAATGACAAAAAATAAAATTACAGCTGTCCTTGGCCCAACAAATACAGGTAAAACTCATCTTGCTATTGAGACTATGCTGTCGTTTGACACTGGAATGATAGGTTTTCCTTTGAGATTGTTAGCTAGAGAAGTTTACGACAAGGTAATTAAAAAGGTAAGTTTAGATAAAGTTGCATTAATTACTGGTGAAGAAAAAATAATTCCTACAAATGCAAAGTATTATCTGTGCACTGTTGAATCTATGCCTATTGATAAAGAATTAGATTTTGTAGGTGTGGATGAAATTCAAATGTGCGCAGACCATGAGCGAGGTCATATTTTTACAGACAGATTATTGAACTTAAGAGGAATAAAATTAACAATGTTAATGGGATCAAATACTATAAGACCAATTATTTCTAATCTTGATGATGACATCGAATTTATAAATCGAACTAGACTTTCAAAACTTTCTTATGTTGGTCATAAAAAAATTTCAAGAATTCAAAGAAAAACTGCAATTATAGCATTTTCTGCTGAGGAAGTTTACGCCATCGCTGAACTTATAAGAAGACAAAAAGGAGGAGCTTCTATTGTTATGGGATCTCTAAGCCCAAAGACAAGGAATGCACAAGTAGAGCTTTATCAATCCGGAGATGTTGATTTTCTAGTAGCAACTGATGCTATTGGTATGGGAATTAATATGGATCTTGATCACGTTTATTTTTCCAATTTAAAAAAATTTGATGGAAAAAAATTAAGAAAGCTAAATTTAGCAGAAATTGGCCAAATAGCTGGTAGAGCAGGAAGATATTTGAACAATGGAAATTTTGGTATAACAGGAGAATGTAAAGAAATAAATGCTGATGAAGTAGATTTATTGGAAAATCATAAATTTGAGGAAATCCAATCTTTATTTTGGAGAAATTCAAATTTAAACTTTGAGAGTCCTTTTAAATTATTAAAGTCTTTAGAGGAGAAGCCTAGTAGAAGATGGTTAAGAAAAATACATGAGTGCGAAGATGAAAAAGCCTTGAAATTTTTTTTAAGAGATAAAAATTTAGAAAATATTAAATTTGATAAAGATAAATTAAGTCTTTTATGGGAATGTTGCCAAATACCAGATTTTGTTAAAAAAACCTATGGCAATCACTATGAAGTGATTGAAAATGTTTTTAAATATTTAACAAGTGAAAAGGGTAAAATTACAGATGATTATATGCGACTTCAACTCGTCAAACTTGATAAATTAGATGGAAATGTAGATTCTTTATCAAATAGAATTGCAAATGTAAGAACTTGGTCATATGTTTCAAATAAAAATAATTGGATAGAAAATCAAAACTATTGGATAGAAAAAACAAAACACTTAGAGGATAAGTTATCAGATAGATTACATGAGGAGCTTACAAAAACTTTTATTGACAAAAGAGCAAGTGTCCTAGCAAGAGGCTTAAAGCAAGATATGGAATTTGATACTAAAATTTTAGAAAATAACGAAGTAATGATTGATGATCAATTTATTGGAAAGATAAATGGACTTAAATTAGAACTAGATTTAAAAAAGGGTGCTTTAGAAACAGATATCAAATCGCTCAAAAAAGCAGCAAGACAGACAGTTGGTCCAGAACTTCAAAAAAGAATAGATACAATAATCGAGACAGGTTTAATAGAACTAAACGAGGATTTTAAAATTTATTGGAGAAAGTCTCCAATAGCAAAATTGCAACCAGGTAGAGATTATTTAAATCCAAATATTGTTCTTATAGTTGATGATATTCTGGAAACAGATCAATTAAAAAAATTAAATAATTATTTAGTGAAATGGCTAAAAAATAAAATACAAAATGTTTTGAGCAGTTTAATTGATTTGAGAAATCTTAAGGAAAAAAATTCATCAATTAAAGCTCTTGCATATCAATTGTATGAGAACAATGGAGTCCTTCAAAGAAATCAAGTTACAGATTATCTAAAAATATTAGGTCAAAATGAGAGGAAATTTTTGAGAGATCAAGGAGTAAAATTTGGAAGATATCATGTATTTTTACACAAATTAATCAAACCAGAGGCTGTGTCCTTAAGAACTTTACTTTGGAAAAATTATCATCAAAAATATTTTAATTTAAAACCTCCTGTGTTTGGTTTAAATTTTTTAGAAAACGACAAAATAAAAAACAGAAATTTTATGTTACTTTGTGGATTTGAGAAATTTGACAATTTTTACGTAAGGATTGATATTTTAGAAAGATTATTTGTTCAAATTATTAATTCAGATACAAAAAAGAATGAAATTAAGTTAATTCCTGAAATGTTGAATTTACTTGGATGTAATAAGGACAACTTTAAAAAGCTTTTAAAAATTATGGGTTATAAAGTTTTTGAAAAAAATAATGATATATTTTTTAAATACAATCCAAGAAAAAGCTCAAAAAAAGTAAGTAAAAAATTCATTAAAGAAAGTCCTTTTAAAGTGTTAAAAAATTTAAATTTAAACCAGTAAGTAATGTTTTTTAAAGAAAAAAAAGGAGATACTAAAACTAGTGATTTAGCAAGAGTTGCGGCATTATTGATTCATGCTGCAAAAATTGATGAGAACTTTTCAAAAGAAGAAGAAGTTATAATAAGTAAGGCACTTTTGAAAATAGGTGCAGACCAAGATAATTTAGAAAATATTTTAAAAGAAGGTAAAGAAATAGAAGAAAACTCTAACCAAATTTTGGATTTTACAAGGGAAGTTAAAAATATGGATGATAAAAAAAAAATTGAAATTATAGAAACCCTTTGGAGAATAATTTACTCAAATAAAGAAGCAGATATGTTTGAAACTAATTTGATGAGACGACTTGCAGGCTTATTGTATATTGACAATAAGATCATGGGAGATATCAAAGAAAAAATTAAAAAAGAAAATTAATAATGACATATATAGTTAATGACAAATGCATTAAATGCAAGTTAATGGATTGTGTTGAAGTTTGCCCTGTAGATTGTTTCTATGAGGGAAAAAATATGCTTGTAATTAAACCTGATGAGTGTATAGATTGTGGCGTTTGTGAGCCTGAATGTCCTGTTGATGCAATAAAAGCTGATACAGAGCCAGGGTCTGATAAATGGCTAGAGATCAATAAACAATATTCCGAAATCTGGCCAAATATAACAGTTAAGAAAGATCCTCCATCGGATCACGAAAAATATAAAGATGAGCAAAATAAGTTTGAAAAGTATTTTAAAGAAAACCTTTAAAAAAAGTAAAGCTACTAAATCAAAAAAAAAGGCAAAAACCAAAAAGATTGTTAAACTAAAAAAAGTAAAAAAGAAGATAAATAAATTACCAAAAAAATTAATTAAGACTAAAAAAATACCTTTAAAAAAATCTATAAAATCTGAAGTTAAAACTACAGAACAGAAAAGTGATGGTTTAAGAATTACAAAAAATAATGAGGCTAAACCAGAAATTAAAAAAGTAAAAAAACAAGAAACAGAAAAAAGAGAATATAAAATCAAAGATTACGTCGTATACCCAAAACATGGCGTTGGGCAAATTACTGAATTCAAAAAAATAAATATTGGAGGAATAGACGTTGAAACTTACGTTATAAAATTTGAAAAAGATAAAGCAAATGGAATGGTGCCTGTTAATAAACAATTACACTTAAGACCATTAGCTACTATCAATCAGGTAAATAAATGCATCTCAATATTAAAAAGTAAGCCTAAAATAAAAAGATCTATGTGGAGTAGGAGAGCGCAGGAATATGAAGCAAAGATTTCATCAGGTAAGATTTATGAGTTAGCTGAAGTAGTAAGAGACCTTAATAAGGGGGATGATTTGATGGTTGACCAATCTTATAGTGAAAGACAATTGTTTGAAAAAGCATATGAAAGAATCCTTTCAGAATTTCAAATAATTTTAAATCTGTCATTAGAGGATACTCAAAAAAAATTAGATAAAGCTTTAAAAAGAAACTTAAATACTCAACCTAAACCAGAGGCAGCACCAATAAAGCAAGCTTCATCAGATTTACCTGAAGAAGAAGCTGTTTCAGAAAATGAAGAAGATATAGAGGAAAAAAAAAACACGCCTCTCACACGTAAATCGTTATGAGAAGCGTTTTTAATAAAGAATACTAAGTAATTATCTTCTTCTTCTTTTTTTAGCTTTTTTCTTAGCTTTTTTCTTAGCCTTCTTTGCTTTTTTTCTTCTCTTAGGCATCTTTAGCTCCCTTTTTTAAGTTAAACGAATCAATTGATTCGCTATTAATCTATTTTTATTTTTTTATGTGCCTTATGTCAAATCTTAAATTTTAAAGAAAATTTTAAAAATAAAATTAAAATAAAAATTTTTTTTAAAAAAAATTTAAATTGTAAAAAAGTTAGTGTTTATGCGCTTAATAATCAAATATTTTGTAAAAAATTAATAAAATTTTTCTAAATCTTCTTTATATTTTTCTAAAATTTTTTTTCTTTTTAGTTTTAAAGTTGGTGTTAACATTCCATTTTCAATTGTAAATTCTTCATTAATTAATTTTATTTTTTTTACTCTTTCAACAAGAGATAAGTTTTTATTTAGATCATCTATATATAATTCAATTTCTTTTTTATTTTTTTCACTATCACTAACAATTAAAGCAACTAAATAAGTTTTTTTGTCTCCATAAACAAAACTTTGTTTAATTTTGTCGTCAAGACACAATAAATTTTCAATTTTCGAGGGTGAAATGTTATCACCACCAGAATTTACAATAATTTCTTTTTTTCTGTCAGTAATTTTCAAATTTCCCTCTTTTGTAATTTCACCTATATCTCCTGTGTGTAACCAACCATTTTTAAGTATATCGTCTGTTTCTTTTTTCATGTTCCAGTAACCAAGCATTACATTTTCGCCTTTGACCAGAATTTCACCATCCTGTGCAATCTTCACCTCATTAGTTTTAAAAGGAGGTCCAACTGTATCAATCTTGATTTTTTCAGGTATATTGCAACTTACTACTGGGGATGCTTCTGTTAGGCCATAACCTTGTAAAGTTGGCAATCCGATAGAATTCAAAAATTCACCAATTTTTTGATCTAACGCTCCCCCACCAGAAACAAAAGCCTTTAAATTTCCCCCAAACTGATTTTTGATTTTTTGTCTTACTAATTTTTCACATAAATAATTTAGTATTTTTTCTCTGAAGCTCATATTCTCATTATTTAGTTTTTTTATTCCGAGCAAAATCGTCGAGGATATTAATTTTTTCTTGAGACCTGTTTGTTTTGAAAAATTAATCGAAATCTTGCTATACAAATTTTGATAAAATCTTGGCACAGCAGTCATTATAGTTGGTTTAGCAACTGACATATTAGATAATAATTTTTCTAAACTTTCAGCATAATAAATTTTTGCTCCTAATGTGATTTGTACAAATTGAACAGCATGTTCATATGAATGAGATAAAGGTAGCCAAGTCAAAAAAACAGGTTCACTATCTTTAACAAGCGAATTCAAAATTTCTTGTGCACCCTCACAATTAGATAAAATACCCCCATGACTCAGCATTACACCTTTAGGATTACCAGTTGTTCCTGATGTGTAAATGATACAAGCTAGATCTTTTCTTTCAATATTTTTGTTAAAACTTAAATGATCTAAAGTTTTTTCTTTAGAAAATCTTTCAAAAATATTTTCTATACTATCAATTTGTTTATCTATATTTTCTATTGATAAAACTTTTATTTTATCTGAAATGAATTTATTTATTTTTTGTAATTGAGCATTATTTGAGACAATACAAATTTTTGGATTACAATCATTAATGATATATTCATAATCTTTTTCAGAGTAAGTTGTAAATAAAGGAACTGTTACCCCACCAGCGTTCATTATGGCTATATCAGAAATAAGCCATTCAGGTCGATTTTCAGATAATAAAATGCACCTATCCCCTTTAGATAAATTTTTTCTTAAATATTCAGATAAAATTTGAATATTTCTTTCAACTTGTTTCCAAGTAAGAAAATTTTTCTTATTATCCTTTAACCACTTTAAAAATGGCTTATTAGAAGTAGAGTTTAACTCCTTATACTTCGTAAAAAAAAGTTCTACTAAACTGTTAATTTTACTTAATTCCATAATTTGGTGGGCGAAGAGAGAATCGAACTCTCACTTCTTGCGAAACACGATTTTGAGTCGTGCGCGTCTACCAGTTCCGCCATTCGCCCTAGTTATTTAATAATTTATTAAATAGTATAAGAACTAAAATTATATTAAAACCAAAAAATGTTTAAAAGTCTTTACAAAAAATGTTTAGATTTAGCAGCTCATAAAAGTTCTAAATATTATTTGGCAATAGTCTCCTTTATTGAAAGTTCATTTTTTCCTATTCCACCAGATGTAATGGTAATTCCAATGGTAATATCAAAAAAAAATGATTTTATTAAAATCTTTCTTATAACTACAATTTTTTCAGTTTTGGGTGGTATGTTTGGTTACTTAATTGGTGCGTTCTTTTTTGAATTTGGAGCACACATTATGAGTTTTTATGGTTATGAGGACAAGTTATCAAAAATTAAAGAAAACTTAGTTAATAGTAATGGTTTTTATGCTTGGTTAGGAGTGCTTTTTTTAGCTGGCTTTACTCCTCTTCCATATAAAGTTTTTACAATTGCAAGTGGCCTGATAGGATTTAACTTTTTAATCTTTGTTTTAATAAGTTTAATTTCACGAGGATTAAGATTTTTCATCGTATCATACCTTTCTTATAAGTTCGGTGATTTATTTAATGAATATATGGATAAGCATGGGTCAAAATGGTTTACAATAATTGGAATATTAATTGTTATTATTAGCTTAATAATTTATCTGATTTTTAAATCTCATGTTTAATCTTAAAACTGAAATTTACTTGAGAATAATTTTTCTATTTAGTCTAATAGCTTTAATTTCTGCTTATTTTATAGAGCATGTTCTGGGCCACCAACCATGTAATTTATGTTTGATAGAGAGAATTCCTTATGGGTTAAGTATAATTTTGATATCTCTAATGTTTATTATAAAGAAAAATGAAAATTTCTTTATTTTACTTTTAATACTAACTTTTATTTTTTCTTTTTTTATTTCATTGTATCATTTTGGCATAGAACAAGGCATTTTTCAAGAATCAACTGTTTGTGGTGTAAAAAACTTTTCTGAAAATGTAAGTAAAGAGGAATTGCTAAATCAACTAAGTGAAAAGACTATAAGCTGTAAAGATGTGACATTTAGGATTTTAGGATTATCACTAACTACTATTAATATTGTAATAAGTATATTATTTATTATAACGCTAGCAAAAATTTTTACTAAATATGAAAAAAACTGATAGAAGAGTTGAAGAATTTATTAGAGTTGACCATGCAGGCGAGAGGGGTGCTGTCAAAATTTATGAAGGTCAGTTATTAGCTTTAAATACAATTGTCAAAAATGACAATTTAAAAAAAACAATTGAGGATATGAAAGAACATGAAGTTGAACATTGTCAATTTTTTGAAAACGAAATAAAAAAAAGAAATATTGAGCCGACAAAATTTTTGCCATTGTGGGATCTGCTAGGTGTAGGTTTAGGTTTTGGGTCTACTATTCTTGGGAAAAAAGCAGCTATGCTATGTACTGCCTCCGTTGAAGAAGTAATAGATAAACATTACCAAGACCAAATAAATCAACTTGGTCCAGAAGAAAAAAATCTAAAAAAGAAAATTATAAAATTCAGAGAAGATGAGCTTCATCATAAGGATATTGCTTATGAAAAAGGAGCTACCAAAAAAGGCATTTATTCAATTATGGATAAAATAATAAAAACAGGTTCAAAAATTGCAATTCGAATATCAGAAAAAGTATAAAACTTAAGCTTCTAATTCAACATCCCAATATAAATAATCCATCCAGCTTTTATGTAAATAATTTGGAGGAAAATTTTTTCCATTACGATGTAAATCTTCTGTTGAAGGTTGATAAGGATGTTGGGCCAGTTTCATGCCCGATAACTTTAATAGTTTGCCTCCTTTTTTAACATTACAAGCAGAACATGCTGTAACGACGTTATCCCAATTAGTTTCTCCACCTTTTGATCTAGGCAATAAATGATCAAAAGTTAATTCCTCGTTGCTGCCACAATACTGGCAGGAAAATTTATCTCTCAGAAAAACATTAAATCTTGTAAAACTTGGTTTAGATTGAGGAACAATATAATCTTTTAGAGCAATTACACTAGGCAATTGCATATTAAATGAAGGACTTCTTACTACACGATCGTAATTACTTACTATAATTACACGATCTAAAAAAACTGATTTAACAGTATCCTGCCATGACCATAGTGATAGAGGATAGTAGCTCAATGGTCTATAATCAGCATTTAAAACTAGTGCAGGACATTTTTCTAGTGAAACATCTTGATCAATAAAATTATTCATACTAAATTTTAACTTAAATAAAAATTTTTTTCAATATTTAGGAATAGTTAAATTTTTTTAAGATATAATTCAATGCAATACTTGAAGCATTTACGGGAATATGATGGTCACAATTTTTTATGAGATGCGTCTCAATGTCTATGTTATTTCTCATAAAAAAATCTTTTGCCTCTAACATAAAATTTGGCGATACAACTTGATCAGAATCACCATGAATTAACAAAATACTTGATGAGTTTTTTTTTCTCAATTTCAAATCCTTTTCATCAATAATTTTTCCAGAAAAACCCACAACGCAATTAAAAGGTTCTTCAGAAGTAAGTCCTAAGTTAATTGACATCATGCAACCTTGGCTAAAACCAGATAAACAAATTTGTTTATTTTCAAAATTAAATTCATTTTTAATTTCATCAATAAATTTTGATAACTTTTTTTCAGCCTTTATAGATTGATCCAAAATATACTCTGGATCATCTTTGCTTAAATCAAACCACTGATATCCATTTGGGTTTATACTGCATGGTTCATGACCATTAGGACAAATAAAAATAGTATTAGGTAAATGTCTTTTCCAGTTCAGTGAGAGCATACTAATATCCTTGCCATCACCACCATATCCATGAAGTAAGATGATAGCATTTTTAATCTTTTTATTAGTCTCTGGTTTGACCATTACTGAATCTAGGCAAAATGTCATAGTGTGTGAATTATGTTTTTTTATTTTAAAAACACCCTACAATACCTTCATGTTATCTGGAATAGTAGTTAAAATATTATCTATAATTTTGTTAATGGCGGTTGGGATTGTTTTAATCCTTGGTATCGGAACTTTATTTAAAGGTGGTGAAACCAGCAAAAAATATTCAAATAAATTAATGCAGTTAAGAGTTTTGCTTCAATTTATTGCAATAATTGCTTTGGTTGGTTTTGCATATTTTTTCAAAAATTAGTTGTAACTAGCCAACCATTCAACAAAATTTTTTTCCTTAAAATCTATTGACCCAACAATTCTTGCAAACTCATATCCATCCTTGTTTATCAAAATTGTGGTGGGCACTCCTCTTAGTCCAAACTTTTTTGCTAAGGTAATTGGTGAGTCGAAATATATCTTAAGATTATCTATACCTAAATCCTCAAAAAATTTAGAGGCTTTTTCTAAATTATCCTGACCAACATTAATCGGAAATATTTTTAAATTGTTTAAATTTTTTTGAGATTGCAATTGATCAAGAGATGGCATTTCCTCTTTGCATGGGGCGCACCAAGTTGCCCAAAAATTAAGCAAAACCAGACTGCCTTCAAATTGATCAAGTTGAATTTCATTACTCTGATCATCTAAAAACGTTAATCCATCATATTTTTTAAGCTCTTTATTGATAACAAGATTTTTTATGTCTTTGATTTCTGCCGCTACACAATTAGATATTAAAAAAGCAAATATTATTAAAAATCTCATATTAAATAGGTATAATTAATTATCATGTCGAAAAATAAAAACAACCAGGCAATATGGGGTAATAGAATAAAAAAAAACACTTCATCGATTTTTCAAAAAGTGGGAAATTCTATTGATGTTGATAAGAGACTATATAAAGAGGATATAATTGGATCTATTGCACATGTCGAAATGTTATTTAAACAAAAAATTATTACTTTTAAAATTAAGAATAAGATTGTTTATGGTCTAAACAAAATCAAAAAAGAAATAACAAACAAAAAATTTGAATTTAATAAAAAGTATGAGGATATTCATATAAATATTGAAAAAAGACTTTTTGAAATAATTGGCGAAGATGCGGGTTTTATTCACACGGCACGATCAAGAAATGATCAGGTGATTACAGACTTGAAAATTTGGATGAAATCATCAACCAAAGAAATTAATATTTTATTAGATATTGTAATTAAAAGTGTAATAAGAGCAGCAGAGAAAAATATATATACTCTTATGCCTGGATTTACGCATTTAAAAAATGCTCAGCCGGTTTCATTTGGTCACTATTTGATGGCTTATGTTGAAATGTTTAAAAGAGATCAAAAGAGATTCATAAATAATCTAGATAGCTTAAATGAAAATCCTTTAGGTGCTGCCGCTTTAACTGGAACATCTTTTAATATTGATAGAAATTATACTACAAAAAAACTTGGATTTACAAAACCAACTAATAACTCAATAGATACAATTTCTGACAGGGATTTTGTGCTAGATTTTCTTTACTCTGTTTCAGTCTGTGCCATGCATATTTCTAGAATAGCTGAGGAACTTATCATATGGAACTCTGATGCTTTTAAGTTAATAAATTTATCAGATAAAGTTGTAACTGGTTCTTCGATAATGCCACAAAAAAAAAATCCAGATCTTTTGGAATTTTTACGAGGAAAATCTGGAATTATTTATGGTAATTTGTTTTCTATGCTTACAGTTTTAAAAAGTTTACCTTTATCTTACTACAAAGATCTTCAGGACGATAAGGAAATTGTTTTTAAATCGAATGATACACTGCAAAATTGTTTAAAGATACTTGATGAGATCCTTAAAAATTTTACGCCAAATAAAAAACAAATGATAGAATTAGCCAACACAGGATATTTGACTGCAACTGATCTTGCAGATTATCTCGTAAAAAATCACTCTATGCCATTTAGAAAAGCATACAAAGTGACTGCTAATATTGTGAACCTTGCTGAAAAAATGAAAAAAAATCTCGATCAATTAACGCTGGCTGAACTTAAAAAAATTGAACCAAAACTATCAAATGATGTACTAAAAGTGTTTGATTTAAAGAATTCTGTAAATTCTAAGAAATCATATGGTGGAACATCTTTTGATAATATTAAAAAAATGATATTGAAATATAAAAGAAAAAAATGAAAAAAAAAATTATTTTAGCAATAATTGTATTTTCTACATTGATCGCTTGTGGAAAAAAAGGAGACCCAATATATAAAGAATCTCAAAGTAACTCAAAAATACCCAGCTACCTTCTAAATAAAGCTTAATGAGATTTTTAAATAGTAAACTTAAGATTGAAAATACAATCCTGCAAAATATTGCTAAAAAATATGGAACACCTGCATATTGTTACTCGTATAAACAACTTAGAGAAAATATAAATGATTTTAAAAAAAATTTTAAATCCATCTCACCATTAATTTGTTTTGCTATTAAATCTAATACCAACTTAAATTTAATAAAAGAAATAAAAAAATTTGGACTTGGAGCTGATGTTGTATCAATGGGTGAATTAATGTTGGCTCTTAAGGCTGGAATTAGTCCAAAGAAGATTGTTTTTTCAGGAGTTGGTAAGACTTCCAAAGAAATTAATTTTGCAATTGATAAAAATATTTTATTAATTAATTCAGAGTCCAAAAGTGAAATCATAGAAATTGATAAAATTGCTAAAATAAAAAAAAAACGGGTTAATATTGGTATTAGAATAAACCCAAATACCGATGCGAAAACTTTGAGCCAAATATCGACGGGTAAAAAAGATAATAAATTTGGAGTTAATGATAAAACATTTTTTGAACTTGTAAGATATTGTAAGAATTCTAAAAATATTCATTTGAAATGTTTAAGTGTTCATATTGGAAGTCAAATTTTAGATCATAAACCCTATGAAAAAATGTTAAGAATATTAGATAAAGTCATCAAAAAAACTCAATATAAATTTGATTTTATTGACCTTGGGGGAGGTATGGGCATCCCATACAATAATGATAAAAAACTGAATTATAAAAAATATCATTCAGCAATTAAAAAATTTTTAAAGAATAAAAAATCTCAGATTATATTTGAGCCAGGTAGATCAATAGTCGGCAATACAGGAGTTTTAATTTCAAAAGTAATTTACATAAAAGAGAGTTATAAAAAAAATTTTATTATTCTAGATGCTGCTATGAATGATTTAATGAGACCCGCACTTTATGGTGCAGTACATCGCATCTTACCTTTGTTAAAAAGAGGTAAAAAATCAAAAAAAATTTATGAATTTGTTGGCCCAATTTGCGAAAGCACTGATAAGTTTACATCCATAAAAAATTTTCAAGAACTAAAAGAGAAAGATTTTATCGCAATTTGCGATGTAGGTGCATATGGTATATCACTCAGTTCTAATTATAATCTTAGACCTAAACCTATAGAAATATTAATTAATGGATCTAAAATAAGAGTAGTTAAAAAAAGACAAAAGCACCATGAGATAATTTAGCTTTTGATAATTAATGATAAGAAATTTTCTATTTTCAATTTTCTTTTTTTCAGGAATAATTTTAATTTTAATTATTTTTTTGCCAGCGTTAATCTTACCGCAAAAATTTACACTTTTTGGTGGGAAATTAATGGGTTATTGGGCTGCTATTTGTTTAAAAATTTTCTTGTCCACAAAAATCATTGTCAAAGGCAAAGAAAATTTAATTAAAAATGAAAAATTTTTTATTGCTTCCTCTCATCAATCTATGTTTGAAACTTTTTTCCTACAAACGATTTTTAATTCTCCTGTATTTATCTTAAAAAAAGAATTACTTATGATACCTATTTTTGGCTGGTACTTAAAAAAAATAGGATCAATTTCTATCAAAAGAAATAAGGTATCGAAAGAAAACATCAATTTTTTTGAAGATATTTCTAAAATAATTGCAAATACAAATCGACCAATAATAATTTTTCCTCAAGGAACTCGAGTATTACCCCACGAACAACCTCCATTTAAAAAAGGTGCATCAAGGATTTATGAAGAATTGAAAATAAAATGCCAACCGGTTGCTATTAATTCTGGTTACGTCTGGCCAAAAAAAGGAAAAAAAGATATTAACAAAACAATTACAATTTCAATTTTGGAACCTATCAAACCTGATTATTCCAAGGAAGAATTTTTAGGGATTTTAGAGAAAACTATATATTCTGAACTTAAATTGCTAAATTAACCTTTCATAGGCATAACTACAAAAATACTATCGAAATCACCAGGATCTTTGATTAGCGCAGGTGAACCTGAATCATTTAGAAACATTTCAATATTATTTCCATCTAATTGTGAAGCAACATCTATAAGATATTTAGAATTAAAACTAATTTCTAAATCATGATCAAATTTCACTACAAGGGATTCTTTTCCATCACCGCTGTTGGTATTATTTACAGACAAATCTAGTTTATCTTTACTTAAGCTAAATTTTACACCATCTTTTTTATCAAGCGATACTGAGGCTACTCTATCCACCGAACTTTGAAAAATTTTAAGGTCAATTTCTAATTTTTTTTGATTATTTTTTGGAATTACTTGAATGTAATTAGGAAATTTTCCATCTATTAACTTAGAAATTAAAATACTATTATTTAATTCAAATTTTATCTTAGATTTCATATTTGAAATTTTTACTTCACCATCATAATTTTCTAATAATGAACTTAATTGAAAAATAGTCTTTTTAGGTAATATAATCGGTTCAAAAATTTTTTTTTCATTTAATCTGAGTTTAGAAATGGACATACGATGACTATCAGTTGATACTGCAGTTAAGTAATTCTTATCTTCAACCTCTGTTTGATGAAAATAAATTCCACTTAAATAATGTCTGGTCTCATCATTTGACACAGAAAATTTACATTTATTTAGCAACTTTAATAGGTCTTTTGATTTAAGGCTAAATTCATTCTCATTAAAATTTTCATCTGTTAAAGGAAATTCCGAAGCGGGCATACAATTTAAATTAAAAATAGATTTTTCTGATTCTAAATGAAGTTTGCTATTGTCTGTTAAAGTTAAATTTATTTTTTTTCCAGATGAGAGTTTTCTAACAATATCATACATAGTAGACGACGTAGTGGTTGTTTTTCCTTCCTCTATGACTTCGACGTTATTTATTTGATTAATAAATATTAAGTCTAAATCTGTCGCTGTTATAGTGAGTTTTGAATTTTGTGCATCGAGCAATATATTTGACAATATTGGAAGTGTGCTTCGTTTTTCTATGACTCCTTGACAATAATTTAATGCTTGCTGTAGGTCTTGTTGGTTTACATTAAATTTCATTTTCTTTATTGCTATATAATATTTGATTTTTTAGTTTATCTATATTTGCAATCATATCTGGATCTTTTTCTTTTAATTTTTCAATAGTTTTAACTGAGTGAATTATAGTTGTGTGATCTCTATTTGAAAACTCTCTTCCAATTTCAGGAAGAGATTTTGAAGTCAAAATTTTTGTTAAATAAATTGCTGTTTGCCGTGGTCTCACTAGGTACCTAGATCTTCTTGATGAAAGCATTTCATTTTTGCTAATCTTAAAAAATTTACACACAATAGTTTGAATGAGATCAATAGTTACTTTATTTTCATTTAAATTTAGTAAATCTTTTAAAATAACTTTTGTCTCAGCTAAGCTTGGTATTTTGTTATAAATTCTTGAAAAAGATATAATTCTATTTATTGCACCCACCAATTCTCTTACACTCGTTGTGATTTTAATGCTTATAAAATCCTTAATTTCCTCAGGTATATTAAACTTTTCAGGATACAAATTATTTAAGTCACTTATTTTACTTTCAAGGATTTTTTTTCTTAGTGCTAGATCAGTTTTTTGAATATCCACAACTAGACCTCCTGCAAATCTTGACTTTATCCTCTCCTGAATTCTTGACAGCTTATTAGGAGATCTATCAGCAGAAATTATAATTTGAGAACCTTTGTCTAATAATGCATTAAAAGTATGAAAAAATTCTTCTTGCATTGCCTCTTTACCATTCATGAATTGTATATCATCAATTAACAAAATATCTGTATTACGAAAATACTCTTTAAATTTGACCATATCATTAGATTTGATTGATTTTACAAATTGATACATAAAACGTTCTGCCGATATAAACATAACCTTATTATCTTTTTTCAGGTGATAACCAATTGCATTTAAAAGATGTGTCTTGCCCATTCCAACACCACCATAAAGGTAAAGTGGATTATAATGTGAAATATTCTCTGAAACTTTTACAGAAGCTTCGTATGCTAATTTATTACTGGAGCCAGTAATAAAGTTTTCAAAATTTTTGTTAGGATCTATACGGTTATATTGTAAATAAGAGTCTTTTATAAAAGAAACATTTTCTTTATTTTCAATTAGATTAGTATTATTTTCATCCTGAGTTGAAGTAGGTTTATTTTCAGTTATTTTGAATTCAATTCGAACAATTTCTTTTTTATAATTTTTTATAATTTTCAAGATTTGATCTAAGTATCTAGATGTAATCCAATCACGAATGAATCTAGTAGGTACAGATAATAAGATATAATTATTTATTTCCTCGACAAAAGTTATTTTTTTAAGCCAACTCTCGTAAATATCTAGTCCTAATTTATTTTTCATTTCAGCTTGAACTGAAACCCAATTAAGAATATCAGATTTAGAATCTTTTAAACTATTATTATTTATAGAATTGTTCATAAATGTGGAGAGTGTTCAGTTAGAACCATAATAAAATTATTGCAACTAATAATTTTCAAAAATAAAAAAAAAATAAAATCTAGGATTGTGTAAATTTTTTTTTTTTAAAAAAGTATTTGACAAAAAAATAAAGAAAAATAAAAAAAAAAATATAAATAAAATTTATAATTGAATTAAATAAGTTTGTTTATTTACTAAATCTAAATATTGTGTGGAGAATTTTTAAGATCACAGATTTTGTAGATTTAAAAGTTGTATTAGAATTAACAACCTGAAGTGTTATTAAACTAGATTGATGCTATTTTTTTAGTAAACCTTGAAACATTTCTAGAAGCGTTTTGTTTTTTTACGATGCCTGTTTTAGCTATTTTCATTAACTCAGAATTCAACTTAGGTAAGAATTTTAGAGCTTCAGACTTCTTTTTAGCTTCGATCAAAGAATTCATTTTCTTTAAAGCATTTTTATATCTACTTTTTCTAGCTTTATTAACAGCTGTTTGCTTTGTAATTCTTCTAATTCTTTTGATTGCTGATTTTGTGTTAGCCATATGCGCAGGGGTATAACTTGAGAATGTATTTTGGTCAATTAAATAATTATTATATTTGGCAGATATTACAAAAAAAAGAAGATCTATTGGAGATCATTTTTTTTTTAATTATTCCGTTGCATACGGACCTCTTACAATTAAGTCCTTTTCTCTCATAAACATTAAAATTCTTTTGGAAATTTCCTGACTTACCTGCTGTGTTTTTAAAATCTCTAATACTTGATCCTCCCTTTTTGATAGCATTAAGCAAAACTCTTCTAGAATTTAATATTATTTTTTTACAATCTTCTTTATTTAATAAAGATACTTTCTTATCAGGTTTAATTTTACATAAAAATAAAATTTCACTTGCATAAATGTTTCCTATTCCTGATACAAAATTTTGATCTAATAGAAAATTTTTTATATTTTTTGTTTTTCCTCTAAAAAAAGAATAGATATAATTTAAGTTAAATTCTGATTGAAATGGTTCTGGTCCAAGTTTAGAGAATCTTTTATCCAAAAAATGTTCATTAATCACTATTTCAAAAAAACCAAATCTTCTTGGATCGTTATATACAATTTTAAGACCATCAAAAAAAATTTCTACATGATTATGTTTTTTGGGTAATGTAGGTGAGCTATAAAAACTAGTATTGGTTACCAAACTTTTTTTTCGATTATAAATTATATGAATAGTTCCTGACATACCAAGATGTAAAAGACAATAACTTTGATTTGACAGGCAAATAATCAGATATTTTGAAAATCTTTTTACTTTGATTATTTTTTTGCCTTCAAGGAATCTTGAAAAATTAAATGGGATTTTAGTTCTTAAATTTCTATTTCTAACTATTACTTTTTTGACCTTTTTTTGTTTAATCTTTTTGTCTAAAGATTGACGTACAATTTCTACTTCTGGTAATTCTGGCATTTAATACTATATTGATTATATATTTTTGAATTATGCAACAATATCTACAAAATAAAAAAGGATTAGTCCAAAATGTGTTTAATCAAGTGTACGATCGTTATGATCTAATGAATGATTTTATGTCATTAGGGATCCATCGATTGTGGAAAAAAAGTCTATTAAATATGATGAATCCATCCAGTAATCAAAATTTAATTGATGTTGCTTGTGGTACTGGAGACATAGCTAAACTATTTGTTAAACATGTAAATAAATTATCTCGTATTGCATGTGTCGATCCAAATAAAGGGATGATAAGTAAAGGGAAAGAAAAGTTATCTAAGTTTAAAAATATAAATTGGATTATATCTCCAGCCGAAAAAATTCCCTTGTCTGATAATTTATTCGACTTTTATACTATAAGTTTTGGTTTAAGAAACACTGCCAATATAGATAAGGCTCTTTCTGAGGCTTATAGAGTTTTAAAACCAGGGGGTCGTTTTTTATGCTTAGAGTTTTCAAAAATTCAGAATACAAATTTAGAAACCCTTTATAAAAATTACTCTAAGCTAATACCTTCTATTGGCAAGTTTGTTGTTGGTGAAAAGCAGCCGTATGAATATCTAATTAAAAGTATTGAAGATTTTTTAAACCAGGAGGAATTAATTGACGCAATGGTTAAAAACAATTTTGAAAAATGTACCTATAGAAATTTATCAGGTGGAATAGTTTCTATTCATAGTGGATGGAAATTTTGATGGTAAAAAAATTAATTATTCTCTTTAAACTTGGAAGAAAAGTAGCTTGTTCTGATATTTTAAATATTGTATCAAAATTTAAGGAACCACCTTTATCTATAAAGATTTTATTTAAGATATTATCATTTTCCTTTTCACCAAAAAAACAAATAGATGCAAATAAAGACGAGGGAGAGAGACTATCCGACTCTTTAGAGTCAATGGGAACAACTTTTATTAAACTTGGTCAATTTTTAGCAACCAGACCTGATATAATTGGTGAAGAACTTTCCAAAAAACTTGAAAACCTTCAAGATAAATTGCCACCATTTTCTCTGTTACAAGCTAAAGAAATAATTAAAAATGATCTAGGTAACGAAAATTATGACTCTATAATAAATTTAAGTGAACCAGTTGCTGCTGCTTCAATTGCTCAAGTCCACAAAGCTCAAATTAATGACAATGGAGTTCTTAAGGACGTTGCAATTAAAATTCTAAGACCAAACATAAAAAAAATATTCAATGAGGAGATTGATGCAATAATGCTTTTTGCTTTCTTAATAGAATCATTTATTAAAAAGACAAAAAGGCTCAAGCTGGTAGAAGTAGTATTTTTATTAAAAGAAATCACAAATCTAGAGATGGATTTAAGATTTGAAGCAGCTGCTGCAAATGAATATGCTGAAAATACAAAGAATGATGTTGGATTTAGAGTTCCTAAAATTTATTGGAATTATACAAGCGAAAATGTAATGACCCTAGATTGGGTGGATGGAATATCTATTAGAGAAACAGAAGAACTAAAAAATAAAGAATTTAATACTGAAAAAATTGCAGAAGATATTATTCAAAATTTTTTAAGACATGCTGTAAGAGATGGTTTTTTTCATGCAGATATGCACCAAGGCAATATTTTCATAGATAATGATGGTCAGATTGTTCCTATTGATTTTGGAATTATGGGTAGATTAGATAAAATGAGTAAAAGATTTTTAGCTGAAATTTTATTTGGTTTTATTCAAAGAGATTATCGTAAAGTTGCTGAAGTACATTTGATTGCAGGTCTTGTGCCAAAAGAAGTTCCAATAGATGATTTGGCTCAAGCCCTAAGATCCATCGGTGAACCAATTTTTGGTCAAGCAGTTAAAGATATTTCTGGAGGAAAATTATTAAAGCAACTATTTGATGTCACAGAAAAATTTAACATGCAAACTCAACCTCAGCTTCTAATGTTACAGAAAACAATGGTTGTTGTTGAAGGTGTAGCTAGAAAATTAAATCCAAACACAAATATTTGGACCACTTCAAAACCAGTTCTTGAAAGTTGGCTAAAAGAAACAAAAGATCCAATGACAAAACTAAATGAGACACTTCAAAATACATCTGAAGTAATAAAAAGATTACCGGAATTTCCTGAAATTATGGATAAAGCTAATCAAGCTCTTACTTATCTTGCTAGTGGACAAATCCCACAAAACTCAAATTCCTATACGGCCTTAAACACTCAAAAATCAGAAATGACTGCTTTTAGAAACCAATCTATTATTGGTTTATTAATCCTTGTAATTTTTGGTCTTTTAATATTTTAATTCAGTCGATGAAAGATTTATCAAACAAAAAAGTTCTTTTTATAATATGTGGTGGAATTTCTGCTTACAAAAGTCTTGAAACGATAAGAATGTTTAGAAAGAATAATGCTGAAATAAAAACAATACTAACTAAAAGTGCAAAGGAGTTTGTAACCCCATTATCTGTAGCCTCATTATCTCAAGGAAAAGTTTATGCTGATTTATTTAGCCTAGAGAATGAGACAGAAATGGACCATATTTCTTTATCAAGATGGGCCGATGTAATCATCGTCGCTCCAGCAACTGCCAACACCATTTCCAAATTAAGCCAGGGTAACTCAGACGACTTAGCATCCACAGTTATATTAGCTTCAAATAAACAAGTTTTTTTAGCTCCAGCAATGAATGTTAGAATGTGGGAACATCAGTCTACACAAAATAATCTAAAAACATTGAAAGGTTTTGGCTACAAAATTATTGGGCCCGAAATAGGTGATATGGCTTGTGGTGAATATGGTGAGGGTAAAATGTCTGAACCTTTAGTTATTTATGAAGAAATTCAAAATTTTTTATTAAGTAAAATTAAAAATAATAAACTCAAAGCACTAGTAACCGCGGGTCCTACTAATGAATATATAGATCCTGTAAGATTTATTACAAATAAATCTAGCGGTAAACAGGGTTACGAGATAGCAAAATCGCTCTATAAAAGAGGTTTTGATACCACTTTAATATCTGGACCTACAAACCTAAAAATAGATGAAAATATTAAATTAATCAAAGTTGAGACTGCTGAAGAAATGTTTAAGGCAACTCAAAAAAATCTTCCGACTGATATAGCTGTATTTGCTGCTGCTGTTGCTGATTTCAAAGCTAGTTATGAGTATAAAGAAAAGATTAAAAAAGTTGATAATTTAACATTAAACTTGGAAAGGAATATGGATATTTTGAACTATGTTTCTAATCATAACTCTATGAGACCAAAAATGGTTATAGGTTTTGCTGCTGAAACAACAAGTTTAGAGAAAAATGCTGTGCAAAAATTAAAAGATAAAAATTGCGACTGGATAATAGCTAATGACGTCTCAAAAGATGAAAGTGGTTTTAATAATGAAAATAATCAGGTTACAATTTTCTATAAAAATGAAAAAATGAAAAAGGAGAAACTTTCATTAAAAAAGAAGTCAGAGATTTCAGAGGAAATTGTAGATAGAATAGTTGCTCAAATAAATTAATGGTTAAAGTTCTAATCAAAAAACTTGACCCAGCTGTACAATTACCCGAATATAAAACCAGTGGCGCATCAGGTGTAGACTTAGTCGCATTTATAAAAGAACCTATTAATCTAGAACCTAAAACATCTGTTTTAATTCCCACAGGATTATCTGTTGCTTTCCCAGAAGATTACGAGATTCAAATAAGACCAAGATCAGGTTTAGCAGCCAAAAATAATATTAGTGTGTTAAACACTCCAGGAACAATTGATAGTGATTATAGAGGAGAAATAAAGGTTATCATCTATAATCATGGTAATGAAAATTTTTCAATTAATAATGGTGATAGAATTGCTCAAATGATCCTAGCACCTGTGGTCAAGATGGAGTTAGAAGAAAAAAATGATTTACCTAAGTCTATCAGAGGTAAAGGTGGATTTGGTTCAACAGGTAAATGAATATAAATTTAGATAAAAATCAAATAGAGAGATTTTCAAGACAAATAGTTTTAAAAAATATTGGAAGCTTAGGTCAAAAAAAAATTATTGGAGCTAAAGTTTTAATCATTGGAATGGGAGGTTTAGGTTGTGCTGCAGCTGAGTTTTTAGCAAGAGCAGGCGTAGGTGTTTTGGGCATTGTTGACCCTGATATTGTTAATTTATCAAATATTCACAGACAAAGTCTTTTCAGCATCGAAGACTTAAAAAAATCCAAAATAAAGTCTGCTCAAAAAAAATTAAAAAAGATAAGCTCAAAAATAAAAGTAAACGCGTATAAAATAAGATTAAATATAAATAATTATCAAAAAATTATAAAAAATTATGACTACATAATTGATGGATCAGATAATTTTGAAACAAAGTTTTTAATTAATGATGTTTCAAGAAAGTATAAAAAATTTCTTGTGACTGGAGCAATAAGTAAATTTGATGGTCATATTTTTAGTTTTGATTTTAAAAATAAAAAAACACCTTGTATAAGATCTTTTTATCAAGAATATGAGATTTCAGACGATATATTAAATTGTGAATATGAAGGCATCTTGGGGACAGTGGCTGGTATAATAGGAATTATGCAAGCGAATGAAATTTTAAAAAAAATTTTATCTATCGGTAAAAATTTGAATGGTCAAGTTTTGGTTATAGATCTATTAAATCTGAATTTTAGAAAAATTAAATTTAAAAAGTTAAAAGATGTTAAAAAAAAAATTTAAACTTTTTCTTATAACTTTATTTTTATTATCTTTTACCTCATTAAGTTATGCTCAAGAAACTTTCTTGTCTTTAAAGAAAAGTAAAGTGAATGTAAGGTATGGACCGAGTTTTGAATCTCCTATAAAGTTTATTTATAAAAAAATGAATTTGCCTCTAAAGCAAATTGATAAAAAAGAGAACTGGCGAAGAGTAATTGATTTTAAAAACAACAGCGGATGGATACATTGGTCTCAATTAAAAAAAATAAATTCAATAATTCCCACAAAAGACAAAATTTTGTTCGAAAATCCGACAAATTTTTCTAAACCATTGGCTAAAATTAAAAGTGGAAGAGTTCTAATAGTTCAAAAATGCAATGGAATTTGGTGCAAAATAAATACAGACGATTTTGAAGGTTGGATAAAGACAGACAATATTTGGGGTGTATTAGATTAAGAGTTTTTTGATTTACTCGCCCACCACTTATCTAAAATAAAATACCATATAGAATTAGCTATTGGTTCAACAATTGCGTCTGTTAGTGCTATCATAAAGCTGACATCAGCAACAAACATTAAAACAGTTATAGCTATAGCAAAATGACCAATTGTATAAATAATGGTTCTTAAAATTGAACCTCTATTATTCGTGTAAATCTGTCCAGCAGCTTTGAATATGCCGGTTGTTAATTCCATTATTTTTTAAACGGACTATCAAGCACACAAGCAACTAGGTGTACTCTAGCCTGTTCTCCACCATTAAAAAAATTATGATATTTTGTATTATTTGTTATCCATACCTTACCATCAGCTGGAAGATGTTTTGCTACATTTTCAATTACCATTGAACAGCCCTTATTAGTTATGATGGGCACATGCAGTCTACATTCAGGATCTTTATGCCAGCTTAATGTCGATCTTGGCTCTTTTAATAATAATCTTACTCTACCTAGTTTAAACCTTTTACTTAAAGTGTCGTAAACTTCTTTAAAATAAGTATTTTCAAATTCAGGAACCAATTGAGTATATTTTGACTCATCTATATCAACATCTCGAGAAACTTCTTTTCCAGTTTCATCGGCAATTGTCCAATATTTTCCTCTAATATTATTTCCCTCGATAGAACTTCTATCATTTGGGATTTGATTTAATGGTATTGCTCCGAAGTGAGTAACCCCTGGAGAGTTAAACTTTTTAGCTTTTAAAACTTTATCCAAATCATTTCTCAACTTTGATATATCAAAATTAAGATTAGGAACTTCGTAGAAGTCCTCAAAATTTGCTGTTCCCATATTTTTTTGTCCTGTTTTATAGAATTAGTTTAATTTCAAATCAAATCGATCAGAATTCATAACTTTTACCCATGCTGCGATAAAATCTTTAACAAATTTATCACCCGAATCTTCACATGCATAAACTTCCGCTAAAGCTCTTAGTTGAGAATTTGAACCAAAAATTAAATCAACTCTTGTCGCCTTCCATTTAGTTTTTTGAGTTTTTCTATCTTTACCAATAAATGTTTGTTCAGATTTATCTTCCTCTTTCCAAGTCGTATTCATGTCTAAAAGATTTATGAAATAATCGTTAGTAAGAGAACCAGGTCTGTTAGTAAAAACACCATGTTTCGAGCCATCAAAGTTTGTATTTAATACTCTCATTCCACCTACAAGTGCAGTCATTTCTGGAGCTGTTAAACCCATCAATTGAGCCTTATCAACCAGTTTTTCCTCTGCAGAAACATTTGAAGCTCCACCATTTAGATAATTTCTAAAACCATCTGCTTGTGGTTCTAAAAGACCAAATGAGTTAACATCAGTCTGATCTTGTCTTGCATCTCCTCTTCCTGCTGAAAATGGAACTTGAACTTTATAGCCAGCTTTTTTTGCAGCCATTTCGATACCAACACCACCAGCTAGTACAATTAAATCTGCCATTGTAACACTTTTCTTTTTACTATCGAATTTGCTTTTAATTTTTTCTAAAGCTTTAATTACAGCAGATAATTTTTTTGGATTGTTCACTTTCCAATTTTTTTGTGGTTCCAACATTATTCTCGCACCATTAGCACCACCTCTTTTATCAGAGCCTCTGAACGTAGATGCTGAAGCCCATGCAGTAGAAACTAAATCTGAAATTGATATTTTTGATTTAGAGATTTTACTTTTTAAATCTTTAACATCCTTTGATTTAAGTTTGTATTTAGGCCTATCAATTGGATCCTGCCAAATTAGTTGTTCTTTTGGAACCTCGCTACCGAGATAGCAAACTCTTGGTCCCATATCCCTGTGAGTTAATTTAAACCATGCTCTTGCGAAAGCATCGTGAAATTCTTTTGGATTTTGGTGAAAATGTTTTGTGATAGGTCCATAGCTGGGGTCAACTTTCATCGATATGTCAGTTGTTTGCATCATTGGTGGATGAAGCACACCTTTTTGATGTGCATCGGGAACCATTTTAATCTCTTGCCCATTTTTCTTTGGAGTCCATTGATGAGCACCAGCTGGGCTTTTTGTAAGTTCCCACTCATGTCCATATAAACAATCCAAATAACCCATATCCCATTGAATTGGATTTTGAGTCCAAGCGCCCTCGATACCACTACTTATTGTATCAACACCTTTTCCAGATTTATAACCACTATTCCACCCAGTTGACTGGTCTTGAAGTCTTGAAGCCTCAGGATCTGGTCCTTTAAATGACTCTGATGCTGCACCATGAGATTTTCCAAACGTATGTCCTCCCGCAACTAATGCTGCTGTCTCATAGTCATTCATAGCCATTCTGCCAAATGTCTCTCTAATATCATGTGCTGCTAGTTTTGGATCTGGATTAGCGTCCGGACCTTGCGGATTTACATAGATTAAACCCATATGTGAAGCTCCTAATGGCTGTTCCAAATCTCTCTTTCCACTATATCTTTCAACACCTAACATTTCTTTTTCTGAGCCCCAATAAATATCATCTTCTGGTTCCCAAATATCAGTTCTGCCAGCTCCAAAACCAAAAGTTTTAAAACCCATTGAGTCTAAAGCTACATTTCCAACAAGTATAAATAAATCTGCCCATGAAATTTTTCTTCCATATTTCTTTTTAATAGGCCATAAAAGTAATCTAGCTTTGTCTAAGTTAACGTTATCTGGCCAAGAATTAAGTGGTGCAAATCTTTGATTACCTGTTCCTGCTCCACCTCTACCATCACCAGTTCTGTAAGTTCCTGCGGCATGCCAAGCTAATCTAATAAATAATGGACCATAATGACCATAATCTGCTGGCCACCACTCTTGAGAGTCTGTCATTAATTTTTTTAAATCTTTTTTTAATGCTTTGTAATTTAGTTTTTTAAATTCTTTTGCATAATTAAATTTTTTATCCATAGGGTTAGATAAATTTGAATGCTGACTAAGAATTTTAAGATTTAAACTATTTGGCCAAAAGTCTCTTACTGTTTGACCTCTTCCTGCAGAAAACTTTGCAGGCGTTCCTGCACCTGTAAAAGGACATTTGCTCATTTGATTAGCTTTAAAAGACTTGCTTTTGAAATTTTCAGTACTCATAATTTTTGTATTTCCCCCATGGTTATTAGAATTAGTAATTTATAATAGTTCTAAACTAAATGTCAACAGTTTAGAATGATTACAATATAAATTTAGAAAGAAAGATTTTTTTAACTCTGATTTTGAGTATCACTCGCAACTCTTACTAAAACTTCCACAGAACTAATTTTTTTTCCCGTAATATTATTTTTGATATTAACTTTTCCAATTTCGTTATCATTACAATCTATTAGTAAATTTGTGTCCTCATCATAAAAATGATGATGTTTAGTAATATTTGTATCAAAATAACTTTTATCGCTACTGATTGTAATTTCTTTTAAATATCCTTTATCTTTGAAAGCATGAACTGTGTTATAAATTGTAGCTAAAGATATTTTTTCATTAAAATTTTCTGAAATGTTTTTTGCTAAATCATTAATTGTAAAGTGAAATGTTTTGTCTCTATTAAATAAGACTTCACAAATTTTAAGTCTTTGTTTAGTGGGTCTAAGACCAGAATTTCTTAATTTGCTAACAAATTCGCTATTTTTTAACATTGTTAATTATAATAGTTCTAAACTTTATGTATATTATAATGGTTTAAAATCAAGTATTAAGGTGATCTATTTTATGAAAAAAAACTCCTATTCTTATGAAGAGCTTATAAGTTGCGGAAACGGAGGTCTTTTTGGTCCCGGAAATGCAAAATTACCACTTCCACCAATGTTAATGTTTGATAGAATTACAGAAATTAATGACAAGGATGGTGCTTTTAAAAAAGGCTCTTTAAAGGCTGAATTAGATATAAAGAAAGACCTTTGGTTTTTTGATTGTCATTTCAAAGAAGATCCTGTGATGCCAGGATGTCTTGGTCTTGATGCTATGTGGCAACTCGTAGGATTTTATTTAGGCTGGATTGGAAATCCAGGAAAAGGCAGAGCCTTGGGCGTTGGTACAGTAAAATTTACAGGAGAAGTTTTACAGAATGTTAAATTAGTCAAATATGAAATCGATATGAAAAAAATTATGTCTCCTGGTGGCACAACAGTTGGTTTGGCTAATGGGATATTATTAGCAGATGAAAAAAAAATTTATTCAGCAGATAATTTAAAAGTGGGGTTATTCAAATAATGAGAAGGGTTGTAATAACTGGTTTAGGAGTAGTCTCTTGTTTAGGAAAT
The DNA here is from genome assembly GCA_902520215.1 of uncultured Pelagibacteraceae bacterium. GTDB lineage: Bacteria > Pseudomonadota > Alphaproteobacteria > Pelagibacterales > Pelagibacteraceae > Pelagibacter. The sequence continues at coordinate 135,144 of CABYNA010000001.1, forward strand.
AATCAAGAAGAAGTTCATCAATCTTTATTAAATTCAAAGTCAGGAATCTCATTTGCTGAGGAATATAAAGAGCACAATTTAAAAAGTCATGTGCATGGCAAGCCAAACATCAAACTTGAAGATCATATAGATAGAAAAACAATTAGATTTATGGGTTCAGGCTCAGCTTATAACTATATTGCGATGAAAGAGGCAATCAAGGACTCGGGTTTAGAGGAAAAAGAAATAAGCAACTTTAGTACTGGTATAGTCATGGGATCTGGAGGGCCTTCAATTGAAAATGTAATTTTAGCAGCGGATAAAACAAGAGCAAAAACCCCTAAATTAATGGGACCTTTTATAGTTCCAAGAACCATGGCAAGTACTGCGTCTGCTACTTTAGCAGTTCCATTTAAAATCAAAGGGACTAATTACACAATGAGTTCTGCATGTGCAACTAGTGGTCACTGCATTGGAAACTCAATGGAATTAATTCAAATGGGTAAACAAGATATTGTTTTTGCGGGTGGTAGTGAAGAAATTCATTGGGCGATGACAGCTATGTTTGATGCCATGACTGCCCTATCGTCGAAATATAATGATACACCTCAATCAGCATCAAGAGCGTATGACAAAACTAGAGATGGTTTTGTAATAGCTGGAGGAGCGGGTGTTTTAGTTTTAGAAGAATATGAACATGCAAAAGCTAGAGGTGCCAAAATTTATGCTGAATTAACTGGTTATGGTGCCACCTCAGATGGATATGACATGGTAGCTCCATCTGGAGAAGGAGCTGTCAGATGTATGAAAATGGCAATGGCAACCACTAAAAACAAAATTGATTATATTAATACTCATGGAACTTCTACACCAGTAGGTGACATAACTGAACTAAAAGCTATTAAGGAAACTTTTGGGGAAGAAATTCCAAAAATAAGTTCAACAAAGTCTTTATCCGGTCACCCTTTAGGTGCTGCGTCAGTTCATGAGGCTATATATTGCTTAATTATGATGAAAAATAATTTTATTGCAGGATCAGCGAACATCAATGAAATGGATGAAGAGGCTAAAAAATTTCCAATAGTTGCAAAAACCGAAACTGGAGTAACATTAAATACAGTTATGTCTAATAGTTTTGGTTTTGGTGGAACTAATGCTGCTTTAATATTTCAGAAAGTATAATTATGAGTTTAATGAAAGGCAAAAAAGGATTGATCATGGGTGTTGCCAATGAAAGATCTATAGCGTGGGGTATTTCGCAGAAATTAGCTGAAGCTGGTGCTGAGCTCGCCTTCACATATTTAGGAGATGCTTTAAAAAAAAGAGTTATTCCTTTAGCAGAAAAATTAAATTCAAAAGTTACATTCAGTTGTGATGTTGAAAAAAAAGAAGAGGTAGTAAAATTATTTGAAGATATTAAATCTCAATGGGGTGAAATTGATTTTGTTGTCCATGCTGTAGCATTTTCAGATAAATCAGAATTATCAGGCGAATATTTAAATACAACTAGAGAAAACTTTTTAAGAAGTATGTTAATATCATGTTTCTCATTTACTGAAGTTGCAAAAGAAGCATCAAAAATAATAAAACAAGGTGGTAGTTTGTTAACTTTAACTTATGAGTCCACCAAAGCAATTCCAAATTATAATGTAATGGGTGTTTGCAAATCAGCTTTAGAGGCTAGTGTTAAATACTTGGCTAGAGATTTGGGTGCTAAAGGCATGAGAGTAAATGCAATAAGTGCAGGCCCTATCAAAACATTAGCTGCATCTGCAATAGGTGATGCAAAATTCTTATATAAATGGAATGAGGATCATTCTTTTCTCAAAAGAAACGTAGATATCCATGACGTTGGAAATTCAGCATTATATCTATTAAGTGATCTTGCGAATGGTGTCACTGGTGAAATTCACTACGTAGATGCTGGGTATAATAAAGTTGGAATGCCAGATCCTAAAAACATCACTTAATAAGCAGGGATGTTCTGTTGTCAGGTGCCACTTAAATTTACTCAGTAGCTTGTTTCATCGAAAGTTTTACTTTTCCTCTATCGAAACCAATAACTTTAACTTTTACTTCATCACCTTCTTTCACTACATCGGTAACTTTAGCTACTCTTTTATCTGCTAGTTCTGAAATATGAACAAGCCCATCTTGTTTTCCTAAGAAATTAACAAATGCACCAAATTCCATAATCTTCATAACTTTACCTGAATAAATTTTATTGATTTCAGCTTTGGCGGTAATGTCTTTAATCATTTGCATAGCAATATTTCTAGACTCTTCATCCGGAGCTGCAACTGTTACAACTCCCTCATCATTTACATCGACTTTAGCACCTGATTTTTCAACAATCTCCCTGATTGTTGCACCACCTTTTCCAATAACAGCAGCAATATCTTTCTTATCAACATTAATTTTTTCCATTTTTGGAGTATGTTTTCCAACATCAGATCTTGATGCTGATAATGCTTTATTCATTTCTCCTAAAATATGAACTCTCCCATCTTTAGCTTGGCTTAATGCTTGCTCCATAATTTCAAAAGTAATTCCAGTAATTTTGATATCCATTTGTAGTGAAGTAATTCCATCTTTAGTTCCAGCAACTTTAAAATCCATATCGCCTAAATGATCTTCATCACCCAAAATATCTGATAACACACTAAAATCATCACCCTCTTTAATTAAACCCATTGCTATACCTGCAACAGGTTCTTTTATTGGTACTCCCGCATCCATTAATGCAAGTGATGTTCCACAAACAGTAGCCATTGATGAAGAACCATTGGACTCCGTAATTTCTGATACTACTCTAAAAGTATAAGGAAATGACTCTTTTGAGGGCAATGAAGAATGAATAGCTCTCCATGCTAATTTACCATGACCTATCTCTCTTCTACCAGTTCCTATTCTTCCTGTCTCGCCAACGGAAAAAGGTGGAAAATTATAATGAAGCATAAACCTTTCTCTTTGTAATCCATCTAAGCTTTCAATTCTTTGCTCATCATCAGATGTTCCTAATGTGGCAGTAACGATTGCTTGCGTTTCGCCTCTGGTAAACAAAGCAGAGCCATGTGTTCTTGGCAAAACACCAACCTCACATGAGATTGGCCTTACATCAGACAAACCCCTACCATCAATTCTATTTTTATTTTTTAAAATATCTGTTCTAACTATTGTTTTTTCAAGATTTTTTAACTGACTATTAACATCAAGATCTGTATAGTTTTCATCTTCCTCATAAAGTTTTTTTGCTTTATCAGTAATTTCTGAAATTTGATTTGATCTGTCTTGTTTATCTCTAGTCGCAAATGCTTTTTTAAGATCTGCGGTAAAAGTTTCCTCGAGTTTTTTCTTTACATCAGATAAATCTTTTTTCTCAACTATCCACTCAGGTTTTCTACATTCTTTTGCAAGTTCCTCTATCATTTTAATCACTGGAACAAATCCTTCATGACCGAATTTTACTGCATTTAACATCTCTTCCTCTGTCAACCCGCTTGCTTCAGACTCAACCATAAGCACAGCATCTTTTGTACCAGCAACAACTAAATCTAATTTTGATTTTTCAAGTTCAATTTTTGATGGATTTAAAACATATTTACCATCTATATATCCAACTCTAGATGCACCAACAGGGCCCATAAATGGCATTCCTGATATAGCTAAGGCTGCAGATGATGCAATGATTGATAAAATGTCTGCCTCATTTTCTTTATCATAAGAAATTACAGTTGGTAACAACTGGACTTCATTTTTAAATTCATCAGGAAACAATGGTCTGATCGGTCTATCAATTAATCTTGAGATTAATGTTTCACTTTCAGTTGGTCTTGCTTCTCTTTTAAAATATCCACCAGGAATTTTTCCTGCTGCATAGTATTTTTCCTGATAATTTACAGATAATGGAAAGTAATCCATGTCTGGATTCACTTTTTTTGCTCCAACGACTGTTGCTAAAACTACGGTCTCCCCACATGTTGCGATAATTGCTCCGTCTGCTTGTCTTGCTACTTTACCTGTTTCTAAACTTATCTTCTTCCCTGCTACTTCAACTTCCTTCTTGTATACTTTAAACATTTCATTTCCATTTCGTTTCGTTCGTTTCGTTCCATTCCGTTCTATCTATCTTGACTCTTATTTTCTCAAATTCAATTTCGACAGGACATTCTTGTAAGAATCTACCTTATTTCTTTTAAGATAATCTAACAATTTTTTTCTTCTATTGACCGCTCTCAATAATCCAACAGATGAATGTTTATCTTTTTTGAATTGCTTGATATGTTTTGAAAGCGTTTCAATTTTTTCTGTTAACAAAGCAATTTGGATTTCTGACGATCCAGTATCTTTTTCATGCATTGCTAACTCTTGAGCTTTTTTGTTCATACTTCTTTTTTCCTATTTATTTGTTTGTTTAATTAAATTCTCTATTTTTTCAGCATACTCAAAAGACTCATCTTTTCTAAAAAGTAATTTTGGTAAAAATTTCATCACTACTTTTTGAGATAAAATTTTTCTAATTAAAAATGAGTATTCTTTCAAAGTATTAACAGTTTCCTCTGCATTTTTTCCTCCGAGAGGAAGTACATACGCTTTAGCTATTTTCAAATCTTGACTCATTCTGACTTCAGTAACTGTTATAGTGTTTGTTTCTAAGTTCGGAACTTTAGCCTCATTTCTTATAAAAATCATGCTTAAAGATTGTTTAATCATTTCACCCACTCTTAATTGTCTCTGTGAAATTGGTTTACCTATTCTATCTACCATTAAATTGTCCTCTCTTTAGATGTAACACTAAAAGCCTCTATAGTATCATTTTTTTTAAAATCCATATAATCTTTGAGTGCAATTCCACATTCTTGACCATTGTTAACCTGTTTTACTTGGTTTTTTTCTCTAAACAAACTTCCAACTTTTCCTGTAAAAACTATTGAACCATCTCTAATTACTCTTACGTCTGAATTACTATTAATTTCTCCATCAATTACTTTAGAACCAGCAACTTTTCCAGCTCCTGAAACTTTGAAAATTTCTAAAATTTGCGCAGTCCCAATTACTTTCTCTTCTACATCAGGAGTTAATAATCCAGACATTCTTTTTTTTACGAAATCTAAAACCTCATAAATGATATTGTATGATGAAATATCTATTTTTTCATTTTCAGCAAGTTTTTTAGCTTCCTTGCTTGGCTTTACGTTGAACGCTATCAAAACTGCATTTGAGGCCTTTGCCAAAGTCACATCTGTTTCGGTTACCATTCCAATATCTGCTAAAATTATCTTTGGTTTTACCTCATCATGCTCAATTTGACTGATGGCATTTTTTATTGCCTCCGAGGATCCGTGAACATCGGACTTAATTATAAGATTTAGTTCTTCAGTGGACTTATTGGAAAAAGCAGACTCTTGAGTGGCAAATGTTAAAGGATTTTTACCATCTTTACTCTCTTGTGCTCTATTTTCACTCAAAGTTTTAGCCTCTTTCTCATCATCTAAAACTATAAAATCATCTCCAGCTCTTGCAGCACCATTTATGCCAAGTATTTCTACTGGAGAAGACGGTAGAGCTTCATCAGTATTTTTTCCCTTATCGTTAATAATAGCTCGAATTTTTCCCCATTTTAGACCACTTACAAAAAAATCTCCTTTTTTTAAAGTTCCCGTAGTTACAATTATTGTTGCAACTGGTCCTCTTCCTATGTCAATTTTCGATTCTAAAACAACCCCTGTGGCTTTTGACTCAAAATCAGTTTTGAGGTCTAGAATTTCAGCTTGAAGAATAATTGCATCAATAAGTTTGTCTAGGTTTGATTTTGTTTTTGCTGATATCTCTACCATCAAGGTGTCTCCTGATAAATCCTCAGCTATTAATTCATGTTCAAGTAATTGATTTTTAATTTTTTGAGGATCAGCCTCAGGTAAATCACATTTATTAATTGCTACAACTATTGGAACATTTGCAGCTTTAGCATGTTTTATTGACTCAATAGTTTGAGGTTTCACACCATCATCAGCCGCAACAACTAGTACAACAATATCTGTTAATTTTGATCCTCTTGCTCTCATTTCAGTAAAAGCCGCATGGCCTGGTGTATCAATAAATGTTAATTTATTAGACTGATGGTCTATTTGATAAGCGCCAATGTGTTGGGTTATTCCACCAAATTCTCCTGACACCACATTTGCACTTCTCAAGACATCTAGAACTGAAGTTTTACCATGATCCACATGACCCATAACTGTGATTATTGGTGGTCTATTCTTTAAATTTTCAGTCCTTGATGCTTTAATTTTTTGGATTATTTCTTCTGCTTTCTCCTCTCGAATTGGGTTATGACCAAATTCTTTAACTAAATATTCTGCAGTATCAGCTGCTAGATTTTGATTTATTGTTACTGTTACTCCCATCCCAAACATATGTTTAATTATATTACTTGATTGCTCTGCCATTCTGTTTGCAAGTTCTCTAACAGTGATTACCTCTGGAATATTTATATCTCTTTTGATGGGCTTCAAATTTTCTTGAGCTTCCTCTTTAGTTAGACTTCTATTTTCTTTTTGTCTTGCTCTTTTAACAGAGGCCAAACTTCGTTCTCTAGCTTCAATTTGGTCACTCAAAGCTCTGGAAACTGTTAATTTTAATTCTCTTTTTTTGGTATTTGATTTTATCGATTTTTTATTCTTATTTTCATTTTCCTCTTTAAGTCTTTTGGTGGCTCTTTGCTCAGCTAATTTACGTCTTTCAAAATCACTTGTTAGAGGAGGTGATTTGGGGATGTAATTCGGTTTACCAAAAGTTCCTTTATTGCTTGTAAAATTATTTTTAATCTTTGATGGGTTTGACTTAAATGATCCACCTCTACTAGTAAATTTACCAGTTTGTTTTTCGATTATTACAGAATTCTTTCCAAGATTTTTTGCTTTATCTATATTTCTGATAGACTTTTTGGCTATGCCACCTGATATTGTTAATTTTGTTTTTTTTTCCATCACGCATCTCTCAATCTTTATAAACAATATTTCTTGCAGACATAATCAGTCCATCTGCTTCTTCTTTAGATAAAGCAAAATCCTCTAAATACCCTTGAATTTTTACTCTTTCACCTTTTACTACATCGTAGCCACCAGTTAACTCATCTGATGCTAGATCAGCAAAATCTTGCAGTGTAAGGATTTTTTGATCACCTAGGGTGACCAACATTCCAGGAGTTAACCCCTTTAAATTAATTAGTCCATCATCCAAACCTAATTCTTTAATCCTTTCAGAAATATCTTCTTGATCTTTTTGATGAAACTCTTTTGCTCTCTCTATCAGAGCTTTTGCAGTTTCTTCCTCTATGCCCTCAATCTTTAATAAATTTTCTGCCGAACTATCTTTTATATCGTCAATGGTGGAATAACCTTCGGCCACAAGAAGTTGTCCAAGTGTTTCATCTAACTCTAAATTTTTAACAAAATTTTCTGTTTTCTCCTTAAACTCTAATTGTCTTCTTTCTGAGTCCTCTGCATCTGTCATAATATTTATTTCAAAATTCAATAATTTTGTAGCAAGCCTTACATTTTGTCCTCTTCTCCCAATAGCTTTACTTAAATTTTCTTCAGTAAGAATCACATCTAGTTTTTTTCTTTCTAAATCTACATTTACTCTTTGCACTTCAGCTGGAGATAAAGCATTAGATACTAATATTGCAGGATCCTCAGACCAATTTACAATATCAATTTTTTCACCTTGTAATTCATTAACTACCGCTTGAACTCTCGATCCTCTCATTCCCACACATGCTCCAACTGGATCTAATGAAGTATCAACTGCTTTAACACAAATTTTTGCTCTGCTTCCTGGATCTCTGGAAGATGATTTAATTTCAATCAGACCATCATAAATTTCAGGAACTTCTTGAACAAAAAGTTTTTCCATAAATTTTGGGTGAGCTCTTGATAAAAAAATTTGTTGACCACGAGGTTCTCGCCTTACATCGAAACAGTAAGCTTTAATTCTATCTCCAGCTTTTATATTCTCTCTTGGTATAATTTCATTTTTTTGAATTATTGCCTCTGTTCTTCCGAGATCCACGATTACATTTCCAAACTCTAATCTTTTTACTATTCCACTTAAAATCGAGTCTTTTTTATCAATAAAATCGTTAAATTGTCTTTCACGCTCTGCCTCCCTAACATTAAAATTAATTACTTGTTTAGCTGTTTGGGCGGCTATTCTTCCAAAATCAAATGAGGGTAATGGTTGTAAAACTTCATCTCCTATCACTTTGTCTTTATTAGTCTCATTCAATATAATTGCATCCTCTAGTTTGATCTCAGTGTTTGTATTTTCTGGATTTTCTGTAACTATTAATTTTCTAAAAATTTCAATATCGCCGTTATCTCTATTAATCATTACCTTAATCTCGTTATCCTGGCCAAATTTAGATTTTGCTGCTTTAGCAATCCCAGTTTCCATCGAACTAATTATAAGTTCTTTATCGATCGATTTTTCTAGAGCTACTGCCTCTGCAATTCTTAATAGTTCAAGTTTATCAGCTCTTTTATTTAACATAATTTTGTTTACTCCAAAAAAAAATGGGCCAGAGCCCATTTTGATAATTCAACAATGTAAATGAATATATAAAAGTTTTTTTTTATTTTTCAATAAAAACTATTTTAAGAAAATGTCAGATTTGTTGGTATTTTCCCAAGAAAAAGCACCTTCTTTATCTGGTTCTCTTCCAAAATGCCCATATGCAGATGTTTTTTCATATATAGGTTTATTAAGCCCCAACATCTCTCTTATTCCTCTTGGGCTAAGATCAAAATTTTCTTTAATCTTATCTTCAACAAATTTATTTTTTTCTAAATCATTATCAAAAAGATTTACATAAATAGATAATGGTTTTGAAACCCCAATTGCATAAGCTAATTGAATCAAACATTTATCAGCAATTTTCGATGCGACAACATTTTTGGCAATATATCTAGCTGCATAAGCTGCGGACCTATCTACTTTGGTTGGATCTTTTCCAGAAAAAGCTCCTCCACCATGTGGAGCAGCACCACCATAAGTATCTACAATAATTTTTCTTCCTGTTAAGCCACAATCCCCATCAGGACCTCCTATTACGAAATTTCCAGTTGGATTTACATAGAATTCATCTTCATTAAAACTCTCTAAAAAATTTTTTGGTATAGAGTTTATTAAATATGGTCTTAGTAATTCTCTAACCTGATCTTGATTAACATTTGCAGTATGCTGAGAAGATATCACAACTGATCTAACTTTTGATGGTTTACCATTTTCGTATTCAAAAGTTACCTGACTTTTCGAGTCTGGTTCAATATTTTTTAATTTACCTGATTTTCTATCTTCTGCCATTAACCTTAAAATTTTGTGAGAAAAATGAATTGGAGCTGGCATTAAAACATCAGTTTCATTACAAGCATAACCAAACATGATACCTTGATCCCCAGCACCCTCATCTTTATTTCCTGATGAGTCTACACCCATAGCAATATCACTTGATTGTGAATGAAGATGACTTTCAATTTTTGTGGCTTCTTTCCAAGTAAAACCATCTTGATCATATCCGATATCTTTAATGCATTCTCTCACTTTATTAATTAAATCATCTTTTTTAATTTCTGGTCCTCTAACCTCACCAGCTAACACAACTTTATTAGTAGTTGTTAGAGTTTCACATGCAACTCTCGAATATGGATCGTTAGATAAATAAGTATCTACCACCATGTCAGATATCCTATCCGACACTTTATCTGGGTGTCCCTCTGAAACAGACTCACTTGTAAAAAGAAAATTTTTTAAATTACTCATTTTTGATCCTATTAAATGAAAAAGTTAAAACAATATACAACAAAATTAATGCGAAAAATATATTATTTCCATATTTAGAAAACAATGTTGGTTTAAAATCTCTTATGACTTCTAAATCAATGTAACCTGAAACTCCATAGTCTATTTTATTCTCAATATAACCTAATGGATTTATAATTGCTGCCATCCCGTTATTAGATGATCTAATTATATACTTTCCATTTTCGACTGCTCTAAATTTACTATGGATAAAATGTTGTTTTGGTCCAATGGATTTACCAAACCATCCATCTTCTGAAATATTTAATATAAAATCGAAATCAAAATCTTTAGTCAAATTTCCGCTATATATAATTTCATAACAAATTAACGGCAAAAAATTTATTTGTTTAAGATCATCTTTGATTTTAATAATCTTTCTGTTAGTACCTTGTGCAAATGATCCAATACTATTTGTGATTGTTTTTAAACCAAATTTGTTAAGAATATTTTCAATTGGAACAAATTCACCGAAAGGTACAAGTTTTATTTTGTTATAATTATCAATTAAATTTAATTTACTATCAAATATTGAAAATGAATTATAATAACTGTAATCATTGTCAATAATTTTTCTGCTTGTTATTCCTAGACCGATTAAGTGATTTTCACTAAAATAATTTTCAAATATGTCATTGTATAAATCTAATTGATCTTCATAAGTGCTGGGTATTATTCCCTCTGGCCATACAAAAAATGTCTTTTTTTCTTCAACAGGTGAACTAATTGAAATTAGCTCATTAATCACACTCTCTGCATTAATGTTTTTATAGTACCTGTCTAAACTTATATTTGCTCCAATTACTCTAATTGCAAAAGGAAGTTCTTTTTCTTTACTATTATAAAAATTTTTTTTTAAAAATTCCCCGTATGTAAAAAAAGTGATAGGCAATAGCAGTAAAAAGATACATACAACCACTTCTTTTTTAGATTTTCTAAATATGAAAAGGGCAGGAGCTGTAAAAAAACTTATTATTATTAGATTTAATGAATAAGTTCCTATTATTGACAAAATGCTCAGGAAACTATTAATTTCAGAGAAACTATAAATTACCAAATTCCAAGGGAACCCAGTTAAAATTGTTCCTCTAATAAACTCTATTAAACCAAACAAAAGAGAGAATAGGAAAAAAGCACTTAATATATTTTTCGGTTTGTATAGATAAAAAATAGCAATACAAAATGCATAAAATAAACCTAAAAAAGCTGGGATAACAATTAAAGATATGGGAATTAAAAAATTAAAACTTTGATCAAAACTTAAGGATATAGTTAACCAATACAAACTGGACAAAAAATAACTAAAACCAAACAACCATCCATAATAAAAGAATTTTTTTAGTCCTTGATTAAACCTCTTAAATAAGAAAGTAAAAAAAATACTAAATGTAAAAAAATTTAAAAAAAAAAAATTATAAGGAGGTAGGCTTAAGGAAGTTAAACTTCCTAAAAAAATTACTAATAAAGTCTCAAATATAAAATTTTTTTTCAATTTAAAATGGAGGTTTTTTCTATAAATTTAAAAATTTTTTTTTCTTCACTTAACATCTGTTTATACTCTTTGTTTTTTTGATGATCATGACCTAATAAATGTAAAAAACCATGTATAAAAATTTTTATTGTTTTAATTTTAAATTCATAATTATCTAAATTTTTTGGCTTATTCATATAATTAAAACTTATAATTATGTCACCAAGATAATTTTCTTTTAATTTTTTTTGTTTTTTATTAAATGGAAAAGAAAGTACATCAGTATGTTTATTCTTATTTCTAAATTTTTTATTTAAAATTTTAATTTTTTTATTATTTGAAAGAAGTAACGTAAAATAGATTTTTCTATCTACAAATTTATATTTTTTTGGGAAATGTTTACAAATCTTATTAAAAAATAATTCTTTATTTTTTATTTTTTTTGACCAAGAATTTTCCTCTGAAAGCACATTAACTTTGATCATTATTGTTGTATGCTTTCACAATTTTTGAAACTAAAGGATGCCTCACAACATCTGAGTGATCAAAGTCTATAACTGCAATCTCATTCAAATGTGATAATATCTTTTTTGATCTTTCTAAACCTGACATTTTTTTGTTAGGTAAATCTATTTGGGTAGGATCACCATTTACAACTATTTTTGAATTTTCACCTATCCTAGTAAGAAACATTTTTATTTGTGTATCAGTGGCATTTTGAGCTTCATCTAAAATTGCAAAAGAATTTTTTAAAGTTCTCCCTCTCATAAAAGCTAAAGGAGCAATTTCAATGTCGCCAATTTCTATCATTCTTTGAATTTTTTCAAAATGAAATAGATCATACAAAGAGTCATACAAAGGACGTAGATATGGATCAACTTTCTCTTTCATATCCCCTGGTAGGAATCCTAATCTCTCACCTGCTTCAACCGCAGGTCTAGAAAGTATAATCCTCTCTATTTTTTTTTCTAACAACATTGTTAAACCTACAGCAACAGCAAGAAAGGTTTTTCCTGTACCAGCAGGTCCAGCAGATATAATTATTTCATTTTGTCTCAACGCTCTAACATACTCTTTTTGTTTTTCTGATCTTGGAATTATAGATTTTTTTGGAGTTTTGATTATATCAGTAACGTTGGTATTTTTTACCTTTTCATTTATCATAAATTGATCAACTGAGGATAAAATATCTTTTTGTTCTATACTACCATTATTTTTAAATTGATTTGCAAGAAATTGAATTGCATTCTTCAAAATTTCATTTTTTTCTGAAGTTGATTTGATTAAAATTGAATTTCCCCTGGAATAAATACTTGAATTAGTTATTTTTTCTAACTCTTTCAAGTTTTGGTTAAATTCACCAACTACTCCCATCAGGAGTTCATTTTCGTGAAAAATTACACTAATTGAATTATTTTCTGAATAAACAAATTTTAGAGATGAATTAATATCTTTTTTAATAGTATTACTCAAATTTAAGCCACTCTTTGTTCTGAATTTTCTAAGCTTTTACCAAACAATGTATTTTGATTACTGCTATTTATTTTTACTTTTATAACATTTCCCATATCTAAATCATTACCATCAAAAATAACTGAAGTCATATATTCAGATCGACCAAAAAACTTTGTGCCACCATCTATTTTATTTTCAACTAAAACATCTATTTCTTTACCCTCAAGCGATTTATTCATATTAATTTGATTGGTAAATAATTGTTTTTGAACTTTTTCTAATCTTGTAAGTGAAATTTTTTTGTCAATTAACTCAAAATTTGCTGCGGTTGTTCCTGGTCTTGGACTAAATATGAAAGAAAAAGAATTTATAAATTCAATTTTTTTAATTAAATCACATGTTTCATTAAAGTCCTTCTCATCCTCACCCGGATAGGCAATTATAAAATCACTCGAAAACTTTATTTTTGGGTTAATTTTTTGAAGTTTTTCGTAAGTATAAACATAATCACTTACTTGATGTTTTCTATTCATTGACTTTAGGATCTTATCAGATCCACTTTGAACGGGCAGGTGAACTAAAGGCATTAACTTCTTTGAAACACCATATACATTGACAAGATCTTCTGTCATATCCCTTGGGTGAGAAGTTGTATATCTAATTCTTTTAATTCCATCCAACTTTTCTATTTCTAAAATTAAATCTGACAATCTGTAATTTTCGTAATTATAAGCATTAACATTTTGACCTAGTAGTGTTATTTCACGAACTCCATTTTCTGACAAATTCTCTGCCTCTTCTAATATTTTTTTGAACGGTCTTGAATATTCTGGACCTCTTGTAAATGGTACTACACAGAAATGGCAAAATTTATCACAGCCCTCTTGAATAGTTAAAAATGATGAAATTTTTTTTGATGAGTTCTTAATATTATCTAAATAATCAAATTTTGTAATGGCATCAAATTCGGTTTCATCTATTTTTTTTTGATTGGATAAAAATTCCTCAATTTTATCATTTATTTTATGATAGGCTTGCGGTCCAATCACGATATCAATATATGGTTCTCTTTTGATCATTTCCTCATTTTCAGCCTGAGCAACACATCCAGCAACTATAACGATTGGTTTTTTTCGTGATCTAAAGTTTTTTTTAACCCGTCCAATCTCATGATAAACTTTTTCTTTAGCTTTATCCCGAATATGGCACGTGTTGAGTAGATAACAATTAGACTCATCTAGATTTTCAGTTTTTACAAAACCTATTTCTCTCACAGTATCAAATATTCTGTTAGTATCATATTCGTTCATTTGACAACCCAAAGTTTTGATAAATATTTTTTTATTCATCTTTTGAGTTTACTTTGACACCATATAACTCAAGTTTATGGTCTACTAACTTATAACCATATTTTTTTGCAACTTTTTTTTGTAACTCTTCAATTTCTTCATCCACAAATTCAATTATTTCACCAGATTTTATATCAATCAAATGATCATGATGACTCTCTATCATTGCTTCATATCTAGCCTTACCACCTTTAAAATCATGTTTAGTTAAAATTCCTGCTTCTTCGAAAAGCTTAACTGTCCTATAAACTGTGGCTATGCTTATTTTTGGATCAACTTTTGATACACGACTATATAACTCATCAACATCTGGATGATCAGACTCACCATAAGCAGCTTTTGACTCTGAAATAACCTTTGCAATAATTCGCCTCTGTTCAGTTAATTTTACCCCTTTAGATAAACATTGTTGTTCAATTGTATCTGACATAATTGATTTTAACTCAAATAAATAGGATTTATCAAATTTTTTTCAACTTTCAATTTATCGCAAAGTTTTGGGATATTTTCGTATTTAACCTCATTTTTTTCACTAAAATCCTCTAAACTATAACAATAATAATCAATTTTATTGACTAAATGAAAAGCTTTAACAACTGATAAAGAATTTCTTATCCCCGCAAAACTTCCTGGACCTCGATTTACATAAATTTGTGAAACTTTATCTAAATCTAAATTTTTTTTATTTAAAAAATCATTAATTAGAATTGATAATTTCTCATAATTTATTTTGGAATTTTCATGTGTAATGCTGTAATTAATATCATTATTAATGATCATTAAAAAAATTTTATCTTTAGCGGCGTCTATAATTAGCTTATTCATTTTACAATTTATTTTTCTAGTAAATTCTATTTCACTAGAGAATAATATCAAATCTTATTCTAGAGACAGTGGTGTTTTATCATTGATGTATCATCGATTTAATGAAAATAAATATCCATCAACAAATATAAGAATGGATATGTTTGATGAGCAAATGAAAATCATTAAAAATCAAGGGTATGAATTTTATGATCCTAACAATTTTTTAAATGAATTTAATAAAGTAAAAAAGAATAAGAAAATTTTAATTACAATTGATGATGGATTTGAGTCATTTTATAATGAAGCCTGGCCATATCTTAAAAAAAATAAAATTCCATTTATCTTATTTGTATCTACTGAACCTGTAGGAAAAAAAGGGTATATGACTTGGGATGAAATTAAAGAAATTGATGACTCCGATATAGGCTATATAGGACACCATTCACATACACATGAATATTTAATTGATATGACAGAAAAAGAATTCATAAACGATATAGAAACAGCAACTGAAATTTTTAAAGATAAACTAGGGTATGTACCACCAATATTTTCATATCCTTTTGGTGAATATTCTCTTTTTATGAAAAATTATATATCGAAAAATTTTGAAATTGCTTTTGGACAACACTCTGGAATAATTGATAACAATAAAGATAAATTTGAATTACCAAGATTTCCGATAAATGAAAAGTATGGAGATTTAAAACGATTTAACTCACTAATAAATTATAATCCTCTAGAGTACAAATCTCTTAAACCAGTAGAAAAAAAATTAGAAAATAATGATAATCCACCTCAATTGATTGTGGAATTTTTTGATAATCAAAAAAATATTAAAAATATCAATTGTTATTCAAATGATGGTGGTTCATGGGGCCAACCAAATTTAGTATTCGAAAAAAATATTCTTTATATCAATTTTGAGTCTAAATTTTTACCAAGACGTGGAAGAATAAATTGTTCCTTAAATGATGATGGCAAGTGGCGTTGGTTTGGAACGCAATTTGTTATAATGGAAAATTAAATTAAACTTTCAAGCTCTTTGCTTGAAGGAAGTAACTTAGCATCATCAAAATCTTTTAAATTGTTTTGATTAATAATTTTTTGCAAAACTTCCACATATTGATTTCCTGTTTCGGCATAATTTTTTAAAAATTGAGAAAGAATTAAACTATCTAAAGGTTGATTATTATCTCTTAAATGTGCTCTTGCTAATCTAAAATTTTTATATGATCGATGGGTATTTAGATTTCTTTGATAAGCTCTAACTGAGGCCTGTAATACATTAAATTTCATAACTTTATGACCCTTATTCTCATCAGCCTCTTTAGGTTTTAAGCCCTCACCAGACCAAGTCCATTGCCCAAAAAGTGCATTACCCTCTTGTGCAAATCTTGATGTTCCCCATCCTGTTTCTTTCGCAGCTTGAGCAAGTGCTAAAGAAACTGGTATTTCATCCATCCTGATTTTGAGTGTTGTTAAATCTTTAGATGTTACTCCATATTGTTTGTATTTTTTTTCAAGCCATTTTTTTTCTAATTTAGTATTATTGCTTTTATTTATAATTTTAAACAAAGTTTTTCGATCTAATCTAATATTATTATTTTCTTTTAAAACTAAAGGTAAAACAATTTGAATAAAAAACTCCTTTCTTTTATTGGTACTTTCGATCATTTTTATTTCACCAGGAAGTAAAGTTAATGCAACAGGCTTAACTAGCTTTGTTTCCCTAACATCATCTAGTTTATAATCGGTGTCTTGAAATAATTGTTTAATTGTAGATGCATTTAATCTTACTGTATCTGTTTCAAGATCGTTCAAACTAAAAATATCGATTAACAAATCTTTTTCATTTAATTCTCCTCCATCAGACTCGACACCCTCTTTTTTATTAAGTGTATATGCTAGAATGGCTTTTGAATTATTTTGAAATTCTTTGTCTTCTAAAAGTTGCTTATTAGCAAAATTAATTATTGATGGAATATGATAGAATGAAAAAACAACAAAAATACTTGTTAAAAATATTCTTGGAATTGCACCAATTCGTCTGTCATCAAAAAACTTAAACATTTTTAAGTTCTTTCTTCTCATTCTAACAAAATAAAATTTTGACTTAAAAAAAATCAATTGATTTAAAAATTTTAAATTTTTTAATTTAAAATTAAACATTTAAAGAGCCTCAACCTTCTTAACTTCTGGTAGATAGTGACAAAGAAGATTTTGTACACCTTGTTTTAATGTCATAGTTGAACTTGGACAACCTGAACAACTCCCTTGGAGCTGCACTTTAACAATACCATCTTTAAACTCTTTAAATTTAATATCTCCACCATCTTTCGCAACTGCAGGTCTGATTTTTTCATCTAATATTTGAACAATTTTTTTTTCTATATCTTTTAAATTTTCATTATTTTCAATTAAGGTATTTTCAACAACACACTCTTTTCCGCTAGAGTAAAAATCATTGATTAAAGAAATTACTATATGTTTTATTTCATCCCATGATGTGTCATCATATTTATTTATTGAGATAAAATCTTTACCTAAAAAAATACCTTCAACACCATTTATAGATAACAAGTTTTTAACTAACTCATTATTAGTTCGATCATTTTGTGTAATTTCAAACGACCCTTTATTTGAAACAATCTTACCAGGTAAGAATTTTAAAGAATTTGGATTCGGTGTTATTTCAGTCTGAACAAACATGATTTATATATAATCAATAATTGTAAAAATTAAACTTGTTAATAAAAAAATTCTAAAAACCAACAAGTTCTTGGATTTTTTTTACCTTATCTGAAGCTATTTTATCTGCTTTTTTAGATCCCTCTAATAATATTTTATCTAAATATTTTT
The DNA here is from genome assembly GCA_902520215.1 of uncultured Pelagibacteraceae bacterium. Lineage (GTDB taxonomy): Bacteria > Pseudomonadota > Alphaproteobacteria > Pelagibacterales > Pelagibacteraceae > Pelagibacter. The sequence goes on from CABYNA010000001.1 coordinate 152,928, forward strand.
TATCACTTAATAACTTTTTTATTTCTGATGATATTGGACTAATTTTATCAACCATAGCTTGTGATAAATTTTCTTTAAATTCCGAAAAATTTTTTCCAGAAAATTTATTTATTGTATCTTCTAAACTTACATCCATTAAACTAGAATAAATACCCATTAAATTCTTTGCTTCGGGTCTTTTCTCTAAATCTGCACTAGCAGATGGCAATGGCAAAGTATCAGTCTTCGCTTTTTTGATTTTATTTATTATTTGGTCTTTATCATCTGTTAAATTTATCCTGCTCAGATCTGATAATTCAGATTTACTCATTTTTTTTGTACCATCTTTCAAGCTCATAATTCTTGAAAACTCTTTTTGAATTAATGGCTCAGGAATCTTAAAAAAATTGTCAGCATTAAAATCATTATTAAACTTTTGAGCTATATCTCGGCAAAGTTCCAAATGTTGCTTTTGATCATCTCCAACAGGTACATGGGTTGTGTCATATAACAAAATATCTGCTGCCATTAAAACAGGATAAGAATAAAGACCGATACTTGCTTTTTCTTTATCTTTTCCGGCTTTCTCTTTAAATTGGGTCATTCTATTTAGCCATCCCATTCTAGCAACACAACTTAATATCCAGGCCGTTTCTGAATGAGCACTCACTCTTGATTGGTTAAAGATAATACTTTTTTCAGGATCAATGCCACTAGCAATAAAAGTTGCTACAGTTTCATATATATTATCTCTTAATTTTTTTGGATCTTGAGCAACTGTAATAGCATGAAGATCAACAACACAGAACACACACTCATTTTGATCTTCATTGTTAAGTTTTACAAAATTTTTGATTGCTCCCAAATAATTTCCTAGATGAAGGTTTCCAGTAGGTTGAACACCTGAAAAAATTTTTTTTCCCATGATTAATACTTTAGTTTAATATCACCATATTTGAAAGCTTTGATAAATAATGAAAAACTCAAATAAAATACAAGACTTAAAAAAGCTGAAAGTATCAAATAAAAGGATTTAAAATTATATTCATAAAGTAATTTATTTTCAAAAAACAAAATTAAGTAATTAAAAAATATTCCCATTATTATAGATGCCAGAAATATTTTTATTAATTTGGCGAAAAATAATTCATTAAAATTAAATAAATCTTTATTTTTTAAGTAAACAAATAATATTATTGCATTAAACCATGATGAAATTGTCGTAGCTATAGGAATGATTATAAAACCAATTTCTCTAAAAAAATAAATACTTATTAATATATTTAGAATTACTGAAAATAATGAAATATAAAATGGTGTTTTGGTATCCTGGTTTGCGAAAAAAAAAGTCGAAAATACTTTAATTAAGGCAAAAGCAGGTAATCCTAATCCAAAATAGTAAAGTGCATTTGCCGAGTTAGACACTGACAGCTCATCAAAAGAACCATAGCCAAATAATGCTGAAATAATTTGCTCTGATCCTACAATTAAAGCAACTGCAGCTGGTAGACTTAAAAACATACTAAGCTCAAGCGCTTTATTTTGTAGTAAAAGAATTTTATTTTTCTTTTTTAAGAAAACATGTTTTGAAAGTTGTGGCAGAATAACCACGCCTATCGCAATTCCTGCGATTGCAAGGTTTATTTGATAAATCCTATCAGCATAATATAGATAAGATACGGCACTAGCTTGGAAAGATGCAATTATAGTACCCACAAGAATATTAATTTGTGTTACACCAGATGAAAAAATACTGGGTAAAAGTTTTTTAAAAAAAAATTTGACCTTATTATTAATTTTGAAATTTAACTTAAGATTTATAGAATAAAATTTTTTTGTAAATTGATATAAAAAAACAAGTTGTAATAATCCTGCAATAGAAACTCCATATGATAAATAATAAACTAGTTCATCGTTAAGAAATTTTCCAAAAAATAAAATTCCAATCAATACTATATTAAGGATTATTGGAGCTGCAGAGGCCACAGCAAACTTATTGTGAGAATTTAGAATTGCAGCAAAAAAAGAAGATAGACTCACAAACATTAAAAATGGCATAGTTATCCTTGTAAGATTGACAGCTAGCTGAATTTTTTCTGAATTATCAACAAAACCTGGCGCTATTAATCTTACAAAAACTGGCATGAAAATTTCTATAATCAAAACTAAAAACAATAGTCCTAAAAATAATAAATTGAAAATTTCGTTAGCAAATTTTTGTGATCCAGTTTTTTTTTTTACTAATTCTGAAGTGTAACTTGGTATAAAAGCTGCATTAAAAGTTCCTTCTGCAAATAATCTTCTAAAAGTATTAGGTATTCTGAATGCTACAAAAAATACATCTGCTAAAAAACTTGTTCCAAGAAAGATCGCTATCAAAACATCTCTTAAATAACCAAGTAATCTACTGATAATAGTATAAAAACCAAAAGTCCCTGTTGACTTAACTAAATTCATAAATCATATTAGTCTTAATTTTACCCCATTTGTACACCTAATTAGCATAAATGAAAAAAACAAAAATTGATCATTACACAGATAAAGAAGCTTTAGATTTTCACAAAGGTAAAAAGCCAGGCAAGATTGAAATATCTTCCTCAAAAAATATGACGACAAAAAGAGATTTGGCTTTAGCATACTCGCCTGGTGTAGCTGCCCCTGTAAGAGCAATCAGTGATAATCCTGAGGCTGCGTTTGATTATACAAGTAAAGGAAACCTTGTTGCAGTAATTAGTAATGGCTCAGCAATTTTAGGTATGGGAAATTTAGGTGCTTTAGCATCTAAACCGGTGATGGAAGGAAAGGCTGTTTTATTTAAGAGATTTGCTGATATTGACTCTATTGATTTAGAGATAGACTCCGAAAATCCAGATGAAATCATAAATAGTATAAAAAATTTTGCTCCAAGTTTTGGGGGTATTAATCTTGAGGATATTGCTGCTCCTGATTGTTTTATCATTGAAGAAAAGCTAAAAGAAATACTTGATATACCTGTATTTCATGATGATCAGCATGGAACTGCGATTATCACAACTGCAGCACTTATTAATGCTTTGGACATAAGTAAAAAAAAAATTGATAGAGTTAAAATAGTTGTCAATGGTGCGGGAGCTTCGGCTATGGCTTGCGCTAATTTATTTAAAAAGACTGGTGTACCCCAAAAAAATATTACAATGGTAGACAGAACAGGTGTCATTTACAGAGGTCGAGATAATTTGAACCAATGGAAATCAAGTCATGCAATTGAAACAAAAGATAGAACTCTAGATGATGCCATTACTAATGCAGATGTTTTTTTAGGCCTATCTGCGAAAGGAGCGTTAACTAAAGACATGGTTAAAAAAATGGCAAAAAATCCAATTATATTTGCATGTGCTAACCCTGACCCAGAAATTACACCTGAAGAAATTGAAGAGGTTAGAGATGATGCAATTATAGCGACTGGAAGGTCAGATTATCCTAATCAAGTGAACAATTTAATAGGATTTCCATATATTTTTAGAGGTGCATTAGATGTACGATCAAAAACAATTAATGAAGAGATGAAAATTGCAGCTGCACATGCGATAGCAAAATTGGCTAAAGAAGATGTGCCAGATGAAGTCATTGCAGCAATGGGGGGTGAAAGACCTCACTATGGAAAAGATTATATAATTCCATCAACATTCGATCCGAGATTAATTAGTGTTATACCTGCAGCTGTTGCTAGAGCTGCAATTGATACTGGAGTAGCAAGAAAGAAAATTGACAATTTTGAAATCTATAAAGACCAACTTAAGCAAAGATTAGATCCAACTGTAACAATTATGCAAGGTGTAAATAGTTATATAAAGAAAAAACAAAAAAAAGTTGTTTTTGCTGATGGTGAAGATGAAAATACACTTAAGGCTGCGATAGCTTTTAAAAACTCTGACTTAGGAATACCTATCTTAGTTGGAAAAGAGGAGCTGATTAAAAATCAAATAAAAAAAATTGGTTATAATGAAAATTTTGATATTGAAATTGTAAACTCAAAAGACACAGCAAAAAGAGAAAGATATGTAAAATATTTATTTAAAAAACTTCAAAGAGAAAAAGGAATGTTAGAATGGGATTGTGATAGACTTGTAAGAAACGATAGGGTTATCTGGGCTTCATGCATGGTTGCGTGTCAGGATGCAGATGCGATGATAACTGGGAACACAAGAAGATACTCATCTTCACTAGAAAAAATTATTAAAGTTGTTGATCCGAGACCCGGGGAAATTATGTTCGGGTTAAACCTGGTTGTTAATAGAGGTAAAACAATATTTATTTGCGATACATCGGTCATAGAGTATCCAGACGCAAAACAATTAGCTGAAATGGCAAAATCAGCAGCGAGAGTTGCAAAATTATTTGGTTTTGATCCAAAAGTTGCTTTTTTATCTCACTCTACTTTTGGAGAACCAGCTACAGATAGAACAAAAAGACTAAGTGATGCTGTTGAAATTTTAAAGAATGATAAAGTTGATTTTAAATTTGATGGTGAGATGCAACCAGATGTTGCTTTAGAAGAAATGTATAAAGAACTTTATCCATTTTCAGAAATAGTTGGTAATTCAAATGTTTTAATCATGCCAAGCCAACATAGTGCTGCTATTTCCTATAAAATGATCAAATCAATGAGTAGAGCAAAAGTAATTGGACCTTTATTAATTGGTTTAGGTTTACCTATTGAAATAGCACCTTTGAGATCTTCAACTTCAGATATTTTAAATTTAGCCTCTATTGCAGCTTACTCAGCTGATGTAATTGATTATAAAAAAAATTAGTTAGTTTTAATTCTTAAATTATCTACTAGTAAAATACTAGCAATCACATCTTCGACATCTAAAATCTCTTTTGCCTCTGTAATAACCAGATCCTTTTCATCTTTAGTTTGTGAAATTCCATAAATATAAATTTTCTTTTTATAAGTATCTATTTGGTAATTGGTTGCCTTAATTTCTTTGTTCAAAATTAATGCAGTCCTTAATTGCGAAGTGATTAATAGATCCTTGGCAGATTGTTTAAAGTTAAAATCCTCTTTTATCTTAATATCGTTTCTCACAGATCTTACACCATTCGTCTCCCAGGCAATTTTTGTTAATTTCAATTTTTCCTCTGGCTCATCAACTTTTCCAGTTAAAAAAATTCTACCATCCAAAACTTTTGATTTTACTGATAAAAGATAATTTTTATTCAGGAGTAAAATTCTAGCAGTTAAGTTTTTTTGCATCAACGAGTCATCTATTTGAGTTCCTAAAGATCTTGGATCGATAGCAACACTTACTCCAGTTCCAAAAATTCCTGAGGATGATACACCTGCGCATCCACTTAAAATAAAACCAAAAAAAAGTAAAATGAATATTTTATTTTTCATCTTTAATTTTCAAACAATAATCATAGATAATTTTTTTTGAAATATCATTTTTACGAATTATTAAATCTGTTATTTCTTTTATGCTTAGTTTATTTATCATCGCTTTAATCAATCTTTTATCTGATTCATCTAAAGTTTGTGAAGCTTTTTTGTCATGAATTTTTTCCGAAATAACAATAGTCAATTCACCTTTTAAATTACTCTTTAATGGTTCTAAATCTTCAACTTTAGATCTCTTATACTCCTCATAAAACTTTGTCATTTCTCTACAAATCAGAATTTTTCTTCCTATAAAATTTTTTTTAATTAGAGAAATATTCCTATTAATTTTCTTTGGCGAAATGAAAAAAACGATTGAACTATTTAATTTTGATAAATTTTCCAAATCCTCTTTTAAAATTTTATCCTTTTCGGGAAAAAATCCATAAAAGAAAAACTTCTCTGAAAATCCTGATATTGATACTGCTGATATTACTGCTGAAGCACCGGGTATAGGAATAATATTGATATTATTCTTTATGCACTCATTGACTAATATAGAACCTGGATCAGAAATACCTGGGGTGCCAGCATCTGAAATTAAAGAAATAAGTGATCCTTGATTAATTAACTTTATAATTTTAACAACATTTCTTTTTTCATTGAATTTATGATTGGCAATTAAATTTGATTTGATTTGATATTTTTCTAATAAATTTTTAGAGATCCTAGTATCTTCACACAAAATGTAATCTGACCTTTTAAGAGTTTCTATGGCTCTAAGACTTATATCGTTTAAATTTCCAATTGGTGTTGAGACTAAATATAGACTTTTTTTGAACACTCTATTAGCAGATTTTAAATTTTCAATCATATTTATAATTAAAATATTATAGTATCATTAAAATGAAAAAAATTTTTAGAATTATTTTTACATTAATAATTATCTATTTAACAAATAACTCATTTGCATTTTCACAAAATGAAAAAATTAAAATTGGGCTACTTGCACCTTTATCTGGTGAATATAAAGAATTAGGACAATCAATAATTAAATCAACCCGAATGGCTTTGAGTGATATTGGAACAGACAATATTGAAATTTATCCAATGGACACAGGTATTGATCCTAATCAAACTTTACAATCAGCTACTAAATTAAAGAATGAAGGAATAAAAATTTTTATCGGTCCAATTTTTTTTAAAAGCTTAATGTATTTGGATGAAATACAAGATGTTATTTTTCTATCTTTAACAAATAAAACAAATGATCTACCGAAAAATGTGATAAGCAGCGGAGTAAATTCTTTATCCCAGTTAAATGCAATTAAAGATTTTTTGGAATTAAGCGAAGTAAAAAAAACAATTTTTTTAACGCCTGACCTTGATTATAAAAATGAAATTAAAAAGGCAATTAAACAATCGAAAATCAAAATTTTTAAACAATACACTTATGAAACCGAACCAACTAAACTTACAAAGCAAATCGAAAAAATAACGAATTATGACGTGAGAAAACAAAATCTAGCTGATGAAATTTTAAGAGTTGAAAACTCAGATTTAGTGGATAAGGAGGAACAAATTAAGAAATTGGAAAAACGATATACAATTGGAAATGTAAATTTTGACTCAGTTATTATTTCTGATTTTGATGAAAATCTTAAAAGTGTAATTACTTCACTTATTTACACTGATGTATCGCCAAGAAATAAATTATTTATAACTCTTAATCAATGGTTTGATGAAAGTTTACTTTTAGAGGAAAGTATCCAGCCTTTATATTATCCATCAATCAATAAACAGAATCTAGAGACATTTAATAAAAAATTTTTAGATACCTACAATTCGAAACCAAATCATTTAAGCTTGTTAAGTTATGATCTTTTAGGATTGATTTATTATCTATCTTTGAAATCTGACTTTTCAGACATAAATAATATTTTTAAAAAAGAAAATTCATTCAAAGGTAAAATTGGTATTTTTGATGTTAAAAATAACAAAATAAATCATAGATTAAACTTTTACAAAGTTGATGAGGGGGAGATTAAAAAAATTTTCTAAGCTTTTTGAAAGCATCAGATCTGTGGTCTAGTTTATACTTTTGAAATGGCTTCATCTCGCCAAAAGTTTTTATTTTATTTTTAGGAATAAATATTGGATCGTATCCAAACCCATTTTTACCCTTAGGTTTTTTGGAAATATGACCCTCAACTTTTCCAACAACACAAGCCATTTTTTTATCTAAATCACTTATTGATAAAGCACAAACAAACCTGGCATTAATTTTTTTATTTTTCCAATTTTTATCTTTTTTATCTAATGCCTTATAAACTTTTTGAATTGCCTTATTAAAATTTAATTTTTTTCCAGCCCACCGTGCTGAAAAAATTCCTGGTTTTTTATTTAAAATATCAATTTCTAAACCAGAGTCATCAGCTAAGCAGATTAGATTTGTTTTCTTTGAAAAGTATTGAGATTTAATCAGAGAATTTTCTTTAAAAGTCTTTCCTGTTTCTCTTGGGCTCTTTAAATTAAACTTTGAGGTAGGAAATGTTTTAATATTAGCTGGTAATAAATCTCTAATTTCCTTTAATTTTCCTTTGTTATTTGTGCCTATAAGGAGTTGTTTAATTTTTTTTTTTAGCATCTGGAAATTTAATTTTTTCTTACCATATATGTCCATATGGAAAAAGATCAAAACCAAGATAATACAGACAAAGCATCAGAGAAAGATCAAAAAAGTTTAAATCAAGATCAAAAAACTGAAAATTTAGAAACAAATGATAAAGAACAAGACCAAGAACAGAATCAAGAACAAGAAAAAACCTCAGAAGAGAAAATTTTAGAGTTAGAAGATAAGCTTGCAAGATCATTTGCTGAAATGGAAAACCAAAGAAGAAGGTTTGAAAAAGAAAAAGAAGATGCTTTTGAATATGGAGGTTTTTCCTTTGCAAGAGAAGCTTTAAACTTAATAGATAATCTTGAAAGATCAAAACAAATTTTATTAAACGATGAAACTTTAAAAGATACTGAGGCATTAAAAAAAACACTCGAACATTTTGACATTATCAATAAAGATTTAATTTCAATTTTTTCAAAAAATAAAATCAAGCCTATTGAATGTCTCGATAAAAAATTAGATCCAAACTTTCACCAAGCAATGATTGAAATAGAAGATAATCAAAAAGAACCCGGAACAATTGTTCAAGAAATACAAAAAGGATTCACAATTAAAGATAGATTGTTGAGACCGGCTCTAGTGGGCGTAGCAAAAAAAAGTGAAAAAAAAGAGAAAAAAAATGAGGAAAATAAAGAAAATACAGGAGATAAATAATATTTAAATGAACTTGTAGAATTCAATTTCAACCCTATATGAGGAGAACAAATAACTGATATGAGCAAAATAATTGGAATAGATTTAGGAACAACAAACTCTTGTGTGGCTATTATGGAAGGTAGCCAGGCAAAAGTTTTGGAAAATGCAGAGGGTGCAAGAACTACACCTTCAGTTGTTGCTTTTACTGAAGAAAAAGAAAAATTAATAGGACAACCTGCTAAAAGACAAGCAGTAACAAATCCAGAGAATACAATTTTTGCAGTCAAAAGATTGATTGGTAGAAATTTTGAAGACCCAACTGTTAAAAAAGATATCGAGGCTGCACCTTTTAAGATTGTAAATTCTGAAAAAGGTGACGCATGGATTGAAGCGAAAGGAGAGAAATATTCACCTTCACAAATTTCTGCTTTTATTCTCCAAAAAATGAAAGAGACTGCTGAAAAATATTTAGGTCAAGCTGTTACAAGAGCGGTAATAACTGTTCCTGCATATTTTAATGATGCACAAAGACAAGCTACCAAGGATGCTGGAAAAATAGCTGGGTTAGAAGTTTTAAGAATTATCAATGAACCAACTGCAGCTTCACTAGCTTATGGTTTGGATAAGAAACAAAATAAAAAAATTGCAGTTTACGATTTAGGTGGTGGAACTTTTGATGTGTCTATTCTTGAATTAGGTGATGGAGTTTTTGAAGTAAAATCTACTAATGGTGATACTTTTTTAGGTGGAGAAGATTTTGACAACGCTGTTGTGGAATATTTAATTTCTGAGTTCAAAAAAGATAGCGGTATTGATTTAAAAACTGATAAATTGGCATTACAAAGATTAAAAGAGGCAGCTGAAAAAGCAAAAATTGAACTTTCAGCAGCTGAGCAAACAGATATTAATTTACCATTTATAACTGCTGACAAAACTGGTCCTAAACATATTAATTTAAAAATGACTAGAGCCAAATTAGAAGCTTTAGTTGAGGACTTAATCGCTAAAACTATTCCACCATGTAAAACTGCTTTGAAAGATGCTGGAATTTCAGCTAGCGATGTTGATGAAGTGGTAATGGTTGGAGGTATGACTAGAATGCCAAAAGTCATTTCTGAAGTAAAAAATTTCTTTGGTAAAGAGCCGAACAAAAGTGTTAATCCAGATGAAGTGGTTGCAATGGGTGCTGCAATTCAAGCTGGTGTTTTACAGGGTGATGTAAAAGATGTTCTTTTATTAGATGTAACACCATTATCCCTAGGAATTGAAACTCTAGGCGGTGTATCTACAAAACTTATTGAAAAAAATACAACTATACCTACAAAAAAAAGCCAGGTATTTTCTACTGCTGAAGATAACCAGCCAGCCGTCTCAATACGTGTTCTTCAGGGTGAAAGAGAGATGGCAACAGATAATAAATTACTTGGTAATTTTGAACTAGTTGGTATTGCTCCGGCACCAAGAGGAGTTCCTCAAATTGAGGTGACTTTTGATATAGATGCTAATGGAATAGTTAATGTATCAGCTAAAGATAAAGGCACAGGTAAAGAGCAAAAGATTCAAATTCAAGCTTCTGGTGGATTAAGCGATGCAGAAATTGAAAAAATGGTCAAAGATGCAGAAGCAAATAAAGAAGCTGATAAGAAAAAAAGGGAGTCTGTTGATGTTAGAAATCAGGCAGATACTTTAATTCATTCAACTGAAAAAAATCTAAAAGAACATGGATCTAAAGTTTCAGATGCTGAGAAAAAGGCAATTGAAGATGGGTCAAATGCATTAAAGGAATCTCTCAAAGGTGAAGATATTGAGGACATTAAAAAGAAAACAGAGGCATTAGTACAAGCTTCAATGAAATTAGGAGAAGCTATTTACAAGTCACAACAAAACACAAAACCAGATTCTGGTAAAGATGATGGAAAAGATGAAAAGGGAAAGAAAGACGATAATGTTGTTGATGCGGACTTTGAGGAAGTAAAAGACGAGAATAAAGAAAAAAGCGCTTAACTGACATCTATTTGTCCAGGTTATATACATGGCTAAAAGAGATTATTATGATGTCTTAGGAGTTAGTAAAAGCGCAAGCCCCGATGAACTAAAATCAGCCTACAGAAAATTGGCTGTTAAATATCACCCTGACAAAAATCCTGGTGATAAATCTGCTGAGGATAAATTTAAAGAAGCTAGCGAAGCTTATGGTGTACTCTCTGATAAATCTAAAAAAGAAAACTACGATAACTTTGGACATGCTGCATTTGAAAATGGCGGCGGTGGTAGAGGTGGTTTTGGAGGTTTCGGAGGTTTTAGTGGTGCTGATTTTTCAGATATTTTTGAGGATTTTTTTGGTGACTTTGGTGGTGGCAGACGAAGTTCAAGAAGAAGCTCAAATAACAGAGGTTCAGATCTAAGATATGATTTATCAATTACACTAGAGGAGGCATACACTGGGAAAAAACAAAACATTCAATTTTCTACGTCTGAAAAATGTAATACTTGTAAAGGAAATGGTTCTAAACCAGGCTCAAGTCCAGATAGATGTACCTATTGTGGTGGAAATGGAAGAGTTAGATCTAATCAAGGTTTCTTTACAGTTCAACAAACTTGTCCCCAGTGTGCAGGTAGTGGTGAAGAGATTACCAATCCATGCGTGGATTGTAACGGACAAGGAAATAAACAAACAAACAAAAAAGTATCTGTAACAATACCTAAAGGTGTAGATGATGGTACGAGAATAAGACTTGCCGGCAAAGGTGAAGCTGGAACAAGAGGGGGTACCAGTGGAGACTTATATTTATTTATTAATGTAAAATCTCATGAATTATTTAAAAGATCTGATGTAAATTTATTTTTTGAGTTTCCAATTTCTATTGCAGATGCAGCTCTTGGTACAACAATAGAAATACCTACAATTGATGGAAAAAAGGCAAAAATAAAAATTCCAGACGGAACTCAAGATGGTAAACAATTTAGATTAAAAGGTAAAGGTATGCCATTCATGAGACGGGGTGATTTTGGTGACTTATATGTTCAAGTTAAAACTGAAGTACCAGTATTCTTAAATAAAGAACAAAAAGATTTGTTGGAACGTTTTAGAAAAATAGAAAATGAAAAATCGAACCCAAGTATTAAGAAATTCTTCCAAAAAGCTAAAAGTTTCTGGAATGGTTAATAAATGGGATTAGAGAAAATTATTCCAGCTATTTTTTTAATTGCAGTTTTAGTCTTAGTTCTACCTGAATTTTTAAGATCAAATTCAAAATCTAAAAGGTTTTTCAAAAATTTAGCTATTTGGTCAATAATTGTTATATTTATTGTAACCATTTCTTTTTTTATCTTTAAAATATAAATTATAATTTATAAAAATGAATATTCTTATTGAGGGTTGGCGTAGTATAAATCACTCCTACGCACTTGTTAATCAATGGCAAATCTATGAATTAATTAAATCATCAAACATATCTTTTAAAGATATTTCTTTTTCTGATAAAAATTGGAATTCACAAAGAAATGATAGTGGTTTGAGGGATAATATAAAAAATATAATTAATAAAATCCCTCAACCTTCAGATGATATTCATTACGATATAACTTATAGAATTTCAGCACCATTTAATTTTGATAAAAAGTTTAAATCCAAAGTAGTTTTTGTATTCGCTACATCAGAGTATAAAAATGATTTAACCAAATCTAATTTTATTAATGGGGATCCAATTCAGCTGGGTAAAGAAAAAAAATTTTTTATACACACTCCATCAAATTGGTCCAAAAAAAGCTTCCTAGCAGCTGGTTTTAGAGAAGATCAAGTGGTAGTTGTTCCCCATGGAGTTGACGTAGAAACTTTTTATTTAATTTCTGAAGATAAAAAAAAAATTATCAGAGATAAGTATAAAATAAATTCTGAAGACTTTGTTTTAACAAATATTGGTGCAATGACACAAAATAAAGGTGTCGAAGATTTAATAGCAGCCTATGGAATTTTAAAAAAAAAAAATAAAAATCTTAAACTTATTTTAAAAGATCAAAGTAATTTATATGGTAGAAACGCAAATAATCCAATTAAGAATATGCACGACTCAAAATTCAATGAAAGGTATAAAATTTTTAATGATCAAATGTACAATGATATAATCATTATTTCGAAAAATTTAAACTTTAATGAATTAAGAGATATTTATTCTATAACAGATTGTTACGTTTCACCTTATAAGGCTGAGGGTTTTAATCTTACACCGCTTGAAGCTGCTGCATGTGGTACACAGATAATGGTTACAGATGGTGGACCTACTGATGATTATTTTGATGATTGTATGGGTTTTAAGATTGAAAGTGAAGAAAGAAATCTAGATAATGTTATTTATCTTAGCCCAAAAATTAATTCTTTAATTGAAATTCTTGACTCTACAATGAATAAAATTGACAAAAAAAAAAATATAAGAAGCAAATTTGTTCATAAAAATTTTTCTTGGGAAAATATAGTCAAAAAATTGAAAAAAGAGTTTGAAAATAAATTAAGTAAATGAAATAAGAAATTATGAAAAAAATAAACTTAGCGATTACTGGTTGCTTGGGCAGAATGGGGCAACAACTGATAAAATCGTCTAAAGAAAATGGTAATTTTAAATTAGTTACACTCACAGAAAATGTATTAATTAATAAAAAAGTTAACGGGATCAAACTAGAATTGAATTCTGAAAAAGCCTTTAAAAAAACAGATATAATTGTTGATTTTACTGTACCTAGTTGCACACTTGAAATACTTAAAATAGCAAGGAAGCTAAAAAAAAAAGTAGTAATTGGCACTACGGGGTTTAACAAAAACCAGGAAGATCTTATTAAAAAATATTCAAAAAAAATAGCAATTTTAAAAGCTGGCAATATGAGTTTAGGTATAAATCTTTTGGTTTATTTAACAGAAATAGCCTCAAGTTCTTTAGGAAAAAATTTTTTAAGTAAAGTTTTTGAAATACATCATAAACACAAAAAAGACTATCCCTCTGGCACAGCGCTTATGATTGGTAAAGGGATTGCTTATGGCAAAAAAAAGAATTTCTTAAGCCTGTATGGTAAAAAATTTTTAAACAAAAAAACTTTTCCATATAGTAAAAAAATTAACTCAATAAGAAAAGGTGAAATTATAGGGGAACATGAGGTAAAATTTTCTAGTGGTAAAGAAATAATTACCTTAAATCATGAAGCTTTTGATAGAGCTCTTTACTCTGAAGGTGCGTTGACAGCAGCAAAATGGCTCATAAATAAAAAACCTGGTCTTTACTCAATGAGAGATTTAATGAATTTCAAATAATGAATGAAATTCAAAGAGCTAAAATAGTTTTAAAAATTTTAAATAAAACTTATCCTTCTATTCATGTTCCATTGAAGAGTAGAAATGTTTTTACTCTTTTAATTTCTGTTCTACTTTCAGCGCAATGCACAGACGTGAATGTAAATAACGTCACTAAAGATATTTATCCAAAATATTATAAACCAAAACATTTTGTAAAATTAGGAAAAAAAAAAATTGAGAAATTAATTAAAAAGATTGGTATTTTTAGAATTAAGGCAAAGAGTATTTACAACCTATCAAAATTATTAATAGAAAAATACAATAGTAAAGTTCCTAAAACGTTTGAAGAATTAGAGAGCTTACCGGGCGTTGGTCATAAAACAGCTAGTGTAGTCATGTCTCAAGGTTTTGGATATCCAGCATTTCCAATTGACACTCATATACATAGATTAGCTCAAAGATGGGGTTTAACAAATGGAAAGAATGTTATTCAAACTGAAGAGGATTTAAAAAGATTATTTCCTAAAAAAAGTTGGAATAAACTTCATCTACAAATCATTTACTATGGACGAGAATATTGTAAAGCAAGAGAATGCTATGGAGTAACTTGTAAAATTTGCACCAGTTGTTATCCTAAAAGAAAAAAACCCATTAAAACAAAGAAAGCATAAAATGAAAGTTGTTGGAATTGGAAATGCAATAATCGATGTAATTTGTAAAGTTGAGGAAAATTTTATTACAGAGAATAATCTTACAAAAGGCACAATGAAGTTATTTTTTGATGAAATAGAATTCAAGGGTCTTTTAGGATCTCTAAAAATTGAAAAAACTATTTCAGGAGGGTCGGTTGCTAACTCAATAGTTGGTCTATCTCAACTCAAAAATGATGTTGGTTTTATAGGAAAAATATCTGACGATGCTTTTGGGTCTAGATATGAGGAGGGACTTAAAAAGGAAAATGTTAAATATTTTTATACAAAAAATAAAGAAAGTCTACCAACAGGAACTTGTTTAATTTTAGTTACACCAGACTCTGAGAGAACTATGTGTACTTTTTTAGGTATAGCAGGAAAAATTAATGAGCATGATGTGGATGAGAAAATTATAAAAAAAAGTGAATTAATTTTTTTAGAAGGATATTTGTGGGATGAAGGAGAGCCAAAAAAAGCATTTGAAAAAGCAATTAACAATGCCAAAAAAGTTGCAATGTCTTTATCAGATCTTTTTTGTGTAGAAAGACATAAACAAAATTTTTTAGACTTGGTGAAAAAAAAATTAGATTTAACTTTCGCAAATGAAAGTGAGATTATGGCTTTGATCAATACTAAAAATTTCGATGAGGTCATCAATTTTGCAAAAGAGATAAAAAAACATATTATAATTACGCGTGGGGAAAAAGGTGCAATTTCAATTATTGGTGATGAAATCACTGAAATAAAAGCAAAGAAAGATCTCACAATTAAAGATTTAACAGGTGCTGGAGATCTTTTTGCGGCAGGTTACTTACATGGTTTTATAAATAATCTGCCTATTGAAGAGTGCTTAGAACAAGCAACCAAGTTATCATCAAAAGTGATTCAACAAATTGGTGCAAGACTTTAACTTTTTATTCTTTTAAAACTTCCTTTGCCTTTCTTGGGTTTGATTACTCTAGGCTTATATTTCTTAGAAAAAAGATCTTTAGCAAATCTATTTTTCTTTTTTAATTTTGTAACCATTTTTTTTACTAATTATAAAATCTTGATCATTAAAAGTTT
>CABYNA010000002.1:0-137477 GCA_902520215.1 uncultured Pelagibacteraceae bacterium
CACAAGTGCTAACACTTTATCCAGAAATTTTCCCTGGTCCGTTAAACAAAGGATTATATGGAAAGGCCATGGCTAAAAAGATATGGAGTCTTAATGTAGTAAACATAAGAGATGCAGCAACAGATAAACACAAAACTGTTGATGATACTCCATATGGTGGTGGATCAGGTATGCTGTTAAAACCAGACATACTAGCAAAATCAATTGATAAAAATATCCAGAAGGGGGAAAGAATTTTTTATCTTTCGCCAAAAGGTAAAAAATTTGATCAAAGACTTGCTCAAGATTTATCAAAAGAAAAATCATTCAGTTTAATTTGTGGACATTTCGAAGGTGTTGATGAAAGAGTATTATCCACAAGAAATATTGAGGAAATAAGTATAGGAGATTATGTGCTTTCTGGAGGGGAAACAGCTGCTCTTGTAGTTCTTGATAGTGTGTTAAGACTTTTGCCTGGAGTTTTAGGTAATGATAAATCATCTTCGGAGGAAACTTTTGAAAATGGTCTTTTAGAGTATCCTCAATATACAAAACCTCAAATTTGGGAGGAAAAATCAGTACCAGATGTCTTATTATCAGGGGATCATAGCAAAATTAAAGACTGGCGTTTATCTCAATCTGAGGCTATAACACGCGTCCGAAGACCAGATTTGTGGCAAAAATATAAGAAGGATTAACTTGATAAATATTGAAATGAAAACGATTGAAGAAATAAATCAACATAATGTAAAAAAAATTCTTTCGGAAAAAAAGATTCCAGAATTCTTTCCAGGTGATGTTGTAAAAGTTGGTGTAAGAATTACAGAGGGAAAAAAAGAGAGAATTCAGTATTTTGAAGGTGTATGTATTGCGAAAAAAAGCAGAGATTTAAATTCTTCTTTTACAGTTAGAAAGATTTCTTTTGGTGAAGGTGTTGAGAGAACATTCCCACTATTTGGTACAGTAATTGACTCAATTAAAGTTATTCGTTCAGGAAAAGTTAGAAGAGCTAAACTATATTACTTAAGAGATAGAACTGGTAAATCAGCTAGAATTGCCGAAAAAATAAGAAAGAAGATTGGTATTGATATAGATGTAAAACCAGAAACAGTAACTGAGGAAAATTTAGCTCCTGTTTCAACAGAAGCATCTGATAATAAAGAAGATGTAACTAAGGCAGAGGCTAAGAAAGAAGAAACCCCTAAGGAAGAGCCAAAAAAAAAAGAAGAAACAGCCAAAGTTGAAACAAAACCTAAAACTGAAGAAAAACTTGAAACTTCTCCAGAAAAAAAATAATTTTTTTTTCAATGCCTAATACTCTTTACGACAAAATTTGGAAAGAACACTTAGTTGATCAGCAAGATGATGGAACAGCTTTATTATTTGTTGATAGGCATCTCGTTCATGAAGTGACCAGTCCACAAGCATTTGAAGGTTTACGAAATTCTAAAAGAAAAGTAAGACACCCAAAGCTTACATTGGCCGTTGCAGATCACAACGTCCCAACTACTGATAGAACCAATGGTATTTCAGATAAAGAATCTAAAATTCAAGTTGATACATTAGAAAAGAATTGTAAGGAATTTGATATCCAACTCTTTGGAATGGAGGATAAGCGTCAAGGCATAGTTCATATAATTGGTCCTGAACAAGGATTTACTCAACCTGGAACAGTTATAGTTTGTGGAGATAGTCATACAGCTACACATGGAGCGTTTGGTGCTTTAGCATTTGGTATAGGTACCTCAGAGGTTGAACACGTACTTGCAACACAAACTTTAGTGCAAAAAAAAGCAAAAAATTTCAGAATTAATGTTAATGGAAAACTTCCGTTAGGTGTTACTTCAAAAGATGTAATTTTACAAATAATTGGAAAAATAGGAACAGCAGGCGGAACAGGATGTGTTATTGAGTATGCTGGTGATTTAATCAGATCATTGAGTGTTGAGCAAAGAATGACTATATGCAACATGACTATAGAGGGTGGAGCAAGAGCAGGTTTGATTGCACCAGACGAAAAAATTTTTAAGTATTTGGAGGGAAAACCTATGTCACCCAAAGGTGAAAAATGGGATAAAGCTTTAGCGTACTGGAGAAGTTTAAAATCTGATGATGGTGCAAATTTTGATAAAGAAATAAGTCTTCAAGCTAATGAAATTTCACCGATGATTACCTGGGGAACTTCACCTCAAGATGTCATTACTATTGAGGATAAAGTACCAAACCCAGACAATGAAAAGGATGAGGACAGAAAAAATTCTATTGAAAGAGCTCTAAAATATATGGGTTTAAAACCTGATATGGCTGCTAAAGATATTAAGATTGATAAGGTTTTTATAGGTAGTTGTACAAATGGAAGAATTGAGGATTTACGAGAAGCAGCAAAGATTTTAAAAGATAAAAAAATTGCCTCTCATGTTCATGCAATGGTTGTTCCAGGATCTGGTTTAGTGAAAGAACAAGCAGAGCAAGAAGGTTTACATAAAATATTTGAAGAGTCTGGTTTTGAATGGAGAGAACCAGGATGTTCTATGTGTTTGGCAATGAATGCTGATAAATTAAAACCAGAGCAAAGATGTGCATCAACATCAAACAGAAACTTTGAAGGAAGACAAGGTCGAGGTGGAAGAACACACCTTGTGAGCCCAGGAATGGCAGCGGCAGCAGCAATTTCTGGGAATTTGGATGATGTAAGAAAGTATCAAAATTAATGCAAAAATTTTCTACATTAAAAAGTATTCCAGCATATTTACCAATCGTAAATATTGATACTGATATGATCATCCCAAAGCAGTTTTTAAAAACAATTAAAAGAACTGGACTTGGAAAAAATTTGTTTTTTGAGATGAGGTATGATGATAATGGAAATAAAATAGGCGATTTTATATTAAATCAAGATCCATTTACAAATTCAAAAATATTGATAGCAGGAAAAAACTTTGGTTGTGGATCCTCAAGAGAACACGCTCCTTGGGCATTATTAGATTTTGGTATTACATGTGTAATTAGCTCCAGTTTCGCTGATATTTTTTATAGCAATTGTTTTAAAAATGGAATTTTACCAATTATTGTTGATGAGGAAAAAATAAAAGAATTATCTGAATATGCTAATAGAAAAGAGGAAATTTCAGTAGATCTTAAAGAAGAAAAAATAGTTTATGGTAATAATGAAATTAAATTCAAAATAGACTCCTTTAAAAAGAAATGTCTTCTCGAAGGTTTAGATGATATTGCGCTATCTTTAAATAAGTCTGATAAGATAAAAAGTTTTGAGCAAAAATTAAAAAGCTCTAAGCCATGGATTATAAGTGATTAAGGTAAAAAAGAGAAAGATACTATTACTTCCCGGAGATGGTATTGGTCCCGAAGTTATTGGTGAAGTAAAAAAAATTATCAGTTGGTTCAATGATAAAAAGTCTCTAGATTTTGAGATGGATGAAGATTTAGCGGGAGGATGTTCTTACGATAAGCATGGTACACCGATTACAGATGAGGTTTTTTATAAAGCATTAGAAAGTGCAGTTGTTATGTTAGGTGCTGTAGGAGGACCAAAGTGGGATAATGTTGAGTTTTCCAAAAAACCTGAGAGAGCACTTTTAAAACTAAGAAAAGAATTAAAACTATTTGCTAATTTGAGACCAGCAATATGTTTTAAACAATTAGTTGATGCCTCAACATTAAAACCTGAAATTGTTTCAGGTTTAGATATTATGATTGTAAGAGAGTTAACTGGAGGAATATATTTTGGTGAGCCTAGAGGAATTAAACCAATAGAAAATGGGGAAAGAAAAGGGATTAATACTCACACTTACACAAGCAATGAGATTATAAGAGTTGCTAGAGTTGCCTTTGATTTAGCAAAAAAAAGATCAAACAAAGTAACTTCTTGTGAAAAATCAAATGTTATGGAGGCAGGCCAACTTTGGAAAGAAGAGGTTCAGACATTACACGATAAAGAATTTAAAGACGTTGAACTAAGTCATATGCTTGCAGACAATTGTGCTATGCAGTTGTTGAGAAATCCAAAGCAATTTGATGTAATTGTAACAGATAATTTGTTTGGAGATATGTTATCTGACCAAGCCTCAATGTTGACTGGATCATTAGGTCTTTTACCTTCTGCATCTTTAGGTGCAAAAAATAAAGATGGAGAGATGAGGGCTATGTATGAACCTATTCATGGTTCGGCTCCAGATATAGCTGGTAAAAGTATTGCTAATCCAATAGCTACAATTTTAAGTTTTGCTATGGCTTTGAGATATTCATTAGATTTAGATAAAGAGGCAGAAGCTCTGGAAAAAGCTGTACAGGATGTATTAAATGATGGTTTAAGAACTAAAGACATTTTATCAAAAGGTACAAAAGAGGTGACTACATCACAAATGGGTGATGCGATCATTTCAAAATTGCAATAATTAATTAATTATTTTAAAATCAAATTATGCCAACTTATACTGCACCCGTTGAAGATATGATGTTTCTTTTTGAAAAACTAAGAAACAACAAAGAGTATAATGAATTGGAAAAATACAAAGAAGTTACCCCAGATTTAGTAAAAGACATTCTACAGGAAGCAGCAAAAATAAATCAAAATTTAATTTTACCATTAGCTAAAGTTGGAGATGAAAATCCTGCAATTTTAGAAAATGGAGTTGTTAGAACGCCTCCGGGTTACAAAGAGGCTTATAAAAAATATATTGAGGATGGTTGGACATCTTTATCATGTGATCCAAAATATGGGGGTCAAGGTATGCCAAAAACAGTGAGCGCATTTTTTGATGAAATGCTATCCTCTGCTAGCCTTTCTTTTAAACTCTATAGTGAACTTAGTATTGGTGCTTATAATTGTATTAATCATCATGCTAGCGATGAAATAAAAAATAAATATTTACCAAAAATTGTAGAAGGTAAGTGGAGTGGAACAATGTGCTTAACTGAGCCAGTATGTGGTACTGATTTAGGGCTACTAAAAACAAAGGCTAAAAAACAATCTGATGGTACATTCAAATTAACTGGACAGAAAATTTTTATTACCTCTGGTGATCACGATTTAACTGAAAATATTATTCACTTGGTTTTAGCAAGAGTGGATGACTCTCCGGCTGGCACTAAAGGTATCAGTCTGTTTTTAGTTCCAAAGTTTATTGTAAAAGAAGATGGGAATGTTGGTCCAAGAAATGGGATATCAACTGGTTCTATCGAAACAAAAATGGGAATTAAAGGATCAGCAACTTGTGTTCTTAATTTTGATGAAGCAACTGGCTACATGATTGGTGATAAGGAAAAAGGTTTGAGTGCAATGTTTACTATGATGAATCTTGAGAGGATCGTTGTTGGGATACAGGGTTTGGGTATATCAGAGATTGCTTATCAAAATTCACTTTCATACGCAAAAGAAAGAAAGCAAGGTAAGTCGAATAGTTCAAAATCTAAAAATGGTGCTGATTTTATAATTGAGCATGCAGATATTAGAAGATCGTTGTTAAATATGAAATCTATTATTGAGGGCGAGAGAGCCTTATGTTTTTGGTTATCTCAACAAACTGAGGTAAGCCTATATCATCCAGATGAAAAAGCTAGGCGGGAGGCATCTGATTATGTCTCATTAATGACTCCAGTAGTAAAATCCTTGTTTACAGATTTAGCAATGGAAATCACTAGCGATGCAATGCAAATTTATGGCGGGTATGGTTATACTAAAGATCAAGGAATAGAACAGTTATATCGAGATAATAGAATTACACCAATTTACGAGGGTACGAATTCAGTACAAGCTGCTGATTTAGTTTTTAGAAAATTATCAAATAAGAACGGGGATGTAATTAATAAATTTTTAGATCAGGTTAAAAATGAATGTAATTCTAACAACGAAAAAATAAGACCATTCATCTCAGATTTTAATAATTATTTAGATATATTAAAAAAATTTAGTGATTGGATGATTGAGAAATCTAAAACAGATAAAGATGATGTAAGTGCTGCTGCTAATGATTATCTTAAAACTCTCGGATTTGTTTCGATTGCTTATGCATGGATAAAAGTACTAGAGGTAAGTTTTAAAGATTATAATGAAAATAAAAACTTTTATGATGACAAAATCGATACCGCTAGGTTTTATTTTGATAAAGTTCTACCAAGAGCTGAACAACATTACAAATCAGCAATTTCTGGAAGCTCCAATATTATGAATTTTAAATTCAATTAAATGAGTCATTACGATACTAATTTAGATAAGAATAGTGCAAATTATGTTCCTTTAACTCCTTTGACTTTTTTGAAGAGAGCAAAAGAGATTTATCCTGATTATGAAGCAATTATCTATGAAGATCGTAAATACACCTGGGCTGATGTTTACAAACGTACTATTAAATTTGCAAGCGCCCTTAATAAAATTGGAATTAATAAAGGAGATACTGTCTCATTTTTAGCTTTCAACACCCCTGAAATTTTTGAGGGACATTACTCTGTTCCCATGTCTGGTGCAGTATTAAATACAATTAACATAAGATTAGATGCTAAAACTATTGCTTATATTTTAGAACATAGTGATGCTAAAGTTCTCGTTGTTGATAGACAATTACACATAGAAGTTAAAAAAGCGTTAAGTACTTTAAAAAAGAAAATCACAATTATTGATATAGTTGATAAATTTGCAGACCAATCAAAGTGTGAAAAAATTGGTGATCTAGAATACGAAAGTTTTTTAAATACCGGTGATGAAAATTTTGATTGGAAAATGCCAGATGACGAGTGGCAAGCAATATCATTGAGCTATACATCTGGAACTACCGGAAACCCTAAAGGCGTTGTTTACCATCATCGGGGATCATATTTAATGTCCACAGGTAGTGCAGTTGCCTGGAACATGCCAAACAGACTTAATTTTTTAACTATCGTCCCAATGTTCCATTGTAATGGATGGGGTTATCCTTGGACAATACCCATGTTAAATGGAAGAACAATTTGTCTAAGAAATATAGATGTAAAAAAAATATTTGAATTAATAGACAAACATAATGTTACTCACTTTGGTGGAGCGCCTATTGTACTAAATATGATAACTGGTGCACCAGAGTCTGATAGAAAAAAATTAAAGCAAAAAGTATACGTCCTTACTGCAGGAGCTCCACCGCCAAGTATAATTTTCAAAAAAATGAAAGAACTTGGTTTTGAAGTTATGCATGTTTATGGATTAACTGAAACTTATGGACATGTAACTCAATGTGCGTGGAATGATGCTTGGAATGACTTCGATGAGGAAAAGCAGAACGAAATTAAAGCAAGACAAGGAGTTAGATATCCAAATACAGAAGGGATTGCTGTGATGGATCCAGAAACAATGACTGAAGTTCCAAAAGATGGAAAGACGATTGGTGAAATAATGATTAAAGGAAATGTAGTCATGAAGGGTTATTTTAAGGATAAGGATGCTACAAATAAAGCAATGGCTGGTGGTTGGTTTCATTCTGGTGACTTAGCTGTTATGCATCCAGATGGATATGTAAAAATCCAGGATAGGTCTAAAGATATAATAATTTCTGGAGGTGAAAACATATCCTCTATAGAGATAGAAAATACTCTTGCAAAACATCCCTCAGTATCTATTGCAGCCGTTGTAGCTAAACCAGATGAAAAATGGGGAGAGGTACCTTGTGCATTTATTGAGATGGTAAAGGATAAACCAACAACCGAGAAAGAATTAATTGGTTTTTGTAAAGAAACCCTCGCAGGTTTCAAAGTGCCAAAACAAGTTGTTTTTTGTGAACTACCTAAAACATCGACAGGAAAAATTCAAAAATTTGAATTAAGAAAAAAATTTTAGGTAATTGATTGATATTTGAAATAGAAAATAAAACTATTCATGCATCTGATGCAGGTCAAGGCATAGATCCAAAAAAACAAACAATAGTATTTCTTCATGGAAGTGGCCTTTCACACATAGTTTGGTCATTAACTGAACAATTTTTTTCGAATAAGAATTTCAATGTATTGTCTATCGATCTTCCTGGTCATGGAAATTCAGATGGACCATGTTTAGATACCATAGAAAAAATTGCTGATTGGCTAGAAAGTGTATTTAAAAAATTGCAATTAAAAAATTTGATTTTAGTTGGTCATTCTCAAGGATGTTTAGAAATACTTGAATATGCTTTTAAATATAAAAGCAGGTTAAATAAAATAGTTTTAGTTGGCGGCTCAAATAAAATGCCAGTTCATCCTGATTTAATAGAACTTGCAAATAATGGTGACTCTGATGCTGTAAAATTAATGATGAAATGGGGTTATGAAGGTTCAAAAAAATTTATTGGTGGTAATCCAGTAGAAAAAATAATTCAGTCCCCAAGAGATATTAGTGAAATTTTAGCAGTTGATTTAAATGCGTGTAATAACTACTCAAATGGGTTAGAGGCAACAAAAGTTTTAGATCTTCCCACATTACTTATTTTCGGAGAGTTAGATAAAATGATCAATTTAGATGCAGGGAAAAAATTTTCAAATTTAGTAAAAAACTCATCTACTCATGTAATTAAAGGTTGTGGTCATATGATAATGATTGAAAAAGCATTTGAAATGAGAGAAAAGATTTTAGAATTTTTAATTAAATGAAAAGTTATCCGATAGCAAAATCAAGAAGAGTTAGAAGTACACCCTATACTTCTAGAATTGAGAAACAAGGTGTTACCGCTTATACTGTTTACAATCATATGCTTTTACCAGCAGCTTTCGGTTCATTGGAGGAGTCTTGTGATCATTTAAAAAAGAATGTTCAAATTTGGGATGTAGCTGCAGAAAGACAGGTTGAAATTTCAGGCAAAGATGCTGCAAAACTTGTACAACTCATGACTTGTAGAGATTTATCGAAATCCAAAGTAGGAAGATGTTATTATTGTCCTTTAATCGATGAAAATGGAAATTTGGTAAATGATCCTGTTATTTTAAAATTATCTGAAGATAGATGGTGGATATCAATTGCTGACTCTGATGTAATTTTTTTTGCAAAAGGTCTTGCTTCAGGAAATAAATTTGATGTTAAAATTTTTGAACCAATCGTAGATATCTTAGCAGTTCAAGGTCCTAAATCTTTTGATTTAATGGAAAAAGTTTTTGGTGAAAAAATGAAAGAGTTAAAATTTTTTGGATTTGATTATTTCACTTTTAATGGGGCAAAACATTTAATAGCTAGATCTGGTTGGTCAAAACAAGGTGGTTTTGAAATTTATGTTGAAAACACTGACTCAGGTTTGAAGTTATACGATCATCTTTTTGAAATTGGTAAAGAATTCAATGTTAGACCTGGATGTCCAAATTTAATCGAAAGGATTGAGAGTGGTTTACTTTCTTATGGGAATGATTTTGATAACAATGACAATCCATTTCAATGTGGTTTTGATAAATATATCGATTTAGAGACTGATATAAACTTTTTAGGTAAAGATAAACTTAAAAAAATTAAAGAAAAAGGAATTGATAGAAAGCTAATGGGTGTTCAGATAGATTTAACCAAAATTCTTTTAACTAGTTCTTTAAACATCAAGAATAATGATGGAAATATAATTGGAGAACTAAGATCCGCTTGTTACTCGCCTCATTTTAAAAAAGTTATTGGTATTGCAATGATAAAAGAACCATATTGCAAAGCATCTTCGTCCGGAACAATAGAAATTGATGGAAATTCTTTAGCTCTTAAAGTTTGCGATTTACCTTTCATCTAGTATAAAACTTAGATCATGAATATTGTAATTGTAGGAGCAACAGGAAATGTTGGTAGAAAAACATTGGAAATTTTGGAGAGAAAAGAATTTTCTATAGATAATTTATATTTAGTTGCGTCCTCAAAAAGTGTTGGAAAAAAAATTAGTTTTAGAGGTAAGGAAATGGATGTCCTTGATTTAGAAAATTTTGATTTCTCAAAAGTTAATATTGCTTTTTTTTCAGCTGGTGGAAAAATTTCTGAAAAATTTGCTGAAAGAGCAGCCAAAAATTGCTTGGTAATTGATAACTCTAGTTTTTTTAGAATGGATCCAGACGTACCTTTGATAGTTCCACAAGTAAATTCAGATGATCTAAAAAAAATTAAAAAAAATATTGTTGCAAATCCGAATTGTTCAACAGCTCAATTAGTGATTGCTCTTAAACCTTTACACGATCTATTTATTATCAAAAGAATTGTCGTGTCTACTTATCAATCAGTTTCTGGAGGTGGAAAAGCTCCCATGGATGAACTTATTGAGCAAACTAAACTAGTTTTGGATGGTAAAAAAGTATCATCTAAAAATTTTACAAAACAAATAGCTTTTAATGCCATCCCTCATATCGATCAATTTGCAGATGATGGTTATACTAAGGAAGAGCTAAAAATGATGAACGAAACTAAAAAAATTTTAGATACCAAAATTGATTTAACGGCAACATGTGTGAGATTACCAATCTCTGTTTCTCATTCTGAGTCAGTCAACTTACAATTTGAAAAACCTTTTACTCTGGAAAAGGTAAGAGATGCTTTGAATAATTTTGAAGGTTGTAAAGTTATTGATGAAAGAAATGATGGCGGTTATTCAACTCCAATTGAAGCAGAGGGAATGGATGAAACTTTTATTTCAAGAATAAGAGAAGATAAAACAATTAAAAATGGATTAAACTTATGGATCGTTTCAGATAATCTTTTGAGAGGCGCGGCTTTGAATGCAGTAGAAATTGCAGAAACAGTAATTAAAAACAATTACCATGGAAAATAAAAAACCATTATCCCCTCACATACAAGTTTATAAATGGCATATTTCGTCTTTAGTATCTATTTCACACAGAATTACGGGCATAATAAATATAATTGGGATTACATTAATTTGTTTGTGGGCATCTTTATTATTATTAGGTGAAAATAGTTATGAGGCTGTTAATTTACTATTAAATTCTCAAATTGGAAAATTTATTACTTTAGGTTTGACCTGGTCTTTTTGTTTTCAAATTTTAAGTGAGATTAGACATTTGATAATGGATTTAGGTTATGGATTTGAACTTAAGACAACTAAAATAACTGGTCTTTTAGTAATCATAGGGTCAATCTTTTTAACTATAATTTTATATTTGATTGGAAAAAATTTATTTTGAAATGATTGCTGCAACAAAAAAATGGATTTTTTTAAAAATTAGTGGAGCAATATTAGTTCCGTTAATGGCCTGGTTTATTCTAAGTTTTATAAGTATTTATGATCAGAGCTATTCAGAAGTATTGGAATTTTTTACGAATCCATTATCTAAGTTTTTATTTAGCTTATTTATTATTACTGCATATTTCTTTTCAGCATTAAGTATTAGTGAGGTTTTTGAGGATTATATAAAAGATTATAAAATCAAAAATGTCGCAAATGGTTTTTTGTACGTATCAGCTGTGGTAATTCCATTAATTACAATTATATTATTAATTAACTTATGAGTTCTTACAAAATAATCGATCATGAATACGATGTGGTAGTCTTGGGAGCAGGTGGTTCTGGTCTAAGGGCCGCGGTTGGTTTAAGTGAGGCTGGTTTAAAAACAGCTTGTATTTCAAAAGTCTTTCCAACTAGAAGTCACACCTCTGCAGCGCAAGGTGGTATTTCTGCTGCTTTAGGAAATATGGGTGAGGATGATTGGCGTTGGCATATGTACGATACAGTTAAAGGAGCTGATTGGTTAGGTGATCAGGATAGTATTGAATATCTCTGTAAGGAGGCACCAAAGGCTGTAATAGAGCTAGAAAAATACGGTGTTCCCTTTAGCAGAACTGAAGATGGAAAAATTTATCAAAGACCATTTGGTGGTATGACTAAAAATTACGGCAACGGAATTGTACAAAGAACTTGTGCAGCCGCTGATAGAACAGGTCATGCAATTTTACATACTTTGTATGGACAAGCTTTAAAACATAATACAGAATTTTTTATTGAGTATTTTGCATTAGATTTATTAATGAAAGATGGAGCCTGCAAAGGTCTAATTGCTTGGAATTTAAATGATGGAACTATTCATAGATTTAGAGCTCACACTGTTATAATTGCAACAGGTGGTTATGGAAAAGTATATTATTCTGCAACATCAGCCCATACTTGTACGGGTGATGGTAATGCGATGGTATTAAGAGCAGGTTTACCATTGCAAGATATGGAATTTGTGCAGTTTCATCCAACAGGAATTTATGGTCATGGCACATTGATCACAGAGGGCGCAAGAGGTGAAGGAGGATATCTCACTAATTCTAAGGGTGAAAGATTTATGGAAAGATATGCCCCTAAAGCAAAAGATTTAGCATCAAGAGATGTTGTGAGTAGATCAATGTCAATTGAGATTAATGAAGGAAGAGGAGTGGGAAAAGATCAAGATCATGTGCATCTTAATTTAAGTCACTTAGATAAGGATATTATTGAAAGTAGGTTGCCTGGTATAACTGATGCTGCAAGATTATTTGCAAATGTAGATGTTACTAAAGAACCGATTCCGGTTGTTCCAACAGTGCATTATAATATGGGTGGAATACCAACAAATTATAAAGCAGAAGTATTAACTGTAAATGGTTCAGAAAAAACTGTTCCAGGTTTAATGGCAATAGGTGAAGCAGCGTGTGTTTCAGTTCATGGCGCAAACAGACTTGGTTCAAACTCATTAATTGATTTAGTTGTTTTTGGTAGAGCAGCCGCTAAACGTGCAGCAGAACTAATAAAACCAGGAACTCCACACGAGGAAATCAGTGAAACAGAAACCCAAAAATGCTTAGATCGTTTTGATAAAATAAGAAATTCACAGGGTGATATCGGAACAGCTGAATTAAGATTATCAATGCAAAAAACTATGCAGTCTAAGTGTGCTGTTTTTAGAACTGAAAAAACTCTTAAAGAAGGTGTTAATGAAATAAGAAAAACTTATGATGGACTAGACTCTTTATCAGTTAAAGATAAATCTCTAATTTTTAATACTGATTTAGTTGAAACTTTAGAATTTGATAATTTAATAAGACAAGCTGTAGTGACAGTTGATTCAGCCTATAACAGAAAAGAAAGTCGAGGAGCACATGCAAGAGAGGACTTTCCAAAAAGAGATGATAATAAATTTATGCAACACACTCTTGCCTGGTGTGACGGAAAAGATACAAAAATTAGTTATAGAGAAGTTCACAAATCAACATTGACTAATGAAGTGCAATATTTTCCACCTCAGGAAAGAGTTTATTGATGGCTCAAATAGGTTTACCTGACAACTCCAAAGTAAAAAAAGGTAAATATTTTAAGGATAAAACTGGTTCAAAAAATCTTAGAAAAGTAAATGTTTACAGATGGGACCCCTCTACAGAGGAAAATCCTAGAATTGATACCTATGAAGTTGATATGGATAATTGTCCATCAAAAGTTTTAGATATTTTGAATAAAATTAAAAATGAAATAGATCCAACTTTGGCTTATAGAAGATCTTGTGCTCATGGAGTTTGTGGTTCGTGTGCAATGAATATGGATGGAAAAAATGGTCTTGCATGCACTACTCCTCACAAAGAAATAGATGGTGATATCAATATCTACCCATTACCACACCTTAAGGTCAAAAAAGATCTAATAGGCGACTTGGATGGTTTATATAAACAATATCAATCAATTGAGCCATGGTTGAAATCAAATTCAAAGTCAGAAACTAAAGAAATTTTTCAATCTAAAGAAGATAGAGCTAAACTAGATGGCGCATATGAATGTATAATGTGTGCGTGTTGTTCAACTTCTTGCCCAAGTTATTGGTGGAATGGTGATAAATACCTAGGACCGGCAGTACTTTTACAAGCTTATAGATGGATCATAGACAGTAGAGATGAAGAGAGAAATTCAAGATTAAAAAAAGTGGCAGATGAACTTAAACTTTATAGGTGTCACACAATTTTAAACTGTACTAGCGCTTGTCCAAAAGGTTTGAATCCTGCAAAAGCAATTGCTGAAATAAAAAAAATGTTAGCAACAGCTAATATTTAAACAATAGACTAATAACAATTTTTAATCTAAAAGGTCCTATTCATGAAATTAATTGAACATTTTGTAGGTGGAAAAATAATTCCCGGAACATCAGATAAAAAGGGTAAAGTTTTTAATCCAGCAACTGGTGATCAAGAAAAAGAGGTAAGAATCGCATCTAAAAAAGATTTGGATAGTGCGGTAGAAGTAGCAAAAAAAGCTTTTCAAGAATGGTCAGTAAAACCTTCTTTAGTGAGAGCTAGAGTCATGTTTAAATTCAAGGAACTTATTGAAAAAAATTCAGATGAACTCACACAACTAATTGTGAATGAACATGGAAAGGTTTATGAGGACGCAAAAGGTTCGCTAACTCGGGGCTTAGAAGTTGTTGAATTTGCTTGTGGTATTCCTCATTTGCTGAAAGGTGAATTTTCAGAAAATGTTGGCACAAATGTTGATAGCTGGTCTATGCGACAGCCATTAGGTGTAGTTGCGGGTATCACACCTTTTAATTTTCCAGCAATGGTACCGATGTGGATGTTTCCAATTGCAATTGCTTGTGGAAATACTTTTATATTGAAGCCATCTGAAAAAGATCCCTCTTGTTCCATTAAATTAGCTGAACTTTTAAAAGAAGCAGGTTTACCCGATGGCGTTTTTAACGTGATCAATGGAGATAAAGAAGCTGTCGATGCAATTTTAACAAATCCAGATATAAAGGCAGTTAGTTTTGTTGGTTCTACTCCAATTGCAAAATATATTTATGAAAATTCAGCCAAGAATGAAAAAAGAGTTCAAGCTTTGGGAGGTGCTAAAAATCATTTGGTAGTGATGCCTGATTGTGATTTAGATGGTGCAGTGAATGGCTTAATGGGAGCTGCATATGGGTCTGCAGGAGAAAGATGTATGGCACAATCAGTTGCAGTAGCAGTTGGAGATATAGGTGATGAACTTGTTTCAAGACTTTCAAAAAAAGCAGAAGCCTTAAAAGTAGGACCAGGAATGGATAAAAATTCTGAAATGGGCCCTTTAGTAACAAAAGAGCATTTAGAAAAAGTAAGAGGATATGTAGACTTAGGAGTAAAAGAGGGAGCTAAGCTTGTTGTAGATGGAAGAAGCCTTAAATTACAAGGATATGAAAATGGTTTTTATATTGGTGGCTGTTTATTCGATCATGTTAAAAAAGAAATGAGGATTTATAAAGAGGAAATATTTGGACCAGTGTTATCTGTAGTTCGAGTAAAAACTTTTGAGGATGCAGCAAAGTTAATAAATGATCATGAATACGGAAATGGGGTGAGCATTTACACAAGAGATGGAGATGCTGGAAGAACTTTTGCGAGCAAGATTCAAGTTGGAATGGTAGGCATTAATGTACCAATTCCTGTACCAATGGCCTTTCACAGTTTTGGTGGATGGAAAAGATCTTTATTTGGAGACAGTGCAATGCATGGTATGGAGGGTATAAAATTTTACACAAAATTAAAAACAATAACTTCAAGATGGCCTTCAGGCATCAGGTCAAATGCAGAATTTGTGATGCCTACGATGAAATAAAAAAAATGACAAAAAAAAATAGTAAAATATCATTAATTGGTGCAGGTCAAATTGGAGGAACATTAGCTCACTTAATAGGAACAAAAGAATTGGTTGATGAAGTAGTTTTATTCGATGTAGCAAGTGGAATTGCCAAAGGAAAAGCTTTGGATATTGCCCAGTCCTCATCTGTAGATGGATTTAATGTGAAATTTTCTGGAACTGATAATTACAAAGATATTGAGGGATCAGATGTAGTAATAATTACTGCTGGAGTTCCGAGAAAACCTGGTATGAGTAGAGACGATTTATTAGGTATTAATTTAAAGATAATTAAACAAGTTGCAAATGGAGTAAAAGAAAATGCTCCTGATGCCTTTGTAATTTGTATAACTAATCCACTTGATGTAATGGTAATGGCATTCCAAAAATTTTCGGGTTTACCATCTAACAAAGTTGTTGGAATGGCTGGTATTTTAGATAGTTCGAGATTCAAATTATTTTTATCTTTAGAATTTGATGTACCAGTAAAAGAGATAGATGCGATGGTTATGGGAGGACATGGAGATACAATGGTTCCTCTTCCAAGATTTACCAAAGTATCTGGAAAACCTTTATTAGATTTGGTTAATGATGGAAAAATTTCAAAAGAAAGATTAGAAGAAATAAATCAACGAACTCGAGATGGTGGAGCTGAAATAGTAAAATTTTTAGAAAAAGGTTCTGCCTTTTATGCACCTGCAGCCTCGGGAATTGAAATGGCTAAAGCTTATCTCAATGATGAAAAAAAAATGCTTCCGTGTGCAGCTCAATTAAATGGTGAGTATGGAATAAAAGATATTTATGCTGGTGTGCCAATTATCATTGGAAAAAGTGGAGTTGAAAAAATAGAGGAAATTAACTTAGATGAAAAAGAAAAGTCTGAATTTTTACATTCAGTTGAAGCGGTAAAAAAACTATGGGAAGCGGCTTCTAAAATCGATCCTGATTTAGCTAAAAAATGAATATTCACGAACACCAAGCTAAACAAATCTTAAAAGAGTTTGGTGCAGTTGTCCCAGAGGGAGTTTTTGCGTTTACTGTTAAAGATTTAATTGAAAAATGTAAAAAACTAAAAACTGATAAATATGTCTTAAAAGCACAAATCCATGCAGGTGGAAGAGGGAAAGCAGGAGGAGTAAAAATCTTAAATAATTTAGATGAATTAGAAAAATCGGCCAATGAACTTCTTGGGAAAAAATTAATCACGCATCAAACTGGGCCAGAAGGTCGAGAAGTAAAAAGACTTTATGTTGAAACTTCCTCTAATATAGAGAAAGAATTTTATTTATCATGCTTAATTGATCGAGCCACATCTAAAATTGCATTTATTTCTAGCAATGAGGGAGGGATGGATATTGAAGAAGTAGCAGCAAAATCCCCAGACAAAATTTTGACGAATAAAGTTGATCTTACAGAAGAAATTTCTGATGCAGAGTGTGAAAAGATAATCAAAATTTTCGATCTAGAGGATAGTTCAAAAATGGAGGCTATTTCTTTGATTAAATCTATTTATAAAATGTTTGTTAAAACGGACGCAAATATGGTTGAAGTTAATCCATTGATTTTAACAAAAGAAAAAAAGATTGTTTGTCTAGACGCAAAAATAAATTTTGACAGCAATGCTTTATTTAGACATCCAGAGATTTTAAATCTTAGAGATCTAAATGAGGAAGACCCTATCGAGATCGAAGCTAGTAAACACGATTTAGCTTATATAAAATTAGATGGAAGTATTGGTTGTATGGTAAATGGAGCTGGTTTAGCAATGGCTACAATGGATATAATAAAGTTATACGGAGAAAAGCCAGCGAATTTTCTAGATGTTGGTGGAGGAGCGTCAAAGGAGAAAGTTTCTGCAGCCTTTAAAATAATTTTATCAGATAAAAATGTTAAAGGTATTTTAATCAATATTTTTGGTGGCATTATGAGATGTGATGTTCTTGCTCAAGGTGTAGTTGATGCAGCAAAAGAAATCGATATTAATGTTCCTTTGGTAGTAAGATTAGCTGGTACAAATTTTAAAGAAGGAAAAACTATATTAGACAATTCTGGATTAAAACTTATCTCTGCTGAAAATCTAGATGATGCAGCAAATAAAATTGTTAAGGCTATAAAGTAATGTCAGTTCTTGTAAATAAAGAAACTAGGTTAATTTGTCAGGGTTTCACGGGGTCACATGGAACATTTCACTCTGAGCAAGCAATTAAATACGGAACAAAATTAGTTGGTGGAGTTACTCCTAAAAAAGGAGGACAGAAACATTTAGGATTACCAGTTTTCAACACAGTTAA
Organism: uncultured Pelagibacteraceae bacterium; assembly: GCA_902520215.1. Taxonomy (GTDB): domain Bacteria; phylum Pseudomonadota; class Alphaproteobacteria; order Pelagibacterales; family Pelagibacteraceae; genus Pelagibacter. The sequence goes on from CABYNA010000002.1 coordinate 17,813, forward strand.
AGAGGCTAAAAACTCTGAGGGTGCTAACGCCACGATGATATACGTACCAGCGAAATTTGCTGCTGCAGCAATCCTTGAGGCAATAGAAGCATCAATCGAGTTAATTGTTTGCATTACTGAAGGAATCCCAATTCAAGATATGTTGAGAGTCAAACAGAAATTATTAAAATCAAATTCCAGATTAATTGGACCTAATTGTCCAGGAATAATAACTCCTGATGAATGTAAAATTGGTATTATGCCAGGCAATATCCACAAAAAAGGTTCAGTTGGTATTGTCTCTAGATCTGGGACTTTAACCTATGAGGCAGTTGCTCAAACCACAGAAAATGGATTAGGTCAATCCACTTGTATAGGCATTGGCGGAGATCCAATAAATGGTACAAATTTTATTGATTGTTTAGACTTATTTTTAAATGATGATGAAACAGAGTCTATTTTAATGATAGGAGAAATAGGAGGTACAGCCGAAGAAGAAGCAGCAGATTTTATTAAAAATCATAAAATAAAAAAACCAATTGTTGGCTTTATAGCAGGTATAACAGCACCACCAGGTCGTAGGATGGGCCATGCTGGTGCAATCATTTCTGGGGGTAAAGGTGGCGCTAAAGATAAGATTAAAAAGATGGAAGATTGTGGAATAACAATGGCGAATTCTCCATCCAAAATTGGAAAAACACTGTTCGATAAATTGTCTGATTGAAAAATTTCTTAGTCAGTTTATATTGATTAAACATAATGTCTTCCTCTAAAAATTTAGAATTTAAAAAAACAGCCTTTCTGAATAAATCAAACAGCGCTTTCATCGAAGAAATGTACTTAAAATTTGTAAACAACGACCCTGAATTACCTGATAGCTGGAGAAAATATTTTAAAGAAGTTGGAGATGAAGACGATATAATTGTAAATGAAATCAATGGTCCTTCGTGGAGTCCTTCTAAGAAAGTTTCAATAAATAAAAAGGAAAATTTTGAAAATCAAACCACAGAACAAAATAATGATGATATAATTAAATCAAACACAAATTCAATTAAAGCCGTTGCGATGATCAGATCATATAGACAAAGAGGTCATCTAATTGCAAAACTTGATCCATTAGGATTGTTAAAATCAGATTATTTAGAGGAACTTCATCCAGAGTCTTATGGATTTAAAAAAGAAGATTATCAAAAGAAAATTTTCTTAGACAATGTCACTAATAAGCAATACTCAAATATTAATGAAATATTAAAATTCTTAAAAGAAAAGTATTGTGGTTCTTTAGGTTATGAATATATGCATATTTCAAATCCTACTGAGAGAAAGTGGTTTAGAGATCGTGTTGAAAAGGCAGATGATTTTAATTTTACACAAAATGGTAAAGAGGCAATTCTTAACAAACTGATTCAAGCTGAGGGTTTTGAAAAATTTCTTCATACAAAATATGTTGGAACTAAAAGATTTGGTCTTGATGGCGGTGAAAGCTTAATTCCTGCACTTGAACAAATAATTAAAATTGGTGGTCAGTCAAATGTCAAAGAAGTAAAAATTGGGATGTCTCATAGAGGTCGACTTAATGTATTAGCTAATGTTCTTCAAAAATCTTACAAAAGAATATTTAATGAGTTTGCGGGAGAAATAAGTTCAAAGTCTAAAGATGATACTGGAGATGTAAAATATCATTTAGGTGCTTCATCTAATAGAGAGTTTGATGGAAATTCAGTTCATGTTAGCTTGACGGATAATCCTTCACATTTAGAAGCAGTAAATCCCGTCGTCTTAGGACAAACTAGAGCGAAACAATTTTTTCATAAAGATAAAGAGAGAAAAAAAGTAATTCCGATTCTTATTCATGGAGATGCAGCCTTTGCTGGACAAGGAGTAGTTGCTGAATGCTTTGCAATGTCTGGTCTTCCAGGACATAACACTGGTGGCACAATTCATATTATCGTAAACAATCAAATAGGTTTTACAACAAGCCCAAGATTTGCGAGATCTTCTCCATATCCATCTGATATAGCTAAAATGGTTGAGGCACCGATTATTCATGTGAATGGTGACGATCCGGAAGCAGTCGTTTATGCAGCAAGAATTGCAACAGACTTTAGATTAAAATTTAATAGAGACGTTGTCATTGATTTGATTTGTTATAGAAGATTTGGACATAATGAGGGTGACGAGCCTTCATTTACTCAGCCTTTAATGTATAAAAAGATAAGATCTCATCCCTCAACTATCAAAGTTTATGGTGAAAAACTGGTAAGTGAAGGATCAATTACAAATGATTATTTAAATAATTCCATTAAAAAATTTAAGGATCTATTAGATGACCAATTTAAAAATGCAAAAAATTATAAACCAAAAATAGAGTGGTTTGAGGGGACATGGTCAAGATATAGACCAGAGCGAGGAAAAGACAAAAGAGGAGTTACAGGCTCTGACACTAAAAAATTAAGAAATATTTCTGATAAAATAAATACAATACCGACTGAAATAAACATTCACAAAACAATTACAAAAATTTTAGAAAATCGTAAAGTTTCAGTTTCTAAAGGCAAAGGCATCGATTGGTCTACTGCGGAGTCGTTAGCTTTTGGTTCATTATTGGAGGAAGGTTATCCAGTAAGACTTGTAGGTCAAGATTCAGGAAGAGGTACATTTAGTCAAAGACATTCTGTTTTAAGAAATCAAATAGATAATTCGAGATATATCCCTTTAAATAATATTTCAAATAAACAAAAAAATTTTGAAATAGTAGATAGTTTTTTATCGGAATTAGCTGTTCTAGGATTTGAATATGGATATAGTTTAGTTGAACCTAATACTCTTACTATCTGGGAGGCTCAATTTGGAGATTTTGCTAATGGTGCGCAAGTAGTTATTGATCAATTCATAGCTTCAGGTGAACGAAAATGGTCAAGAGCCTCTGGTTTAGTAATGTTGTTGCCACATGGATATGAGGGTCAAGGACCTGAACATTCATCAGCGAGATTAGAAAGGTTTTTACAATTATGTTCAAATGATAATATGCAAGTCATGAATTGCACAACTCCTGCAAATTATTTCCATGCTTTAAGGAGACAAATGCATAGAGACTTTAGAAAACCATTAATTATTATGACACCTAAATCTTTATTACGTCATAAACATTGTGTTTCTAATTTGGATGATTTTAGTAAAAAAAATTCATTTCATAGAGTTTTATGGGATCATGCTATTGATCCAAAAGTAAAAGGATTTATTAAACTAAAAAAACCGAAAAAAATTGAAAAAGTGATTCTTTGTTCTGGAAAAGTTTACTTTGATTTACTTGAAGCAAGAGAAAAAATAAAAAGAAACAACGTAGTGTTATATAGGATTGAACAACTCTACCCTTTTCCTGCAAAAGCACTTGCTAATGAGCTTAAACCATATGCAAAAAATGCAAAATTTTATTGGTGTCAAGAAGAACCTAAAAATATGGGTGCTTGGTTTTCAGTCAGAGATTATATCCAATGGACATTAGATAATATAAAGGCTAAGAATAGTATGATTTCTTATATTGGAAGAAGTCCAGATGCATCACCTGCAACAGGATATGCCAAGAGACATGTTTCTCAACAACAAGAAATTATAAAGAAAGTTTTTGAATAAATATTAATGAGTGAAAAGATATTAGTTCCAGTTCTTGGGGAAAGTATCACAGAGGCTACTGTCTCTAAGTGGTTAAAAAATGAAGGTGACCCTGTTGAAGCTGATGAACCACTTGTTGAACTAGAAACTGACAAAGTAAATTTAGAGGTTCCTTCTCCAGTATCTGGGGTTCTTACAAAAATAAATTCAAAAAATGGATCGGTCGTTGAAGTTGGTGCTGATTTAGGATCCGTTTCAGAGAGTGAGACTAAGTCTAAAGAAAATCAGGAAATTAAAAAGATACAACCCACTGTAAAAGTTGATAAGGAAAATTTGATAGATGAAGATAATAAAGACGAGGAGATGGAGGTTTTTCAAGATAATGTTGAAGAGGAGAAACCATTAGTTCTTACTAAAGAGGTAGAACCTTCAAAAGTAGAAGCTGAAATAAAAATCGATGAAACTTTGTCCCCAGCAGTAAGAAAAATCGTGACTGAAAATAAAATAGATATCAGTTCTGTCAAAGGTTCAGGAAAAGATGGCAGAGTTTTAAAAGGTGATCTAATAAATTTAATGGGCATCAATCCTCCTCCATCTGAAAGAAAAATAAAATATGGTCAAGAAGAAAGAATTAAAATGACCAGGTTAAGACAAACCATTGCTAAAAGATTAAAACAAGCACAGGATAATGCAGCTCTACTGACAACATTTAACGAAGTTGATATGTCAAATGTGATGATGATGAGAAAAGAAAATCAAGATGATTTTCAAAATCGCTATGGTGTAAAATTAGGTTTTATGTCTTTTTTTGTTAAAGCAAGCATAGTAGCATTAAAAAATTTCCCTGCGATAAATGCCGAAATTGAGGGTGATACGATTGTTTATAAAAATTATTATAATATTAGTTTTGCAGTTGGAACTGAAAAAGGATTAGTCGTTCCAGTCCTAAAAAATGCGGATGAACTATCTTTTGCAGATATTGAAAAAAATATCAAAGAAATTTCTGAAAAAGCAAAAAATGGAAAACTGACAATTGAAGATCTCCAAGGAGGAACTTTTACCATCAGTAATGGAGGAGTTTATGGTTCAATGCTTTCAACCCCAATTCTTAATCTTCCACAATCAGGTGTCTTAGGTATGCATAATATAGTTGATAGACCAATTGTAGTGGATGGAGAAATTAAAATCAGACCTATAATGTACTTGGCATTATCATACGATCATAGAATTGTTGATGGTAAAGAGTCTGTATCTTTTTTAAAAATGATAAAAGAAAATTTAGAGGAACCAAGAAGGCTATTTTTGGATATTTAAATGGCAGATAAATTTCAAGCAGTTGTGATTGGTGGAGGACCCGGAGGTTATGTTTGTGCAATAAGATTAGCACAATTAGGTCTTAAAACTGCATGTATAGAGTCTAGAGGTTCACTAGGTGGTACTTGTTTGAATGTTGGATGTATTCCTTCTAAAAGTTTATTAAATTTATCTGAGGAGTTTCATAACGCACAAAGCTTATCAAATAAAGGAATTGAAATTGGTGAGGTAAAATTAAACTTGTCAAAAATGATGAAGAATAAAGACAAAGCGGTTACGATTTTGACCAAAGGGGTTGAGTTTCTTCTTAAAAAAAATAAAGTCACCTATTTTAAAGGCACCGGAAGTTTCAAATCAAAAAATGATATTGTAATCAAAGATAATGATAATAAAGAGACAATTATACAAACTGAAAACACTATAATTGCAACTGGTTCAGTTCCAGTATCATTACCAGGAATTGAAATTGATGAAAAAGTAATTGTTTCATCCACCGGGGCACTTAAGTTAGAACAAGTCCCTAAAAAAATGGTTGTGGTTGGTGGAGGATATATAGGTTTGGAGATGGGGTCTGTGTGGTCTAGACTTGGTTCAGAAGTTCATGTAGTTGAGTTTTTAGATCATATCACACCAGGTATGGATAAAGAGATTTCTAGTGAGTTTATGAAAATTTTAAAAAAACAAGGTATCAATTTTCATATGCAGCACAAAGTAGAGAAAATTAAAAAGAATAATGATAATGCAATTGTCTCAACTTTAAATGAAAATGGCACCAAAAAAGATTTTGAATGTGATGTAGTATTAATATCCGTTGGTCGAAAGCCCAATACGGAGGGACTAAATCTTCAAAAAATTGGCGTGGAATTAGATAAAAAAAAGAGAGTTAAAACAAACAAAAATTTTAAAACTAATCAAAATAATATTTATGCGATAGGAGATGTAATAAGTGGTCCTATGTTAGCTCATAAAGCTGAGGATGAGGGAATTGCGGTTGCAGAAAATATAGCAGGTCAATCAGGTCATGTTAACTATGATACTATCCCAGGTGTGATTTATACTAGTCCAGAAGTTGCTTCTATTGGAAAAACAGAAGAACAATTAAAAGAACTAAAAATAAATTATAAAATTGGAAAATTTTCATTTATGGCAAACTCTAGAGCAAAAGCCATTGATGACACAGAGGGTTTTGTAAAAATTCTTGCTGATGAAAAAACTGATAAAGTATTAGGCGCACACTTAATTGGACCTCATGCTGGTGAATTAATTGGAGAAATTGGTATTGCTATGGAATTTGGTGCTAGCTCTGAGGATATTGCAAGAACTTGTCATGCCCATCCTACTTTTTCAGAAGCAGTGAAAGAGGCGGCTTTATCTGTAGATAAAAGAGCAATACACTCTTAATAATTTTTCATATTATCTTAATATGAATTTTCCGATTCTTTTACCTAACATATTTAACCATCCTTTTACCTATAAAAGTGATCTAAAATTAAGCATTGGCGATTTTGTTGAGGTTCCTTTTGGAAAAGCAAAAATTATCGGTGTTGTGTGGGATAATTTTGAAAAAAATGAGAATAAAACTTTTAAGATAAAAAAGATTATCAGAAAGTTAGAAATTCCAAAATTAAAAAAAAAAACAATAAATTTTTTAAATTGGTTTTCAGAATATAATATTGTTCCAAAAGGAATGGCACTCAAATTAACTTTATTGAGTGGAAGACCAGTAAAAAAACTTGATAGTAAATTTTATAAAGATTTTTCTTTTAAGTTAAAAAAAAATCCATTTGAATTGAATCTGGAACAAAAAGAGTCTCTTAAAGAGATGAATAATATGAATAAAAAGTTTAATGTTCATGTTTTACAGGGAACGACTGGCTCAGGTAAAACTATTGTATATTTTGAAACTTTAAAGCATATCTTACAAAAAGGTTATCAAGGATTAATAATGTTGCCAGAGATTGGTTTAACCAATCAATTTGAAAAAAAATTTGTTGAATTTTTTGGTTTCAAAGCAGCAATTTGGCATTCTGGTATAACAAAAAAAAATAAAGAAATTATTTGGAGTGGAATTACGAATGGTGAAATAAGTGTTGTTATTGGGGCAAGATCATCTTTATTTTTACCATTTAAAAATTTAGGGTTAATAATAGTTGATGAAGAGCATGATCAATCTTACAAACAAGATGAAGGGATAATATTTAATGCTCGAGATATGGCTATCTCTAGGGCATCTTTTGAAAATATTCCAATAAATTTAATCACTTCTGTTCCATCAATAGAAACATACGAAAATATAAAGAAAAAAAAATACACCTGTTCAAAACTTGTTCGAAGATATCAAAATGCTTCTTTACCTAAACACGAAATAATTAATTTGAATAATGTTAAAATGAATAAACAATCTTGGCTTTCTAAAGAGATAATTCAAAAAGTAAATTTTCACCTTAAAAAGAATGATCAAGTTTTATTTTTTCTAAATAGAAGAGGATTTTCCCCAAGTGTTTTGTGCAAAAAATGTTTAAATAATTTTCCATGTCCAAATTGCTCAATAAATTTAGTTTATCACAAAAATAAAAATAATTTATTGTGCCATTACTGTGGATTTAAAAGTTTTTTGAAAAGAGAATGTTCTAAAGAAGGATTTTGTGAATTTATTTTTTGTGGACCTGGTGTGGAAAGGATCTCAGAAGAGGTAAAAAAAAGTTTTCCATCAAAAAAAATTGAAATTTTTTCGAGTGATACAATGAATAAAAAAAGCTCAAAAGAAAAATTAGAAAAAATAATAAATAATGAAATTGAAATTTTAGTTGGAACACAACTAATTTCCAAAGGTTTTCATTTTCCACACTTGAATTGTATTGTTGTAGTTGATATCGATTTATCGCTAATGGGTCACGACTTAAGGAGTGCTGAGAAAAATTTACAGTTATATCATCAGTTATCAGGTAGAGCTGGAAGAACAGGAAGCCCGTCTACTATTTATTTTCAAACTTATAATTTTAATACAAAATTGATTGATGATATTACAAATAAAAATCCAGAAATTTTTCTTGATAAAGAAATAGAAATAAGAAAAAAAAATAATTTGCCTCCATTTCAAAGATTTATCTCTTTGATTTTGACAGGTAATAAGGAAAATGAATTAGAAAAAGAAGCTTTAAAATTCAAACTATTTATTTCTAATAATATTAATGGAAAAATTTTAGGTCCAGTAAGCGCTCCTATCTATAAATTAAAGAGCAAATATCGTATGCGATTACTTATAAGAGGTGCTAAAACTCTTCAATTACAAAATAGTTTAGCATCAATAATTCCAAAATATAAATTTGCCTCAGGAATAAAACTTTCAGTTGATGTTGATCCAATTAGCTTTAATTAACGCTCAAAAAAACTAATTTTTAGCTAATGTGTTACTTGAAGACCATAAAGGCATGTGCTAATTAAATCGTGATTTTAAATAAATCATATTCATTTAAAGGGTAAAAATTGAGTAAAAATAAAGGATTTTCAGATACTTCAGCTAATAGATATTCTTTAGCTTTGTATGAGTTAGCGAATGATTCTAACTCATTGGTTAATGTAGAAATAAATGCAAAAGCTTTTTTAAATTTAATTTCAAATAATAACGATTTTAAAAATTTTATAAAGGATCCTACATTAAGCAGAGAAGTCTTGACTAGTGTAATTAATAAGATTTCAGATAATTTTAAGTTAGAAATTCTTTTTAAAAATTTTATAAATTTTTTGGTCTTAAAAAGAAGATTTTTTTATCTAGAGCAAATTTTAAAAACATTTATTGAAATATGTTCAGAAAAAAGAGGTGAATTGAAAGCAGAAATTAAATCTGCAAAATTACTTAATCAAGAAGAGATTAATAAAATTACAGATGAATTATCAAATAACTTCAAATCTCAAATAAAATTGAACTATATACAAGACGAAAGTTTAATTGGAGGTTTGGTCGTTAAAGTGGGAAGTACTATGATTGATACATCAATAAAAAGTAAATTACAACAAATTGAAAATAGAATGATAGAGGCATAAATGGAAATAAATCCTTCAGAAGTTACAAAAATATTAAAAGAGCAAATTAAAAATTTTGGAGAAAAAGCAGAAATTTCTGAGGTTGGACAGGTATTGTCTGTAGGTGATGGTATAGCAAGAATTTATGGCCTTGATAATGTTCAAGCAGGAGAAATGGTTGAATTTTCTGATGGATCGAAAGGAATGGCTTTAAATCTAGAAAGTGAAAATGTTGGAGTTGTAATTTTTGGTGACGACAGGAATATTAAAGAAGGTGACGTTGTAAAAAGAACTGGAAGCATTGTAGATACCCCTGTTGGAAAAGAGTTGTTAGGTAGAGTAGTAGATGGATTAGGAAATCCAATTGATGGGAAAGGTGCTTTGGACAAAGGCATTAAAAAAAGTAGAGTTGAAGTTAAGGCACCAGGTATAATTCCAAGACAATCTGTTAGCGAACCAATGCAAACAGGTCTAAAATCAATCGATAGTCTTGTACCAATTGGAAGAGGTCAACGTGAGTTAATTATTGGAGATCGTCAGACAGGAAAAACTGCTGTAGCAGTTGATACAATTATCAATCAAAAAAAAATTAATGAGTCGGGCGATGAAAAACAAAAACTTTATTGTATTTATGTTGCCGTTGGTCAAAAACGCTCAACTGTAAGACAAATTCAAAAAACTTTAGAAGAAGCTGGAGCGATGGAATATACAACTATAGTCGCGGCAACAGCATCTGACTCAGCTCCACTTCAATTTTTAGCTCCTTACACTGGATGTGCAATGGGAGAATATTTTAGAGATAATGGAATGCATGCTCTGATTATTTATGATGATTTATCTAAGCAAGCGGTTGCTTATCGGCAAATGTCACTGATCTTAAGAAGACCACCAGGTAGAGAGGCATACCCAGGTGATGTATTTTATCTTCATAGTAGATTACTGGAAAGGGCTGCAAAATTAGGTGATGATCACGGTGGAGGTTCGTTAACAGCTCTTCCGATAATTGAAACTCAAGGTGGAGACGTTTCTGCTTATATTCCAACTAATGTAATTTCAATTACTGATGGACAAATTTTCTTAGAAACTGAGTTATTTAACCAAGGTATAAGACCAGCAATTAATGTTGGTCTCTCTGTTTCTAGGGTTGGATCAGCTGCGCAAACAAAAGCTATGAAAAAAGTATCAGGATCAATGAAACTCGAATTAGCTCAATATAGAGAAATGGCAGCTTTTGCTCAGTTTGGATCAGATTTAGATGCTTCAACTCAACAACTTTTGAATAGAGGATCAAAATTAACTGAGTTATTAAAACAGAAACAATACTCACCAATGACTGTTGCTGAACAGGTTATATCTGTATTTTGTGGAGTAAAAGGTTATTTAGATGATATTGATTTAAAAGATATTGCTGAATTTGAAAACAAGATCATTGAAAGATGTAAATCTGATAAACCAGAATTAATCGAGTCTATTCAGAGCTCAGGTAAATTAGAAGAGGCAACAGAAAAAAGCTTAATTGATGTAATTACTAATCTTAAGAAAAATTTTAAATCATGATTTGTTTATGGCTAGTTTAGATGATCTAAAAAAAAGAATAACAAGTGTAAAATCTACACAAAAAATTACAAAAGCTATGAAAATGGTAGCTGCAGCTAAACTAAAAAGGGCTCAAGATAGTGCAGAAAAAGGAAGGCCATATTCTGAAAAAATGAATAATATAATTTTAAATTTATCTAGCGGTATCTCTGATAAAGAAACAGCTCCTAAATTACTATCTGGATCAGGAAAAGAACAAGTTCATCTTTGTGTTGTGCTGACGTCAGATAGAGGTTTATGTGGTGGTTTTAACGCGAATATAATTAAAAGAGCTAAAAGTTATTTTGCTAATTTGAATAAAGAGGGTAAGGAATTGAAGATTATTACTGTTGGCTCTAAAGGTAACGATCAGTTAAAAAGAGTATATGGAAATAAAATTATTGAGAACATTTCTTTTAAAAATTCAAAAAACGCAAATTATTTTGATGCAGAAAAAGTTGGAAAAATTATAATTGAAAAGTTTCAAAAAGAAGAATTTGATATTTGTACCATTTTTTATAATCAATTTAAAAACGTGATAACCCAAATACCTCAGGCTCAACAAATCATCCCATTAAATACAAAAAGGGATGATCAAAATGATTCAGAAGATAACTATGAATTTGAACCAGATGAGGATGAAATTTTAAGTAATTTATTACCAAAAAATATTTCGACGCAAATATTTAAAGCGATGTTAGAAAATTCAGCTAGCGAGCAGGGTGCAAGAATGAGTGCGATGGATAATGCAACTCGAAACGCAGGTGAAATGGTTGATAAACTTACTATTGAATATAATAGAAGTCGTCAGGCAGCAATTACAAAAGAACTAATAGAGATAATATCAGGAGCAGAAAGTTTATAATTATGAGCAAGGGAATAATAACACAAGTTATAGGAGCGGTTGTTGATGTAAAGTTTGAAGGTGATTTACCAGAGATATTAACAGCTTTAGAATGTAAAAATGGAAATAATAGATTAGTGCTTGAAGTAGCTCAACACTTAGGAGAGTCTACTGCCAGAACAATTGCAATGGACGCTACCGAGGGACTAAAAAGAGGTGATGAGGTAATAAATACAAATGCTCCAATTAAAGTACCAGTAGGACCTGAAACTTTAGGAAGAATTATAAATGTTGTTGGAGAGCCTATAGACGAAAGAGGAGAAGTAAAAACAAAAGAAAATTGGCCAATTCATAGACCAGCCCCAGAATTTAACGATCAATCAACAGAAACAGAAATACTTGTAACTGGTATTAAAGTTATCGATCTTTTAGCTCCATATGCAAAAGGAGGAAAGATAGGTTTGTTTGGTGGTGCGGGTGTTGGAAAAACTGTTTTAATCATGGAATTGATAAACAATGTTGCTAAAGCCCATGGTGGCTTTTCAGTTTTTGCGGGCGTAGGTGAAAGAACTAGAGAAGGAAATGATCTTTATCATGAAATGATGGAGTCAGGGGTAATAAAATCTGAAGGACCTGGTTCTAAAGCAGCTTTAGTTTATGGACAAATGAATGAACCTCCGGGAGCAAGAGCAAGAGTGGCACTTACAGGATTAACTGTAGCAGAATATTTTAGAGATCAAGAAGGACAAGATGTTCTATTTTTCGTTGATAATATATTTAGGTTTACTCAAGCGGGCTCTGAGGTATCAGCATTATTAGGAAGAATACCTTCTGCTGTAGGATATCAGCCAACATTAGCAACTGATATGGGAAATTTACAAGAGAGAATCACTACAACCAATAAAGGCTCTATTACATCAGTACAGGCAATTTATGTGCCTGCTGATGACTTAACTGATCCTGCGCCAGCAACCTCATTTGCTCATTTAGATGCAACAACTGTACTCTCAAGACAAATAGCTGAAATAGGTATTTATCCTGCAGTTGACCCATTAGACTCAACTTCAAGAATTCTTGATCCTAGAATTGTTGGTGATGAGCATTATCGAGTAGCTCGTGAAGTACAAAAAATATTACAAACATATAAATCGTTGCAAGATATTATAGCTATTTTAGGTATGGATGAATTATCAGAGGAAGATAAACTAATCGTAGCAAGAGCTAGAAAAATTCAAAGGTTTTTATCTCAACCTTTCTTTGTGGCTGAGGTATTCACAGGATCACCAGGAAAACTAGTTGATTTAGAGTCAACGATTAAAGGTTTCGATGCAATCTGCAAAGGAGAATATGATCATCTACCGGAAGCAGCATTTTATATGGTTGGAACAATTGAAGAAGCCATCGAAAAAGCTGAAAAAATGTCTAAAGATGCAGCAGCTTAATGAGTGATGAATTTAAAATAGAAATAGTTAATCCAGAGAAATCCTTCTTATCAAAAGAGGATGTTAATGAGGTAGTTGTTCCTGCATTTGAGGGAGAAATGGGAATACTGAAAGATCATATTTCTATAATTTCGTTTTTAAAACCGGGTATTATTACCATTCAAGCAAAATCTGGTGAAGAAAAGTATTATGTTGAGGATGGAATTATCGAATTTAAAAATAATACTTTATCTATTTTAACTAGCTATATCCTTAATTTAAAAGATATTGAGAAAAATAAATTGCTGGAATTATTAAAAAATGCAGAGGAAGAATCTAACAAAACAGAAATTAGTGACCAATTGAAATATTTGGCTGATCAAAAAGTTGAAACTTTAAAGTCTATCAATTAATTATTATTTTTATTTTTTCTTTAAGTTCTTTATATACATGATATTTGAAATCCACTACCACTTCAGTTATTTTATCTAATTCAATCCATTTCCACTCTAAAAATTCTGGTTTATTTGTTTTAATATTTATATCTTCATCTTTACCCAGGTATCTCATTAAAAACCATTTTTGTTTTTGTCCCTTGTATTTACCTTTCCAAATAATACCCAATAAATTTTTTGGGAGTTCGTAGGTAATTGTGCCTTCTATTTCTTTCACAAGTTCTACATTTCTTATACTAGTTTCCTCTTCTAATTCTCTATAAGCAGCCGCTAAAAAATCTTCCCCGTCATCTACACCTCCTTGTGGCATTTGCCAAAAATTTTTTGGATTATCAATTCGTTTTGCTACAAAAACTTTATTCTCTTTGTTAAGGACAACTATTCCCACTCCACTTCTAAGTGGTAGATTTCTGAATTTTTCTTCCATCTTAGCCTTTAAGAAGTTTGATGGCGTATTCTAACTGATTGTCAGTTTCAGTTTTGATTCTGAAATCATCGTTTTCCTCATCAATTTCTATATCTGGAGATACACCAACTTCAGAAATAGATTTTCCAGAAGGAAGATAATATTTAGCCACTGTAAGCCTTATTGCTCCATCATTTTTAAGGGGGATGATAGATTGCACTGAACCTTTACCATAACTATTTTCACCTAATAAAATTGCTCTTTTGTGATCTTTAAGGGCTCCTGCAACTATTTCTGATGCTGAAGCCGATCCATAATTAATAAGAACAATCAAGACTTTTCCATTTGTAAGGTCACCTTTTTTTGCAAACCATTTTCTATTTTCAGAAGGTTTTCTACTTTTTGTGGATACGATCTCTCCATTATCTAAAAAAAAGTCGGAGATTTTTATTGCTTGAGAAAGTAGTCCGCCAGGATTGTTTCTTAAATCTAAAATGTATGACTTAACATCTTTATTTTTTTCTAATTTTTTAATTTCTCTTTCTATTTGTTTGCCACTATTTTCATTAAACGAGGTTAGTCTTAAATAACCTATATTTTTTTCTAAAATGTCAGCTTTAACAGATTGAATTTGTATAATCTCTCTTACAACATTAAATATTAGAGCTTTTCTCTCTCCACGTCTTCGAATTGTGAGTTCAATTCCTGATCCAACTGGCCCCCTCATCAAATCAACAGCTTCGCTGAGAGATTTGCCCTGAACTTGAACATCATTAATTTTAACAATATAGTCGCCTGCTTTAATCCCTGCTCTAGATGCTGGCGTGTCATCTATAGGAGAAATGACTTTTACAACACCTGACTCCATACTCACCTCAATACCAAGACCTCCAAATTCACCACTAGTCTCAGTCTGCATTTCATTAAATATTTCTGGAGACATGTATGCTGAGTAAGGATCAAGAGATTGTAGAAGGCCATTGATTGCAGAGTCCATACTCTCAGATTGATTAATTTCATCTACATATTCTTTATTGATTTTTTCAAGCACTTCCCCAAATAAATCAATTTTTTTGTAAATTTCATTTTCAGCAGAATTCACTTGCTGAAATAGAAAACAAAATAAAAATAATGTTAATACTTTTTTCATTAGATAATTAATTTTTCTTTAGGTATTAGCTCGGACCACATTTTTTCAAGTTCATAAAATTTTCTTTTTTCTGGGTGAAAAATATGAACAATTAAATCTATACCGTCAATTAATTTCCATTCACTACTATCTAAGCCCTCAATTTTTGAATTTTCAATGCCATTATTTTTGAATTTTTCCAAAACTTGCTCGGATAAAGATTGTATGTGCCTAGATGAAGTGCCGCTCGCAATAATCATAAAATCAGCCATAGAACTTTTGTCTTTGAGATCTATGCTTATTATGTCTTGAGCCTTGTTAATATCCAATGTTTTGATGATAGAATTTTTAAGATCTGAAATTTTATCCATTAATTGATTTTAGACTATCAAATTTTCCTTAATTGAGAAGACGAAATATTGACTTTATTAAAATAAACAAATTTAAATTTCTCACTTTTAAGGGTTTTATATGTCTTTGAATTTAATGATTTTTTCTTATATCCATATCTATCAAAAACTAAAATATTACATTTTTCTGAAATCTGTTTCCATTTATACCATTTATGGAAATTAACTAAATTATCTGCACCCATTAAGAAAAAAATTTCATTTTTTTTATTTTTGT
Source organism: uncultured Pelagibacteraceae bacterium (assembly GCA_902520215.1). GTDB lineage: Bacteria > Pseudomonadota > Alphaproteobacteria > Pelagibacterales > Pelagibacteraceae > Pelagibacter. The sequence goes on from CABYNA010000002.1 coordinate 33,198, forward strand.
TGAAGTAATTTATTAGATTTATTGTTTTATTTGATTTAATTTTATTTTCATAAAATTTGACCTCAATAAATTTATTTTTTTTAATAATTTTTTTACATCCTTTAATTCTAGATTGTAGGCTTAAAGAACTTTTTTTTTTAAAAGGATTTTTTTTTGTAATGGCCCATATAATCTTTTCAAGTTTAAATCTTTTTGCTGCTTCTTTAGATATAGTCAGATGACCATTATGAGCAGGATCAAATGAACCACCTAAAATTCCAATTCTTTTTTTTTTCAAATTCAAATTACTTCCTTACTTGGCCTTTGCTGGTGACTTGATATTTATAGGAAATAAGTTGATTAAGTCCTACGGGACCTCTAGGTGGAAGTGTGTTGGTTGAGATTCCTACTTCGCCACCAAACCCAAATTCCCCTCCATCTGCAAATTGTGTTGAAGTATTGTGCATAGCTATTGAGCTTTTTACCTCATTCAAAAATTTTTTTGCTGCTTTTTTGTTTTGAGTAATAATACAATCTGTATGCATGGTTCCGTATTTGTTAATATGCGCTATAGCCTCATCTATATTTTTTACTGATTTTACAGATACAACAGGTGACAAATATTCTTTTGACCAATCTTTTATCGAAGCTTTTTGAATTTTTTTATCATAAAGTTTTCTAATCTTATTATCACCAATAATTTTACATCCATTTTCTTCTAAATTTTTTAAAATCTTATTTCCAAATTTCTTGATTATTTTTTCGTGTAAAAGAATTGTTTCGGTTGCTCCACATATTGCGGTATTCCTCATTTTAGCATTTTGAACTATTTTACTTGCAATCTTAGGATTTGCATTTTTATCAACATAAGAATGACAAACACCTTCCAAATGACCAATTGTTGGAACAGATGACAAATCCTGTACTTTTTTAACTAAACCTTTCCCACCTCTTGGAATTATTACATCAATAAATTTACTCATTTTTTGTAGAAGAAAATCAACAACACTTCTTTTTTTAAGTTTTAAAAACTGAACAAAATTTTCATCAACATTATTTTTCTTTAGTGATTTTCTAAAGAATTTTGTGAGAATAAGATTAGAATAATAAGCTTCAGATCCACCTTTTAAAATGACGGCATTCCCAGACTTAAAACATAACGATGCAACATCTGCTGTAACATTGGGTCTACTTTCGTATATAACACCAATTACACCAATAGGTATAGATACTTTTGATATTACTAAACCATTTGGTCTTTTCCATTTTTCTAAAATGACATTTGTAGGATCCCTTAAACTAATAATTTTTTTTATAGAATTGGTTATCGCAACTATTTTTTTGTCATTTAATATTAATCTTTGGATTAAATTATTTTTAATACCTTTTTTGTAGGCATTCTTAATATCTTTTTTATTTTCATTAATTATTAATTTTTTGTTCTTTAAAATTAGAAGACGATAATCTTTTAGAACTTTGTCCTTTTTTTTTGTACTTAACCTTTTATTAGTAGCTTTTTTTGATTTTTTTCCGATATCAGTTAGTAGCTTTTGCATTAAACCTCGACCATATCATCTTTATGAACAACTTCAGATTTTGTTATGTATCCAAGTTTTTTTTCAATCTCATTTGAGTGACAACCCATTATCTTATTTATTTCTTCAGAAGAAAAAGAGCTTAGACCTCTCGCAAATTCTTTGTTTTTAGTATCTAGAATCTTTATATGATCACCTTTGTTAAATTTCCCTGATAAATTAATAATCCCTGCTGCCAATAAACTTTTACCACCAACTAGTGCTTTTTTAGCACCATCATCTATGACAAGTGTCCCTTTTGGTGAAACAGAACTTATTATCCATTTTTTCCGTGCATGTAATTTAGATATTCTTGACTCAAATAAAGTACAAATATTCTTTTTTTCAATTTGTTGTATAGGATTTAAATATAATCCATTTGCAATAATCATATTACATCCTGCCAAATTACAAATCTTAGCAGCTTCAATTTTGGTATTCATTCCACCCTTACCAAACTCTGTTACCCCTTTTATGTAAATTTTTTTCATATCTTTGTCTAGATTATTCACTTTTTTTATTAATTTTGCGTCTTTAAATAATTTTGGATTTTTTGTGAAAAGACCATCTACATCAGATAATAATATTAAAGTATCGGCATTAGTTATCTGTGCAACCCGAGAGGCAAGTCTATCATTATCACCATATTTTATTTCTGACGTTGCAATTGTATCGTTTTCATTAACGATCGGTATGTAGTCCAACTTAAATAAGTTCTCAAATGTCCTTTTAGCATTTATTGATCTCCTTCTCTCTTCGGTATCATCCAAAGTTAACAAAATTTGTGAAATATTAATCTTTAATTTTGAAAAAGTTTGAGAAAATAAATTCATAAGTTCGATTTGACCTACAGAGGCTATTGCTTGACTTTTATCAAGCTTTAAATTTGATTTATTGTAATTCATTTTTTTACATCCAAGTGCAATTGCTCCAGAACTTACAATGATAATCTTTTTATTTTTAGATTTTAATTTTTGAATATCTTTAGCAAAGGAAGATAGCCATTTTTTTCTTATCTTTTTTTTACTATCTACAATCAATGATGATCCAATTTTTATTACTATAATTTTCGAATTTTTAAGATGCATAACCAACTAATTTTGCTTTAATTTTGGAAATATATTTCTTCTTTATTGTAGAAATTGTAATAATTTCTGATTTAGTGATTTTTTTTAAATTTTTCTCGATTTTTTTCATTTCTTTATCGTCAATTAAATCTGTTTTATTTAAAACAATAAGCTCTCTTTTTTTTGCAAGTTTGGAACTATAGCTCTTTAATTCTTTTTTTACTTGATTGTAACTTTTTTTTATATCATCGTTTGTTATATCGATCATGTGTAAAAGAGATTTACACCTCTCTATGTGTTTTAAAAATTGTATCCCTAAACCAGTTCCCTTATGCGCTCCCTCTACTAATCCGGGAATGTCTGCAATTGTAACTTCTTTATCATCATAGCTTGCCACACCAAGATTAGGATTTAATGTTGTAAATTCATAATTTGCAATTTTAGGATTAGCATTAGTAATAGCTGCTAGTAAGCTTGATTTACCAGCATTAGGTAATCCTATTATTCCAACATCCGCAATTGTTTTTAATTGAAGCCATATAGTAAATTCTTCACCTCGAGTACCCTTAGTAAATTTTCTTGGAGCTCTATTTGTTGAACTTTTGAATCTAGTATTGCCCAAACCACCTTTACCACCTGCAGCAGCAACAAACTCCTCCCCAACTTTTATAAAGTCAAAAATTAAGGTTTTATTATCTTCTTCAAAAACCTGAGTACCTAACGGAACTTTGAGAATGAGATCATCTCCGCTTTTACCAGTCCGGTTTTGTCCAGAACCATTGTTACCTCTTTTTGCTTTATGATGTTGTTGATATCTAAAATCGATTAAAGTGTTTAAATTTCTCTCAGCTTTTAAAATTACTGAACCACCTTTACCACCATCGCCACCATCTGGTCCACCATACTCGATAAATTTTTCTCTTCTAAAACTTGGAGAGCCATCACCACCATTGCCAGCTTTAATATAAATTTTTACTTGATCTAAGAATTTCATAATACAACGCTATTTTGAGTTGTAATATTAATTGGGTTTTACTGAAACAAAAGTTCTATCGGATTTTGTTTTTTTAAAAACAACTTTACCTTTTATTACTGAAAAAATTGAGTGATCTTTACCCATACCCACATTTTCTCCTGGAAATATCTTAGTACCTCTTTGTCTAACAATTATGTTGCCAGGAATAACAGTTTGACCACCATATTTTTTTACACCAAGTCTTCTACCGGCACTATCTCTACCGTTCCTTGATGATCCACCAGCTTTTTTCGTAGCCATATTTTATTCCTTTATTTACTCAATTCCTTTTTTTCAGAATCTTTTTTTGTTGGTTTAGAAATCTTCTCAGCCTCAGATAAAATCTTACCATCTTTTGAAAAAATTTTATTTATTCTTATCATAGAATATTCTTGTCTATGACCATTTTTTCTTCTTGAATTTTGTCTTCTTCTCTTTTTAAAAATAAGTACAGTTCTATTTTTACTATTTTTTATTAGGTTTGCTTCAACTTTGGCACCTTGAATTGTTGGCGAACCAATTTCTATTACTTTATTATCCCCATATGCCAATATATCATTAAACTCAATTTTAGTGTCGGATTTTGAATTTGGTAATTTTTCAATTTTTAAAATTTCACCAGACTTCACTTTATATTGTTTTCCACCTGATTGTATAACTGCGTATGACATAAAATAGATTTTTTTATCAGGCAATATAGTCAGGGCATTTCTTTAGTCAAGCTTATTAACTAAAAATTATCCTTTAAATCTCTCAATTTTGAAAAACTTTCTAAATCTTTTGCTTTAAGAAATATATTACATTCTAATTCATCAGCTAAAGTACTTGGTATTGTTGGTAATGCATTTTTAAGTTTCTTGTTAATCTCTAGTATTTTATTTTTTAATTTTAAATTACCAGAGTCATTGGCGATACAAAAATTTGAGTTTTGTAAAGTGTATTCATGGCCACAATATATTTCTGTATCTTTTGGTAATGATTTAATTTTTTTGAGTGAATTATACATTTGTTCGTAGGTGCCTTCAAAAATTCTGCCACATCCTAAAGAGAATAGAGTATCACCTGTGAAAATTTTTTTTTCTTTAAAAAAATGAAAAGCGATATGACCAGATGTATGACCTGGAACATGATAAATTTTTGCCTCAAAATTGTCTTGTTTCCATATTTGGTTGTCCTCTAGAGATATATCAATCTCAGGTATACGATTTTTATCTCCAATAAATCCAACCACTTTAGAATTATATTTTTTTTTTAATTCAATATTTCCACCCACATGATCGTAATGATGATGTGTATTAAGTATGAATTTTAAATTTATTTTTGAGTTATCAAGATAATTAATTATTGGTGCAGACTCGCTAGGGTCAATAACACAAGCAGTTTGATTTTCTTCATCAATAATTAAGTAGCTATAATTATCCTGTAGACATTTAATAATTTCAATTTTCATTTATTTTTCTATTAAGAATATACCAAGTTCTCCAAATAAATTTTTAAAAATAAGATTTGATTTGTTAATATCAGAAACATTTTGATTAATTAACGCTAAAGATTTAAAAATTTTAAAGTTAATAATCTTAGAAAATCTGACAAAATCTTTTATCGTGCACATATGAATGTTTGGTGTGTTATACCAATCATGAGGTAAAGAGTTTGTAATTGGCATTGTTCCTTTAAATAATAAATTTAATCTTACTTTCCAATGCCCAAAATTTGGAATAGTTACTATAGCTTTATTACCAACTCGTAAAAGCTCTCTAATTACAGTCTCAGGATTTATAAAAGCTTGTAAAGTTTGTCCAAGAACAACATACTCAAAAGAGTCATTTGGAAATTGTTTTAAATCAAATTCTGCATTCCCCTCAATAACAGTCAGCCCTTTAGCAATACAAATTTGCACTTTTTCTTTTGAAATCTCAATTCCTCTGATATTAGCGTTTTTATTTGTCTTTAAAAATTCCATTAAAGTTCCATCATCACATCCTACATCAAGAACTTTTGCATCTTTCTCAATCAAATCTGAAATAATTTTATATTCTGGTTTCATAAATTTTTTTCTGCATAAGATTTATCTAAAAAATTTTTTAGAGCTTTTAAGAAATCAGGGACATTAAGCAAAAAAGAATCGTGCCCCTTATCAGACTCAATTTCAACAAAACCTACATTTGCACCAATTGCGTTTAAGGCAATTACAATGTCTTTATTTTCCTGTGTTGGATAAAGCCAATCTGAGGTAAAAGATATTATAAAAAATTTCGCTTTTGTATTTTTAAAAGCATCAGATAAATTTCCATTAAATTGTTTTACTAAATCAAAATAATCCATTGCTCTAGTAATATACAAATAGCTATTCGCATCGAACCGATCTACAAATACCGAACCTTGGTATCTAAGATAACTTTCAATTTGAAAGTCAGCATCAAAACCAAATTTTAAATCATCTCTTTCTTGAAGTTTTCTACCAAATTTTTCTTGAAGCCCTTTTTTTGAGAGATAAGTAATATGTGCAGCCATTCTAGCTACAGCTAATCCTTTATCGGGTACAATATTTTTTGAATTATAATCTCCATCAGACCAATTATGATCTGCCGCAATGGCTTGTCTGCCAAGTTCATTAAAAGCAATATTTTGCGCAGAATGGCTTGAAGTACAAGCAATTGGTATTGCTGTTTTAGCTTTATCAGGATAATTACTAATAAATTGTAGGACTTGCATTCCACCCATTGAACCACCTACAACTGAAAAAAGTTTTTTTATTCCAAAAAAATCCAACAAATTAATTTGTGCATTCACCATGTCATTAATTGTGATGACTGGAAAATCTGTTCCATAAATTTTTTTTGTCTTGGGATTTTCATGGCTAGGGCCAAAAGATCCCATACACCCACCTATTACATTTGCACAGATTACAAAATACTTATCTGTATCTATCGACTTGCCAGAGCCTACCGCATAAGACCACCAACCATCCTTTTTGGTCACTGGATTTATACCTGTTACAAATTGATCACCTGTTAAAGCATGAAATACTAAAATTGCGTTATCTTTTTCATTATTGAGTGAGCCATAAGTTTCATACGCTAAAGGAAAATTATTAATAGTCTGACCACAATCTAATTTGAGTGGTTTTTCAACAATCAACGTTTTTATATTTTGTTTTATATTCATAATAAAAGCTGAAAGTTGAATTGTGAGAAAAAAAACTTTTTTAGCGGTTTTTTTAAAGCGCTCGCAATTCAGGTAAATCAGCGCATAAATTTTGTACTAGAAGTTATTTAGTATGTCAATTTTTAAAAAATAATTACACTTAAACTATATAAAAAAATGTTTTTTTATTTATAAAGAGCATAAAATTTATAAAAGTTGGCTACCATGAGATTTAAGAAATTAAATATTGAAACCTATGAGCCTGGTAAATCCAGTCTTAAGAGATTTCATCAAGTTATAAAGCTATCTGCGAATGAGTCAGCCTTAGGTGTCAGCTCAAAGGCTAAAAAGATTTTGTCTAATAAAAATTTAAGTTTTTTTAGGTACCCAGATGGCAAGTCTAATGCCTTAAGAAGACAAATATCTAAAAAGTTTAAATGCAATGAAGATAGAATTATTTGCGGCGCTGGATCTGACGAGGTTATTCAAATGCTATGTCAATTATTTTTGAATCCTAAGGATGAAGTTATTCTTCCTCAGTATAGTTTTTTAATGTACAGGATTTATGCTAAAATAGTTGGCGCAAAAGTTATTTTTGCTAAAGAAAATAATTTCAAAGTATCAATTCCAGAAATTATTAAAAATGTTTCAAAAAAAACAAAAATTGTTTTTTTAGCAAATCCTAATAATCCAACTGGAACATACCTAACAAGTTCTGAGCTTTTAGAACTTAGAAAAAAATTGAGAAAAAATATTCTGCTAGTAGTGGATGATGCATATGCAGAATATATGAAAAATAATGATTATAAAAGTGGATTAAAATTATTTAAAAATAAACAAAATGTCTTTATTTTAAGAACATTTTCTAAAATATACGGTTTATCCTCTCTAAGAGTAGGGTGGGGATATGGTTCAAAAAAAATTATTAAAGCACTGAATGTTATTAAGCCACCTTTTAATGTTAATGAGGTAGCACAAAAAGCTGCCATTGAGTCTCTTAAGGATACTAAGTTTATAACTCGTTCAGTTAAACACAATATTATTTATGCAAAAAAATTGAAAAATTTTCTTAACCAATATGGAATTAATTCAAATAATATATCGGCCAATTTTTTATTATTAAATTTTGAGAAATGTAAATTTAAAGCGAAATATTTTTATGAAAAATTAAAGAAGAAAGGAATTATCTTAAGATCAACGGAAAATGGTTACAATATAAAAAATATGTTACGATTAACCATTGGATCAAAAACAGATAATTTAAAATTTATGCGAGCAGTAAAAGGAATGTTTAATTAATGAAAAATGTGCTCATCATCGGCTGTGGCTTGTTAGGATCTTCGTTAGTAAAAAGAATTGCAAAAAAAAAATTAGCAAAAAAAATTTTCATTTTTGAAAAATCTAAAAAAAATATATCAAAGATCAAAAGACTAAAGTTGCCAGGAATTCTTGTAAATAAACTACAAGAGGTAGTTGCAAAATCAAATCTAATTATTTTTTGTACGCCAATGAGTGAATATAAAAAGATGATATTAAGATTAAACAATAATTTTAATTCAAAACAAATTATTACTGATGTTGGTTCATCAAAAATAGAATCTTCAGAAATAATCAAAAGAAATTTAAAAAAGAAAATATCCTGGATTCAAAGTCATCCTATAGCTGGATCAGAAGTAAGTGGGCCTGAGCATGGTAAGGAAAATCTGTTTGAAAATAAGTGGTGTGTATTGATTAAAAATAAGAAAATAAATATGAAACATTTAAAATTTTTAAATTCTTTTTGGAAAAAAATGGGTTCAAAAACTGTAATCATGAATGCGGAAAGACACGATAAAATATTTTCAATTACAAGCCATTTACCACATTTAATAGCTTACAATTTGGTTAAATCAGCTCAAGATTTTGAGAAAAAGCAAAAATATGACTTAATTAAATATAGTGCAGGTGGATTAAGAGATTTTTCAAGAATCGCTGCATCAAATGAAATAATGTGGAGAGATATTTTTTTTGATAATAGAAAAAATGTTTCAAGAGCAATTGATATATTTATCAAAAATTTAAGATCTTTTAAGACAGACATTAATTCAAAAAATAATAAATCAATTCTTAAAAAATTAATTCAAACAAAAAAAGTTAGGTCTAAAATAATCAAATTAAAACAGGATGTAAATAAACCTGACTTTGGTAGAGATTAATAATTACCAATATTACTTACTTTTTTAACTTTTAGATTTGCAGTTTTATCAATTAATTCAATTGTTTGTTTAGTTGGCATTACTACCACCTTCTTTTTTGGTCCATAAGCATGAATAAATTTAGACTTACTTAAACATATACCGACATGTCCTTTCCAAAATATTATATCTCCTTTACTTAAATTTTTACCTTTTTTTCTTTTACAAAACTTTATCTGATCTTTTGTATCTCTTGGAAAAAATATTCTGTTATAATAAAAGTAAATTTGGATCAAAGCAGAGCAATCAATACCATCAGATGTTTTTCCACCCCATAGATATTTACTACTTTTAAATAATTTCATTATTTTTAAAAAATCTTTTTCAAGATGATCAATTTTGACAATATCACTTTTTTTTATCCATCTGTCCTTTTTAAACTCAATTAGCCTTTTATTTTTATTTAAAACCGATATGCCAGATGCAAAGAAAAGATAATTTTTTGTTGGTAAAAACTTATTTTTCTTTTTAATAAATATTCTAGATTTTGTTTTTTTTATCTTAAAAGTCGGCTTAAAATTTTTATAAAAATAATTTTTTTTAATATAACCAATATAATTGTCAAAATTAGTTTTAATCTTAACCCAGTTTTTTTGATTTTTTAATACCTTAAATTTTTCACCATACAAGATTTGCGATAAAGTTTCAGAGTTATTAGAAGGTTTTGCATTTATATTTCCAAGTGAAAAATTATAAAAAAAATTATTTTTCATTAATCTTTAATTTATTTCTTATTATCCATAATATAATTAAAGATGGTATTACCATTATAGCAGTTAAGATAAAAAATACCCCCCAGTCCCCATTAAGCCAATCAACTAGAGCACCCGATGATGATGCTAATGTGGTTCTTCCAGCAGTACCTATTGAGGCTAATAGAGCATATTGAGTTGCTGTGTAAGTTCTATCAACTAGCAATGATATGAATGCAACAAATGCAACAGTGGCAAAAGCTGCTGCAATGTCGTCAAAGATTACAGCAATTGCAAATAGTATCTCAGATTTACCACTCCACGCTAAAAGACTGAACAATAGATTTGTGCTCGCCATTAAAATTCCTGCTAAAAACATTGCTTTTAAAACACCAGATCTTATTACAAATAGCCCACCTAGCAGAGTGAAGATGACAGTTGTTATCCATCCTAAAGTTTTTGAGTAAATAGCAATATCTGATTTACTAAAACCAATTTCTTTATAAAAGATAATAGACATACGCCCTAAAAAAGCCTCTCCAACTTTGAATAAAAAAACAAACCCTAGGATCCCCAAAGCTATTTGAAAGCCATTTTTTTTAAAAAAACTTATTATAGGTCCACTGATTGTTCCACTGATCCAAGTTATAGTTTTAGTAAGAAAATTTGAATTTTGGAATTTACCAGCAATTAATTGATCATTTTCTTTCTGATTAATTTGTCTTTCAGTCGAGTCAGTTTCATTGACAAACATTAATCCAATATTCATTAGAATTATTAAAATTCCTAAGATTAAAAAAGTTAGTTGCCAATAATTTTGAAAACCTAAATTTTCTAAAAAATCTGCGGAAAACAATGACAAAACTCCGCCTAATTTATATCCACTCCACCACCCAACGACAGCCATTGCTGCGCCTGCAGCCATTGATTTACCCTCGTTTTCGCTAATTTGCTCAATCCTTAAAGCATCCACAGTAATATCTTGTGTTGCTGAAGCAATTGCAATTAGTAAACCTACTGATATTACAAGGGCTAAATTTTCTGAAGGATCAATTACACTCCACAAAAATAAGGAGATTAGGATTAATATCTGCATTAGGACAATCCATCCTCTTCGATGTCCGATTTTTTTTGTTAGGTATGGTATTTGAATACGATCGATTAAAGGAGCCCATAAATAATTAAATGCATAAACTGCAAATATAAGACCAGCCCAACCAACTGTAGATCTGCTTAATCCATCTTCCTTTAACCATAAACTTAAACTACTACCTATTAATACCCAAGGAAAACCAGAGATAGCACCAAGCAATAATATTTTTAACATTCTTTTATCGAAATAAACTGAAAATGTTTCTGAAAGGGATTGTTTTTTAATTTCTATCATTTTTTAATTCCTCCAGAATGAAGGTAAAAATAACACTAATATAGCAAATAACTCCAGTCTGCCTAAGATCATGCCGATTGTTAAAATCCATTTGGAAAAATCTGGTAATGAGGAAAAATTACCATTAGGTCCAATTATTGATCCTAAACCTGGACCAACATTTGAAATAGAGGTCGCAGCACCTGAAATTGCGGTTATAAAATCAAGTCCATTTAAAGATAATAACGCGGACAATAAAAAAAATATTATTAAGTACATGTAAATAAAAGAAATGATCGATGCTATGAATTTATCATCAATTGGATTTTTATCGTATTTCAACACAAAAACACCTTTAGGGTAAATAATTTTTTTTAGTTGATTAATTACAAATGAATAAAGAATTTGAAAACGAAATATTTTTATGCCACATGTTGTTGAACCAGCACAGCCACCTATGAACATCAAAGCTAAAAATAATACTAGAGGAAAGCTACCCCAATTGTCAAATTGAGCATTGACATAACCAGTTCCGGTTAGAATAGAAATAACGTTAAAGAAAATTGATCTTAAATCAAATGAACTTGAATTGTTTAAAGTAAGATAAATCGATAAAATAAAAATCGATATAAATATTATCTTAATAAAAGTTTTGATTTGAGAATCTGATGTGAAAATAGACCTATTGCCATTCAAAAATTTAATGTACACGATAAATGGAACACTTCCTAAAATAATAAATATCATAGCCGTAGTTTCTATCGCTAAGCTATTAAAAAAACCAATGGATTGATTATAATTAGAGAATCCACCAGTTGCTATAGTTGTCATAGAATGTGTAATACTATCAAAAATATTCATTCCAAAAATATTGTAAGTGATTGCACATAGCGCTGTTAATCCAGAGTAAATATAAATCAATCTTAGAGCAACCTCTTTAGACTTTGGAAGAATTTTTTCAGATGAATCATTGTTTGAAATTTTGAATAATTGCATTCCCCCAACATTCATTATGGGCATTAATGTAATCGCCATCACTATGACACCAATACCCCCCAACCATTGAAGTATTGCTCTCCAAAATAATATCCCTTTAGGCATATTCTCTAAATTTGATATGATTGTTGAACCAGTTGTTGTAATACCTGACATACTTTCAAAAAAGGCATTTGTGACTGAAAATTCCAAATTAGAGAATATAAAGGGTAATGAACCAAATATAGCAATACTTAACCATGCTAATGCAGTTAGAAGGAATGCTTGTTGTAAATTAAGTTTTTTTTCATGATCTAAATTGGAGAGAAAAAATAAGGTTCCAAAAATAATTGTAACAATTGCTGCACCAAAAAAAGAAGAGTCTATTTGACCATAAATAAATTGTACAATTATTGGAACAAGCATAAAAATACCGAGAATTATTTGAAGAATTCCAAGAGTGAAAAAAACTGTTTTATAATTAGACATTTTGAAAGAACATTATTTTATGGTAAATAAATTTCAACTCTATAAGAATTAAGTAGTTCGCTAATTATAGATTTTGTTGAATTATTCATGATAAAAAAAGAAAACTTAGAAAAAACAAGCTCTTGGCCAATCGTTGAAGCAAAAAAAATGCTTAGAGAAAGAAAATCTTTTTTAGAAAAAAAAGGTAAAATTACACTACAGACTGGATATGGCCCAAGTGGACTTCCTCACATAGGGACATTTGGAGAAGTTGCTAGAACTTCTATGATGGTTAATGCGTTAAAACAATTAACTGATCTTCCAGCAGAAATTATCACTTTTTCAGATGACATGGATGGTCTTAGAAAAGTACCAGACAATGTACCCAACAAAGAATTGTTAGAAAAAAACCTTCATAAACCTTTGACAGACGTACCAGATCCCTTTGAAAAATATAATAGTTTTGGTGAACATAATAATGAGAAATTAAAAAAGTTTTTAAATAATTTTAATTTTAAATATAATTTCAAAAGCTCTACTCAATTGTATAAATCAGGTTTTTTTAATCCAACACTTCAAATTATTTTAGATAATTATGATGGAATAATGAATATCATTATGCCTACTTTAGGAAAAGAACGTCAAAAAACGTATTGTCCATTTCTTCCTATTTGTCCAGAAACAGGACATGTTTTGGAAATTCCAGTTAAAGAAATTGATAATTCTAAGTCTAAAATTGTGTTTGATAATAAAGGTCAAGATTTAGAATCAAGCATATTAGATGGTCATTGTAAACTTCAGTGGAAAGTAGATTGGGCCATGAGATGGTATGCGTTAGATGTTGACTTTGAAATGTACGGAAAAGATCTGATAGAAAGTGCAATATTATCCACTAAAATTATCAAACTAATTGGAAAAAAAAACCCATCTGGTTTTGCTTATGAACTCTTTTTAGATGAGAAAGGGGAAAAGATTTCTAAATCAAAAGGGAATGGAATAACAATCGAGCAATGGTTGGAGTACGCCTCACCAGAAAGTTTATCATTATATATGTATCAAAATCCGAAGAGAGCTAAAAAACTTTATAATGAGATAGTTCCAAAAGCGGTCGATGAATATTTGGAATTTATTGAAAAGGCTAAAACCCAAGATGAGCTTCAGTTACTGATGAATCCAGTATGGCATGTTCATAATGGTAGTGTTCCAAAAGAAAAAATGATTATGTCATTTTCTATGTTATTAAATCTTGTAGAGACAAGTAATGCTGAAAACAAAGAATTATTATGGAAGTTCGTAAAAAAATATAAGGAAAATATTTCTGAAAAAGATCACCCCATTTTTGATAATCTAGTTGGTTATGCTATTAAATATTTTAACGATATAATAAAAGCCAAAAAAAAATATAAAATACCTGATCAAATAGAAAAAAAAGCACTTGAGGCTCTAATATCAACCTTAGATAAATGTAATGACAAAATGCCTCCTGAGGAAATTCAAACTTTAATTTATTCAACAGGAAAAGAAAATGGGTATTCAGAAAATTTGAGAGACTGGTTTAAATTAATTTATGAAGTTGTATTTGGAGTCGAAAATGGCCCTCGAATGGGTTTTTTTATAAGTTTTTTTGGTGTTAAAGAAACTAAAGATCTTATAATAAATAAAATTAAATAATGTTTTCAAATTTAAGATCTCTAATTTTTAAACTTGATCCAGAGACAGCCCATGGTTTGGCAATAAAGTCATTAAAATTTAATTTTGTGCCAAATGTTTTGGATAAAAATAAAAATAGCCATTTATTTAAGACTAAATTATTTGAAAAAGAAATAGAAAATCCAATTGGAATGGCAGCAGGATTTGACAAAAATGCTGAGGTTTATAATTCTCTATTTAAATTGGGATTTGGTTTTGTGGAGGTGGGCACAGTTACACCTCTTAAACAATATGGTAACCCCAAGCCAAGAGTTTTTAGATTAGTCGAAGATGAGGCATTAATTAATAGATTGGGTTTTAATAATTTAGGTGCAAAAAACATTGTTGATAGGATCTCAAGTAATAAACAAATTGGTTTACTTGGAATTAACATAGGTCCCAACAAAGATACAAATGATAGATTGAAGGATTATGTTGAATGTTTAAAAACTTTCCATGAATTTGCAGACTATATTACGATTAATATTTCATCTCCCAACACCGAAGAGCTGAGAAATTTTCATGATCAGGAAAAATTGAATAGTTTGTTAAATATAATTAATAGTGAAAAAACAAAACTAAATTCAAAAATTCCAATTGTAGTAAAAGTCTCACCAGATATTAAAGATAAGGAAATACCCAAAATTTCTGATGTTCTTTTAAGCAATAATATAAAAGCAGTCATTTTATCGAACACCTCTGACTCTACTCGAGATAAATTAAATGACATTCAAAAGCATCAAAAAGGAGGTTTGTCAGGTAAACCAATAGAAGAAAAATCTACAATGCTGATTAATAAATTTTATAAAACTTTTGGTAATAAAATTAAAATTATTGGAGTTGGTGGAGTAGACTCTGGAATAAGTGCGTACAATAAGTTTTTAGCTGGCGCGAGTTATGTTCAACTTTATACAGGTATGGTATACAGAGGACCAAATATTGTAAACCTTATTAAAAAAGAGCTTAAGGAATTATTGATAAGAGATGGAGTTAAACATTATAGTGAAATCATAGGGAAAAAAACAACTTCTTAAATTTTATAAACTTGACGCAATCATCAACTCACTTTATATAGTCGAAAATATTATGTCAAAAAAATGTGAACTTACCGGCAAAATTCCCCTTAAAGGTCATAACGTTAGTCATGCTAATAATAAGACAAAGAGAAGATTTTTACCTAATTTGAAAAAAGTAAAATTTACCAGTGAACTTTTAAAGAGAAGCATGAAACTTACTGTAAGTAATGCTGGTGTAAGATCTGTAGATAAAAAAGGAAGTTTTGACGAGTTTTTAAAGACTGTAAAAAATAAAAATTTGTCTCCAAGATTAAAGAAGATGAAAAAAAGTTTATTAATAAAGTCTCCATTTCAAAAAAAACAAGTTCAATCTAAGACAGCTTAATGAATAAAATTTTTTTTATACTCTCATTTTTAATGGGAGCAGTTGTTTTAGCATCTAATTATTTAGTTCAGTTCCCTATAAAATATTATGGTTTAGAAGAAATATTAACTTATGGAGCTTTTAGCTATCCGATTGCTTTCTTGATCACAGATTTAGCCAACAGATCTTTTGGCAAGATAGTTGCCAGAAAAATTGTTTATATTGGTTTTGCTATAGGTATTAGCTTTACGCTTTTATTCTCAACAAACTTTACAGACTTGATATCTATAAGAATTGCAATTGGATCGGGTACTGCCTTTTTAGTTGCCCAACTCTTAGATGTTCAAATTTTTGATAAATTGAGAAAAAAGGAATGGTTTGTTGCACCTTTAACGTCATCTTTGATAGGTTCAACAATTGATACGTTTATATTTTTTTCAATATCTTTTTATGGAACAGGCATTCCTTGGATCACATTGTCTTTAGGAGATTTAAGTGTAAAAATTTTTGTTGCTTTGATGATGTTAATCCCTTTCAGACTACTGTTGAAAACACTTAAACCAGTTTAGATTTAATATAAATATTTATAAGATAATATTTTATAAGCCAACTTTGCTACTAGAAAATTGTAGGAATTAAATCCTTTGATTGGTGCGAGCTCATTTATATCTGCGCCGACGATGTTTGAGTTTTTGGCTGCAATCTTAATTATATCTAAAACTTCATCCCATAATAAACCGCCAGGTTCAGGTGTTCCAGTTGCAGGCATTATACTCGAATCTAATCCATCTACATCGAAAGTTAGATAAACAGTCTTATTTTTAATAAGTTTTTTAAATTTTTTTAAATTCCATTTTGCCTTATCTTTTGCCCAAAAAATACTAATTCTAGATTTATTTTTTTTTAAAAAAGGTATCTCCTCTTTAGAAATATTTCTAATTCCAAATGAGATTATTGAAACGTTTTTATAATCTAAACATCTTCTGATAGCAGATGCGTGTGAAAATTTTTCACCATTATAACTTTCTCTTAAATCTGCATGAGCATCGAAATGTAAGAGGCAGATATTTTTATGTTTTTTAACAAATGGAACAATACATCCTGGTGTGATTGAATGTTCACCACCAAAAGTCATTGGAAAAAGTTTATTATTAAGAATTTCTTTATTTATGTTAGCTATCTTTTTTAAAGCTTTTTTAATATTTTTATCAATCTTAAAAGGTTTTAGAGTTTTAATTCCTATTTTTTTGTAAGGTTCACAATTTAATTCCTCATCATATAATTCAACTTGATGTGAAGCTTTAATTATCTCTTTTGGACCATTTTTAGTCCCACCACCATAACTCACAGTTTTTTCCAGACCAAAAGGAACAATTACAACTTTTTCTTTAAAATTGAATTTATTATCTATTCCAAGAAACCCTTTTTTATTTGAAAGATATTGCAATGTTTTATCCAAAAATTTTTGTAAAGTTTTTTCTATCTCTATTTTTCCATTCACCTTTATGATATGCATCACTTGCAATCAAAGGTAATACACTTGTTGCCTCAGCAAAAACCATTTGTTCTTTCGTGACATCAACTTTACCCCATGAACTTGCCTCTTTTAAAGTTGAACTGCTACACGCACCATCTCTTGAGTCTGCTACAGTAATTTGCACAGCATATTTATGCATTTCAACATCTTTACCTAAAAGTTCAGCACATATGACTGTGTCCTGAATAAAATTTTTTGGCACTCCGCCACCTATCATAAATAATCCAGAGCCTTTTGATTTAATTTTTATTTCAGTTAATTCTCGAAATTCTCTTATAGAGTCTATTGTAATATGAGATTTCGGGTTCTTTTCTTGATGAATTACTAAACCAAAACCAGCGCTAGAGTCTGTAAAAGCAGGACAGAATATTGGCACATTGTGATCATAGGCAGTTTCAATTAAAGAATCTTTCTTTACTGAGTTTTTTTTGAGATATTTCCCCATTTCGTGAATAAATTCTCTAGAGGTATAGCTTCTAGGCTCCAAGTTATCAGCTATTTCACAAATTTTCTTATCACAAATTTGTAATTCATCTTCGTCGATGTAGGTATCGTATATTCTATCAATATAATTTTTTCTAAGTTCAGTATCATCTTGAAATTGAGAGCCTTGATAATGCTTAAATCCTAATGCCTCAAAAAAATCCATATCAATTATCGAAGCACCAGTTGCAACGATTGCATCTACCATATTGTATTTGACTAAATCTTTGTAAATATTCATACAACCAGCTGCTGAGGTCGAACCAGCTAAGGTAAGAAAAATTGTACAATCTTTATCTTTTAACATTTCATTATAGATGTTTGCTGCATTTGCAGTTTCTCTTGATACAAATGACATCTTCTCCATTGATGAAATAATTTTTCTAGAGTCAAAAGATGTAATATCTATATGTTCAACTGGATTTTTAAGAAAGTCTTTTTTACTATTATGTCCTAGATTTTTGTTTTTTGACATTAAGCAACTAAAGTATCTTTGTTGCTGTCTTTGTTATAGAGGCTCATTATAGCATTATCTTCAACTTCATAAATTTTATCAGAATAGAAACCATTAAACTGTGTTCTAAAGGTCAGGCCGTATGAACCTAATTGACCAAGTTCTATATAATCATTTTCTTTAATATTATTAGGTAAAAGGAAAGGACCTTTCATGTAATCCATGCTGTCGCATGTTGGTCCATAAAAATCAAATGCAGTTAATTTTTTTGAAATAATTTTGTTTGAATTATCTTTTATCATTTTAGATGGAAAAACAATATTTGGTGTTCCTGCATCAAAAAGTGTTCCATAAGTTCCATCATTTATATAAAGTTTTTGTTTTTTTCTTAAGTTAACCCGAACTATAGTTGAACCACTTTCAGCAACTAAGGCTCTACCTGGTTCACAAATTATTTCTGGTAATTTTTCAATCTTTAAATTTTCTAAACCTTTCTTAATTTCATCAAAATAACTCTCTAAAGAGGGTGGAATTAAATCTGGATAGATAGTTGGAAAGCCGCCTCCTATATTTAAATAATCAGGAACAATTTTCGTTTTCTTTATTATATTTACAATTTCGGAAATCCCTTTTGAGTATGAAATTGGATGCATACATTGCGATCCTACATGAAAACTTAATCCAATCTTTTTTGAATGTTGTTTTACTAATCTTAAAAGTCCTGCCGCCTCTGAATTTATAGCACCGAATTTTTTTGATAAGTCAATTTCAGCATGTTCATTTGATACAGCCACTCTTACAAATAATTCTAAATCTTTTGCATTGCTGGTGCTCTCAATAATTTTTATCAATTCATCTTTAGTATCAAGTGCAAATGTTTTGACTCCATATTTGAAGTATGCTTCACTTATATCTTCTCTACTTTTAATTGTGTGCATGAAAGAACACTTAGATAATTGATCAAATTTTCTGACTGCTTTTATCTCCTCCACTGAGGCAACATCAAATTGATTAATACCGCTTTTTAATAAAGTTTTAATTACCTCAGGATGAGGATTTGTTTTGACAGCATATAGAATTTTACCTGGAAAGTTTTTTTGAAAAAATTTGGAAGCCGAAAGAATTGATTTCTTTCTAATACAATAAACCGGTTTGTCTGGTCTCAGTTGATTAACTAGTTCTTCAACCGACTTAAATTTTTGCATTTTTCATGCCCCCCAAAAAAAATTTAACAAAAAAAAGTCTTTTTATTTTAAAAAACTTTAATGAATCGAGCAATTAATTCAATACTTACCTAATGTAAAGCAAATAATGACCTATTGAATTGTGGAAAAAAATTCCCATATCGATCTTATGAAAAATGAAGGCGCATTACAAAATTTAGCTGATTTCAACAATAAATCACTATTAATTGTTGATGATGACAATCCATTTAGAGAAAGATTAGCTAGGGCTATGGAAAAAAAGGGTTTTGAAGTTATTCAAGCTGAAGGTGTGCAAAAAGGAATTGATACAGTCAAAGCAAAAAAACCAGGATTCGCTGTTGTTGATTTGAGGTTGGGCGATGGCAATGGTTTAGAAGTTGTAAAACAAATACAGACCTCTAATCCTGAAAGTAGAATAATAATGTTAACTGGATATGGAAATATTCCAACTGCTGTTGCAGCAATAAAAGAGGGTGCAATCGATTATTTGGCTAAACCTGCAGATGCAGATGATGTTGAAAAAGCTCTTTTAGCTGATCCTGCTAAAAAAGCGGCTCCACCTGAAAATCCAATGTCAGCAGATAGAGTAAAATGGGAACATATACACAGAGTTTTTGAATTGTGTAACAGAAATGTTTCAGAGACAGCAAGAAGACTAAAAATGCACCGAAGAACTCTTCAAAGAATTTTATCTAAAAGATCACCTAAATAAGTTTTCTTAATTTAAAAATTTTCTTAGCAATAAGTACAAGTAAAACTATCTTAAATATTTCAGCTAATAGAAAAGGCTTAACACCTAAATCGAATATAGGTTTGTCCCATCCAATTAGTGTCCCTAACCACAAAATACCAAAAATATAGATTGTTGATACTGCAAGAATAAGTTTTGAGAAAATGATTAAATAATTATCTTTTAATTTTACAAAAGAAGCTAAAAAACAAGCTGAAAGAAATCCAATTAGATATCCCATTGTTGGACCTGTAAAATAAGCTAAACCTATTCCTCTTTCTGGGGAATTTGAAAACACAGGAAGACCTGCAATTCCTTCAATCAAATATAAACCAATTGTCGCAACACCTATTTTATATCCAAAGCTTATTCCAATAAAAAGAACTACAAAAGTTTGCATTGTCATTGGAACTGGATAGAAAGGAATTTTAATTTTTGCCGAGACAGCAAGTAACACAGAACCTAAAAAAATTACAAGTATTGATTTAATTATTTGGGCTTGTGTATTTTGCTTTATAAGTTCCATAAAAAATAATACTCTTATTTCTGTCTATAATCTATATTAATTTCTAATGGGAAAAATTAAAAAAACAGATCATTTTTATTTAATTGATGGATCAGGTTACATTTTTAGAGCGTATTATGCGTTACCACCATTAACGCGTAAAAGTGATGGATTACCGACGGGTGCAGTGAGTGGATTTTGCAGCATGCTTTTTAAACTTCTAGAGGACTCAAAGTCAAATCAAAATTTACAAAAACCAACACATTTTGCAGTTATATTTGACTCTGCTAGAAAAACTTTCAGAAACGAAATTTATAGTGATTACAAAGCTAATAGAGCTGAAGCACCTGATGATTTAGCTCCTCAATTTGATTACATCAGAAAATCAGTATTGGCTTTTAATTTACCTTCATTGGAATTGATAAATTATGAAGCTGATGACTTAATTGCAACGTATGTTGAAATGATTT
Source organism: uncultured Pelagibacteraceae bacterium (assembly GCA_902520215.1). Classification (GTDB taxonomy): domain Bacteria; phylum Pseudomonadota; class Alphaproteobacteria; order Pelagibacterales; family Pelagibacteraceae; genus Pelagibacter. The sequence continues at coordinate 54,168 of CABYNA010000002.1, forward strand.
TAAAAGAAGGTGCAAAAGTAACAATAGTGTCCTCAGATAAGGATTTAATGCAATTATATAAAAAAAACGTTCGAATTTATGATCCAATGAAAAATAAGTTTATTTCAGAGGAAGATATTAAAAATAAATTTGGTGTAGGTGCAAGTAAGGTAATTGATGTCCAGGCTTTAGCTGGTGATAGCAGCGATAATGTACCAGGAGTTCCTGGAATTGGTGTTAAAACAGCTGCAGAATTAATTAATAAATATGGAGACCTTGAAAAACTTTTAAAATCTGCTCATGAAATTAAACAAAACAAAAGAAGAGAAACACTCATTGAGAATAAAGATAAGGCTTTAATAAGTAAAAAACTAGTGACATTAAAAAGTGATGCTCCCGTAAATAAAAATTTAATTGATCTTGAATTAAAAAGTATTGATAAAGATAAACTCTATAAATTTTTGAGGGAGATGGAATTTAATAGATTGTTGAGTTCAGCTATCTCTGCATATGGAGAACCAAATTTAACAAGTATCAAAAACGAGGTTAAAATTGAAAAAAATCAAAAAGCAATCAATAAAAAAGAATATTATCTAATTGAAAATTTGGGACAAATCGACAACTGGATAACTGAAGCTGAGGAGTTAGGTGAAGTTGCAGTAGATACCGAAACAAATTCATTAGATCCTCATCAGGCAGAACTAGTCGGTGTTTCATTAAGCTCAAAAATTGGAAAAGCTTGTTATATTCCTATCGGTCATAAATCTAACAAATGTATCGAAAAAGATTTAGTTTTAAAAAAGTTAAAACCTTTACTTGAGGATCCTAGTATCAAAAAAATAGGTCAAAATATAAAATTTGATTTTATAGTTTTTTTCAAACACGGAATTAATATGACTTCAATGGAAGATACTATGCTGATGTCCTATGTTCTTGATGCAGGAAAAAATAGACATAATATGGATACATTGTCAGAAATTCATTTAAACCATAAAACAATATCTTTTAAAGATTTAGTTGGCACAGGAAAAAAGGAGATTAATTTCAGTGAAGTAGATGTTGAAAAAGCCAAAGATTACGCAGCCGAAGATGCTGATATTACATTTAGATTATACAAAAAATTTCAAAAAAGTTTAAAGGATGAAAAAATGATAAATATCTACGAGATATTTGAAAAGCCTTTATTAAAAATTCTTGCTTTTATGGAAATTGAGGGAGTTAAAATAGATAATAAATTTTTAAAATCATTATCCACTAAATTTGAAAAAAAGATTGTTAAAATTCAAAATGAAGTTTTTAAAATATCTAAAAAAGAATTTAATATTGCATCACCAAAACAACTTGGGGAAATATTATATAATGATCTTAAAATTGCAGATTTAAAAAAAACAAAAAAAGGGAGTTTTGCAACAAGCGCTTCGGTTTTAGAAGATTTAGCATTTAAAGGTCATAAGTTTCCCCAATTAGTATTGGATTGGAGACAGGTATCTAAATTGAAAAATACCTACTCAGATTCCTTGCCGGAACATATCAATCCTAACACACAAAGAGTTCATACCTCTTTTTTATTAGCAGCTACTACAACTGGCAGATTAGCGTCAAGCGATCCAAACTTACAAAATATTCCGATTAAATCTGAGGATGGTAAAGATATTCGTAAAGCATTTATAGCCAAAAAAGATCATGTTTTAATTTCTGCAGATTATAATCAAATTGAGATGAGAATTTTAGCTGATTTGGCTGACGTCAAAGGATTAAAAAAAGCTTTTAAAAACAACGAAGATATTCATTCACTCACAGCTAGTCAAATTTTTAATGTTGATATAAAAAAAGTAAATCAGGATCAGAGAAGAAAAGCTAAAGCTATAAATTTTGGAATAATATATGGGATTTCACAATATGGATTAGCAAAACAAATTAATGTCACAAATCATGAAGCTGAGGAATTCCTTAATGCTTATTTTTTGAAATTTCCTGAAATTAAAATTTATATGGACCGAACAATAAAGTTTTGTAGAAAAAGCGGATTTGTGAATAATATTTTTGGAAGACGATCACATTTTATTAATATCAATGATAAAAACTATAATATTAGAAATTTCCAAGAGCGCGCAGCAATTAATGCTCCAATTCAAGGCTCGGCTGCGGAAATAATGAGATTAGCTATGATAAGACTTGATAAAAAATTAAGTGATCAAAAAAATCAAAATACAAAAATGTTGTTGCAAATACATGACGAGTTAATTTTTGAAACTCCCAAAGAAGAAGCAAAAAGAATCAGTAAAATTATAATTGATGAAATGTCTAGTGTTGTTAAGAGTGAACAGCATTCTTTTTCCATACCTTTAACAGTTGATCTAAATACCGGAGAAAATTGGGGTACACTTCATTAATTTAATTGCCCAAATTAGAACAATTTAGTATTTTTATAATCGAGTATGCAGAAACAAACAATTGCCCTTGTCGACGATGATAGAAATATTTTAACAAGTCTGAGTATAGCTTTAGAGAAAGAGGGATTTAAAGTTCAAACATATATTGATGGTGAAAGCGCTTTAATTGGTTTAACTAGAACCCCACCGGATCTTGCAATCGTTGATATTAAAATGCCAAAAATGGATGGAGAAGAGCTACTTAAAAAGCTAAGAAAAAAAACTTCATTACCAGTTATTTTTTTGACCTCTAAAGATGATGAAATTGATGAATTGCTTGGATTGAAGTTAGGAGCAGATGATTTCATAAAAAAATCTGGAGGCTTTTCAATTAAAGTGTTGATTGAGAGAATAAGAGTGCAACTCAGAAAGAAAGATTCAAAAGAAATTATAGAGGAAAACAAAAGTATAATATCTCATGGTAAATTAAAACTAGATCCTTCACAATTAGAGTGTGAATGGAATGGTAAACAATTGCCAGATAAACTTACAACGACCGAATTTTTATTAGTTAAGGAATTAGCAAAAAGACCAGGTATAATCAAAGAAAGAGCTCAGTTGATGGATATAGCCTACAGAGAAGATACCGATATAGAGGACAGAACAATAGACAGTCATGTGAAAAGAATAAGAAAAAAATTTAAAAAGGTTGATCCTGAATTTTCAGCTATAGAAACTAGATATGGAAGTGGATATAGGTGGAATGTTAGCTAATGTTAAGCAACCTTCTTAAAAACTTATCTATATTAAAAAAATTTTTATTTATTAATTTTATTTTTTTTACTTTTATTGGAATTTTTCTTTTTATTTACTTAAAAAATGTTCAACCAAATTTAATAAAAAAAAAATCATCTAATCACATTGAAGTGATTAATAATACAATTGATAATTTGACAAGACTAAATGTCGAATTTGTAGAAGATGATATCAGGAAATTTCTTTTTTCCACAAGATTTCTTTTTCAAAATTTAGATAGAGTGATATTTTTTGATAATCAACTAAACTTAATTGGTGATACAGATACCTTAGATCTTGATCCTAGATCGTTTTCACAAAGATTAGATATTGTTGAATTTGAAGTGTTAACTGAAAAAAAAACTAAAGAAATCACTGAGAAAAAAAATATTGATGTTGGAAATAATAACGTTGTTTCTCTTAATGATGTACTTTTAAATTACGCATCTTCTAAAAATTTTGGAACACCTTTTACTTTTACCCAAGAAGAGTTCAATAAATTTAAGCTGACAACAATTAAAAATGTAATGCAAAAAGGTGAAAACATTGGCTATTTAGCTATTACAGAAAATGCAAATGATGTTAAAGCAGCTATAGATGAAAGAAAGACTTTTGTAATTAGAACAGCTTTAGCTATTGGTTTAGTAATATTAATTTTCTCCTTTGTTTTAAATAGATATTTCTTAAAACCAATAAAAAATTTAGTAACGTACACTGAAACAATCAGAAATAAAGATCCGAAAGTTACCAATCTTGATATTTTAAAAAAAAGAAATGATGAACTAGGATTACTCTCAAAATCACTAGATGATATGACAAATGAATTAACTAAAAGGATTTCACATGCTGAAAATTTTTCAACAGATTTAGTTCATGAAATAAGAAATCCTCTAGCTTCTCTCAAGAGTGCGTCTGAAATTTTACATGATACGACTGATGTTGAGCAAAGGATTAAATTAATTGATATTTTGAGTCATGATGTTCAAAGAATTGAAAGATTAATTACAGATTATTCACAAATGCTAAAAGATGAAGTTGCATTAAGTAGAGAAAAAATTAAAAAACTTGATATCGAGCCAATTATTAAATCAGTCGTAGATGATTTTAATAATATTTATAAATTAAAAAGAGGAATAAATATTTCTTATTCGAACGATGGAAAAAACAAATATTTGATAAATGGAATAGAAAATAGAATTGAACAAATAGTTGCTAATCTTTTGGATAACGCAATATCTTTCAGTGGTGATAATAAAGATGTAATTGTTAAGGTTTCAAAATTAGAAAATGATAAAGTTTCAATCAATATTTTAGATGAAGGACAAGGATTTAAAGAAAAAGATACCAATAAAATATTTAAAAGATTTTATAGTAATAGACCTGATAAATTTGGACAACATTCAGGACTTGGTTTAAATATAGTTAAAAATTTAGTCGATTTACATAATGCTACAATAAGAGCATCTAACAGATTAGACAAAAAAGGAGCAAGTATGGAAATTATATTTCCAAATGCCTAAAGAGTTATATTGATTAATTAATTCTTTATTGCTAGAAGACGCACCATGGAAGATTTCAAAGTAAAAGATTTGACCCAAGCTGAGTTTGGAAGAAAAGAAATTTCAATAGCAGAAAGTGAAATGCCTGGCTTAATGGCTTTAAGAGAAGAATACTCTGGAAAGTCACCGCTAAAAGGAGCGAAAATTATTGGATGTCTGCACATGACTATTCAAACAGCTGTTTTAATTGAAACACTAGTTGCTTTAGGTGCGGAGGTAAGATGGTCATCTTGTAATATTTTTTCGACCCAAGATCATGCAGCAGCTGCAATCGCCAAAGCTGGGATTCCGGTATATGCTTGGAAGGGAGAAACTGAAGAGGAATATATTTGGTGTATTAAACAAACTATTGAGGGTAAAAAAGATTGGGCGCCTAACATGCTTTTAGATGATGGAGGAGACCTCACTGCAATGATGCATCAAGAGTATAAAGAATTACTTAAAAATGTGAAAGGTGTTTCAGAGGAGACGACAACAGGCATTAAAGCTCTTAATAAAATGGAAAAAGATAAAACTTTGTTAGTGCCTGCAATAAATGTAAATGATTCTGTCACCAAATCTAAATTTGACAATCTCTATGGATGTAGAGAGAGTTTAGTTGATGGCATAAGAAGAGCTACAGATGTTATGATGTCTGGAAAAATTGCTATAGTTGCTGGATTTGGAGATGTCGGTAAAGGAAGTGCCGCATCTTTAAGACAAAGTGGTGCTAGAGTATTAGTTACAGAAGCTGATCCAATTTGTGCATTACAAGCAGCAATGGAGGGTTACGAAGTGGTTTTGATGGAAGAGGCAATTAGCAAAGCTGATATCGTCGTTACAGCAACTGGTAACAAAGATATTGTTACAGCTGATCATATGAGAGAAATGAAAGATAGAGCAATTTTGTGTAACATAGGACACTTTGATAACGAAATTCAAGTTGAAGCTTTGAAAAATTATAAATGGACTGAAGTAAAACCTCAAGTTCACGAGATAGAATTACCAAGTAAAAAAAGGATTATTTTATTAGCAGAAGGTAGATTAGTTAATTTAGGTTGTGCCACAGGTCATCCAAGTTTTGTAATGAGCGCATCGTTTACTAACCAAGTGATTGCTCAGATAGAGCTTTGGAATAATCATAAAAACTATGAGAACAAAGTTTATGTTTTACCAAAACATTTAGATGAGAAGGTTGCCACACTTCATCTTAAGAAAGTTGGAGCAAAATTAACCAAATTATCAAAAGAACAGGCGGACTATATAAGTGTTGGAGTCGAAGGTCCTTTTAAACCTAATGCCTACCGCTATTAAAAGTGATAAAATAGATTTATCTACAGAAAAAGAAACAGAGGAACTCGCCAGTACATTTTTAAAAAAAATCAAGCCTGGATGCTTTATTTTTTTATATGGTGAAATCGGGGTAGGAAAAACTTCTTTTATTAGATATCTTATTAATCAATTTCAAAAACTTAATAAATTGGAGATAACAGAAGTTACGAGTCCCACTTTTAATTTGTTAAATGAGTATCAAATAAATGATTTCAAGATAAATCATTATGATCTATTTAGATTAAAATCTACTGAGGAAATTAAAAATTTAGATTTATTTGAGGATAATAAAAACACAATTACTTTAGTAGAATGGCCACAAATAATTAAAGAAAAACCAAAAAATTTGATAGAATTAGTTTTCGAGTATGGAAAAGATCACAAAACTAGATCTGTTCAAATTAAAGGTTTATAGCTTCTATTCCTGAATGCCAAAATTAATAAAAATAAAAGGAGATGCATCTTTTAGAAGTTTTTTTAGAAAAAAAGTAAATGGTAAATCCTCTATCGTTGTTTATGCCAAAAAAGAAAAATTTAAAAATTTACTTGTATACGATGCAATAAATAAAATTTTAAACAAGAACAAAATTTTAGCACCACGATTATATACCCAGAGATATAATAAAAATTTCATTGAAATACAAGATTTTGGAAATGAAACTGTTTTCAAAACATTAAAAAAAAAGGGCAAAAATAAACTAAGCTATTTTAATCGAATAATTAAATTGTTAATACAAATACAGTCTATCAAACATAGAAAAGTAAAAAATTTTAGAAATCAAAATTATATAATTCCAAAATATGATAAAAAGATTTTAATAAATGAAGCTAATTTATTTTGTGATTGGTATGCAAAAAATAATTTGTCAAAATTAAGAAAAAAAAGATTCTGTAAAAAATTTAAAAAGATTATTAAAGAATTAACTTTGAAATTAAAATTAAAAGATAATATTTTCGTCCACAGAGATTTTCATGTTTCAAATTTAATGTCAGTTAAAAACCAAATAGGTCTTATTGATAGTCAGGACGCATTAATTGGTAACAAGGCTTATGATTTAGCTTCTTTAATAGATGACGTGAGACTAAAAACTTCTTACTCTTTTAAGGAGAAAATTTTTAAGTTTTATATAAAAAAACAAAAAAACTTGGATATTAAAAAATTTAAGAATGATTTTGAAATATTATCAGTTTTAAGAAATCTTAAAATTATTGGAATATTTACCCGCCTAGCACTCAGGGATAGAAAAAAAAATTACTTAAGATTTATTCCTTATACATGGCAACTGATTAATATGCGAATTGATCAAAATCGGACATTCATTGATTTGAAAAATTTATTAAGTCAAAATTTTAAAAAGATTAAATGAGAATTAAAACAGCTTTGATATTATGCGCAGGCTTCGGATCGAGGTTAAATCCGCTTACTTTAAAGACACCTAAACCTCTTTTGAAATTAAATGATAAAACAATGTTAGAAGTCTGCATAAATTTAACTTTGAAATTGGGTGTTCAAAAAATATTTATCAACACATTTCATTTAGGTGATCAAATCTCAAAATTTATTGAAAATAAAAAGTTTCCAATAAATATTCAAATAATCAAAGAGGAAAATGAGATACTTAATTCAGGTGGAGGAATATTAAATTTGATCAATAATTCAGATGATAACGATTTTATAATTTTTAACCCTGATACTTTATGGCACAAAGATTATCTTCATGAAATCACTCAAATGCAAAATTTTTATTTTTCTAATAAACTAAATAATGTTCTCCTGCTTTCAAATAAAGAATTGAGTTTTGATAAAAATTTTTTAGGTGATTTCACATTGGAAAATAATTTGATAAAAAAAAATGAAAAAAATGATTTGATATATATTGGTTGTCAAATTCTGAACAAAAGTTTATTCAAAGAATATAGAGTTTCAAATTTTTCTATTACAAAAATATGGGATAATTTACGAAAAGAAAATAAATTAAATGGTTTTCAAAGTAAAAAAAAATTTTATCATTTAACAAATTTAGATGTCTTCAAAAAACTAAAAGATCTTTAGCTCTTTCCTTATCAAGATACTCACATTTTGCTATTGCAAAATTTTCTCTAAATTCTATCAACATAGGGTTTCCAGTGGGTATTTCTAAATTAGAAATTTGTTTATTATCTAAATTAAATAAATTCTTACATAGAGCCCTAATAGAGTTTCCGTGTGCAGATATTAAAACATTATTTTTTTTTAAATTTTCTTTCACATGTTCTTCAAAAAAATTTATAACTCTTTCATAAGTGTCTTTTAAAGACTCAGTGTCAGGTAATAATTCTCTCGGAATTTGTTTATAAGTATCAATATTAAGTGGATGAAATGGACTTTCCTTTTTTAGTGGATCTGGTCTTAGATCCCATGATCTTCTAAAGTCATAAATTTTATCCTCGCCAATTTTTTTACTCATTTCAACTTTATTCAAACCAGTTAGTGCTCCGTAATGTCTCTCATTCAATTGCCAAGCTTTAGTAAAATTTTTTTTATCATCTAATTCTTGTTGAATTATTTTAAGAGTATTATTCGCTCTTAATTGAAGAGAAGTGTAATAAAAATCAATTTTGATGTTTTTGTTTTTCAATAAAAATCCTGCTTTTTTTGCCTCCAAAATACCTTTTTCGGTCAAATCAACATCAACCCAACCAGTAAATTTTTTCTCTAAATTCCAAGTACTTTGTCCATGCCTTACTAATATTAAAAAACTCATATAATTATATTTAAATTAAATTTATAAATAAAACTATCAAATTAAATGATAAATTTTTTTTCAAAATTTAAAATATTTTTTTATGTAATTAATTTATTATTAATCATCTTATATTTATTCCCTGGGAGTTTATTAGGATGTGTTTTTTTTGATAATTGTAAAGTTCAACCACAAATTACATCAGATTTTCTCCAAATATCCTCTAACCACTTTTACGCTTTCGGATTGATTACTATTTTAGGATATTTAACTTTCTTAAATTCAGAAAAATTAAAACTAGTTTTATATTATCTTTTAGTAATTTCAGTTTTATTAGAAGTGTTTCATATATTAATTCCTGAAAGGAGTTTTCAGTGGTCAGATCTGTTTGGAAATTTATTAGGGGTGATAGTTGTAATTTTTGTTAAGAGTCTTATAAATAAATATGGGATCACTAAAAAATAAATTTGTTTTATTATTTATTTTTTTCTTAACAGGATGCTCATCAATTCCATCAAATACTGCAAATAGTTGTTCAATATTTAATGAGCGTTATCTCTGGTACAAGTATGCAAAAAAAACAGAGCAAAAATGGGGTACTCCTATTTATATTCAATTAGCTATTATAAAAATGGAGTCAGATTTTGACTGGTTAGCTAAGCCCGCTAGACAAAAAATATTTAAAGTAATCCCTTACAAACGCCCATCAAGTTCATTTGGATACTCTCAGGCAGTAAAAGGGACTTGGGAACAATATAAAAAAGAAACAGGAAATAAGTTAGCAACAAGAGCTAGATTTAAAGATAGTGTTGATTTCATTGGTTGGTATACTAGTAAATCAGAAACAATATTAAAAATTTCCAAACAAGACGCTTTTAAACAATATTTGGCCTATCATGAGGGCTGGGGAAATTTTAAGCATTATAAAAAAAATAAAAAAGTTATTGGATTAGCTAAAAAAGTTGAGAAACAATCTAATATTTATAAAAAACAATTATTGAGTTGCAGCAATTCTTTAAATAAAAATAAATATATTATTTTTTAGAGAGTTCTTTTTTTAACTCCAGGTCTATTACATCAATCCTTTTGGTGTTTTTTGCTAAAGCTAAATACATAGATGGAGTAACATATAATGTGAAAAAAGTTGAAATTATCATACCACCCAAGATGGTTGCTCCCACAGCTAATCTTGATCCTTCACCTGCACCTGGGCCAATATTCCCTATAACTAAAGGTATCATTGCGATCATTGTACTTAATGATGTCATAATGATAGGTCTAAATCTTACTGCACAAGCCTCTTTCACAGCTATTTCAATACTTTTTCCTGTAGTCCTTATTCGATTGGCATAATCAACAATTAAAATACTATTTTTAGTCGAGATACCAATAAGAATTATCAAAGCGATCTGAGAAAAAATATTAACTGAACTATTCAAAAATAAAATAAATACTAAACCACCAAAAATTGCCAAAGGAACAGTTAAAACTATAATGAATGGATGAATGAATGAGTTAAATGTTGCTGCCATCACCAAGTAAGCCGTGAGCAACGCGAGAGCAAAAATTATAAATAATTCATTACTAGTCTCTTTAATTTCCTCTGATTTACCTTTCCAGGTAATTTGATTTTTTGGAGCTATATCTGCCATGATATTCTCAAAGAATTTTATCGCCTCGGTTAAGGTGTATCCTTCATTAATATTTGCAGATATAGTAACTGCTCGTTGTCTATTGTACCTTGCAAGCTGTTTTGCTGAACCCTCCTCTTTAAAACTAACTAAATTTGATAAAGAGATTAGTTTTCCATTTGTCTCAGAACGAACAAATATTTTAGAAACTCCCTCTTTATTCCTCCTATCGGATAAATATTGCTGAACTACAATTGGGTATTCTTTACCTAATTTATTGAAAGTTGTAATTTTTTTTCCACCATAAAGAGTCTCAAGTGTTTCTCCTATTGCTTTTGTTGAAACACCTAAATCTTTAGCTTTATTTTTATTGATAACTAATTTCACTTCAGGTTTATTTCGATTGTAATCAGACTCAATTCTTGAGAGACTTTTGTTAGACCTTAATTTTCTAATTACTCTTTTTTGAATTTCTTCAAGTTCCTCATAGGTACTTCCATAAATAACCATTTGCACTGGCTTATTATAATTAGATACCCTGATTGATTGTGGAGATATTGGAAATGCAAGAGCTTGAGGTAATGTAACAATTTTTCCAATAGCCTCTCTTAAAACAACTTGTTGTCCTTTTTTCCTATTTTTCCAGTCATCTAAAAGTGCAATTATGATAAAACTATTATATGAGTTTGCAGAACTACCAAAACCAGGTACTCTCATAATAAATCTTGAGTATGGACTATCTTCAGCTTGTAAAAGTGGAATTAATCTAGCTTCGACTTTTTGTGCCTGTTCTTGTGTGTACTCAAAAGAGCTTCCTTCATCCGTTGCGCCAATAATTAAATAAGCACCACGATCTTCCATTGGCAATAATTCTTTTTTAGAGAAACTAAACAATAATATAGAGCAAATAATTATAAATATAATAAAAGAACCTACTGATTTTGTTTTGTGAGCAATTACATCTAAAGTCTCTTTATAAAATTTTGAAAATCCTAAAAATATTTTTTCAAATTTTTGAATAAAAATCCTCTTTGAAGCCTTCTTATTTAAAAATTTACTTGCGAGCATTGGTGACAAGGTAAGAGCAACAAATGATGAAACAACTATTGAAAATGATAATGCAATTGCTGTTTCTCTAAATAATGTTCCTGATATTCCCTCGATAAATATTAGTGGTAAAAATACAGCTACTAAAATTAATGTTGTCGCTATGATTGCAAATGAAATTTGTTTGGATCCTTTATAAGCAGCAACTAGTGGAGTTTCTCCATTTTCAATTCTTCGATATATTGCATCAGTCATAATCACCGAGTCATCAGTAATTATACCAATCGCTAAAATAAAACTTAAAAGAACAAATATGTTTATTGATAATCCAAAAATATAAAGACCTAAAAAAGATGCTATTAAGCTTACTGGAAGAGCGATTGCTGGAACGACTACAGCTTTAAGATTCCCGAGAAATAAATAAATTATTAGCACTACTAATACAAAAGCAATCAAAAGGGTTTTATATACCTCTTCAATAGCAGCCTCCACGTAGTTTGCCCTATTAAACGAAACTCTTAAATCTAGTTCACTTGGTAAAGATTTTTTAACTTCTACTATCTTTTTTTTGATTTCGTTCGAGAGCTCAACTGTCGAGGCCCCACTTCTCGCGTAAATACCAATACCAACTGTCCTTAAATTAACCTGATCTTTTGTTTGAGCTTTAAAAAGTGTTTTTTCTGAAACAGGTCCAAATTCAATATCAGCAACATCAGATAACAAAATTACTTTATTATTCGTTTTTTTTATTGGTAACTGTTTAATCGAATTTATATCGTTGTATGATTTATCTAAATTTAATGTTAGGTCAATGTTATCTGCCTCAAGAGTACCAGCTGGAAGACTTATATTTTCTCCACGCATTGCAAGTTCGACTTCCTTAATAGTTAAATCATTTGCAGCAAGTTTAATTGGATCTATCCAAACTCTGATACTTAATTCTCTTAGACCACCAACAAGTATCCTTCCAACATTTTTAATACTAGAAAACTGATCCACTAAATATCTTTCTGCATAGTCACCTAGTTCAAGATCACTCCAAGTTGCAGATGATAACGACAACCACATAGTCGTAGTAAAACCAGCTGCCCTTTTTAATATTTGAGGAGGATCAGACTCAGATGGTAAATTATCTACAACTCTCGCAACTCTCTCTCTTATATCGTTAGCAGCATTGTCTAAATCAATACTAGTATCAAACTCTACATTAATTGTGCTTCTTCCATTCTCAGATTTTGAGTCTATATTTTTTATACCTTCAGCACCTCCAATAACATCTTCAACGACTTGAGTAACTTCTTGATCTACAATTGATGCTGATGCAGATTTGTAATCTACTTGGACTTGGACTACAGGCGGTTGTATTCCATTGGGTAATTCTCTAACTGGTAATTTCCAAAAGACAAATAAACCAAAAATAATTAAGATTAAAGACATTACCCAAGAAACAGCTGGTCTTTTTATGCTTAGTTCGGTAATAAACATTTATTTTGTAATAGGTTTTATTTTTCCTCTAGGTCTTACTTTTTTTAATCCTTCCGCGACGATTATTTCCCCTTCACTTAATCCAGAAATTACCTCGATATTTTTATTACTTCTTAGACCGGTTTTAACCTCAGTTTTATTTGCAACATTTTCGCCATTTATTTTGTAAACATAGGATTTGTCACCTTCAATCATCACACTTGTATCAGGTACACTTAATGAGTTTCTAAGATTAAATTTAACGCTTACTTCTAAAAGAGATCCCGAGATTAGTTCGAGATCATTATTTTGTACCTTAATTCTGGATAATATACTTCTTGTATCAGCGTTAATCCTGCTTGATACAAAATCAACCTCACCTGAAAAAGTTTTATCCTTAAAACTAGATAATTTTACGTCAACTGGAAGACCTTTTTTAATAGATGCCGAATAGTTCTCTGGAATTTTAATGTCTGAGTAAATAGTTGAATTATCATCTAATGTTATGATGAATATATTATTAGATACAAGAATATCTTCCGTAAGACCAGTATAACCAAGTACTCCACTGAATGGAGCTATAATATTTCCACTTTTCAACTTGATTAATACATCTCCTTTTTTAACAAAGTCTTTCAATTTTAAATCTTCAAAAAGATCATCTTTTTTTATTTTGAAAGTTTCAGATTTTTTTGAGATTGCAGTACCAAATGTCTCTATTGTTTCAGCAAATTCTTTTTTTACCACTTCGGTGACAATTATTCCTGGAGGGGGTCTTTTACTGAATTTTTTTTTAAAATGATTTCCAATCATTGTTCTACCAATAATTACCGCTGCAATGATTAGAAAAAATATTAAAATAATTGATATAGTTTTAGTCGATCTTTTCATTTTTTTAAATTAACCCGTATTCAGCCCAAGAGCCATCATAAATACAGGGACGATATTTATCATTTATTAAAGAATAAGCTAGTGCCAAAACACACGCGGTTACCCCAGATCCACATGAAAAGACAATATTTTTATCATTTAAGTTTTTTAAGGAAGATTGAAAAATTTTTTCAAGTTCTTGTTTATTTCTAAAAGTTCTATCCTGATTAAGACAAGAGCCAAATGGTATGCAAACAGAATTTTTAATATTTCCACTTTTTAATCCCTCTCTAGGCTCAGGAACCTTTCCTTCAAATCTTTCTTTGCTTCTAGCATCAACAACCCTAAAATTTTGGGTTTCTATATTTTGATTAATTGAATCTTTGTTTTTAACTAATTCCTGATTTTCAAAACTTTTGTAGTCTGACTTCATAACTTTAGATAAATTATTTGTTACTTTTCTTTTTTCTTCTATCCATTTTTTTAAACCCCCATTTAAAACATGAACTAGTTTAGGATCATGACCATAATAGATAAAATTAAACCAACAGCGACATGAGCTAACAACATCAGAATTATCATAAATAATAATCATATCCTCATTTTTGATTCCCATCTTTGAGACTATTTTTTCCCATTCATTTTTATTAACCAACATATGTGGAAGATTTGTATTTTTGTCCGAATTATCATCTAGGTCAAAAAAAATGGACTCCGGGATATGTTGAGTTTTATACTCTTCAAAACCATTTCTTTTCGTTTGTGGCATGTGCCACGAGCAATCAATTATTTTTACTTTGTCTTTATTATTTTCGAGCCAATCAGTTTCTACTAATGACATTATCTCTTTTCTAAATATTTTTGATGATATTCCTCAGCAATACAATAGTTTTTTAGTAGGGAAATTTTTGTTACCACTTTCCCTGATAACTTTTTATTGACCTGGTCCAAAACATCTTCTGCAATTTTTTTTTGATTGTCATTTAAATAAAAGATTTCACTTCTATATTGTGTACCAAAATCTGGTCCTTGAGAATTTAGTGTGGTTGGGTCATGAATTTCAAAAAAAATTTTTAAAATTTCTTCATAAGTAATTACTTTCTCATCAAAATCAATTTTAACAACTTCAGCATGATTTGTACTCCCTGTACAAACTTCTTTATAGGTGGTTTGTGAACTATTACCACCGCAATAGCCAACTTCAGTTTTGATAACACCATTAATTTTGCTGAATTTGATTTCAGGTCCCCAAAAACATCCAAGTGCTAAAACTGCTATTTCCATTGATTATGATTTAAATTAATTTACAAATTATTCGTATGCTAAGTAAAAATCAATTGGGATTTTTGTACATGTTTATGTCTGTTTGTGCATTTTCACTAATGGATATAATTGTAAAGTGGTCAGTCGATTATCCGATTGGACAGGTTTTATTTTTTAGAGGGTTTTTTGGAATACTATTTTATTTTTTCATTATACCAAGAGATAGACTTCACAATTTTTATCAAACCAAAAGACCAGGCTTGCATGCCCTAAGGTGCTTGTCGGGTTTAATTGCTTTAGTAGCAATTTTTATTGCTCTAAGAAAATTACCCCTCGCAACTGTGGTAAGTATTTCTTTTGCTGCTCCAATTTTTACAACTATATTTTCAATTTTTTTATTAAGTGAAAAAGTTGGAATTTATAGATGGTTAGCTGTTATAGTTGGTTTTATAGGAATATTAGTAATCACTGAACCAGGGATAAGTGAACTTAACATTTATTATATTTTTCCCATAATATTTTGTCTTGGTCTATCTTATGTAGCGATATCAATTAGACAGTTATCGACCACAGAACCAGTTTGGTTAATTTCATTCTATTTTTCCTTATCAATAACCTTACTGAGTTTTTTAACTATTCCACAAGGATGGGTTATGCCTAATTTACAGGATTTTATTTTATTATCTTTGGTAGGCATTTTTGGAGGTGTTGCAAATCTGTGGTTAGGTCAGTCATATAAATATTCAGAGGTTTCTTTGGTAACTCCTTTAAAATATTTAGCTCTTTTGTTTGCAATAATTTTTGGATATTTCATTTGGGGTGAGGTTCCAACAATCAAAACTCTTCTTGGAGCCTCTTTGGTAATTATTTCAACATTAATTATTTTTAGAAGAGAAATTTACAATAAAAAAATAATCACTTCTAAAACAATCAATGACTAAAGTTCCAAAATATTGGAATAAAGCTAAAAGATATTTATCCAAAAGGGACAAAATAATGTCAAGATTAATTAAAAATTATCGAAGTCCCAATGAAACAATTCTTACCTCAAGAAAGGATATTTTTTTTTCATTATGCAAAAGTATTATTGGTCAGCAAATAAGTGTTGCTGCAGCAAATTCAGTTTTTTTAAAATTTAAGAAAAAATGTAAAAATAAAATTAATCCAAAAACTGTATCTAAATTGACCTTAACACAACTAAGAAATTGTGGATTAAGTAGGCAAAAAGTCTTAGGAATAAAAAGTTTAGCAAAACAAATCATTAATAAATCCTTTAATCCTAAATTAATAAAGAATATGAGTGATGAGGAAGCTATAGTTTATTTATCTAATTTAAGACAAATAGGTAGATGGTCGGCTGAAATGATTTTACTTTTTACTTATAATAGATCTGACATTTGGCCTATACAAGATATTGGGCTTTTGAGAGCGATTTCTAAAAATTATAATAAAAAATATTTTCCACCGGAAAAATTTGTGTCTTTACTTCAAAAAAGATTTTCACCTTATTGCTCAGTAGCTACATGGTATTTGTGGAGAAGTATAGATCCTGAGCCTATTCAGTACTAAATCCCTCAACGATTTGCATGTGTCTTATAGTGGTCTTTTTGGCTAAATCCCAACCAGCCTGATATTCTTTAGATTGATGACATTTTAAAGCTTGCTCGTAATTTGGAAATTCCCAAACCACAGTTCTTAAAAAATCATCACCATCGAAAGTTGTATGTTTGCCACCTCTAACCAAAGGTAAACCACCATAACTTTTAATAATTGGAGTTACTGTCTCTGCATACTTTTTTAAATTTTCTTGGTCATTAACTTTAGTATACAAACTTATCCAATAAGCCTTCATGATTTCTCCTTTTTAATTATTTTTAATTATGATAATAAATTTCATGGCAGAGAAATTAATTATCAGTTTTGATGAATATACTCAAATTGTTGAAAAGTTAGCAATACAAATTCATGAAAAATATAAACCAACTGTATTAGTTGGTATTATGAGAGGGGCAGCTCCTATTATTGATATTTTATCAAGAATTTTGAAATTACCAATCGCATATATTGTTATTCAAAGTTATTCAGGTAAAGGTTTAGAGGATCAACAGGGCCAATTGATGTTTGCAAGAGAAATAAGTTCTTTGGCAAATAACAAAGATTTTAATAAGGTTCTTCTAATAGATGATCTCTCCGATACCGGTTTAACGCTTAATAAAAGCATTGAGTGGTTAAAAAATTATGGCCCAACTAAAGATTATATAAAAGAAGTAAAAACTGCTTGTTTATGGAAAAAGAAATCGTCAACTTTCGAACCTGATTTTTGTCCTATCAGATTAGACTCAGATCCGTGGATTGTTCAACCTACAGAACATTATGAAGAATTGTCTATTGAGGAGATTGTGAAAAAAAATAAACAGGGCTAGTTTATACTAGCCCTGTTCAATTAATATTTAAGCAACTGCAAAACTTACAACACTCAAAATTGCTATTACCCAAATAGCTGGTGAAGTAGTTGCAAATTTACCAGTGAATATCTTGATTAAAGCATATGATACGAAAGCTAGAGCAATACCATTGCTTATACTATAAGTTAAAGGCATAGCGATCATTGCAAGAATTGCTGGAGCAGACTCTGAAACATCGTTCCACTCTATATCAGTAATATTTCTTATAAATAGAACTGAAACAAAAAGTAAAGCAGCACCATCAATTTGTTTTGGCAAACTAGTTGCTAAGGGCGCAAAAAATATACATGCTAAAAATAATATACCAATTACCAAAGAGGTCATGCCAGTCTTTCCACCAGCTTTTACCCCAGCCCCAGATTCAACGTAACTAGTTACCGTTGTGGTTCCCATTACAGCTCCCGCAACAGTACTTACGCTGTCTGATAACATTGCTTTATTGATGTCTTTAACTTTTCCATCTTTGCCCACTTTTCCAGCTACATTGGCGACTGAAGTTAAAGTTCCTGCAGTATCAAAAAAGTCTACAAACAATAAAGTAAATATGACTGTAGACATTCCAGCTGTCATAGCTGCAGATAAATCAAATTCAAAAAGATAAGTCATTGAAGGTGGAGCACTTGCGATACCATTAAACTTTGCAAGACCTGTAGCCCAAGCAATTATACTAAATACTAAAATACCAATAATGATATTACCTTTAACATTCATTTTATCTAAAACAATTATTGCAATAAAAGTCGCGCATCCTAATAAAACAAGTGGATCACTTAAATTTCCAAGCTGTACTAATGTTACAGGATTATCGACAACTACTTCCATTATCTGAAGACCGATAATTGCTAAGAACAAACCAATTCCTGCGCCAATTCCTAACTTTAAACTCTTAGGGATAGAGTTGATAAGCCACGCTCTTATTGGTGTTAATGATATAATTAAAAATAATACACCAGCAACTAATACAGCACCTAAAGCTTGTTGCGGTGTATATCCCATACCTGCACAAACTCCAAAAGCTACAAAAGCATTAATCCCCATTCCTGGCGCAAGACCAATCGGCCAAGTTTTTCCATGAAATGCCATTATGAAACAAGCTAGGGCAGTTGCTAGAATAGTTGCAGTGTAAACTGCGCCGAAATCAAAGAAACCTTTTTCGGGCCCAGCAAATTCACCTGATAAAATAAACGGATTTAAAAACATGATATAAGCCATGGTTAAAAAAGTAGTAGTTCCGGCTATTACTTCTGTTTTAAAATCTGTTTTGTGTTTTTTGTACTCAAAATATTTGTCTAACATTATTCCTCCTATCCTGACTAAATAGATGATTCTTTTGACAAATACTTAGCCAAATCTAATTTTATCAACATAATTCAACTAAGAAGTTTATATTTTGGTCATATTTAGAAGCTAGAATATGAAAATGAGAAATTTTAAATTAATCGTGTTGTTACTTAGTTTCTTCTTAATGGTCACTGCATGCCAGACCGTACAAGAAAAAACTGACAAAATTGTTGAGCAAGAAAATAAAAGATTGGGTAAATACATAGGTCAATTATCCAGTGAACTTAAAATTGATCTAGGAAATCCTGATGAAGACTTTAAGAACGAAAAAGGAAATCAAGTTCTTGTATATAAAACAAAAAAATATGGTATTTCTTGTGAAAGAAAATTTGAGGTAGACACTAACTCAGTGGTAATTGGATTTTCATCAAAAGGATGTTTTTAGTTTACTTGCGGAGCTAGTTGCCCCGCAAGCAAGGCTTTAACTTATCTAATTTCGATTAGTTTTTTCTTCTTATGCTCTGGTACAATTCTTTCGCAAGATATTGTTAAAAGACCATCTTTGAGCTCAGCACCATTTACTTTAACGTCATCAGCAATTGTAAATGATCTAGCAAATTGTCTTTGAGATATTCCCTTATGAATGATCTCTCCATCAGCATTTTTATCCTCAGATTTATCAACTTGTTTTGTTCTTACAGTTAATAAATTATCTTCGAACTCAACCTCAACATCTTTTTTGTTGAAACCTGCTAAAGCAACTTCAATAGCGTAGTTATCTTTACCAGTCTTTCTGATGTTGTATGGTGGGTAATTGGATTGCATTGTCATTGCACCATTTCCCAACATATTCTCAAATTGATCAAACATATCGTCGAAGCCAATCGAGAATGGTCTTAATGAGTTAAATATAGATAGATCCTTACTTGTCATATATCCTCCTTTATTAAGCAAGTTTATTTATAAGCCCCATTAGGCGACCTACACAAATTATGTGGGAACGATTTAAGTTTTTTCAAGATTGAGAAATTAAATTTTTTTTGAAATTTTTAGTGCAAAAGCATAGTCTAAAGCTATTTCTTCTATAGCGCCATCTCTACCTGATTTTCCACCATGACCTGCATCCATTTCTGTTTTTAAAAGTAATAAATTATTATCTGTTTTTAAGTCCCTTAGCTTGGCAGTAAATTTAGCAGGCTCATCAAACAATACTCTATTGTCACTTAAACTAGTGGTAATTAACATATGAGGGTAGTCCATTTTTTTTATATTATTATAAGGAGCATAAGAAAATATATAATCAAAGTGATCTTTATTATCTTTGGCATTACCAAACTCATCAAATTCACCAACTGTTAATGGTAGAGAGTGATCAAGGTTAGTAGTTAAAGAGTCAACAAATGGAACCGCCATTATAATCCCTAAAAATAATTTTGGAGATTGGTTTACCACTGCTCCCATTAATAATCCACCTGCAGATCCACCCATACCAATGATCTTACCAGCTGAAGAGTATTTCTTTTCAATTAAATATTTAGCCGCATAGATGTAATCCTCAAAAGTATTTTTTTTGTTTGTTAATTTTCCTTCTTTCCACCATTTCATACCTTTTTCCATTCCACCTCTAATATGGGCTGTAGCCCAGATGATATCTCTGTTGATCAAACTCAAACGTGTAGATGAAAAACTAGGGCTCATTGAATTTCCGTATGAACCATAACCGTACAATAAGACATTTGCAGTTCCATCAATCTTAGTTTTCTTATGTCTTGTTATTGTTAAAGGAACCATTCTTCCATCATGAGATTTATATTCAATTCTCTCTACAATATAATCTTCTGAATTATGGCCTGATGGAATTTCTTGTTCTTTTACTAATTTTTTAGATTTATCTGAAAGATTATATGAATAAACTCTTGAAGGAGTTTTCGGCGATGAATATCCAAGGTAAATTTCGTCTGTGTTTCGATCTTTTTGTTTAAGAGAAATATTTGGTACGTATACTTTTTCATCTGAAAAAATTAATTCTTCCTCAAAATTTGTTGATATATTTCTTATGAATAACTTATCTAATGCATCTGAAGTTTCTGATCGAATTATCCAATTTTTTAAAAACACACAACCACCAATTAAAACCTCATTTTTCGAAGGCACAAAAGGTTTCCAATTTTGGTTATCTAAGCTTGAAGAGATATCAATCTTAAAATCTTCAGCATCATTATTTGTATGATTGTAAAAATTGTTAGCCCAAGAATTTATAGAGTATAAAATTCCTCTTTGTCTCTTAATTATTAATTTTGGTTTTGGAGTTATTTCATCAACACCAAAGTAGTATTGCTCTGATGTGTTGTGATCAGAAGTTGTTATTAGATAATATTTTTCATCAGAGGTTAAGCTTATTCCAACTGTAAAAGCTTCACTTTTTTCTTCAAAAACCAAATAATCCTTACTTAAATGGTCGCCAATTTTATGTCTATATATTTTTCGGGCACGATGATTTTCATCTAATTTTGAGTAAAAAATATATTTATCGTCTAGACTAAAAGTAATACTGCCAGATGTATCCGTTATTTCTTTTGTGACCAACTTATTTGTTGAAATATCTCTTATGAAGATTTTGTAATACTCTGACCCTTTCGTATCCAGAGAATATGCAAGTAGCTTATCGTTATGGCTTACTTCTAAATCTCCCACTCCAAAATATTCAACGCCTAATTTTTCTTTTTCTTTATCTCCGTTCCAAATTTCTTCAACATTATCTGTATTAATTTTTTTACGGAGTTTGATAGAATAATTTCCTTCGGTTGTGGTTTTTGTCCAATAATCATAAGTGTGATCTCTAAAAGGAAGAGACTCATCATCTAATTTTATTCTTCCCTTTATTTCATCAAAGAGTTTTTTTTGTAAGTTTTTAGTATCTTTAAGATGATAGTCAGTATGATTGTTTTCTTCAATTAAGTATTTTTTTACTTCTGGATTTAATTTATTTTTGTCTTTTAAGACTTCAAGAATATCTTTTTGATGTATCCAGCTGTAATTATCTTCCCAACTCGTGTTGTGACAAGATTTTATTTCCGGTTTTTTTCTAAGTTGTGGTACCTTCATAAAAAAGAAGAACTATATGAATATCATAATTTATACATTAGTCATTTTGACTATTTTATACTTTCTATTGAAATTTATAACTAAGATTTCCTCAAAAAAAATATCAAAAGGTCTAAGGATTTTATTAATACTTGGATTTATTGTATTAGCAATTTTATTTGCCATCGGTGGGCGTTTTTTATTAACGTTGCCTTTTACATTAGCTAGTCTTGCATTATTAAAATTAAAAGGTCTATCTATTTTTCAATTAATATCGCTTTATAGATTAATTCAAACATTGAGAAGATCAGGAAGATTTTCTTTTAATCAATCGAACCTAAATAACTCATCTTCAATTTCAGTAACTGAAGCATATAAAATATTAAATTTAGATGTGAATAAAAAAATTACAAAAGAAGATGTAAATAAAGCTTATGTTAAAATACAAAAAAAAATCCATCCGGATATTTCACCAGAGACAGCTAGGTTGTCCTCAATAGTAAATGAAGCAAAAGATATAGTTTTGAACGATATTTCTTAATTTAGAATCTCTAAAGCTTTATCAAATATTTTCTGTGGATTTATTCTATCTTTTCCAGAGGTATGATGCTTGACAGTTTCCTCACCATCTGGAATTACAGGGAACATTTTAGTATTATAATTTCCGTAAATAATTGGAGTATCAACCATCAAAGTTATCGTTTTAGTCCCCAATGCCGCAGATAAGTGACTAAAACTTGAGTCATTACAAATAGATAGATTGCAGTTTTTTATGATCGGCAAAATTTCTTTAATCGATAAATCATCTAAAGGTAAACATGCGTCTTTAAATTTAGACTGAAGTATTTCATTAAGAATAATTTGCTCATCACTATTTTTACCGGTGGCAAGATAAAACTTACATTTTTTAATTTTTGAAATTTTTTCCATAAAATTAATAAATATTCTTGAGGGAACTCTTTTCGTTGGGCCTGATCCACCAATTCCTAAGAGTATATTAATTTTATTTCTATCAATGTTAAATTTTTCAACTGATTTTGAAATAGTTTCATCATCAATATGTATTTCAGGATCATCAATTTCTTTAATATTTAATTTATCTTTTAAAAATTTTTTTGGCGTATTGATAATGTGCTGGTCAGCTTTACTAAATAATGGATACTGATAAATTTCAGTTATTCCTGATAATTTTGCTATTATATAAAATCTAAGAGAAGAATTAAAAATGAAAATTTTATCAAAACTTTGTTTTTTTAATTCTTTCATTAAATTTAAAGTTCCAAAAAAACCACCATGTCTATTACTTAATTTTTTATCTCTTTCTAAGATAAGAATTTTATTAATGTAATTAGTTTGATGTAAAAACTCTGTCGCTTTCGAATTTTCTCTTACCAGGAGACTTACTGGTGAATTGTATTTTTTTGATATTGCCTTAATAAAGGGTAAAAAGATTACTGTATCGCCAATACCCATTCTATTTTGGACAGCTAGTATTTTCATATTCGATTTATAAACTTTACTAATATTTATATTTTATATAAATTTTTATTATGACAAAAATAAGTGGGATATATGCAGCTTCGATGTCAGTTCTGAACTCTGATTTGAGCTTAAATATTGAAAAAACTATATCACATGCAGAAAATTTAATTGACCAAGGTTGTCATGGCACTGCAATATTTGGAAGCACTGGCCAAGCGCAATTAATTCCTATCTTTGAAAAGATTAAATTACTAAATCACCTTTCAGAAAGTAAATACAAAGAAAAACATTTAATCGGAACAGGATTAAATTCTTTAAATGAAACAATTAATTTAATGAAAATTTCAGTTTCTCTAAACTTTAAAAAATTTTTAATCATGCCACCAGCTTATTATAAATATCAAGACAAGGATGTAATAAACTTTTACACAAAAATCATTGATGCAGTACCAGAGTCTAAAATTATACTTTATAATTTTGAAAAATTGTGTGGATATAAGTTTAGTATTGAATGTGTGGAAAAATTGGTTCACAAATTTCCTGATCAAATTGTAGGTGTGAAGGATAGTTCTTACAATTTATTTGAAAAGCTAAAGTTGGAAAATTTTTCAGTTATGCCAGGTTCAGAGTCAAAATTACTTAAAGGATTAGAAAGTGGTTGTTCTGGAATTATTACTGCAA
This sequence comes from uncultured Pelagibacteraceae bacterium, assembly GCA_902520215.1. Lineage (GTDB taxonomy): Bacteria > Pseudomonadota > Alphaproteobacteria > Pelagibacterales > Pelagibacteraceae > Pelagibacter. Next base: position 78,175 of record CABYNA010000002.1, read on the forward strand.
CTTGCAATGCTACATCTCAATTAGCCCGAAAAGTTTACGATGACTTTAAAGAAAAGAAAGATCATTCTTTAAACCAAAAATTAGTTAATGTCAGAAATACTTTTGAAAAATATAATTTAATTTCAGCTCTTCATACTTTGTTTTCAAAAGAGAACAAAATTTATGGAAATCTATTACCACCTTTAAGTTTACTTAGCGAAGTTGATGAGAGAAATCTTTTGCAGAGTTTAAAAGATTTAAATTTTGAAACAAAATCACAATTGGCAGCTTGAGATGTATTTAGCGAGATTTCTTAATAAAGTATTTAAAAAAGGAGGGTTTATCCTGACAGACGCTGACTCCAAGGATTATATTATTGGTCAGCCAACCGACGATCCTATTAAATTAAAAATTCTAAATAAGAAACTTCATTATAAATTACTATTCCATCCAGATCTTTACTTTGGGGAGGCATATACAAATGGAGATATTGTTATCGAAAATGGATCTCTTTCAGATTTTTTAGATCTAGCATTGATGAATATTGGAAGAAACGAGTTAAACATTTTTAGTTATCTTTTAAATAAACTAAGGGGGTCTTACCGATATCTTACCAATTTTAACTTTATCAAAAAATCTAAAATGAATGTTTCACATCATTATGATATCAAAGATGATCTCTATGATTTGTTTTTAGATCCTAAAAGACAATATTCATGTGCTTATTTTAAAAATGAAAATGATAGTCTTGAAACTGCACAGAATAATAAGATTCAACATATAATTAAAAAATTAAATATTAAACCTGACCAAAAAGTTTTAGACATAGGATGTGGCTGGGGATCATTAGCAATTGATATTGCTAAAAATGCTAAATGTGAAGTTACAGGAATAACCCTATCAGAAAATCAACTAAACTATTGTAATCAAAAAGCAAAAGAAATGAATTTACAGAACCAAGTAAAATTTAAGCTGATGGATTATAGAGAGCTGGATGAGAAATTTGATAGAATAGTGAGTGTTGGCATGTTCGAACACGTTGGAAGGAAATTTTATAAAAAGTTTTTTAAACAAATTGAAAAATTGTTGAAAGATGATGGTGTTTCGTTAATTCACACTATTGGGTCTGTTAACCCACCAAGAGATCCTCATCCTTGGATTACAAAATATATTTTTCCTGGTGGTTATACCCCAAGCTTAAGTGAAGTGACGAATCCTATTGAAAAAGCTGGCTTAATTGTAACCGACATTGAAGTTTTAAGACTTCATTATGCTCATACTTTAAGACACTGGAAAGAAAACTGTTTAAAAAATAAAGATAAAATAATCCAAATGTTCGATGAAAAATTTTTTAGAATGTGGGAGTTTTATCTCGCTGGTTGTGAAATGGCATTTAAGTGGGGTGATCAAGTTGTTTATCAATTTCAACTCACTAAAAATTATAGATCAACCCCTGTGACTAGAGACTATATTTATCAATAAATTATTGATAGAATCATTTCTTCTCAGAAATGAAAAAAAAACAAAAAAAATCAAAAAAAAAAAGAAAAGTATTAAAAAAAGCCAAATCCTATAAGTTTCGAAGAAAAGGTAAAAAAACTAAAAGAGTTGTTAAAAGATTTAAAAAAAAAAGAGTTATCAAAAAAAGGAAAAAGAAGGTTAAAAAATTAAAAAAAACTAACTATTTAAAACAAATTAAAAAAACCCAAAACGAAAGTATAGTTTTAAAATTAGTTAAATTACAGCTATCCCTAAAACCTCAATTCAATTTTAAATTTAATTTTAGTTTAGAAAAACATATTCAAGGTTTTTTTGACAAAATTTCAGAGACAATTTCAAGTTATAAAGTTTTAAAACGTGATGAAAAAAGAAGAATTAAGATAGAAAAAATTGAAAGAGAGAGGGCAGAAAAAATTGAGTTGGCTAAACAAAAAGAGGAAGAACAAGCTCTCAGGGTTAAACTAAAAGAACAAACACTTAAAGAAGAAGCTAGATTAGAAAAACAACGAGTAAAAGATATAAAATTATTCCTAAGAAAAGAGCAAGCACTTTTGAGAATTGAGCAAGCTGAAAAACAAAAACAGTTTTTAAAACAATTAAGACTAGATAAACAAATTGAAAAATTCAGAATTAGAGAAGTCAAGGAACTAGAAAAACTTGAGAAAATTTCTTTAAAAGAAAAAAGAGAAGACTATGCAGGTTTACAAGAAAGAATTGATAAACTTAAGGAAAAATATCGATTACTTCGAGATCAAAAAATTAAAGAAAGGGTTGAAGCATTAGGGGTTAAACTTCAAGGTGATGAAGATAGAGAAACCTTATTAGAAAAAGAAAAAGAATATACTTTAGCAAGACAAAAAATTGAATTTGCATTAGAAAGTTTTTACAGAAGTGCAAGTAGCCTAGTATTTCAGTTAAATAAAAGACATATCACCCGCGACATGTCTATTTTTCGTTGTATAGACAGAAGATTTGAAACTGGTGAAGTTTTTATTAAATGGGATGAGTCAAAAGATGATGACTGGTTATTATTAATTTATATTAAAAATAATTCTCCAGATGAAGGAATTGTTATTGAAGATAAAACTAATCCTGAAAAAAATCTTTCTCATGAGTTTAGAAATGTAGATATTTTCAAAGCCTCAGATACAATGGTAGACTCTTTAACGCAACTCATTGCAAGGAAAAGAGCCAAAAATAATAATTAAACATTTATATTAAATTAGGTATTATCTGTAATGATTTTAGGATCTGCCTTTCTAATAATTTTATATTTAATTTTCAGATACATTATTGCGTGGATCACATATTTTAATAATTTGGACCCAAGACTTGGTGATAGTACATGGCGGTTTACGTATGATTATCCAGTAGTTGGTGAGAGAGATATCTCTGATTTGGATGATAAGGACTTTGTTAGATTAAGAAGAAAAAAGAATAAAATTATTTTATTAATGTACTCAATAGTCTTAGTGATGTTTGTATCTTCTATGTCTCTATTAAGTAAATTTTTATTATTTTTTACAAGTTAGATTTTTTAAGTTGCTTTTTATTTTTTAAGTAAAGAAAAAAAGCTACTATTTCATATACAATTGAAAATATATTAAAGATGATTGGTAACTTAAAAAATTTATAAAGAAATTTATATTTTGGCATTTTTTTCCATAATAATAAAAAAGCTTCCGCACCTCCAATAACTTTTTCACCATCTTTGACATGCAGTCTTCTCAAAAGTTGTTTACTATCTTTAGAGGTCTCTTGTTCTGCTAATTTATTATCTGTAATATCAACCCAATCAATTTCCTCTATTTCTTCCTTCTTATAGAGATCAATTTCTGCCTTACAAATTTTACAAGAATTATTAAAATAAACTTTCATAATTAGATGTTTTATTACTAATTTGTCCCATATATGTACATGCGTAAAATACTCTAGTTGAAAAATCTTTGAAACAATCTATTTAATGTCTTCTATGAGTAATTTCTTTGAAAAATCTGACCTATCAAGAAGTGAGGCTGAAAATATTATTTCGGATACTCTTCAAAAATGTGATGATGGTGAGTTGTACTTAGAAAATTCTAAATCTGAGTCAATTTTACTAGATGATAATAAGATAAAAAATTCTAGTTATAATTCAGATTTAGGATTTGGGTTTAGAGCTATCTCTGATGAAGTAGTTGCTTATTCTCACTCTAATGAAATTTCAAAAAACTCCTTGAAGCAATCTTCAGAAAATTTAAAATCGACACTTAAATCTGTCAAAGGTACCTATAATCATGAAATTCCTAAATCTAATAAGAAATATTATGAGAACATCAACCCTATTGAACAAAAATCTCTTAATGAAAAAATTAAAATACTTAATGAAGTAAATAATTATTTGCGTTCAAAAGATGACAACATTAAACAAGTTACTGCTAATTTTTTGGGAGAACAAAAATCGGTTGAAATAATTAGATCTGGTGGAGAAACTTTAACTGATGTTCGTCCTTTAATAAGATTCAATGTATCCGTTATGCTTGAGAAAAATGGGAGAAAAGAGACGGGTGTGTATGGCGTTGGGGGGAGACAATCTTATGACTCTTATTTAAAAGATGATAATTGGAAAAGCGTTTGTGATGAGGCTTTGAGAATAGCTTCGGTAAATTTAAAAAGTAAACCTGCACCAGCTGGTGAAATGAAAGTAGTGCTTGGACCTGGTTGGCCGGCAATATTAATTCATGAGGCTGTTGGTCATGGTTTAGAAGGGGATTTTAACAGAAAAAAAACCTCAGCTTTTCATAATTTAATGGGCCAAAAAGTTGCAAGTGAGGGAGTTACAATTGTTGATGATGGCACTATTGATAACAGAAGAGGTAGTCTTACGATTGATGATGAAGGAACCCCGACAGAAAAAACTGTTTTAATTGAGAATGGGATTTTAAAAAATTTTATGCAAGATCGTCTAAACGCTCGTTTAATGAAAACCAAATCTACTGGTAGTGGAAGAAGAGAAAACTATAGACATATCGTTCTTCCAAGAATGAGAAATACGATGATGCTGAGTGGTAATCAGACTCAAGATGAGATGATTAAAGCTGTCGATAAAGGTATTTTTGCTGTGAGTTTTGGTGGCGGACAGGTTGATATTACCTCTGGAAAATTTGTATTCAATTGTACTGAAGCTTATGAGATTGTTAATGGTAAAATTGGATCTCCAATTAAAGGAGCGACACTTATTGGAGATGGACCTTCAATTTTAAAAGAAGTTTCTATGGTTGGGAATGACATGATGATGGATCCTGGTATTGGAACATGTGGAAAAGCTGGCCAAGGTGTTCCCGTAGGCGTTGCTCAACCATCTATACTAATTAATAAGATGACTGTTGGTGGCACAAAACTTTAAATGGTCAAAGATCAAGAATTTTTAGAGAAAAAAGCATCCAATTGTTTAGATTTAGCAAAAAAATTAGGCGCAACTGAGTCTAGCGTAGTAGTAATGAATTCTATTTCTGAAAATGTAAATTTTAGAAATAAAAAATTAGACGAGTCTAATAGATCAGATGATCTTGGAATAAGCATTACTACTTACATTGGAAAAAAAAAGTCATCAATATCTTCCTCTAATTTACTTGATGATAACCTAAACATTTTGATTGAAAAATGTGTTGAGACAACAAAAAATACCCCTGAAGATGAATTTAATTCATTACCAGATAAAGATTTGTTAGCAAAAGAAGTTAAAGATTTAAATCTTTACGATGATACTCATATAGAAAATGATCAAAAAATTGATTATCTCAGAAAATTAGAGTCTGCTGCTTCCAATGATAAAAAGATTGTTAATACAGAATCTAGTTTTACTCAAAATAAATCAAATTTTATTTTAGCCAATAGTGAAGGTTTTTGTGCTGGTTACAAAACATCTTCTTTTACAGCTTCGAGTGTTACAGTTGCAAAAGATGAAAAAAGCATGGAGAGAGACTACGAATATTCTAGCAAGTGTTTTCTTAAAGATTTAGATGATGCAGATGAATTAGGCAGACAAGCTGCTGATCGAGCAATTAGGAAATTAAGTCCAAAAAAAATAGGGAGTGAAAAAATTGCCATTATTTTTGATAAAAGAATAGCAAAGGGAGTACTTAGTGCTTTCGCAAGTGCTATTTCATCGTCAGCGATATCAAGAGGCATATCTTTTTTAAAAGACAAAGTTAATCAAAAAATATTTTCTAATACAATTAATGTGGTAGATAAACCAGACATACTTAAAGGTTTAGGTTCAAGAAATTTTGATAGCGAAGGAGTAAAAAATGATACCCTTAAATTAGTGGAGCAGGGAATTTTAAACCATTATTTGATTGATACTTACAATGGAAAAAAATTAAACCTTAAATCAAATGGAAGATGTGGAGGAACAAGTAATCTTTACTTTGAAAATGGAAATATTAGTTTTAAAGATTTGTTGAATTCAAAATCAAAAAGTCTCTATATTACAGAAACTATAGGACACGGAAGTAATATTGTAACTGGTGATTATTCTGTAGGTGCAACAGGGTTTTTAGTGGAAAATGGAGAGTTTAAGTACCCTATAAATGAAATTACTATTGCAGGTAATTTTAAAGACATGTTTCAGAATATTACCCTAGCAAATGATTTAGAGTTTAAATATGCAACCAATTCACCAACCATGATGATTGAGGGAATGGTTGTTGCTGGTAAATGAGTGAATTTTGTGTAATTGGCTCAGGTATTTCCGGAGCTACAATTGCGAATCTTCTTAAGAAAAAAAATTCAGTAATTCTATTTGACAAAGCGAGAGGTCCAGGAGGACGTGCATCTTTCAAAAGAATAAAAGGCAATATAGGCTTTGATCATGGTACTCAATACTTTTCACCAAAAACCCCAGAATTTAAAAAATTTACCAAAGATTTAATTAAAAAAAGAATTTTAAAGGTTTGGGGTGGTAAACACATTTTTCTTAACTCAAAAAAAAAAGAGAATAAAAAACATCTGAAAATTATAGGTAAAAATGGAAACAATGATATTAGCAAGTACTTATTGAAAAAAGTAAAGTGCAACTATCAAAGTGAATTAAAAAAAATTCATTATCATAACAAACTTTGGTATTTATCATTTGCTGACGGAACATTGAGGTCTTTTAAAAGTATTATTTTAACCTGTCCTTTTCCACAATTAAAAAAACTCTCTAAAAGATTCATAAATAATCCTTTTTTAAAAAAATCAATAAAAATGGATGCAAATATAACTACTATGATTGCTATAAAAAAAAATAAGAAATCAAATAGTAGTTATCTTTTTGAAGATCCAATTCTTGGTTGGGCTGGTAATGAAAATTCAAAAAAAAGATTTAAATCAAAATATGATTTATGGACCCTTCAAAGTACTTTTAAGTGGGCAAATAAAAAGATCAATCAAAATAAAAATAATAAGAAAGAGAATTCAAAAATTATGATTGATAAGTTCTTTCAACTTTCAGATATTAAAAAAACCAAAATTAACTTCTCTCTTAATCATGGTTGGAAATACTCTTCTAATTCAAAACCTTTCAAAATAAAAAGTTATTGGGATCCAAAGAAAAAAATAGGTATTTGTGGTGATTGGTTTGTAGGACCAAGATTAGAATCAGGGTGGATAAGTGCACAGGACTTATTTAAAAAAATTTCAAGGTAAATCATTCAAAGCTTTTCAATCTGTATTCCCAATTTCCCATTCTTGAGTAAGTCACTTTTAAAATTCTTAAATTTTCTTGATCGTACCAAATGTCGAAGTCTAATCGTTTATCTTTAGGAATATTCATATCCTTAGATTTAAGTGTAAAATGATCAGCATCATAAATTTTTCCATAAAGATCAATTTTTTCTTTTCCTATAAAAGTAACAACCTGTTCTTTAATACTTCCAGATATTGGACTTATTTGAGATCCTGCTTGTAAAATTTTATGATTCCACCAATTTCCAATAATATTATTTATGGATGCCTCGCCATTGAATGAGGAGCCTTTAATATCAAATTTTTTACTATTTTTATTTAAATTTAAATTTACAAATTTTTCTTTATCATTTTGAAGAGTTTTAGAATTAAAAGATATCAACTGATCTTTGATATATTTTTCTTCACCATATGACTCAACTTGAAAAACTGTAGTTCCTAATAGATCAACAGAAAATTTAAATTGATTTGTTATAATGGTTTCCTCGCCATTTCTCTCAAAAAAATAATAATTGTAACCGATTAATTCATCATTTCTAAAAATCTCCATTTCAATTTTGTTATATTTATTGTAGTGACCCATATGTGCCATGGAAATAACTGGAAAAATTACAATAAATAAAACGGCTACAAATTTTTTCATTTGGCAGTTACATTAGTGGACTTTATCTATAATAGAAATAACTTATTAAAATGTTTTTAAAAATAAAGAAAATACCAAAAGTAAATTGGAGTTCTGACAAGCCATATAATTTTAAACCAAAATTATCCACTTTCTTTTTTTTATGCTTTGGTCTGACGATGTTTGGTCTTGGTGAAGGGTTATTGATTGTTTCCTTTACAGGCGCTTCTCCGTGGAGTGTTTTAGCTCAAGGTATTTCCTTAAATGTTAATTTAAGTATTGGAACAATTACTCTTTTAATTAGTATTGCTGTCTTAATTTTATGGATTCCTTTGGGTCAAAAACCAGGAATGGGCACAATATTTAATGCCTTAATAATAGCCTTTATGATCGATCTTTGTATTAAGTTTGTACCAACCCCATCAAATTATTTTAATCAATTAATCCTTGCAGTAATTTCTGTAATGATGGTTGGAATAGGTGGGGGCATTTATTTAGTTTCTAATCTTGGCGCAGGACCAAGAGATGGATTAATGATTGGTTTACAAAAAGTAACTAACTTACCAGTGGCAGCCGTAAGAGCTTTTTTAGAAATTTCTGTTGTAAGTATTGGTTGGTATTTAGGTGGAACAGTAGGGGTTGGAACTCTTTTATTCGCTTTTGGTATTGGTCCGTGCGTTGCTCTAGGTTTGTTTTTAGTTGATAAAATTTTTGATTAGGCAGCAGCGCCTGATTTTTCACTTCTTTTTCTTTCATGAGGATCAAGAATGGCCTTTCTTAATCTACAAGACTCTGGGGTAATTTCTAAAGCTTCATCTGTATTTAACATACTTAATTGTTCAGCAATCGACATTTTTCTTACAGGAGTTAAGACAACATTTTCATCAGTACCTTGTGTTCTCATGTTGGTTAATTTTTTACCCTTCATAACATTAATAATCATATCTCCCGGCTTAGGTGATAGTCCAACAATCATTCCTGGATAAACAGGATCGTTATGAGTTACAAACATTTCTCCTCTAGCCTGTAAATTAAAGATTGCAAAAGCAACTGCCTTTCCTTGTTCCATAGAAATTAGAGCACCATTTCTTCTACCTTCCATTTCACCTTCAAATGGACCATATTCATGAAAAATTCTATTAATAACTCCATTTCCTTTTGTCAGTGTTAAAAATCTACTTGTATATCCCATCAAACCTCTTGTTGGTGCATGAAATATAAGTCTCTTTTTATTTTTACCAGTGTCTTTTAATTCTATTAATTTACCTTTTCTTCTATTCATTGAGTCAATTATTTTTGATGAATGTTCTTCATCAAGATCCATAGTAATTTCTTCTATTGGCTCAAGTTTATTTCCGTTTTCATCTTTTTTATAAAGAACTTTTGGAGGGCTCACAGTCATTTCAAAACCTTCTCTTCTCATTTGAGTAAGTAAAATTTCCAACATTAATTCACCACGTCCACTAACCACAAAAGAGTCATTTCCCTCATTTTCAGTAAATGTAATTCCAACATTATTTTGTGCCTCTTGAACTAATCGATCTCTAATCTGTGTACTTGTAAGTTTTTTACCTTCTGTGCCAGCTAGAGGCGATGTATTTACAGTGATGGTAATTGACATAGTTGGAGGATCTATAGGAGTAGCTTCAATTGGATCGTTAACTTCAAGATCACAAATAGTATCTGCAACGTTAGCTTTTTCTAAACCGGCAACAACTACAATATCTCCAGCTTCACCAACCTCAATTGGAACTTTTTTAGTACCTTCGTATCTAAAAATTTTAGTTAATCTTCCTTCATCAACTTTTTCTCCATTTAAGTTAATTGCCTTAATTGCTTGATTAGCTTTTGCTGTTCCTTGAGAAATTCGACCTACTAAACTTCTTCCTAAGAAACTATCAGCATAAAGAAGTGTAGAAAGCATAGCAAAAGGTTTTGATTTGTCTAATTCTGCTGGCTTAACATGCTCTATAATTTTATCTAAAAGTGGATTAAGATTTTCTCTAGGACCATCAACTTCATGATCAGCCCATCCAGATCTTCCACTTGCATATAATACTGGGAAATCTAGTTGTTCTTCATTAGCATCTAAACTTACAAATAAGTCGAATGTTTCATCTAGAACTTCATTAGCTCTTTGATCTGATTTATCTAATTTATTAATAACCACAATTGGCTTTAAACCTTGTTTTAATGCTTTTGCTAAAACAAATTTTGTTTGAGGCATCACACCTTCAGCAGAGTCTATTAATAATAATGCTCCATCAGCCATACTAAGCACTCTTTCAACTTCAGCAGCAAAATCTCTGTGGCCGGGGGTATCAATTATATTTATTCTAGAATCTTTCCAATTAATCGAGGCAGGTTTAGCTAATATTGTAATTCCTCTCTCTTTTTCTAACTCTCCAGAATCCATAAGCCTTTCATCCACAACCTCATTTTCTCTAAATGAACCACTTTGTTTCATTAGGTTATCAATTAGGGTTGTCTTACCATGATCAACATGGGCAATTATGGTGATGTTTCTTATAGTATTATTCATAAATTTGAGTTCTTATACATATTTAAACACTTTTGAAAACTTAAAAAAACTCATACTAGGCTTGAATAAATTAAGTATTTTTTTTTTAATTTGAATTTTTTCGCTTTTCGCGTTTAAGTTTTCTTTTTTCTTTAAAACTTAATTTAGGTTTTTTTTTGACACTAGAGTCTTTAAACGATTTTCCACTATATCTTTTAGACATAATCCTGAGTTTATATCATTAACAAAATATTATATATCAATAAATATGCAAAATCTTCAAATGGCTTTTAAAAATAAAAAGAAGGTTTTTTTAAAAACTATTAAAAGTAAAAATACTAAAAGTCGAAACAAATATAAAAGAGTGGCTTTATCTACAATTAGATATGCTGGAGGAAAATCTTTAGCAGTTGGACATGTTTTCGAATTATTACCAAACCATGTCAAAAAAGTAGTGTCTCCTTTTTTTGGTGGAGGGTCTGTTGAGATAGCAATGAGTAAAGTTTTAGGACTTAATGTAGTTGGTTATGATGTTTTTGATATTCTTTGTAATTATTGGAATTTTCAAATTAATAAACCAGTGTCACTATATAAAAAACTTATTCAGCTTAAACCTTCTTTTAAAGAATTTGAAAGAATTAGAAAGATCTTAAATAAAGTATGGAAAAAAGAGATTAAATTAGACCCTTTAACTTTAGCAGTTTATTATGTTTATAATTTCAACTTATCTTATGGACCAGGCTTTATGGGCTGGACATCAGAAATTTATTTAAACAAAAAAAAATATCAAAAAATGTTGGAAAAAATTAAAAATTTTAAACCTGGAAAATTATCCGTGAAACAAGGAGATTTTGAAAAAGTCTTAAAAAAACATAAAAACGACTTCTTGTATTGTGATCCACCATATTTCATCGGCTCAGACTCTAAAATGTTTAAAGGAGTATACCCCATGAGAAATATACCAGTTCACCATAGGGATTTTCCACATGAGAGGCTAAGAGACATGTTAAAAAAACATAAGGGTGGATTTATACTATCTTACAATGATTGCCCGACGATAAGAAAATATTACAAAGGTTTTAAAAAGTTATATCCAACATGGCAATATACAATGGGTCAAGGTGAAACTAGAATTGGAAAAAATAGAATTGAAAAAGGAAATAAGCATATAAAAAAATCACACGAAATTTTAATTTTTTCCCCATCCTAAATTTTTGATAATAAATGTTGGAATCGAACTTCGCACTTGAGTTCCACAGACCTAATTTTCCATTACCCCGTACTTTATCTAGTTTAATAATCTTTTATTTAGCATGTACAAAAGCATCTTTTTCTCTATCATCTCGTTCCACACAATATTAGACTTAATTTCATAATTGTATTAAATTTAATGATGTCAAAATCCCTTTTCAAAAGTAAAAATCAATATGGATCCTTCCAAACTAGTAATCTTATTGGGACGCCACCTAGGCATGAAACTATTGATGATACAGAGGTAAAAAAGATTAAAAAAAAACTAAAAAATTATATTGGCCTAAACATGTATGAATATGGAAAAAAAGGATCCGGAAGATATAGTATTAAACTTAAGTTAGAAAAAGATGGTGAAATCATTCAAGAAAATTTAGCATATTGTAAAGAAAATTTATCTATCATGTTAAAAAAATATGATGTTGCTGTAAAAAAATTATTTCCTAATAGAATAGCTAATGAAAAATTTAAAGAACTAAGATTATTAAATGACAAATTAACAGATTCAGAATTTGCAGATTTGCTAAACAAAAAGGGTTATTTAACCAGTAAAGGAAATAAATTTACATCTGTAAGTGCATACAATTATAAAAAAAATTTAAAAATTGGCTCATTAGGTCCAAGAAAATTTAGAACAATAAGTGAAGCAAAAAAAATTGTTATAGGCAAATTTGGTAAAAACTTTAAAAAAGTATTTGAAAAAAAGAAACTAAAAATAGTAAAAAAAAGTGATAGATCTTTAATTTTGGCTAAAGCAACTCAATTAGTAAATGATGCAAAAAAAAGAGATTAACGAATTATTAAAAAATAAAGAAATCAAAAAATTATTTGAAAAATATAAGAAGGAAATCAAGAACCATAATAAACTTATTAATGAAAACATGGAAAAATTATATAAGATAATAGAGGAAGCACAAAAAAATCGTGCAAAATTTGAGAAACAATTAAAACAATTTAAAAAATGACTTCATTTTAGAGGTGGGTTAAATTTAGATATGGTTGAGACAGACAATAAATCATTGTCAATTGATGAATTGGTTAAACAAATTTCACCATCTTCTCCGGTTATAGAGGAACTAACTAAAAGGGGAGTAATTAGGAATAGGAATTACACAGGTAACATCGGAGAATATTTTGCTATTGATTTTTTCAACAATTTTAATTCTGAAATTTATACAAAAACTAAAGATTTACCAAAACTTATAAGATCAGATGAGAATTCTCAAGATATTGATGCTAAAGATGAAAATGGAAAAGGTTATAGTATTAAAACTATTACTAAACCAACTGGGACTACAGGATCATTTTAAAACCCAGAGTCTATTGAAAATAATGAGGAAAAATTCTCTTATTTATTAATTGTAATTTTAGATAAAAGTTTCCAAGTTGATAAAATTTTAGAATTAGATTGGGAAAATTTTATGAAAAATAAAAGATATAATAAAAGAATGAGAAACTACAATATTTCTGTTACCAATAAATTAAGAGAAGAATTCAAAATTATTTACAAAAAAATCTAGTAAAAAAAACCCCCGAAACTTTCGTTCCGAGGGTTCTAATTTTGTTTAGTGTATGTATTTGGAGTGTTCTCTAAATGGAAACGTATTACATTCACACACATATTACGCCAATACTCACTTATTTAAGAACTTCATTGAAAACTTCATTGAGAAAACCCTCTAATTTCAAAGCAAGTTAAAAGATGACTTCATTGAAGAGGGTGTTTAATCTAGGGTATGAAAAAATTTAACTATAATTTATTTTATAAGTCAATTTCTAAAAAAAGCAAAAAAGATATCGATATTTTTGAGTTAATAAAAAAATGTAATGGATTCAATGTTTTGAAATGGACTGGAGTAAAAAAAGATGAAGACGTAGTAAAAGTTTTTTATGATAATTTTTTTGAACAACCGAATTATGATTTTCACCATATTTTTTCAGGGACATATTTAAAAGATTTAAATGAAAATATCGATTGTATACCCATTGCTGTTACGAGACACAAATTTTGGTCAGGTGATAAAGTCAGACATCCCGATTTAAATAAATCAATATTTAATTATGCTGAAATAGTCATTTTTTTTAAATTAACTTTTAAAAAGAAAAAAACTGCTGTTTTTACAAGATTGCAAATAAATCAAATAAATCAGGAATGGAGATCAAGGGTTGAAGATCCTTTAAATGCAACATTTAAAACTATTTCAAAGTTTGCTTCTAATACAAGTATAAAAAAATTAAATTCATCTATTGTTGATCTTACTAATACTATTATATCCGTCTCATCAAATTTTGATGAATTAGTTCTTAATTCTGATTTTAAATGGGAGTTAAAAAAAGTTAAAGAATTGTATAAAAATAATATATATCTCAAATATGGCAAAAAACCTAAATTATTAAAGCACTTTTTTCCAAAAATACTAATTTTAGATAGGATAAATTTATTATCTTATTTTAGAAAAGGTAAAATTTATGTGATGGATAATAAATTAAAACATAAAAAGTGGATTAAAGTTTAAAAAAAACCCCCGAAACTTTCGTTCCGAGGGTTCTAATTTTGTTTAGTGTATGTTTTTAGAGTGTTCTCTAAATGGAAACGTATTACATTCCCATGCCGCCCATTCCTCCCATACCACCCATGCCGCCCATTCCACCAGGCATTCCAGCAGGAGCCGCGTCTTTTTCTTCTGGCTTGTCAGCTATCATTGCTTCTGTTGTTACTAATAATCCAGAAATTGATGCTGCATCTTGAAGTGCAGTTCTAACAACTTTGACTGGATCAATAATACCCTTAGCAAACATGTCACAATATTCCTCATTTTGTGCATCATAGCCGTGAGTTTTTTTATTCTGTTCTAACAATTTACCAACTACAACTGAACCATCTACACCAGCGTTTTTGGTAATTTGTCTAATAGGAGCTTCTAAAGCTCTTCTCACTAAATCAACACCAGCTTTTTGATCCTCGCCTTTGGCTTTTACTTTTTCAAGCTCTTGAGCAGCATATAACAAAGCACATCCACCACCTGTTACAATACCTTCTTCAACAGCAGCTCTTGTTGCATTTAGTGCATCTTCAACTCTGTCTTTTCTTTCTTTAACTTCAACTTCTGTAGCACCACCAACTTTAATTACAGCAACACCACCGGCTAGTTTCGCTAATCTTTCTTGAAGTTTTTCTTTATCGTAATCAGATGTTGTTTCATCAATTTGTTGTTTTATTGAAGAACATCTTGCTTCGATATCAGATTTTTTACCACTTCCATTTACGATAGTACTATTATCTTTATCAACTTTAACTTTTTTACATGATCCAAGATCATCTAATTTAACGTTTTCAAGTTTAATTCCTAAATCTTCAGAAATTACACTACCACCTGTTAAAATTGCAATATCTTCTAGCATAGCTTTTCTTCTGTCACCAAATCCTGGAGCTTTCACAGCTACTACTTTTAGACCACCTCTTAATTTGTTAACAACTAAAGTTGCTAAAGCTTCACCTTCAACATCCTCAGATATAATCATTAATGGTCTACCAGCTTGTACTACAGCTTCTAAAAGTGGAACCATTGGTTGTAGATTTGTTAATTTCTTTTCATGTAAAAGAATAAAAGGATTGTCTAACTCTGTCGTCATTTTATCACTATTTGTAATAAAGTATGGTGATAAATATCCTCTATCAAACTGCATACCTTCAACGACATCAAGTTCCGTTTCAATTCCTTTATTTTCTTCAACTGTAATTACTCCTTCATTACCAACTTTTTGCATTGCTTTTGAAATCATACTTCCGATTTCTTTATCACCATTTGCAGAAATAGTTCCTACTTGAGCAATTTCATCACTATCTTTTACTTTTTTGGCGGAAGAAACTAAGTTTTGTTTTACAACATCTACTGCTGCATCAATACCTCTTTTTACGTCCATTGGGTTCATTCCAGCTGTAACATATTTTACACCTTCTTTAACGATTGCTTGAGCTAAAATAGTTGCAGTTGTTGTTCCGTCACCAGCTTCATCATTCGTCTTGCTAGCAACTTCCTTAACCATTTGAGCACCCATATTTTCGAACTTATCTTCAAGGTCAATTTCTTTTGCAACTGAAACACCATCTTTGGTAATTCTTGGAGCACCATAAGATTTGTCCATCACAACATTTCTGCCCTTAGGACCTAACGTTACCTTAACAGTATCAGCTAAGATATTTACCCCTCTTATCATTGCTGATCTTGCTTCAGCATCAAATTTTACAACTTTTGCCATTATACTTTCTCCTTTAACTTATATTATTTACTTGAAATACCCATAATGTCAGACTCTTTCATTATGCTGTATTCTTTACCATCAATTTTAACTTCAGTTCCCGACCATTTGCCAAATAAAACTTTATCTCCAACTTTAACATCCATTGGAATTTTTTTTCCATCTTCAGTTTTCGCACCACCACCAACAGCAACAACTTTTCCTTCTTGAGGTTTTTCTTGCGCGGTATCTGGTATAATTATTCCCCCAGCAGTTTTTTCACTGCTATCTAAAACTTCTATTAAAACTCTGTCATGTAAAGGTCTAAATTTCATATATTCTCCTATATAAATATGCAGTTCATATAGAGATTGGTGGTACTATTTCAAGATATACTTGAATATTAAGTTAATCAAAAAATCTAGGAAATTGTGGATTTTTTGAGTTATAGATTATTTTGATGACTAAAAATTTAGACAATGAGGGTTTGAGATCAATTGTAGATAATTATGACTTGTTTTATATTGATATTTGGGGCGTTGTTCACAATGGCGTTAATATTTTCAAAGATTCAATCAAAGTTCTAAATGAAATCTTAAAATTAAAAAAAGAGCTTGTTCTTTTGACTAATGCGCCCAGGCCAAATGAGAACGTTAAAAAATTTTGTGAAAAACTTGGAATGGATAAAAAACTATCTAACCATATTTTTACTTCTGGTGAAGCAGCTATAAAATATTTAAAAAAGAATTCATACAAAGATAAATTTTTTCATGTTGGACCACCTAGAGATTTTGATTTATTTAGAGATTTTAAAAGAAATAATACAAATGATATTAAGGATGCATCCTATTTATTGTGCACAGGTTTATTTGATGAACAAAAAAATGACTTAAATTTTTACAAAAATCTTTTAGAGAGTTCATTATCAAAAAAAATGATTTGTACTAATCCAGACCTAATTGTTGATAAAGGGGGAATAAGAGAACTTTGTGCTGGATCAGTTGCGATGGTTTTTGAGAAAATGGGAGGAAGTGTAACTTATTTTGGAAAACCTTATCCAGAGGTTTATAATCAGTCAATAAATAATAAAAATAAAAAAGTACTTTCAATTGGCGACAATCTTAATACGGATATAAAAGGTGCAAATTTATTAAATTATGACTCTTTGATAATTTCAAATGGTATTCACTATAAAGAAATTAAAGAAAACGGGATAGAGACAACATCTAAAAATTATGAGGCAATTTGTAATTACATACAATCAGATCTAAAATGGTAAAAATGAAATTGTATAATAGTTTTAACATTAAAAAAAAACATAAAAACTCAATTATTTTAATTGGTAACTTTGATGGACTTCATCTGGGACATCAAAAATTATTTAGATTAGCAAAAAGATATAAAAAAAAATATTCTTCAAAAATTGGTGTTTTAACTTTTGAGCCAATGCCAAAAATGTTTTTTAACTCGAATTTAAAAAATTTTAGATTATCTAATTTAAACCAAAAAATTGAAAATTTAGGTAAGCTTAATGTTGATTTTGTTATTACTAAGAAATTTAATCGTAAATTTTCAAAAACAAAATCAATTTCATTTATTAAAGAAACTTTAGGTAGAAAACTTAGTCCTAAATTTATTTTTGTAAGTAATAATTTTAGATTTGGAAACAAAAGAGAAGGAAACGTAAAACAATTAATTTATCATGAGAAATTATGTAATTATAAAATTGTTAAACCACAACCTTTATCAATTAAAAAGCAAATTATTTCATCTTCATTATTAAGAAAATATTTGCAGAGTGGGAAACTTAATAAAGTTAATAAACTTTTAGATAGAAAATGGTCAATTGATGGAAAAGTTCAAAAAGGTAGACAACTAGGAAAAAAAATTGGTTTTCCAACAGCCAACATAGATATCAAAAATTATGTGCTGGCAAAACCAGGCGTTTATGCTGTTAAAGCTAAGAAAATAAAAAATCCAAAATATATTAAAGGAATAGCCAATTTAGGATATCGACCTACATTTAATGGAAAAAAAATATTATTAGAAGTTCATTTATTTAATTTTTCTGGAAATTTATATAATAAGTATTTAAGAGTAGAATTTTTAAAATTTATAAGAGCTGAAAAAAAATTCAAAAATATAGATCAATTAAAAAAACAAATTAAAATTGATTTAGTAACTGCAAAAAAAGCAAAATGAGTAAAAACCAAATTAACTTACCTAAAACAGCTTTCTCAATGAAAGCTAATTTACCAATTAGAGAGCCAGAAATTCTAAAACTTTGGAAAAAAATTGATCTTTATAAAGAGTTAAGGAATTCAAGAAAAGGAGAAGAAAAATTTGTTCTCCACGATGGTCCCCCGTATGCAAATGGAAATATACATATGGGTACTGCGTTAAATAAAATACTTAAAGATATTATAGTAAAGTTTCATCAAATGGATGGTAAAGACTCTGTTTATGTTCCAGGTTGGGATTGTCATGGTTTACCCATCGAATGGAAAATTGAGGAACAATACAAAAAAAATAAAAAAAATAAGAACGATGTTCCGATTGTAGAATTTAGAAAAGAATGCCGAACGTTTGCTGAAAAATGGATAGAGGTTCACAAAGACCAATTTAAAAGATTAGGTGTTGTTGGTGATTGGGAAAACTATTATTCAACAATGAGTTATGATGCAGAGGCACAAATTGTAAGAGAACTTGGAAAATTTTTAAAAGAAGGAAGTCTTTACAGAGGATTTAAACCAGTTTTATGGTCAACTGTAGAAAAAACAGCCTTAGCTGATGCCGAGGTTGAGTATCAAGACCATAAATCTGATACGATCTATGCTTGTTTTCCAGTTAAATCATCAAAAATCAAAGAACTTAATGATTGTGATATTGTTATATGGACAACCACTCCCTGGACGATACCAGCCAACAAAGCCTTGGCATACAATGAGAGTTTAGATTACGTAATAATTCAAATTAATGATGAGGAAAATTTTAAAAATAAAAAAATTGTTATAGCTGAGGCATTACTAAACTCAGTTCTAAAAGATTGTGAGATTAAAAAATTTAAAAACCTTAAGAAATTTAAAGGTAAAGATTTGAAAGATACTATCTGCAATCATCCATTTCTTGATTTAGGGTATGATTATGATATTCCAATGTTAGAAGCACGTTTTGTAACCACTGAACAAGGAACAGGAATTGTTCATTGTGCGCCAAGTCATGGACCTGACGATTTTAATCTTTGTTTAAATAACGGAATAAAGGCAATTGAGACAGTGGATGATGATGGAAAATATACAAATAATGTTTCTCTGTTTGAAGGTTTGCACATTTTTAAGGCTAACCCAGTTGTGATTGAGAAATTGAAAGATCAAAATAAACTTCTTTCAAATGGTGAATTAGTTCATTCATATCCTCACTCTTGGAGATCAAAAGCACCTTTAGTCCATAGAGCGACACCACAATGGTTTATTTCTATGGAAAGTCATAAACTGAGAAGTAAGGCTTTAAAAGCAATAGATGATACGACTTTTTATCCAAGTAAAGGCAAAGAAAGATTAAAATCAATGATCGAGACAAGGCCAGATTGGTGTGTATCAAGACAAAGAGTTTGGGGTGTGCCACTTCCTATATTTGTAAATAAAAAGTCTAATGAAATTTTAATAGACGATGGAGTATTTGAAAATATTGCTAATATTTATGAGAAAGAAGGTTCTGATTGTTGGTTTTCAGATGACCCTCAAAAATTTTTAGGTGGTAAATATAAAGCGGAAGATTTTGAAAAGCTTAGCGATATTGTTGAAGTTTGGTTTGATAGTGGATCAACCCATTCTTTTGTATTGGAGAAGAGAAAAGACCTTAAATGGCCTGCATCAATGTATTTAGAGGGTTCAGATCAACATAGGGGTTGGTTTCATTCCTCTTTATTAGAGTCATGTGGAACAAGAGGTAAGGCACCTTTTGAGTCTATATTATCTCATGGGTTTGTTGTGGATGGAAAAGGTCTTAAAATGTCAAAATCACTTGGAAATGTAATTGCACCTGAGGATATTTTGAAAAAATATGGTGCCGATATTTTGAGAATTTGGGTTGCTGCATCAAATTATGCTGAAGATTTAAGAATAGATTATTCTATTTTGGACCAGCACTCTGAGTCTTATCGTAAAATTAGAAACACATTTAGATATTTATTAGGAAATATAAATGACAAATATGAGGATGTTAATTTAGATAAAATCGATGTCGAAAACTTGCCAGAGCTAGAGAAATTTATGTTAAGTAAGATTCATTCTCTCAACAACAAATTCGAAAATTATTTTAAAAAATATGATTTTCACAATCTTTATAAAGAATTATTGAATTTTTGCACAACAGATTTGTCAGCATTCTATTTTGACATAAGAAAGGACACTTTATATTGTGATCCAATCAATTCTGAAAAGAGAAAATCTTGTGTTACAATTTTGAATGTTTTATTAAAATCTTTACTCAGGTGGTTCGCTCCAATATTGTCTTTTACAACTGAGGAAATACATCAACTGATATCAAAGAATACCAAGAGCATCCATTTAGAAAAATTTCTTACTTTTCCAGATAAATTTAAAAATGAGCAGCTTACAGAAAGATGGTCTCAATTAATAAAAATTAGAGATGTGTGTAACATAAGTATTGAGGAAAAAAGAGCTAATAAAGAAATTGGTTCAAGTTTAGAAGCAGAACTCAAAATTAAATTAAATGAGAAATATAAAGATATGATTTCAAAAATTGATTTATCAGAGCTTTGTATAGTATCAAAAACTCAAATCAATTTTGATGAAGGTTCAGATATTCAAGTTGAAACCAAGAAAGCCCCGGGTGAAAAATGTCCTGTGTGTTGGAAAATAAGTGTTGAGCCTTGTGAGCGACATTCTCAATAATGTCTAAATATTTAAATAAAAGTTTTATCGTTAACCTTTTTATAATTTTAAGTATTTTTGGTCTCGATAGGATTACCAAAGTCTATGTGATTTCTGAAAATGAAAAAAATTTGTCGTCTGAATTATTTGTATCAAAATTTTTAAATATAAATCTAATTTATAATGAGGGAATAGCATTTGGTTTATTATCATTTGATCAAAGTCATATGTACAACATTTTAACAATTTTAATTGGAGCTGTGATTCTAATTATTTTTTTTATGACTTTAAAAAGTGATGGTCTTAAAAAATATTCACTTTTAATGATATTTGGCGGAGCTTTAGGTAATTTATATGATCGAATTTTTTTTAAAGCTGTGCCAGACTTTATTGATTTTCACATCGGAAATTTTCATTGGTTTATTTTTAATGTATCGGATATATTTATTTCATTAGGAGTATTATTTTTGATTATTTTTGAAATGATTGATAATCAAAAAAACAAAATCGATGAAAAAAATATTTAAACTAACAATAATTATAATTTCAATTTTAGCTTTAAATTCATGTGGAACAATTAGAGAAGGTTTTAGTTCACAGAAAAAAAATAGTATAGATGAATTTTTGGTTGAAAAGAAATCACCTTTAGTGATGCCCCCAGATTTCAATGAATTACCATTACCGCAGCAAACTAATCAAGTAACTGAGAATGAAGAGAATACAGATATAAAATCATTACTTACTGACAACAAGGATACAGATTTAGATAATCAAAACGATAATCAAAACACAAATTTTGAAAATTCCATTTTAGAAAAAATTAAAAATAATTAATGATAACATCAGGAATTTTTTTTAAAAATTTTAAGGGTAGTAAACAAAATTCTAAAATAAAAAAAAATCTTAAAAAATTAATTAAAGAAAATAGTCAAATCTTTCAATCTTTTAGTAAAAATTATAAAGACCAATTTAAGATCAATAATTTGGGAATTTTTAAAAGATTCAACGATATCCGCATAATTGGAATTGGTGGTTCGTCATTGGGTACGAAAACTATTTATAGCTTTCTTAAAGATAAAATTAAAAAGAATGTATTATTTTACGATAATTTATCACCTTTCAACAAAAAATCTGGAAATAAAAAACATTTAAATTTAATCATCTCTAAATCAGGCAATACTTTAGAGACAATAGTTAATTCTAATATTCTTATCAAAAAAAGTGATAAAAATATTTTTATCACAGAAAATAAAAAAAATTATTTATATTCATTAGCACATAAACTAAAATCAGATATTGTTCATCACAATAATTTTATAGGTGGTCGATACTCAGTTTTATCAGAAGTTGGAATGTTGCCTGCCGAATTAATGGGTCTAAATTCAAAAAGTTTTAGGCAATTTAATAATTTAATTAAAAATCAAAAATATTTAAATGCGCTCATATCTAATGTGGGATCTACAATGAATTTAATTAAAAAAAGAAAATTTAATTCAATTATCATAAATTATGATGAAAAATCTCAAAATTTTTTTTCGTGGTATCAACAACTAGTAGCTGAAAGTTTGGGTAAAAAGGGAAAAGGTTTATTGCCAGTTGTATCTAACATGCCCAGAGATAATCATAGCGTTATGCAGCTTTATTTGGATGGTTTTAAAAATAATTTTTATACGTTTTTTTATGTCCATGAAAATAATACCTCCAAAATAGATAATAAATTTATTTTGCCCTCACAAAATTTTCTTAAAAACAAAAATATTCAAAATATTACTTACGCTCAAAAAAAAGCTACGGAAAATGTTTTTACAAAAAAAAATATTCCCTTTAGAAGCTTTGAAATAAAAAAAAGGGACGAAAAAACTTTAGGTGAGTTATTTTGCTTTTTTATGTTGGAGACTATTTTAATTGGAAAAGCTTTGAAAATAAACCCTTACGATCAACCTGCTGTTGAGTTAATTAAAAAAGAGACTAAAAAAATTTTAGTTTAAATCACCAAATATAATTTTCGATATTCCATATTTCTTCTCATCTAGAATTCTAAGTTTTTTTGAAAACTCATCATTTTCTTTTTTATGCCTATGCACAATAATCACCCCATCTTTATTAAGAATTTTTTCTTGAAAAATATTATCAATAATATTTGACAACCTTTTTTCTTTATAGGGAGGATCCAAAAATATGATATTGAATTTAAGCTGAATTTTTTTCAAAAAGTAATTAGACAGTAAGTCTTCCTCAATAATCTCATATTTTTCTCTCATATTTAAATTATTTAGATTACTTTTTAAAATTGGTAAAACACCATTATACTTTTCTACAAAAGTAACATGTTTAGCTCCTCTTGAGAGACACTCTAAACCAAATGAGCCAACACCTGCAAATAGATCTAAAACTATTGAATTTTCAATATTAATCTTAAATTTGTTTGAGTGATTGATAATATTAAAAATAGATTCTTTTGCTAAGTCCTTTAAGGGTCTTGTTTCTTTGTCTTTTGGTTGTAAAATTTTTTTTCCTTTAAATTTTCCACTAATTATTCTCATTTTTTTATTACTTTATAGCCAATATCTTTTCTAAAAAAACCATCTGACCAATTTAGATTGTTGAGAAGTTCGTGAATCCTATTTCTTGATTCTTCAAAACTATCTGATAATGAAACAAAATTTAAAACTCGTCCACCCACCGCTAAAGTAACATCTCCTCTTTTAATAGTGCCAGCATGAAATAAGTGATCAAGAGTGTTTAATTCAATTTTATTGATATTTTTGATTTCAATGTTCTTTTGGTAGGTTTCAGGGTAACCTTTTGAGCACAAGACAACACATATACTTTTTTTATCATTCCAATTAATTTTGATTTCATTTAATCTTCCATTACAGCATGAGTCAATAATTTCACCTAAGTCTGTATTTAGCTTAGGAAGAATAGTTTGACATTCTGGATCACCCATTCTCACATTGTATTCAATTAAATAAGGTTCATTATTTTTTATCATGAGCCCTGCATATAAAAAGCCTTTATATGATGATTTTAAATCTTTAAGTGCTCTTAAGGTTGGATCAATTATATTATTCAAAATCTTTTTTTCGAGCTCTTCATTTATTAATCTTGATGGTGAATAAGCACCCATACCACCAGTATTTTTTCCTTTATCACCTTCCTGAACTCTTTTATGATCTTGAGCTGTACCAAAATTTTTGTAAGTAATACCATCACTTAAAATGAAAAAGCTCATTTCTTCACCTTCTAAAAATTCTTCAATAAGAACATTTTCAGCAGTACCAAACTTTCCATCAAATATTTCCTTAACTGCTTGATAAGACTCTTCTTTATTTTCACAAATATAAACACCTTTCCCTGCAGCCAAGTTATCTGCTTTAATGACTATTGGAAAATTGGATTTATCTAAAAAATTTTTAGCTTGATTAATATCATTAAATACACCGAAATTCGCAGTTGGAATATTATATTTTTTACAGATGTTTTTTGTAAATATTTTAGACCCCTCTAATTGTGAAGAGACTTTACTAGGTCCAAAAACCTTGATATTAAAACTTTCCAAGTAATCTGTTAGTCCATCAACCAAAGGTTTTTCTGGTCCTATCACAACTAATTTTATTTTTTTTGAAAGAATGAAATTTTTCAATTCCTCAAATTTATTTATATCTAAGTTAACATTATCAGCTATTGCATCTGTCCCAGCGTTACCAGGAAAACAATAAATTTTATCAATTTTTTTTGACTTATTTAATGCATGACAAATGGCATGCTCTCTTCCCCCACTTCCTATAATCCCTACAATCATGTATAAACATATAAACTATAAATGAATAAAAAATTAGCAAAAGTAAAATATTTACCAAATAATTTTCAAGTGATTGAAAAAGGTGACCATGTAATTTGTGCAGTTTCGGGTAAAGCAATCAGTCTTGAAAATTTGACTTACTGGAACGTGGAACTTCAAGAACCGTATTATTCATATGTTGAGGCTTCTAAAAAAAAAGAGGAATTAGACAATAAATAGCATTATTTCCAGCGATTATGGGACCATATCCAGTTATTAGGATTAGTAAGTATCATTTTTTCAAGAATCTTATTTAATTCGTTTGTAATATTTTCAATAGTATCTTCGTCTGAGAAGTGAATTGGTTTATGAACTTTCATTTTAAATTTAATTCCCTCATATCTTTCTATAAAGATAGGCACAACAGGCATATTAAATTTTTTAATCAATTGTGCTGGAATTGTAGTGGTAAACGCTTTCTCATTAAAAAAATTTGATTTAATACCCTGAGAAACTCTTTGATCTATCATAAGTGCTGTTGAAAAACCTTGGTTATTAAGTTTTATTAATTCTTTTAATCCGCCAATTCCTTTTTTAATTTGATTGTTACAGATATATTTTTTTCTTATTCGCTCCATGAAATTATTTAAAAAAATATTGTTTAGTGGTCTATAGATTGCTCCAATTTTAATACCTATTTTGTCTATCTGCATTGCCATAAGCTCAAAGTTACTGAAATGCCCAGATATAAATACGACTTTTTGATTTTGATCTTTAATATTTAAAAGGACATCTTCACCTTCTATAGAAATATTTTTACTAAGATTACCATTTCTAAAATTTTTCATATAAAGATATTCTGCAAAAACTCTCCCATAATTATTCCACATTGAAGATTTAATTTTATTAAGTTCTTTAGAATTATAATCTGGGAACGCTTTTTTTATATTATTATTGACTATTTTTTTTGATCTAAAAATTGGACCAATAATTTCAAATAATTTTCCGCTTAGAAAAGACGAGAGTTTAACTCCAATAATTTTGAATATCACATAAAAAACACAAATTATGATAAATTGTATCAAGTATTTAATTATTTTCATAAACCTTTGAAATATCGTTAATAAAAGTTTTTTGGTTTAAAATCTTTATTTCTGATTTAATATAAAAAATTTTATCGTTGTTGTTTAGTCTCATGTAATCTTTTTCAGTTGTTATTATTTTACAATTTAATTTTTCTGAAATTGAAATGATCTCATCAATCTCTTTTTGCAAGTATTTATAATGATCAGGAAATTCTATTTCTTTAACAATGTTTATGTTATTTTTTCTTAACATTGATACAAAAGTCTTATGATTTCCAATACCTGAAAAAACTAAATATTTTTCGCTTTTATCAAATACATTGATATTCAGCGGAACATATTCTCCTTGATAAATTTTTATATTAGGATCTAAATTGTGAATAAATTTTATAATATTATCAATATTTTCATTATTTCCATTTAAGAAAACATTTTTATATTTTCTTAAATTTTTGATATTTTCTCTGAGCGGTCCAGCTGGAACAGTAAAACTATTACCAATCCAATTATCAATATTAAAACAAGCAATCCTATAATCATAATCTATTGATGGATCTTGCAAACCATCATCAAAAATTGCAAGTTCAAAATTTTCGTCGATTGCTTGTTTAATAGCAGAAGATCTATCTTTGAATTTAAATAATTTTCCGTGATTTGATAATATTTTTTGTTCATCAATTTGGTCTGAATAATATTTTTTAATAAAACAAGTTTTTATTTTATCTTTTAAAATTTCATTAATTTTCAAGCTTAAAGAGGTTTTGCCTGTTCCACCTAGATAAATATTTCCCACACAAATAGTTTTAATTTTTGAATATTTCTTTGTTTTTGTTGTTAAGTTTTTGAGAGTTCTTAGGATTGTGAGTAATAATGATAAGGGGAAAAATAAATAAGAAAGAATGTTAGGTTTATTGTAATCCCAAAATTTGGGTTTTTTAAATTTCATTATGAATTGATTTATCTAACTCATTTAAGGTTTTTTTAAGTATTGTTGTACCAAGATATTTCATTTTTTTTACTTTTTTCATGTTTTTTTTAAAAATTATTGAATTAGCACATTGTTGAGGAGAATTGATTAAAGATGATATTTTTAATTGATTTAAATATTTGTAAACATCTCTAAAATTATCAATATTGGGTCCGTGTAATATTTTTGCACCGAATCGAGCAGGTTCTAACGGATTTTGCCCACCTCTATTTATAATTGACCCACCTAAAAAAACTGTTGTTGCAAATTTGTAAAACTTTTTAGATTCTCCGAAGGTATCAACTAAGTAAATATCAATATTATCTAATTTTTTTTTATTTGATCTACGAGATATTGCATTTAACCCAAGTTCATTAAGTTGTGAAATAATCTGGTCAACACGATTAATATGTCTTGGTATTATAATTGTAATGATATTCTTTATTTTTTTTTTTAATAAAATATGAGTTTCTGCTGCAAATAATTCCTCGGTGTTATGTGTACTTGCTGCGACAAAAGTTTTATATTTTCTAAATTGTGAGAATAATTTCTTATCTGCTTGATTAGTTTCAAAACTGTCGTGTTCGATAAATTTTAAATTTCCAATAAAGTTTATTTTCTTTACTTTTAATTTTTTCAAAAAATAATTTGTCTCAGTGTTTTGAGAGTAGGCTTTATCTATTAAACTAAAAGTTGAGTGAGAAAATTTCTTAATTATTGACCACCGATTGAAAGATTTTTTAGTAATTCTAGCATTTAGCAGAATTAAATGTATACCTCTTTTTTTGATAGATCGAAACATACTTGGCCAGATTTCTGATTCTAAAAAAATTGCTATATCTGGTTTCCAATGATCCAAAAATTTTTTTGAAAATAATATGTGATCAATAGGATAAAATTGGTGAATAGTTTTTTTGAATTTGATTTTTTCTAATATTTTTGATGAGCTTAATGTACTAGATGTTATTAATATTCTACTTATAGATTTGTCATTGTCATATCTTTTAATTATTGGGATAGCACTTAATATTTCACCAACACTAGATCCATGAAACCAGATTAGTTTTCCAGTTGCTCTTTTTTTTGTAATTAAACAAAATTTTTCTTTAAATCTATATTTATCCTCTTTATTTTTTAAAATTCTAAAGATAATTATGAATGGGGAAAACAATATTATGATTGAAAGTAAAAATTGGTAAATAAAAAAAATCATTACCTCTGAAATTGTTTGTCATGAAAATTTTTATAAATTTTAGAATTAATTAACAAATCTTCATGTTTACCATTATCAACTATCTTTCCAGAGTCTATTACATATATTTTATTTGAGTTTAAGATGGTCGAAAGTCTATGAGCAATAACAATAGTAGTTCTATCTTTTGTTAAAATTTTTAATGCATCTTGTATTTTTGTTTCGGTCTCAGAGTCTAAAGATGATGTAGCTTCGTCCAAAAGTATAATAGAGCTTTTTTTTAACATAGCTCTAGCTATTGAAATCCTTTGTTTTTCACCTCCAGATAACCTTACACCATCCTCACCAATTAAGGTTTCATATTTTTCTGGAAGATTATTTATAAATTCGTCACAATGTGATAATTTTGCTGCTCTAAATATTTCTTCATCACTTGCATCTAAATTTGCATATTTTATGTTATTTTTAATTGTGTCATCAAAAAGAGTTGTCTCTTGACTGACTAGAGAAATATTTTTTCTTAATGAATGTAGCGTGACATCATATATAGATTGGTCATCAACAGAAATATCACCTGATCCGCAATCATAAAATCTAGGAATTAAATTTAAAATGGTTGATTTACCTGAACCACTATGACCAACCAAAGAAGTCATTTGACCTCCTTCAAATTCAAGATTTACATTTTTAAGAACCTCACCGTCAGATTTATTATAGCTAAACATCACATCCTTAAATTTGATATTTGCTTTTTCTACATTAATTTCTTTCGCATTATCTGGGTTATTTATTAATTTTTTGGTGTCAATTACAGATAAAATTCTTGAGGCTGCTGAGAGACCTTGATTAAGAATTACATTTAATGTTGATAAAGACCTTACTGGTTGATAAGCCAACATCATTGCTGCAAGAAATGAAAAAAAATTATTTACACTTAACTCTCCCACAGCAATTAATTTTCCTGAATAAAAAATCAGAATAGCGATCATTACCCCGGTTAGTACTTCCATTATTGGAGAAATTCTGACTATTACATGCCCAATTTTTTTATTTTTTTCTTTAAGTTGATTTAAATAGTTGTCTGCTCTATTTGACTCATACTTTTCTTTCTGAAAAATTTTTGTAAGTCGGTGGTTTTTAAACAATTCAACCAAATATTTAGTTAAAAAACTAGATTTTTCTTGAGCTTCAGTTGTTACTTTACCCATTCTTTTACCCAAACTTCTTGCTGCGGTACTTGCTATTGGAATTAAAATAATTGCAATCAATGAAAGTTTCCAATTTTGTAAAAACATTACAGTAAGCAATCCTATGAGGGTTAAGCTATCTTTAAAAAGGTTCAAAATACCATGACTCAGAAGATTTGTAATATGCATTACATCATAAGTAAGATTTGATATAAATTTTCCTGTATGCTTTTCGTCTATAGATTGGGTGTCAGCACTTATTAAAGTATTTAACATATCAAATTGAAGTTTCTTTTTTATATCTTCCCCAACATTGATCATTATAACTTTTGCTAAATAAAGAGAAACTCCCTTAGTTGTAAAAGCAATGATTATTAAGAATGGTATAATTATTAGCAATGATTGATCTTTTTGTATAAAAATTTTATCAATTGCTGGATCAAGTAGCCAAGCAATTGATGAAGTACTTGCAGCAACTAAAAGAGAAAAAA
Organism: uncultured Pelagibacteraceae bacterium; assembly: GCA_902520215.1. Classification (GTDB taxonomy): domain Bacteria; phylum Pseudomonadota; class Alphaproteobacteria; order Pelagibacterales; family Pelagibacteraceae; genus Pelagibacter. The sequence goes on from CABYNA010000002.1 coordinate 107,597, forward strand.
ATACTGCTATTGCAATTTTTTTGATATATTTCTTTGTATACTCATTAAAGAGTCTTTTTAATGTTGCTGATTTTTCCATTATGAAACTTTCCCTATTAAAATATTCATTAAAACTAAAAGACCAAAAAAATTGTTACTTTTAAAAACTTTTAAACATATGCTTGGAGCATTTATATCAAAAGTCTTTATTTGGTATAAAAATAATTGTGTGAATGGTATTAGTAAAAATAAAAAATAATACAAACTAAAATCCATTAGGTAACCTCCTACTACAAGAGAAAATATTAAAATAGAGTAACATATAATTAAAAATATTTTTGCAGTTCCTTTAAATTTAATTGACGTTGATTTTAGTCCTATTATTTCATCATCTTTTATATCTTGGTATCCATAAATTGTGTCGTATCCTAGTGTCCAAAATATGGCTCCTAAATAAAATATTAATGGAACAAGATTTAAACTTCCTGAAATTGATGTCCAAGCAAGTACTAGGCCATAGTTAAATGTTATTCCTAGAAATAGTTGTGGCCAATAAGTATACCTTTTCATCAACGGATACGTAAAAGCTAGTGGCATTGAGGCTAGTGCTAATAAAATTGTAAAAAGATTAAAGTTAATTAAAACAATAAATGCTAATAAGCATAGTATAGCTGCATAAAATAAACTTAATTTTACTGAAATTTTTCCTGATGCAATTGGCCTGTCTTTTGTTCTTACAACTAGTTTATCAAATTTTCTATCCAATACATCATTAACAATACACCCCGCAGATCTCATTAATACTGCACCGAGAAAAAATAAAATTAAGTAAAAAAAATAAATATTTTTATTTTGTGAGAAATCATAAACTAATGTTAAACCCCATATACAAGGCCAAAATAGTAACATATAACCGATAGGCTTTTTAAGCCTGGTAAGTTCTATAAATAAGTTTAATTGGTTCATTAAATTTTACTTGTAAATAACAAAGCCAAGATTGATAATCAAATTGATTCGTATGAATATAGATTACACAGTTACCGCATTAATGTTTCCAGCAATCCCACTAATAATGGGAGTGTATTCTAATAGGTTTCATACTTTGAGTTCTTTAATAAGAAAAATACATGATGAGTATGTATTTGAAAAACACACCCCACCTGAATGGAAAGACCAATTGATAAATTTAGAGAAAAGAATTGGTGTTTTAAAATTAAGTATTTTATTTGCTGCTTTCGGATTTTTGTTCAACATGCTCACTGTTTTTGGTCTTTATTTACAAGAACTTTTTATTGCGAGAATAATTTTCGGTTCATGTTGTTTATCTATGATGATATCAATCATATTTTTCATCATTGAAATTCAAATTTCAACTAAAGCTCTAAGGCTTCACCTTTCTGATATGGATATTCAATTTAAGGAATAATTACTGCTGGACCAGTTAATAATCTAGCCTCTAAATCTTTATGGGCTTGAGCAACATCTGTTAAAGCGTATTTTTTTGAAATTTCTACCTTAATTTTGTTTGATAAAATTGCATCAAAAACTTTTTTTGCTGATTCAACTAATTCTTCTCTTTTGATCGTATAATGTGCAATGGATGGTCGAGTAAAAAATAATCCTTTAGCATTAATATCTTGTTTTACATCAATAGTATCAACGTATCCAGATGCATTACCAAATGCCACCATCATTCCTCTTATTTTTAATGTTTCAATTGAACCTTTAAATGTTTTTATTCCCACACCATCATAAACAACATCTATACCATTTTTTCCAACTATTTTTTCAACTTCTTCAGAGAAATTTTTTTCAGAATAATTAATTACATGGTGACAACCATTTTTTTTGGCAATTTCCTCTTTAGCTTTTGAACCAACTGTCCCAATAACTTCTGCACCCAAAGAATTTGCCCAAGGACATAAAATTTGACCAAGAGCTCCAGCTGCAGCATGATAAAGCATTTTATCACCTTTTTTTAATGTATAAGCTCTGTGTAATAAATATTCTGCCGTAATACCTTTTAGAGTTATACAAGATGCCACTTCATCAGAAATACCATCTGGAACAGAAATCAATTTTTCTTCAGGCATAATTTGTTTTTCTGAATATGCTCCAATTGGCATTGATGCATGTGTAACTCGATCGCCAACTTTAAATAATTTTACTTCAGAGCCTATCTCCTCAATTGTACCACTCGCTTCAAGACCAATTCCACTTGGTAATGGAATAGGGTATAGTCCTGTCCTGTGATATGTATCTATAAAATTAAGACCTATTGATTTGTTTTTAATTAAGACCTCTTTCGGACCTGGTTTTCCTATATCTACATCCTTTATAACCAAAACCTCTGGTCCACCAAATTTCTCTATTTGTATTGATTTCATTTTTTATTTTACAAATGTGCCGTTATGATAATCTTGAACGGCCTGCAATATCTCTGCTTTAGTGTTCATTACAAACGGACCACCTCTTGCAATTTCCTCATTTATTGGTTTTCCAGAAATAACTAAAAATTTAGCTTTTGATAAAGCTTTCACTTTCAAATTTTCACCTCTTGTAAGTAATATCAAGGTGCTATCTTTGACATTGTCATGTTTTTGCTCGCCTATTTCTATTTCACCATCTATTAAATAAATAAAACTATTATGTGTAGATGGGAGAAGATAAGTGAAATTCTTATCTTTATTTAGTTCGACATCAAAATAAACTGGCTCAACATTGTGCCCTTTAACTGGACCCTCTGCTTTTTCAAACTTACCAGCTATAACTTTTACTTTTTTATCATTATCTTTATGTACGCTCATTTTATCTGCATCAATATAAATATACTCAGGTTTGCTCATTTTTAATTTTGCTGGCATGTTGATCCATAGCTGAAATCCATGAAGTTTCCCTTCTTTCATTGCAGGCATTTCTGAATGGATAATACCACTTCCAGTTTTCATCCATTGGACGTCACCAGCAGTCATTTTACCTTCACCGCCCGTACTATCTTTATGTTCAAAATCACCAGCAAGCATGTAAGTCACTGTTTCAATTCCTCGGTGGGGATGTGGGGGAAAACCAGCTACATAATCATCACTATTTTCAGAGCCAAATTCGTCTAGCATCAAAAAAGGATCAAAGTAATTGGGTTCAACTCCAATACTTCTTTTTAACTTTACTCCAGCTCCATCCGAAGCTGGGATCGGATCGATGATTTGTTTTACTTCAATATTTTTCATCCGCTTTATTTAATGAATTAATTATTAATTTCAAGATCACTTTTTATCTAAACAAAAACCTTTAGCACCATTAACTACCAAGAATAAAAAACCACCAGCTAAAGCAATGTTTTTAAGAAAAGCAGTAAGCTGTACCTGATCAGCAAAATCATTGTGAAAAATAATAGCTGTAGCAAAACAAAATAAACTTAAAGCCGCAGCAGCAATTCTAGTTTGATAGCCAATTACAATTAGGATGGGTCCAATTATTTCAAGAGCAATTGCGGGTATAATTAAAATACCAGGCAAACCAAAACTTTCCATCCAACCTATGGTTCCCTCATAATTATTGATTTTAAAAATTCCATTTAAAAAAAATAATGCAGATATTAAAACTCTACCAAATAAATCTAATGCTTTAATCATTTTAAATTAATTTTAGTAAATACAATGGCGGATTGTAACATTCTTTGCAAGCACAAAAAAAAATATTTTGTCACCTTTGGTCTTTATTTTTTAAAATATTAAAGTAATTGAATTAGTTTGTTAAGATCTGTAATTTGATATTTTGGTTTAAAATCTAAGTTATCAAAAATGTTATTATTTCTATTTACCCAAATAGATTGGTAACCATAATTTCCACCACCTGAAACATCCCAAGTATTAGCACTTAAAAATGCAACTTCACTTTTACTAATATTATATTTTTTGATTGGCATATCATAAACTCTAGAACTTGGTTTATATATACCAACTTGTTCTATGGAAAATATATCATCAAATAAATTATCCAAATGATTACTTTTTACTAATTGATCCAGTAATGATGGAGTACCATTAGATAAGATAGCTAATTTAAATTTTTTCTCTTTTAAAGCTTTCAAGGTACCTGGAACTTCTCTGTAGGGGGATAAGATTTTATATAGATTAAGTAACTCATTTCTCATCGAAGGATCAATGTCAAAAACTTTCATTGATTTATCTAAACTATCTTCTGTAACTTGCCAAAAATTTTTGTGTCTATCCATCAAACTTCTAAGCCAAGTATATTCTAATTGAGTGGTTCTCCAAAAATTTGCAAAACTCTCCCATTTATCTCCAATTTTATCTTTACATTTTTCTGCAGCTGAATTGACATCGAACAAAGTTCCATAAGCATCAAAAATTATTGCTTTAATATTTTTCATAAATTAATTTAACATATATGAGTAATATAAGATTATTTTTTTCGAGTACTTTATCAAAAAATATGATTGATAAATTAGATAAATCTCAGTCTCATTATTTAACTAAAGTAATGAGGCTGAAAAAAAATGATACTTTTTCTTTATTTAATAAAACTGGTGAATGGGAAGCAAAAATTTTGAATATTACAAAAGATTTTGTTGAATTTAAATCAACTAAACAGTTAAGACAAAAAGAAACTATAAAAGAATTATGGTTAGCTTTTTCTCCTATCAAATCAAATTACCAAAACTTTATGATTCAAAAAGCAACTGAATTAGGTGTTTCAAAATTTTTACCAATAGTTTTTGATCGAACTATTGTAAGAAAGATTAATAAAGATCGGTTAGAAAAAATAGTTATAGAAGCATGTGAACAATCAAATCGAATTACTGTCCCAGTCATTGAGCAAGCACAAAATTTAAAAAGTTTTCTAAATTCTCATTCAATGAATTTAATTTTTACAGATTTAAATTCAGATAATAAAAAAATCGAAAAAACAAAGTTTTCAGATAAACCAATTTGCATCATTATAGGTCCTGAGGGGGATTTTTCAGAACACGAAAGGCAGGAGATTCTCTCGTTTAAAGGAGTACAAGCACTCAAAATTAATGACAATATTTTAAGATCAGAAACCGCAGTGATATCTGCAATTTCGATCATAAATTATGTGATTAATTGATAAATTGTCGCGAAAACTAAAGTGTAATTTTTACAAAAGGGCTTTATATAGCTAGTAAAAATGAAAAAAATTTTATTTATATTTTCTAGTATTTTTATCTCTCAAAATGCTTTTGCAAACCAACCTGTTGATTGGCAATTAGGTTTTCAAAAAGCAGCATCAGAATCGATGAGAGATATTGTAGCCTTTCACGATAATTTGTTATTACCGATAATAATAGCAATAAGTGTATTTGTTTTATTTTTGATGCTTTATGCTTGTGTAAGATTTAGAGCTTCAGCAAACCCTAATCCATCTAAGAGAACACACAATGTAACAGTTGAAGTTTTATGGACTTTAATTCCTTGCTTAATTTTAATTGTTATGGCGGTTCCATCATTTAAAATTCTATATAAGCAAGATACAATTCCAAAAGCAGATTTAACAATCAAAGCAATAGGCTATCAATGGTATTGGGGTTATGAGTATCCAGACGAAAATTTGGAATTTGACTCATACATGATTGAAGAAAAAGATTTAAAAGCAAATCAACCAAGATTGTTAGCTGTTGATAATGAAGTTGTAGTTCCAGTTGGCAAAGTAGTAAAAGTTTTAATCACAGCAAATGATGTTTTACATGCTTGGGCCTTACCTTCATTTGGAGTAAAAAGGGATGCGGTACCTGGAAGAATTAATGAAACGTGGTTTAAGGCTGAAAAAGTTGGTACTTATTATGGTCAATGTTCAGAACTTTGTGGTATAAAACATGCATTTATGCCTATTGCAGTAAAAGTAGTTAGTGAAGATGAATATCAAGAATGGTTATCTGAGGCACGCGTGAAATTTGCAAAAGAAGAAATTGAAAATGATAAACTTAAATTAGCGAGTAAATAAATTATGTATACACAAACAGCATCACACGATCATCATACTCCAACTGGCTGGAAACGTTGGGCGTATTCTACTAACCATAAAGATATTGGGACAATGTATTTAATTTTTGCAATTGTTGCAGGAGTTATTGGAACTGCTTTTTCTGTTTTAATGAGAATGGAATTAATGCATCCTGGTGATGGCATTTTAGGTGGTAATTATCACTTATATAATGTGTTGGTTACTGGACATGGTTTAATAATGATTTTTTTCATGGTAATGCCAGCAATGATTGGTGGCTTTGGTAATTGGTTTGTGCCAATTATGATTGGAGCTCCTGACATGGCATTTCCAAGAATGAACAATATTTCTTTTTGGTTACTGCCTGTTTCTTTAACTTTATTAATTCTATCAATTTTTGCAGATGGCCCTCCAGGACAAACCGGTGTAGGGGGTGGATGGACTATTTATCCTCCGTTGTCCTCAAAAGCTGGACAACCTGGACCAGCGATGGACTTAGCTATCTTAAGTTTGCACCTAGCGGGTGCTTCATCAATTTTAGGAGCAGTTAATTTTATTACTACTATTCTAAACATGAGAACTCCAGGTATGACATTACATAAAATGCCTTTGTTTGCATGGTCTATATTAGTAACTGCATTTTTATTATTATTATCTTTACCAGTATTAGCTGGAGCAATAACAATGTTATTAACAGATAGAAATTTCGGTACCGCCTTCTTTGAAGCTCAGACAGGGGGTGATCCAGTCTTATTCCAACATTTATTTTGGTTTTTTGGTCATCCAGAAGTATACATTTTAATCCTTCCAGGATTTGGAATGATTAGTCATATTGTTTCTACATTTTCTAGAAAACCTGTTTTTGGATATCTTGGAATGGCTTATGCAATGGTAGCAATTGGAATTGTCGGATTTGTTGTATGGGCGCACCATATGTACACAGTTGGATTAAGCACAGATACAAAAGCATATTTTTTAGCTGCAACAATGATTATTGCTGTTCCAACAGGAATAAAAATTTTCTCATGGATCGCAACAATGTGGGGTGGTTCAATATCTTTTAAAACACCAATGGTATGGGCATTAGGATTTATTTTTATGTTCACGGTCGGTGGAGTAACTGGAGTTGTTTTAGCTAATGCAGGTGTTGATACTGCAATGCATGACACTTATTACGTAGTTGCTCATTTTCACTATGTACTTTCTCTAGGAGCTGTTTTTGCAATCTTTGCAGGCTTTTATTATTGGTTCTCAAAAATGAGTGGTTATGAATATTCTGAGTGGATGGGTCAATTACATTTCTGGTTAACATTTATTGGAGTTAACTTGATTTTCTTCCCTCAGCACTTTTTAGGATTAGCTGGAATGCCGAGAAGGTATGCTGATTATCCTGATGCATTTGCCGGATGGAATTATATATCTTCAATAGGGTCCTACGTGGCTGTAGCTGGTCTCGCTGTATTTTTTATGAATTTAATTTATGCATTTGCAAAAAAGAAAGCAGCCGCACAAAATCCATGGGGTGAGGGAGCAACAACTTTAGAGTGGACTGTGCCATCTCCACCAAATTTCCATACTTTTGAGGAATTGCCAAAATTTGAAGATGGTCAGGGTACACAAAAATCGCACGGCTAATAAAATAAGAGCATTAAGAACCGATGGATAATTCAAGGCTAAAAAAAAGAAGTTTAAGCCAAGAAGATTTGTTTAATCTTTCAGAATTATTTAAATTGATGAAGCCAAGAGTTATGTCATTGGTAATTTTTACCTGTGCCGTAGGTTTATTAACAGCACCTAACATTGTTTCAACTAAAGATGCAATTATTGGAATTCTTCTCGTTTCATTAGGTGCCGGAGCAGCTGGTGCTTTAAATATGTGGTACGAGTCAGATCTCGATGCTTTAATGACTAGAACCTGTTTAAGACCAATCCCAACAGGGAAAGTCAATAGAAATCAAGCTTTGATATTTGGTGTTACATTATCAATAGTTTCGGTTGTAGCTTTAGATTATTTTACAAACAGAGTTTCTGCTGCAATATTATTACTAACAATATTGTTTTATGTATTTGTTTATACAATCTGGTTAAAAAGAAGAACTCCACAAAATATAGTTATTGGTGGGGCAGCCGGTGCTTTTCCTCCGGTAATAGGATGGACTATTGCTACAGGCTCTATATCGCTTGAGCCATTAACATTTTTTTTAATAATATTTTTTTGGACGCCCTCTCATTTTTGGGCACTTAGTTTATACAAGTCTGATGATTACAAAAAAGCCAAAATACCAATGCTGCCACTAACCAACGGAATAGAAAGTACCAAAATCAATATATTCATTTATTCTTTATTGATGATACCGGTAATTATTTTTCCATATTTAATTAACTTTGTTGGCTTAACATTTTTAATTCCATCTTTGCTATTAACTTTCTATTACAATTTTTTATGTTATGAATTGTTGGATTATAAAAAAAATAGATTTAACTCTAAGAAGGCAAAAGCTATCTTTGGATATTCCATATTGTATTTATTCTTAGTTTTTGTTCTATTTTTGATTGATAAAATAATATGATTACACCAGATAAAAAAACAAAAAGAAAAAATATTCTTACGGCATTAGCTATTATTGCGTTTATGATTTTTCTTTTCTTTTTTACTTTATATAACACAGGCGTATTTGATAGGTCGATATGATAGAAAAAAAGAAATTAACACCATTAGTTTTAGCTGGGATTTTTGTTTTGATGTTAGGTTTATCATATGCATCAGTCCCTCTTTATGAGATTTTTTGTAGAGTTACTGGTTTTGGAGGAACTACTCAAGTAGCAGACAAAGCTCCAAAAATTGTTTTAGATAAAGTAGTTAGTGTAAGATTTGATACCAATGTTAATAATTTACCATGGGATTTTAAGGCAAAATCGAATGTGATGGATGTTAAAGTGGGTCAAGTAAACAAAATTGAGTTTGAGGTAACCAATAATAGCAATGAACCAACTGCAGGTGTAGCAAGTTTTAATGTTTCACCCTCAAGCTTTGGAAAATATTATAGTAAACTTGGTTGTTTTTGCTTTGAAAAACAAGAATTAAAAGCTGGTGAAACTGCAACCTATATGATGACTTTTTATTTAGACCCAGAAATGGTCAATGATGCAACAGTAAAAAATTTACAGGATGTAACTATGTCGTATACTTTTTTCTCGACAGATTACTATAAACAATCATAATCCAAAAAATGTCAGCTGAAAAAAAACACGATTACCATTTAGTAGACCCAAGTCCTTGGCCTATCTATGTTTCATTTTCATGTTTAGTTTTAGCTGTTGGAGCTGTTTATTACATGCATTATGAGGTTTCATGGGGAATGTACCTTGGATTTGCTTTATTAATTTATGGAGCATACATGTGGTTTAGAGATGTAGTTATTGAAGCTGAGCATCAAGGACATCATACACCTGTGGTTCAAATACACCATCGTTATGGAATGACTTTATTCATTGCTTCAGAGGTAATGTTTTTTGTTGCTTGGTTTTGGGCATACTTTGACGTGAGTCTTTTCCCAAACGACTTTGTTGGAAATGTATGGCCACCAAAAGATATAGAAACTTTTGATCCTTGGGATATACCATTAATAAATACATTGGTTCTTTTATTGTCTGGAACTACAGTGACCTGGTCTCATCATGCTCTTTTAGAGGATGATAGAAAAGGATTTATTCAAGGATTAGTCTTAACAGTTATATTAGGAGTTTGTTTTACTGCTTTACAAGCTTACGAATATCATCATGCAACATTTGCATTTTCAGATCACATATACGGTTCAGTATTTTACATGGCAACAGGATTCCATGGTTTTCATGTCATCGTTGGTACAATTTTCTTGGCCGTTTGTTTGTGGAGAGGAAAGTTAGGTCACTTTAACAAGGATCATCACTTTGGTTTTGAGGCGGCAGCCTGGTACTGGCACTTTGTTGACGTAGTTTGGCTATTCTTGTTTGCTGCGATCTATATTTGGGGAAGCTAATTTTGAACCTTGAAACATAAATTTTTATTTTCAGTTTTTATCATATTTTTTATATTTGTTTTTATTGCTTTAGGCACTTGGCAGATAATTCGTTTAAATTGGAAGAATAATCTCATTTTAGAAATAGAAAATTCATTGAAAAATCCTCCAGTTCAACTTTCACAATCTAATCAACAAAATTTTCTCAAAATCAAAACATCAGGTCGTGTTGATTTTGAAAAACAAATTTACTTATATAATTTAAATGACTCTGGAACACCCGGGTTTGAAGTTTTAAATCCAATTTTAATAGATGGTGAAAATTATTTACTCAATAGAGGATGGATACCGTTTGAAAAAAAAGATACACCAGAGATAAATATATTGGATCAAAATAATATAGAAGGAACTCTTAAAACACAGGGAAGAAAAAATATATTCAAACCAGATAATGATATTAAAGAAAATTACTGGTTTAGTTTGAATAGAGAAGATATCTCAAAATTTACTGGTAAAGAATTTTCTAAGTACATAATATATTTAGATGGAAATTATCAGTTTCCTAGACCAAAAAAAATTACTGCTAATATTTCTAACAATCATAAAAAATATGCAATGACATGGTTTTCATTAGCGATTTCAATTCTTTTGCTATATCTATATTTTAGAAAAAAGAATTATTAAATGAATTATATTAGTACAAGAAATAATCAGAAAAACTTTACTTTTAAAGATGTTTTCCTCAAAGGTTTGGCAGATGATGGGGGACTATTCGTTCCAAAATCAATTAAACCTTTTAAAGAGGAAGAACTAGATAATCTAAAAAACCTTAGTTACAATGATTTAGCAGCTGAAATAATTTATCCATTTATAGGAGATTTCATGTCTAAAGATGATCTAATCTCCTTGATTTCAAAATCATATTTAAATTTCAGATCTGACAATGTTGTTAAAATATCAGATCTAGGAGATTTAAAAGTATTAGAATTATTTCATGGACCTACACTTGCATTTAAAGATATAGCAATGCAACTAATAGGTAATTTTTATCAATATCATTTAGGCTGTGATCAAAAAAAAATTAATATTATAGTAGCAACTTCAGGAGATACAGGTGCAGCTGCCATAGACGCTTTAAAGGGAAAAAATAATTTAAATGTTTTTGTATTACACCCCAACAATAAAATTTCGCCAGTGCAAAGAAGACTAATGACAATACATGAAGAGAGTAATGTATTTAACATTGCAGTGGAGGGTAATTTCGACGATTGCCAAAATTTAGTAAAAGCAATGTTTAATGACGAAAAATTTTCTAAAGCAATCAATATGTCTGGTGTAAATTCAATTAATTGGGCAAGAATTATTGCTCAATCGGTGTATTATTTTTACGCTTACTTTAAGATTGGAAACAGCCAACCTTTATCCTTTTCTGTTCCAACAGGAAACTTTGGTGATATTTATGCTGGTTATTTAGCAAAAAAACTAGGTCTTCCAATTGATAAACTTATCGTAGCTACAAATAAAAATGACATACTGCATAGAGCTATATCTGGTGGTGATTATAGTCAAAAGAAAGTAGAGGAAACAAATACTCCAAGTATGGATATACAAATTGCAAGTAATTTTGAAAGGCTTTTATACGATGTCAAAGATTGTAACTCAGAAGTTACAAAAAATGTAATGGCTGAAATAAAAGATAACACTTATAAAATTGATAAAAACGACTTAGATAAAATCAAAAAGAATTTTATATCTGAAATGCTTGATGAAAAGGAAACTGTTGAAATGATTAAAACTATCAATGACGAATATCAGATGGTAGTGGATCCACACACTGCAGTAGGGATTGGTGCTGTAAGAAAATTAGGATTGGAAAAAAATTGTGTTGTATTATCAACTGCACACCCATGTAAATTTCCAAAAGCAATAGAAGATGCAATTTCAAAAACTGAAAATTTACCAGATAGTCTTAAATACGTTAATGATAGAAAAGAAAAATTTGAACTTCTATCAAATGATATTGAAAAAGTTAAAAAATATGTAATGAATTCGATATGAAACTTAAAATAAAAGATCAACTACCAGATACAGAGATTTTTCAACTTGTTGATGGAGAACCTCAAAAAAGTAAATTAAGAGAAACTATTGGTAATGGTAAAGTCGTTTTGTTTGGTTTACCTGGGGCATTTACCTCAACTTGCTCCAAACTTCACTTACCAGGTTTTGTAGCAAATGCAGACAAAATTAAAGCAAAAGGAATAGAAAATATATTTTGTTTATCAGTAAATGATCCTTACGTAATGAATGGCTGGGGTGAGATTAATAATACTGGAGATAAAATTAAAATGTTATCTGACCCATATTTATTATTTACGAGAGCAATTGGCGCAGAAGTTGATCGTAATGCTAAAGGAATGGGAATTAGATCAAATCGTTATTTAATGGTGATTGAAAATTTCACAATTGTTAGTATTCATGTTGAAAAAGAAACTAAAGAGTGTGGTTTAACTTCAGCAGAGAATTTATTAAATAATCTTATCTAGGAAAGACAGTTCTGTTGCTAGGTGCCCTTACTATAAATTGGCAGCATCTTTAGCGATTAAATCTACTTCATTATTTAATTCATCCGTTGAATGGGCTTTTACCCAGTTCCAGCTTATTTCAAACTCATTATTTAGTAGATCTAATTCTGCCCAAAGTGCTTTATTGCTTACTTCTTTTTTGTTTGCAGTTTTCCATCCATTTTTCTTCCAATTGTGTATCCATTCTGTTATCCCAGATTTTACGTATTTAGAGTCTGTAAAAATTTGAACTTTGCTTCCTTTTGGAATTTTTTTAAGCGCCTCTATAGGTGCTAATAATTCCATCTGATTATTTGTCGTATCTTTTTTACTTCCTTTGATTTCAGTTTTTTCCCCATCATTTAATATTATTGCTGCCCAACCACCATTTCCAGGATTACCAAGACATGAACCATCAGTATAAATTTTAATCATTAAACTAAATAATCCCTATAGTTTTTCAAATTATTGTGAACTATCAGTTTCTGATAATATTCCCTAGGATCTTTAATTTTTATGAATGCAGTTTTTGGAGTATTTGTATAGTCGTAAAGTCTTGTCAGAAAATATCTCATCGCAGCAGCTCGGCATAAAATATTCAATGATTTTTTTTCAATTCCAGAGATCTTTTTAATACCCTCATATCCTCTGATTAAATTTTTAACCTTTTTTTTGTTTAATTTGAATTGCGAATTTTTTTTATCAAAACAAAGAGCGTTAATACATATAGCTATTTCATACATAAAATAATCATTTGCGGCAAAATAAAAATCTATAATTCCAGAGATCTTATTTTTTTTAAAAAATATATTATCTATAAAAAGATCACCATGTATTATTCCATTAGGCAATTTTTTTGGCCATTTTTTTTTTATTTCTCTAAAATTACTTTTGAGAAATTTTTCTAAATTAATAAATTTTTTTGATTTAAATTTAATACTTTTTAATAATGGATTTAAATTTTTTATGTTCATTGAGTTTTTTCTAAATAATCTTATTTTTTTTGAGGAAGAGTGCATTTGAGCGACAGTTTTTCCAATATCATAACAATTCTTCAAACTAAGATTTTTTTTGTCTTTTCCATCAAGAAACGAAACAACACAAGCAACCTTATTTTTTATTTTAAATAGATATTCTCCATCATGGTTTTTTAGTGGTTTAGGACATCTTATCTTGAGATCATTTAGTTGATCCATTAATTTCATAAAAAAAGGTATTTCTTTTTTTTGAACTCTTTTTTCGAATATAGTTAGTATAAATTTATTGTTTTTTGATTTTAATAAATAATTAGTATTTTCAATTCCTTGCTTTATACCTTTAAAACTTAAAAATTTTTGGTTTTCAAATTTTTTATTAATATACGAAATGTCTTTCTTATTTATCTTTGTGTAAACAGCCATTTAATTTAATTTTTTTGGAACACGAAAAACAACGTTTTCTTTTATAATTTCCACTTCTTCTATAGTGACTGTAAATTTATTTTTCAATTCTTTAATGAAATTTTCGACAAGTATTTCAGGGGCAGACGCGCCAGATGAAATTCCGATTATATTTGAATTTTCAATTAAGTTGAATGGAATTTCACTTTGTGAGTGGATCAGTATTGAGTTTTCACAGCCCGATTTTTTAGCAACTTCAACAAGTCTCACTGAGTTAGATGAATTTCGACTACCAATAACGAAAAATAGATCACACTTTTTTGCAATGTTTTTAACAGCCATTTGTCTATTAGTTGTCGCGTAACAAATATCTTCTTTCGCAGGCTCTCTAATATTTGAAAATTTTTCCTTAAGTATTGATATTATTTCTTTTGTATCATCTACTGATAGGGTTGTTTGGGTAACATAGGCAATCTTTTCAAAATTTTTTGGATCATAATTATTTGCTTCGCTCTCATTTTGGATAAGGTCGATAGATCCTTTAGGCAGTTGTCCCATTGTTCCAATTACCTCAGGATGATTTTCATGCCCTATTAAGATTAAATGGTATCCAGCCTTATGAAGATTTTCAGCTTCTCTATGAACTTTAGAAACCAACGGACATGTTGCATCGACATAAGTCATATTATAATTTTTTGCATCCTGTGGAATTTTTTTTGGAACACCATGTGCAGAAAAAATAACTGGTCTTGTTTTGTCTTCAATTTCTTCAAGCTCTTCCACAAATATTGCACCTTTATTCCTTAGGTCATCAACAACAAATTTATTGTGTACTATTTCATGTCTAACGTAAACTGGAGAACCATACTTTTGAATTGATTTTTCAACAATTTCAATTGCTCGTTCAACACCGGCACAAAATCCTCGCGGAGCAGATAACAATATTTTAAGTTCTTTGTTTTTCATTTTTATCTAAAAGATACTCAAGTAATATATGTGGAAATGTTAAAGACGCCAAACCTATAAAAATGATTTTAATAATTGAGTTATCAAAATCATATTTAAAATTGAGCAAATAAATACCAACTAAACAAATAATAGCAGTTAATATAGTAAGTGGCATAGCCTTTTTAATAAAAATCAATAACCCTTTTTTAATGTTAGTGTTATCTAATTCATAAATTAATGTGATGCTATGTCTTACAGAATGTAAAAAGCAAAAATAAGCAGTAAATGCTATTAAAGGAGAGAGATAGTAATTTAAAATCAATATAGAAAAATAATCAAAAAAAATAGAAAAATTTTTAAAAGTAAATTTTTTAATAAACAAAATAATACTTGAAATAGAACTTAAGATTATCCCTAAATCTATTAATCTATTATTCTCAATAAAACTTAAACTTGAATAAAAATTTTCATTATCAATTAATAATAATTTAAATATTGCTATAGTTTCATCAAAATGAAAATATAATGGTGCCAAAATAACGAGAGATCCTTTAAGGAAATACAATATCCCCATAAAGTGTGAATTATAATTATGCAAAAATTGTGTATCTTCTTTACCAAAATGATATGAGGCAACCAGCAGAAATATTATTAATAAGATAGATGGTATTAAAACCCAAAGTGTTACAACCATTACAGCCAATAAGATATATGAAAGATAAAATAGAGTTATATTTTCAATTTTAAAAATTTTTAGAAGCTTACCACCTTTGACATGATCCAAAGACCCATGTGATACACCAATAATTAAAATTAAAAATAAGCAAAATAATGGTGACAATATAAAGTTACTAAATTTAAAAAGTATTAAAGAAAAAATGTTACAGAATAAAAAAAAAATAAAAGAATGATTAAGATTTATTTTTTTTATATTCATATTCATTTAGGTTTAATCAAATAAAGCTTTAATAAAAATCCATTTTGGCATTTTTAAAATTATAGTCAAATCCTCAAGAAAATTACTCTTATTGGAAAGAAATTTGATAATTGTTTTAGGTGAACTTTGAAACATCTTAAAAAAAATTTCTGACATTTTTTTTGGATGTTTTTCAAGAACACGTAAAAATATTTCATCCAAAAATTGATACTTTTTACCGATTTCAAATTTTTTAGTATTATGAATATTTTCAATATTTTTTCTAATAAATTTACTATGTTCTTGTATATTCAAAAAGGTATATCCTGTACTTAATCTTGTCATACCACCAGCAGTTCCAATATTAATTTTATTTTTTTCATTTTGAAATGATGGGTAAAAAAGTGGAATTGCACCTATCTCCTTATAAGTAATTTTATAATTTTTTAAATTTAATTTCTTTTCGATATATTCTTTAATTTGTTGATCATAATCTTTTTGAGAGTCATCGTTCATTTTTGAAAGCCAAGTACTCTCAATCAATGCCTTTTTTTTTGAGAAGGGAAGTGTGTAAAAAAAATGGACACTTTCCCTTTGATCACAATCAAAATCCATAAGATTAAAAATGTTTTCATCGAAATATTTATTCTCTGTCTCTATTTCAACTCCACAAAAGTGTTGCCATAAATTTCTAAAGTCTTTTTTGATAGTAGGAACACTATTGAATATGAATGAATTTTTGATGTTGATGTCTTTCAGCTCCTTTAAAAAAAAGATATTTTTATTTAACTTTAATGAATTATTAATTTTCTCATAAAACAAACCACTATCGATGCTTTGATATGGATAATTTTCACATTCAAGAAAATTCGTTTTATTAGGTGCATTAACTGAAAAATTTTTCCAATTTTTTATGACACAATCATCAAAATTATGCTCAGATACTCTCCAAAAAGACCAGGTCTTATCTCTTTTATATTCATCTCGAGGCTCGATTATTGCTAAGGTTTTATTTTCTAATTTATTATGGATCTCTAATTCATAGGCTAGAGATAAACCAGCACAACCACCCCCAATAATTATGTAATCAAATTCTTTCATCAAGATTAATTTCTTTATTAATCAATAAATGATCGTGTTCAATTTGATCATCATTTTTATTTAATAAAGAAAGTATAATTAGATCATAAATTGATAAAATCGTCTCCAAAACTTTTTCAAAGTTTGAAACGTAAATTTTTCCAGATTTACTATAATTTTCAAAGGTTTTCTTTTTCAAAATTTTATATCCAATTTTTCTGTATATTCGTCTAGCAACTAAGATACTAAATCTAAAGCTTAGTGGAATTTCTCTTATGGAATAAAATGAATTTTTATAAAATGTATCTGCAAGTTTAATAGTTGAGTTAATTTCCTCAAAACTTCCATTTATATAAGATCTATTTTTTTTTGAGTCCTCAATCACATCTCTTGATATATTAGTGAGTTGCATTGCTATACCAAGATCGATTGCAGATTTAAGGGATTGTTTTTTACTAACTTTTAAAATTTTTGCCATCATCAGTCCGACTGTTCCAGCTACTCTGTAACAATAGATTAAAAGATCTTTTCGAGTATCTATTTTTACATTTTGTTTTATGTCTGACTCTATCCCATCAAATAAATCATA
This sequence comes from uncultured Pelagibacteraceae bacterium, assembly GCA_902520215.1. Taxonomy (GTDB): domain Bacteria; phylum Pseudomonadota; class Alphaproteobacteria; order Pelagibacterales; family Pelagibacteraceae; genus Pelagibacter. The sequence goes on from CABYNA010000002.1 coordinate 125,032, forward strand.
AATTATTTCCAGAGAAATATTGAATTCATGAATAATATTCCACATATTTTGAATAACAGGATTCTCAAAATTTTTTTGTTTAAAATCACTTACAAATTTTCGGAATTTTACTTTTTTTATTTCTATTTCGCCTTCGTCATCTGCAATATTATCTACAACTCTACAAAAATCGTATAAATAAGAACAATTTTTATAGGTTTTTTTTGGTAAAAAAAAACCAGCCCAATTAAACGATTTTGCGTAAATAGATAAATAATTTTTAGACGACATTATAAAATTTTATCTAAAACCTTTGCTGAGGAAAGTACTCCAGGTACACCTGCCCCAGGATGAGTTCCCGCACCAACAAAATATAAATTGTTATAAATTTCAGATTTATTATGAAATCTAAAGTAAGCAGATTGTGAGAATTTTGGTTGTATAGAAAAACCAGAACCATATTTTGTATTGAGATCTTTTTCAAAATAGTCAGGTGTCAAATAAAAATCTTCGACAATATTTTCTTTTAGGTTTGGCATTAAATCTTTCTCCATTTTCTCTACCACTAAATTTTTCATTTTTTCACCTTCTAACGACCAATCAATTTTTGATTGGTTATTGGGAACAGGAACCAAAACATAGAAACAATCATGTCCGTCTGGTGCCATGGATTTATCAGTGGCAGTGGGTCTATGTAGATAATAACTTATATCGTTGTTTAATTTTTTATGATTAAAAATGTCATCAAGGTGCTCTTTGTATTTATTGCCAAATTTAATGGTATGATGTTCAACGTTATCGTAAATTTTCTTGGTTCCAAAATAATAAACAAATAAACCCATTGAATATTCCATTCTATTTTTTTTCCATTTAAACATAAAAGAATTACTACTCTGGCCGTTTAACATTTTTTCATAAACACCCGGTGGATCTGCATTACAAATAACTTTATTGGCGTCAATTTTTTTTGAGTTGTCCAATTGAACTCCAGTAATCTCATTTTGATTTGAAATTATTTGAGTCACTTCAGATCCTTTAATTACTGTGATTCCTTCTTCGTTCATTAATTTTTCAAAACCACTTATGATATTTCCTGTTCCACCCATAGAATAGTGAATGCCCCATTTTTTTTCTAAGTATAAAATCAATCCATATATTGAAGTTGTGGTAAATGGATTTCCACCAACTAAAAGAGGATGCATGCTCAACATTCTTCTTAATTTTTCATTCTTAATATAAGATGATACTAGTGAATATACTGACTTATAACTTTTGAGTTTGAGTAATGCGGGTAATTGTTTCATCATTACTGAGGGTTTATCAAAGGGTACATCAGCTAGTTCTGTAAAACCTTTATCAAAAATTTTTTTAGTGAAATTGACGAGTTCTTCATACCCTTGAGCATCCTTTTTATTAATAAGCTCAATTTGTCTTTTCATTTCATTTTCGTCACCAGAGTAATTGAACTTTGATTTATCCTCAAAAATGAATTGATACCAAACTTTAAGAGGTGTTAATTTAATATAATCATTTGGATTTTTTTGAAATAATTCAAATAATTCATTAATTAAGTATGGAGCTGTAATTACTGTTGGACCACCATCATAAATGAACCCATTCTTTTTAAAAACTCTTGCTCTACCACCTAGGTCTTTGTGTTTTTCAATTAATGTAACATTGTGACCCTTAGCTTTAAGGCGAAGAGCGGCTGCCATACCACCAAAACCAGAACCTATAACTACAGAATTCATCATAATAACTTATATTTTTTTAGATAAATTGTAAAAAGTATTATGAGTTAATTTTTTTTAACTCTTCTTTAGTTTCTTCTAAATTTTTCTGAAACAGCGTATCAAGTTTAGATTTATCAACTGAGGTTATTATTATTTTTTTTACAGAGTCTATAGCTATTTTAACAGATGCATCTTTAATCTCTTTAATCGCTACTTCTCTCATTTGATTAATTTTGTTTTTAGCCAAATTTTTCTTAATTTCTGAAGATTTATGAAATTTGTCATTTAGCTCAATGATTAATTTATCAGCATCTTTCTTTGCCTGATCAAGTATTTCTTTACTTTCGGATTGCGCTGTGTCTAATTTTTTCTGAGCATTATCTAATAATATCTTTGCTTCACTTCTCAGTTTCTCACTTTCATCAATCTCATTTTTTATGTCTGAGATTAATTTATTAAGAATAGTATTAATTTTTTGAGGTACTTTTAAATATATCAGACCCCCAAAAAATATTACAAAAGAGACTGCGACCCAAAAAGTTGAATCAATGACCATAATATTTATCTCCGTTTTTTTTTACTAGATCATCAACAATCGCAGAGATACTGCTATTATTAACTTCTGCTCCAATTAATTTTTTTAAAATTTCAGTAGATGTTACAACTGCAATTTTATTAATTTTTTCTGGAGCACTTTGTTTTAAAGTATCTATTTCTATTTCAGCTTTTTTAATTTCATCATCAATTTGTTTATCTAAAATCTCTTTTTTAGAATTAATATTTTTGATTACTTTTTCTCTAGCATCTTTGAAAATGTTCTTCGCTTCAATTTTACTTTTAAGAATAATCCCATCAAATTCTTTAAGTTTAGCTTCACTACTTTCTCTTTGTTTTTCAGCTGCCTCAATATTTTCTTGTATTTGTGATTTTCTTAATTCTAAGTTTGCACTTATTTTGGGGAGTATAAGTTTAGATAAAACAATATACAAAAATCCAAAAGTGAGTACGAGCCAAAAAATTTGTGAAATCCAAAACTCTGGATCTAATTGAGGCATTCCTCCACTTTCTGCTGCAAAAATCTTATTTGTAAAAAAGAAATTTGCAATTAATGAATATAAAAATAGTTTTTTAAACATTAATTAAAACGCGAAAAGAATAATCAATGCAACAACTAATCCAAATAATCCTGTTGCTTCTGCAAGAGCAAATCCTAAAAGCAAATTAGGAAATTGTTTTTGGGCTGCAGATGGATTTCTCATTGCACCAGATAAATAATTTCCAAAAATTATTCCGATACCTACTCCAGCTCCAGCTAAAGCTATTGCTGCAAGTCCTGCTCCAATCATTTTTGCTGCTTCTAATTCCATTATATCCTCCTTATAAGTTAATGGTGTAAATTTAATGCATCATTTAAATAAATGCATGTTAAAATTGCAAAAACATAAGCTTGAAGAAAAGCAACTAGTATCTCCAAACCAGTTAAAGCAACTGAAAAACTCAGTGGAAGCCATCCACCAACAATTCCGAGGCTTACAACAAAGCCCCCGAAAACCTTCATCATAGTGTGTCCTGCCATCATGTTTGCAAACAATCTTACTGATAAGCTGATAGGTCTACTTAGATATGAAATAATTTCAATGACCACAATTAATGGTAAAAGTACGATAGGAACACCACTTGGAACAAATAGTTTTAAGTAACCAAAGCCATGTTTTATAAAACCAATAACAGTCACTCCAATAAAAATAAAAGCTGCTAATATGAAAGTCACAATGATATGACTAGTTACTGTAAAAGTGTAAGGTATCATGCCAAACATGTTACAAAACAAAACAAACATAAATAATGAAAAGATAAATGAAAAATATGGTTTAGCTTTTGAACCAGCAGTATCGCTGATCATTTTTGAGACAAATGAATAGCTTAATTCAGCTAAGAGTTGGATCTTATTCGGAAGTATTGAATTTTTCTTTGAACCAAGGTTGAATATTATTAAAATCGCAAGAGAACTTATGACCATGAATAAACTAGCGTTGGTAAAAGAAATATCAAAAGCGCCTACTTTTATTTCTGGACCAATTCTATAAACTTCGAATTGTGTCATTGGGTTAGCTGCCATAAATCCTTATCTATTTTTGCATTTTTTTTGCGGATCTAATTACATTAATTATCCCTGCAACTACCCCTACAAAAAAAAATATTAAAATTAACCAGGGTTTAGTACCAAAGGTCTTGTCCAAAAGAAACCCAATAATTGTCCCTACGGCGACTGCTGAAACTAGCTCAGTACTTAGCTTAAAAGCAGTGCCAATTGGAGATTGATTATCTTTTTTATTTTCTAGATCTCTTTTTGAAACCTTTTTCTTTGCAATCTCTAAGCGAGTTTTGAATGGATCTTTGGACATTTTAATTAATTACTTAAGCGACCATGCTTTCTGCTTTTTGTAAATCAACAGCCACAAGCTGACTTATCCCTTTTTCAGGCATGGTGACACCATAAAGTCTATTCATTTTTGACATTGTCAAAGCATGGTGAGTAACAATGATGAATTTAGTATTTGTAATTTTAATAAGTTCCTCAAGCAAGCCACAAAATCTTGTTACGTTGGCATCATCTAAGGGTGCATCAACCTCATCCAAAACACATATAGGCGAGGGGTTAGTTAAAAAAACAGCAAAAATCAAAGATAGTGCAGTCAAAGCCTGCTCACCTCCAGATAATAAAGTTATCGATTGAAGTCTTTTTCCTGGAGGACTTACTAACATTTCCAAACCAGCTTCTAAAGGGTCATCAGAGTCAACCAATTCAAGTTTAGCATTTCCGCCATTAAATAATTTTGTATAAACCTCATTAAATTTTCTATTTACCTTATCAAAAGCCTCAATTAGTCTTTCCCTTCCTTTTTGATTTAATTCATTAATACTATCTTTAAGTTTTATAATTGCTGTAACTAAGTCTGCTCTATCTTGTTCCATTTTTTTGATTTCTGTTTCATACTTTACTGTCTCTTCGTCAGCCTTTAAGTTAACTGAGCCTAATTTTTCTCTCTCTTGTTTTTTTTTATCTAATAAGTCTTCTTGATTAACAGCATCGGGCAGTTCTTCGACACCAAATAAATTTGAATTTTCTAAAATGTTTTCTTCCGTAAGATTTAGCTCAGAAATTATTCTATCAACTAAATCATTTTTTCTTTTTTTAAGTCCTTCAATTGTTGCCCCTGAACTTGCTTTTCGTTCTCTTATCTGAATAGATTGTTCTTGTATCTCGTTTAGTTGATTTCTAAGAGCGTCAATTTTTTCATCTGTGGTATTGATAATTTGCTCATTCTCATTTTTTTCATTTTCAGAAATTCTCAAATTTTCTGAAATTTGCCCTTTTTTTTCTGCCTGAAATTTTGGCTGATTATCAAGTTTATCTCGTTGTACATTAAGTTTATTTTTTCTATCACTTAATTCTGCAACCATTTTTTCCGAATTAGATAAAAGATTTTTCCAACTCTCAATCTCCTTGTCAATTATTGCAATTCTCTCATTTCTTTTGACAGACTCTCTTTTGATATTTTGATTTTTACTATAACTATCTGCGTATTCTTCGATGACAAATTGGCAAGCATCTAGTGATTTAATTGCATCATCATTTTTTTGTGAATTAATTAATTGTTTAATTTTATCGATTTCTGATTTTAACTTATTCTTGCTGTTTTCCAAATCTTCATTCGATTGTTTCTCAGTTTGATAATATTTTGAGTCGATTTCAATGAGATCACTTTTTTCTTCTTTCAGTCTTTTTTCATTTGAGTTTGCATCAATCACTATTCCTCTTTCCCTACTAATATCATCATCTATTGTTTGTAGTGATTTTTTTACGTTTTCTATTTCGTCTTGAATTCTACTATTTTCCTCATCTAGACTTTTTAGTTCTAAGTTTAGCCTTTGTATCTTCGATAAATTTTCAATATTTTTTTCTCGTAGAGGAGTTATTTTATCAACCTCAGTTTTAATCAGTTTCTCTAATTCGTTAATTTTATTATTAAAACCACTGACTTCAGTTTCTGCTTCTGTATTAATTTCATTTTCTATTTTAATTTCTTTATCGATCTCTAGTAATTTTAGATAATATAGTCCTGCTTCAATTTTTTTTATTTCATCAGAAATATTTTTGTATTTTGTAGCCTCTTCAGCCTGTTTTTGTAAATTTGCTAGTTGCCTTTCCTGTTGCCTTCTTAATTCATCAGCTCTCTTTAGATTATTTTCTGCAGCGCTCAACCTTAGTTCAGCTTCATGTCTTCTAACATGTAATCCAGAAATTCCTGCAGCTTCCTCTAAAATTGCTCTTCTATCAGTAGGTTTTGCAGTAACAAGGGCACCAATTCTGCCCTGACTAATCATTGATGGAGAGTGAGCTCCAGTTGATAAATCTGCGAAAAACATTTGAGCATCCCTTGCTCTAACTTCTTTATCATTGATATAAAACTTCGAACCTTTATCTTTTTCTATTTTTCTTCTAACATTTATTTCGTTTAACTCTCTAAATTGCACTGGACCCTCGTTATTTTCATTAGCAACAGTTACCGAAACTTCAGCAATATTTTTAGAAGGTTTGTTTGATGTTCCTGAAAATATGACATCTTCCATGCCCGATCCTCGCATGCTTTTTGCAGATGTTTCACCCATTACCCATCTTAATGACTCAACTATATTTGATTTTCCGCAACCATTTGGGCCAACAATGCCTGTTAAACCATTTTCAATTAAGAAATTAGTTTTATCTGCAAATGACTTAAATCCATTGAGTTGGATTTTTTTAAACTCCATGGATTAACTTATATCAGCTTTTCCAATGTTTTTTTTAAATTTTTATAATTAAGAGATTTTTCGAACTTTTCGTTATTAATTATTATCGTAGGAGTAGAATTAACTTTAAAATTTTTTGTCCCCTCGATTCGATCATTTAAAACATAGTCCTCTATTTCTTTGTTGTTAATACATTTTTCAAAATCAATATCAAACCCAGCTTTTTTTAGAAATTCTTTCAAATTATTATTTACTTCTTCTATTTCCTTACCTTTTATCCAAGCTTGTTGATTAGAGTAAAGTTTTTCCAAAATTTCTAAGCTTTGATCTTGTTTACACAGAGAAATTTTTGAAGCATTTAAAGCAGCAATATCTAAAGGAAAGTGTCGAAATTCTATTTTGACTAGTCCTGTATCTATGAAATCTTTTTTAAGAGAGGGGTAAACATCTTTATGAAAATTTGCACAATGACTACATGTTAGAGACTCGTAGGCAATTATTGTAATCTTTGCATTTTGATTTCCTGAAACTATTCTCTTTATTTCTGCGTTAGCACTAGTAGTTAATCCAAAAATTAATATTAAAAATATAAATAATTTATTCATTTTTCTTTAAAAACTTTAGTTAATTCAATTAAAGAATTTTTGATTTCTTCATTTTTAACATCATTAAGTTTATTTTTATATTTATTGTTTGTCACAGGTTTGTTCTGAATTATCTTCTGATTATCTATTTTATTTTCATCGTTAAAACTTGTAAATTTAATCCGTTTTACAACTTCATCTTTAAAAAAAGCATTCATTCTATCCATAATTTCTTTTTTCGAATATTCTAACTCAACCTCATGACCTCTTTGCACCATTATTAAGAGCGTGCTTTCACTGAACTTGTTAGTATTCTTAAAAGATTTTGGATAACAAACTTTAAATAATTTTTCACCAGCAATGAATTTCCAATTATTGAGTGTTTCGGAATAAATATGACCTCTTTTATTAATAAACTTTTTAATATTTTTTGGCAAAGTGTCATTGAAAGACCTTAATCCTTGAATGCTACCAGTTCTCTGCTTAATATATTTTTTATATTGCATATGAAAGATCAATTTGTAACAAAAAAAATTCTCAATTGGTACGATTTAAATAAAAGATCATTACCATGGCGAAAAAATGTTTCACCCACTAAAAAGCAATATTTTACATTAGTAAGTGAATTTATGTTACAACAAACTCAGGTTGCAACAGTTATTCCTTATTTTAATCGCTTCATTAAAAAAATTCCAAATCTTAGCTCACTTGCCAAAACTAATGACAAAAAACTATATAAACTCTGGGAAGGTCTTGGATATTATTCTAGAGTAAAAAATTTAAGAAAAACTGCTCAAGTTGTTAAAAAAAATTTTCAAGGGAAATTACCAGATACTTTTGATGATTTAATTTCTTTACCAGGAATTGGAAATTATACTGCAAGTGCAATTTTGGCTATTGCATTTAATAAGTCTTTTATACCGCTAGATGGAAATGTTGAGAGAGTTTTAAAAAGATATCTTTTTCTAAAAAAAGAAAAAGAAATTACTAAGGAAAATCTCCACAAAAAAAAATCAATATTAGGAACATCCCCAAGGTCTAGCGATTATGCGCAGGCTTTAATGGAATTAGGGGCTTTGATTTGTAAACCTACAAATCCCAACTGTTTAAAATGTCCAATTTCAAAAAAATGTAAATCATTTCGTAAAAAAGATTTCAAACTTGTAAAGAATAGTAAAAAAAATATAGATAAGTATTTTATTTTAAATGTTTATAAAAAAGATAAAAAATATCTATTGGTTAAAAATACAAAATTTAAATTTCTCAAAAACTTAAGAATATTTCCAATGCAGGAATTATCTAAACCCAAAAAATTTAATAAAACGATAAATTTTAAAATGTCCAACATGAATATGAATATCAAAATTCAATATCCAAAAAATGTTAGAGAAATATCCTCTTCTTGTTGGGTTGATCAAAAAAAAATTGGTAATTCTATGTTGCCAACATTTACAAAAAAAGTTGTTAAGTATTTAGAGGGCAACTTATGAAAAAAATAGCCATTATCGGAGCTGGTATTTCAGGATTATTTATTGCTAATTTATTTAAGAAAAACTCAGATTATCAAGTGGTAATTTATGAGAAAAGTAATTCGATTAATCTTGAGGAGGGTTATGGAATTCAATTATCCGTAAATAGTGTGAAGCTTTTAAATAAAATTGAATTTAATAAATTTGAAAATGCAAGAAAGTTTAATCCAAAAAAGATTATTTTTTTTTCATCTAAAAACTTCAAAAAGATATGTGATTTAAATATTTCTGATTTTAATTCAGAGAATTGTCAGTACACTACTTTGAAAAGATCTGATTTAATAAATTTTTTGAAAAAGGATATAGAAAATTTAATTAAATTTAATCATAATGTTTCCAGTATAAATAAAGAAAATCAGAAAATTCAACTTACTTTTGAAAACAATGAAATTTTCGAATGTGATTATTTAATCATATCAGATGGAGTTTTTTCAAAAAGTAGAAGTTTGATTTCCGACAATAAAAGTCGACCAAAATACAACAACACACTAGCGATTAGAGGAAAGATAACAAATTCTTCCAAAATCGATAATGAAAATATTTCATTATTTTTAGGCTCTGATTTTCATCAGGTAATTTATCCAGTAAATCAAAATGGAGACTTGAATTTTATAGCAATTATGAAGTATCAACTTACTTTAGAACAACAAAAAAATTATTCTTTATTTATAGAAAATTCCTTCATTAGAAAAGTTTTGGAAAAGGTTCCGAAAGAAAATAAAGAATTTTTTGATAAAATTAAGGAATTAAAAATATTCCCAGTATTTGTTAGTAAAGACTTTTTTAAAACAAATGATGATAACATTAATTTTATAGGTGATGCTTTTTTTGCTTTTCCACCTTCATTTGCTCAAGGGGCATCTCAATCCATAGAGGGTGCTTATGAATTATTTAAAAGTATTGAAAATAACTTAAAAGGGGATTTCTTTAAGAATAGAGTTAATAAAACCAAAATGGTCAATAAAAGATCTAAACTAAATCAATTTGCATTTCATTTGTCTAATCCTGTGGCTGTTTTTTTTAGAAATATTTTTTTGAAAAAATTTATTAAAAACAAAAAGTTTTTAGATTCTTATTTAGGTAAAATTTATAATAATTAATTTTTTGAAATTAATCTTTGTCTTAAATTATCTATAGGCACTATTTGCCCATTAAGATTATAATGCCAATAAGTCCAGCCATTACAACTTTCTGCTCCCAATATTGATGCAGCTACCTTGTGAATTGAGCCCTCTTTTTTGGCATGTTTTATACTTCCATCAGCCATAATTTTTGCACTGATTTTCTTTTTATTATCAAAAATAGTAGTGCCTGGTTTAATTATTCCTAATTCAACCAATGACCCGAAAGGTATTCTTGGCTTAGATCTACCATTTTGCAAAGTATCTAAATAATCATCTTCTATAGGTTTTGTATTTTTAAGTCGTTGTTCAGCTGCCTTATAATAGGTTTTTTCTTTTTCAATTCCGTAATAATTTCTACCCAATTTTTTTGCAACTGTTGCTGTTGTTCCTGATCCTAAAAAAGGATCTAAAACTAAATCATTTTTGTTTGAGGTTGCTAATAAAATTCTGTGAAGTAGAGCCTCAGGTTTTTGAGTAGAATGAACTTTTTTACCATTTTTTTTAAGTCTTTCAGAACCATTACAAATCGGCAACTCCCAGTTCGATCTCATTTGAAGATCATCATTTAAACATTTTAAAGATTGATAATTAAAAGTGTATTTTGATTTTTCTGATTTTGATGCCCAAATCAAGGTTTCATGCGCATTAGTAAAACGTGTCCCTCTGAAATTTGGCATAGGATTTTTTTTATTCCAGATGACGTCATTTAAAATCCAAAAACCTAAATTTTGAATAGCGGTGCCAACTCTAAAAATGTTATGGTAACTGCCGATCACCCAAATAGCGCCATTTTTTTTCAAAATTCTTTTACATTCTGTTAACCACGAGTAGGTAAATTCATCATACTTTTTAAAATTTTCAAATTGATCCCATTCATCATTGACTGCATTTACCTTAGACCTATCGGGTCGTATAAGCTCATTCCTTAACTGTAAGTTGTAAGGAGGGTCAGCAAAAATTAAATCAAAAGTCTCACTGGGGATTTTTTTAAGTTTCCTTAAACTATCTCCATTTATTAATTTATTTTTAAAGTCCAAATTCATTTTATAAAAATAAATTAGACTCCAAAAAGATTCTTGGGTCAACCTAGGATTGAATTATTTGGATTCCATTTGTATGATGGTGGTTCACAACAACTACATCTGGTGTTTCTACGTGAAACCTATTTTAACTTGCTAATCGGTGAAAAGGTTTTTCTATGGTGAGAAGTAATCCCAAATTTTTTTATAGCTTTAAGATGTTGTTTAGTTCCATATCCATAATTTTTACTCCAGTAATAATTTTTAAATTTCTTACCTAACTTAGAGATCATTTTATCACGTGTAACTTTTGCTATGATTGATGCTGCAGAAATAGATGGTATTTTTTGATCACCTTTAATGACTGATTGAAGTTTATAATTTTTTAAATTTGGTATTTTATTTCCATCGACCAAAATCAGCTTTGGTTTTTTTTTGAGTTTTTTAATTGCTCTTTCCATAGCCAATAGGCTTGCATGAAGAATATTTATTTTTTCAATTTCTGAGACAGAAGCTTTACCTGTAGCCCAAATAGAGTTTTTTTTTATGTATTTAGCTAAAAATTCTCGTTTATTTTTTTTTAAACTTTTTGAGTCTTTCAATAACTTCTTATTGATGGTCTTGTTCAATATTACGGCTGCTGCATAAACAGGTCCAATTAAGCTACCTCTGCCAACTTCATCAACTCCAGCAATAGTTTTCATTAAATCGTAATATTTAAATCTTTAATTTTTTGTTTAATTTTTTTTAGATCTGCCCACGAAAATTTTTTATTTTCTGGAAATCTAATTAGATAGGAGGGGCTAAAAGAAATCATGATAGGAATAGTTTTGTTCTTTAAAATTATTTCTTTCCACTTACCTCTCTCATTAGATATTTTGCTTAATCCTGTAATTGCCTCCATTGCTGTGCTGCCCATTAAAATTAAAATTTTTGGATCTATTATCGCAATGTGTTCTTTTAAAAATATTGCATAACGTTTTATCTCCTGTCCAGTGGGTTTTCTATCTTCTGGTGGTCTGAAATTAATTGAGTAGGTGGTGTAAATATTTTCTCTTTTTATATCGATTGCTAGTAACATTTTGTTCAAGAGATTGCCCACTTCTCCTTGAAAGCATAAGCCAGTTTCATCCTCTATTTCTCCTGGAGTTTCTCCAATTAACATCACATCAGCATTAATGTTACCTTCGCCCAAGACCAAATTCTTAGAATTATTTTTTAAATTACAATTTTCAATTGAATTAATCTTTGTTTTAAGATCATTCAGCAATCCATTTTTACTAATTGAAGTTTCTTTATTTTCAGCTGAGTCGACTTTAAATCTATTGATTGGTTTATCGCTAAAAATAAAATCAGTTTCAATTGTTTTCATGAATTCTTGAGCATATTTAGCATTTTGATTTAAAGTCTTTTTAATCATACAATGTAGTAATGGTACTTAAAAATATAAAATTTATACTTATTGTATTATTATTTTATCAGAACACTTTGTTTACGAAAAGTAATTCTTTTGAAAAAATTGATTCTAAAAATTTATCAAAATATTTTTCAGGTATAGTTGCTTTTGGTAATAAAAAAAATTCTGAAGCTTTAGATTTTTTTAATTCATCTAAAATTTTGATTAATGCTCATGATCCATTTTTAAAAAGGTATGTATCTTCATTAGTATTGGAGAATAAAGTAT
>CABYNA010000003.1:0-102834 GCA_902520215.1 uncultured Pelagibacteraceae bacterium
GAGATTCGTTAATTGTGTTAGAGAAATTAATTATATTTTTATTATGAGTGATCAAGAAGACGATAAAAAAAATTTGAATGATGTTCCAGAAGATCCTGGATCAGGAAATCAACCAAAAGTTGATGAAGAAAATCAACCAGAGAGTGAAAAAAATCAAAATGTTGATACTTCTGAGGGTCTGAAAGAAAATATTGATGTAAATAATGACGAGTTAAAAAATTTTGATACCACATCTGATAAAAAAGAGGAAAATGAGGGAACAGGTCACCAAGTTATACATAAAAAAGATGGAAGACTACATATTTATGTAAGACAAGATAAGTATAAGGGTGAACTAAAATCAAAAAATTGGGTCGGAAGGCTATATATTGATGGTAAACAGAAAATTTCATCCTCAGGTACAACAAATTTAGAGGAAGCAATACCAATTCTAGAAAAATGGTTTGATGATGTTCAATTAGAGAGTGAAAGATTAAAAAAAATTGCAGAGTCAGGAGAACAAACTCCAACAACTACACAAGATGAGTCTGAAGCTAATTTAAAGGTCGAAGAAAAAATAATTTCTAATGAAACCTCAACTACAAAAACAGAAACACCAGAACCAATCATTCCAAAAGAGGAAAATATTGCTATTGACAATGTTACTATTAACAATCAAACAGAAACAAAAGTTGAGAATACAACTGAAGAAAAACCAGCAAACAAAGTTTCAAATATATTTGGAAAACTAAAAAGTTTAAAGTTTAAAAAACCTTCATTGAAAGGAATAAAATTACCTAAATCTCCGGTAAAAAAAAAAGACAACCCCTTAACCAAAGTATTTGATTTTTTAAAATCTAAAATTGGAAAATCCTCTGTTCAAGGAGAAGAAGTAATTGGAGTAGAGCTAACTAATAAAGAAATTAGACTTGCGCAAATTAATACAAATAAGTCTAATCAATGGGTACTAGATAAATTTCATGCTCATCCGATAGACATTCCAGATGAAAGTAGTGTTTTAGAAAATGCTGAGAAAGTTTCAACAGAATTAAGTTTGGCATTACAAAAATCGAAAATAGATGCAACCAATGTGGCTATTTCGATACCAGTTACAAGCGCAATTATAAGAGTGGTTACCTCACCGCTCATGAAAGAAGAAGAATTACAAAAAGCAATTGAAACAAATTCACTATGGGAAAATTTAGTTCAACTTACAGATAATTTAGATGATTATTCAATTTTCCATCAAGTAATAAATAGAAATGAAAAAGATAATACTATGGACATTCTTTTTGTTGCATCGAAGTTAGCAGATATAAATAGCTACGTTTCGATCGTTAAAAACAGTGGTTTAAATCCAGTCATAATTGACGTGAAATGTTTTGCTTTGAAATCTGCTGTCGACCAAATCAATCAAATTTCTAAAAAAACTGAAGATGCAAATTTAACAGCAGTTTTAGAATTTGGATTAGACGAAAATTATTTAATGATTTTGTATGATAATAACCCAATAATTACTGATATTTTTTTAAGAGGACAAGATAGAAAGATTTTACTTGAGTCAGATGATGTAGAAGAAAAAGAGGCATTGGTTAGACGTTATGTAACACAAGTTAAACAAGCAGTTCAAGATTTTGAAACTAAATATGAAAAAAGAATTAGAAATATTAAAGTTGTCTCAGATTTAAAAAATGTAGAGGAATATTTATCGTTTTTTAGAAAAGTATTAATGAATGTTGGCTTTAATTTATTTGACCCGATTGAGGGTTTGAAAGTGCCCCAACAATTTGAACAACAAGTTAATTTAGAGAACAGATCTTACTTAGCGACCCCAGTTGGACTGGCATTTAGAAAACTTGACGTATTTGGTTATTATAAATTTGTAACAGCTGCAAAAAATATCAATTTACTTCCTAATAGAAAAAGCATGTTCCAACAAAAGAAAATGAAAGCAATTTCTAGTTTTGCATTTAAAGGTTTGGCCGGTGGTATTGCTGCATTATATTTAGTATTATTTTCATTATCGTTTTGGAATATTCATTCTTATAATAAAAAATTAAAAGATTATTCTAATGTAGTTAAAGTACACAAAGAAAAATCTACAGAATTAAAAAAAGTTTCAAAAGAATTAAAATTAATTGAAACTACGTTAAAACTTAGTAGGACTTTAAAATCAAATAAAGAATTAACTTACAGAGTGCTAGCTCAAATAGCATCGAGTGTCCCTTCAAGATTAAAATTTGATCAAGTTGATTATGATGGAGGGCGTATGATTACTATTCAAGGTGTTGCTGCAAGTGACCAGGATATTTTAAAGTTTATAGATAATTTGGGAAAACAAGAGTTGGTTGAGCAGGCATCTCTATCTTCGATGAGACTGCCAAGAACCACACAGAGTGGAACTACAATGAAAGGGTTTAGAGTTTTTGTAAAAATTAAAAGGGTATAATTATGAATTTTAAAATTGACTTAAAAAATATTGACTTAAAAAATATTTCACTCGAAGACATTCAGGCAAAACTCAAAAATGTTGAGAAAAAAACTTGGATAAAAATTGGAGTATCAGTTGGAGCAGTAGTTTTCTTTTTAGTCATATTTTATGGAGTTTTAAATCCGATTGTGAATAAGAAAAAAGCTCAACTAGACGATATGAATAAAAAAAAACAAGAGACAGCAGAATTTGTGAGCAACATAAAATCTGCAAAAAAAAAGATAGAAAAAAAGAGACCTCAGTATGAACAATATTCAACATTGTTTCATACTAAGGCAGAAGTGGAAGGATTGTATCAAACCCTAAGTGAATTTGCCGCCATGAATAATTTAGTAATTTCTAAAATTGAGAAGAAAAAAATTGAGGAAGTAACAAAGGCGGATGCTATGGCTAAGGCAACTGGTAAAAAAAGCAAACAGAAGAAACAAAAGAAAAGAGAGGTTAAAAACATAGCTTATTTCAAAATTCCTGTAGATTTTGAAATTACTGGTAATTTTTTGGGTTATATCAAGTTTAAAAGACAATTATCTTTATCGCAAAAGACGTTAAATTTTGACAAGGAGTCGATCAAAGTGGTAAAAGGAGTAGATTCAACTGGTGCGATAAAAGTAAATGGAACATTAACTATAGTAGGTCTGGCAGATGAATTTTTTTAAAAAGATTACATACATTATATTTGCAATATTTTTCGCGTTCGCTGTTAATGCCGATAATCATGATAAAGAGCAAAATATTGTTGAGCGAGCAAAAGAGGTAAATCAAAAAATTAAAGAACAACAAGCAAAACAAAAATCAAATATAAATTCTGAAACAAATAATAATGAAGAACCGCTACCATTAAATGACCCATTTGTAGGTGATGGTACTCTCGGAGGTGCTAGTAGCGGAGTAAAAGTCATTGCTGAAACTGAGGAAGATAAAAAAAAATTAAGTGTATTTAATTATAAACTTGTTGGAATAATCGAGGGAGATGGTGTTGGATTTGCATCTTTAGTAGATGAAAATGGTGATGTCATCAATGTAGGTCTTAACGAGGAAATATCTCAGGGAGTTAGATTGATAGGAATAAGTACTAAAGAAGTTTTGTTTGAGAGGGGTGAAGATTCTTTAGTCGTTATTAATTTTAAAAATCAGATTATAGAGAGAAACAATTAATGAAAAGATCTTATATAAGGATATTTACTAGCTTTATTATTGTAGGATTATTAGTTGCGGGTTGTACTGCTACAGGTAAGAAAAAAGCTACTAAAGGATTTAAACATAACACACCTCTTATAAAAACAGATGTAAAAGAATTAGGTAAAGTAGAACTTGAAAAAATGGCAAAGATGGGCCCAACTCCAGTTGAGGGAGATGTTGTAAAACTTAAAAAAAGGAAAAAATTATCTTCAGTAAAAGAAAAAAATTATCTCTTAATTCCAGAGGAATACAAAAGCTTAAAACAAATGGTAACGTTTAATTTTCAAAATATGGATTACGGTGGGGCCATGAAATTAATGGGAGATATTGGTGGTGTGAATATTCTTGTTGGTGAGGATGTGGCTGGAGCTGTTACAGCATCATTAGTAAATGTACCGTGGGATAAAGCTTTTAATGCTTTATTAGATATGAAAAATTATGCTGCTGATATTGATGTTTCAAGTAATATTATAAGAGTTGCAACGCCCGCAACCTTAACATCTCAAGAAAGTTATAAATCAGCAAGAGCGCAAGCTGTTAAAAAGAAAGTTGAATTAGAAAATTCTGTTGAGCCAATTATCTCAGAAATATTTAGACTATATTATATCTCTCCAGCGGAGGCTAAAGCCACAATAACTGAATTATTTACCTCGAGTTCTGGAACAGGTTCATTTATGCCAATACAAGTTACCGAGGAAAAAACTACTCGTTCAATTATTGTAAGAGGTAAGGAAAAAGATTTAGATGTCGTAGATAAAGTTTTGAGAGAGATCGATGTAAGAACTAAACAAGTTTTAATGGAAGTATATATTGTTGAAGCGGAGTCTTCTTTTGAGCAGGAGTTAGGTAAAAAATTAGGTGGAGTTTTAAGACAACCTGGACCAGTCTCAGCAGTTGGTGGTACAATCGGTGGAACATCTATTGGTGCTCCATCTGGAACTGACGCTTCTATAACAGATGACACTTCAAACTTTGGTGATGGAAAAGATACATTAATGAATTTACCGGCGGCTGGTGCCACATCAGGTATAGGAATACTTAGAAGCACTGGTACAGCAGTTTTAAAAGTAGAGCTAGAAGCGATGGAAAAGAAAGGTATATCAAAAATAATTTCTAATCCAAAAATATTTTCTTTAGATAATCAAACAGCAACAATCAAACAAGGTGAACAGATACCTGTAGCGGGAGGTGATGGTGCTGATACATTTACTGATGCGGCATTAGTAATGACTGTGACTCCTAGTATAATTGGAGACGGAAATGTTCTTTTAGATGTTAAAGTTAACAACGATTCCCCTAACAGACAGAATGCAGGTAGTGTTGGAATAAATACCATGGAAATTGCTACAAAATTGCTAGTTGCTGATGGTGATATTGTCGTAATTGGTGGAATAAAGAAAAATACAGTTTCAGATAACGAAGGCAGAGTTCCTGGTGCAGCAAATCTTCCAATCGTTGGAAAAATGTTTAAAGGAACAAGTAAAGCTGATAAACTTACTGACTTATTGGTGTTTATCGCACCAAGAATTTTGTAATTAAAATGTTAAAGATAAGTAGAGAAAGCGAAATTAATTTAATCAATGTTTTAATTGATAATGATGTAATTTCTGGAAAAGACTTAATCAACATTAAAAAGACTAGTACTGAAGGAAATAAATCTCAAATTGAAGCAGTATTTGATCTTAAATTAACTGATGAAAAGAGAATTCTTGATATTTTAGTTAAAGAGCAAAATTTAGAAATCGTTGATCTTAATAAACAAGATGTTTCTGAGGAAATTAAAACTGTGCTTCCATCTAATTATATAAAAGTAAATTTTGTTGCTCCATTTAAAATCGATGGAAAAACTTTACATATAGCTATTCCTGATAGCTCCAAATTAAATTTAATGAGAAATTTAAAAGCGATTACTAAAAAAAATATTGAATTACACGCTGCACCTTTATCTCAAATTTCTGAGTTCATTGAAAAAATTTCAAGTGAAAGTGGAGAAGTGACTGCTGCAACCATTAGAGAAGAAAATAAAGAAAAGCAAAAAACTTTTGACTCTGATTTAGGTGAAGCGGGAGAGGTATTAGAAAACACTCCAGAGGAAGATATTGAAGCAATCGAAAATGAGTCTGAAGTTATAAAATTCAGTACAGCGGTAGTCGCAGATGCGATTAAAAGCGGTGTCAGTGATATTCACATTGAACCTTATAGGTTTTCATCAAGAGTAAGATATAGACTAGATGGAATGCTTACCGAACAAGAGCAGTATCGAAAATTTCTTCATGATAATTATGGTGCTGTTGTAACACGTTTTAAAATAATGGGTAAACTCGATATTGCAGAGAGAAGATTACCTCAAGATGGAGCAATCAACTTTAAAATTGAAGGCAAAGTAGTTGACCTCAGACTTTCAATTTTACCGACAGCAAATAATGAGAGAATTGTAATGCGGGTTCTTAACAAGGATGCGGGAGATATAACTTTAGAGCAACTTAACTTTGAAGAGCAAGATTTAAAAAGTTTAAGAAAGTCAATTCATAGTACTCAAGGTCTAATTCTTGTAACAGGTCCCACAGGTTCTGGTAAATCAACCACTTTATATAGTATCTTAAAAGAAGTGAGTAAACCTCATTTAAATATTTTAACGGCTGAAGATCCTGTTGAATATGAATTAGATGGTGTAGGACAAGTCCAAATAAAAGATGATATTGGTTTTACTTTTGCTAAAGCTCTAAGATCTTTTTTAAGACAAGACCCTGAAATTATTCTTGTTGGAGAGATGAGAGATAAAGAAACTGTAGATATTGGATTGAAAGCTGCTTTAACGGGCCACTTAGTATTTAGTACGTTGCACACTAATGATGCACCAAGTACAATTACTAGATTACAGAATATGGGAACGCCCGATTATTTGATCAGTGCTGCTTGTCAACTTGTTGTAGCCCAAAGACTTGCAAGAAAAAATTGCAAAGATTGTAAAGTTCCTGATGATGATGTTACTCCAAAAGTTTTACAAGATTTAGGTTTTACTGCTGAAGTTGCATCAAGGGTTAAAGCCATTAAAGGTAAAGGGTGTCCAAAGTGTAAAGACACAGGATATAAAGGAAGACAAGGTATTTATGAAATACTATCGGTTTCTAAGCCTCTAAAAGAAGCTATTCTAAGACAGGCCACTACTCCTGAATTAAGAGAAATTGCAGTTAAAGAAGGCTTTCAAACAATGCAAGATATGGGTAGACGATTAATTGCATCAGGTGATCTGAATTTTAGAGAATTTGAAAGAGTTCTTTCAGGAGAATAATATCTAATTTATGGAAGCATTTACATATAAAGGAATTTCTGAGGGTAAGTACGTAGATGGTGAGATCGAGGCTTTAAATTTAGATGAGGCATCCCATAAACTTAAAGAACAAAAAGTAATTATTACCAATATAGCTCGTACTTCAAAAAAGAAAAAAGCGGACGAAAAAGACAAGAAAAAAGGTAAAGGTTTAAGCCTTTTTGGCAAAAAAAAAGCTAAAGTTGAGGATGTTCTAATCTTCTCCAAACAATTTGCAACTATGGTTAAAGCAGGATTGCCAATTTTGCAGGTTTTAGGAATGCTTCGAGATCAACTCGAAAGTCCTGCAATGAAGGATGTAGTTGAAGACATTAGAAAAAGTCTTGAGGGCGGGGTTACTCTATCTACATGCTTTGCAAAATATCCAGAACTTTTTGATAATGTCTATGTAAATTTAATAAAGGCAGGTGAGGCCAGTGGTAAGTTAGATGTGTTTTTACTTAAAATTGTGGAAGCTCTTGAAAAAAAAGAGAAAATCAAAAAGAAGATTAAATCAGCTCTAATGTATCCAGGCATTATGTTTACAGTAGCAATAACTGTTAGTGCTTTTATGTTGGTCAAAGTAGTGCCGGTGTTTGCTAAAATGTATGATGGGATGGGAATAGAACTCCCAGCTGCCACAGCCACAATTATGGCAATGAGTGATTTTTTAAGAGGTACTGGCGGTAAAATTTTACTTTTTGGTTCAATCGCTTTCTTTTTTGGTTTTAGATACCTTACGTCAAAGAACGAAAAATTAAAATATGCTTGGCACAAACAAGTTTTAAAATTACCTATTTTTGGTGACATGATTTTGAAATCAATGTTAGCTAGAATTTCTTTAATCATGGGTAATTTAAGTGCAGCAGGTGTTAATTTGCTTGAAAGTTTAGAAATTTCAAAATCTGTAAGTAATAATGTAGTTGTTTTAGAGTCTTTAGAAAATGTAAAAAAAGGAGTTTTTTCTGGAGATACATTAACAAAATTATTTTTAAAAGATCCTTTATTTCCACCTACTTTTGCACAACTTATTTCTGTTGGTGAACAGACTGGACAATTAGATGAGATGTTTGGATCAGTTGCAAAATATTATGAGGCAGAGTTTGACACAACTGTCGATAATCTTTCAGCTTTAATTGAACCGATCATGATTGTTTTTATGGGAATTATGATTGGGGGTCTTATGATTGCAATGTATTCTCCAATTTTCAATGTTGGAGCTTTAATTGGTTAAGAAATTTATAATTGTTTAGTTAATACTAAATGATTAATCCAAGGTTTTTTTCCATCTTTAAATTCAACTGCATCCATTATTTGTTGAATAAAAAAAGTTCCTAATCCACCAGGTTTAACATTATCAATTTCTCTATGTTTCACTTTTCCTGGATCTACTGGTTGTCCCATATCATAAAAACCAATTTGTAATTTATTATCTTTGCAACTAATTTGAACAACCATTTTATCTTCTGTATCTGGAGCGTTCTTGTAAGCATGTTTAACAATATTTTGTGCTGCTTCTGCAATTGCTAAAACTAATTCATCTTTTAAGTTTTGATCAATATGGAGTTTTTCAAAAACTTCTCGACAAAAACTTCTGACATCTTTTAAACTTGATGAGCGTACTAAAAAATCTTTTTTTTCAGTGTGGTTTGTGTGAGCTAATTCACTCATAAATAATTATTCCAAATTTAATATTTGTTCAAGTTTTGCCATCATGATGACCTTAAGAACAGATTTACTTACCTCTTTAATAATTACTTTTGTATTTTTTTCTAAAGCTTTTTGGTGGCTCTCAATTAGAACGGATATTCCTGAAGAGTCCATGTATTGTACATTACTCAAATTTAGATGAACTTCTTTACCTGCATCAATGTGTGGAAAAATTACTTCTTTTGCTTTTTCGGTAACATCCATATCAATTTCACCATCAAGATGAACTGTTGCTACATTTCCTTCTTCACTTACTTTGTAACTCATAAAAATTTCCTCGCCATTGCTAAAACTTTTTCAACCGGTTTACTAACTTCGACCAATTCAAACTTTGTATTTTTTTGTTCTGATAATTTTTTACTTTCAACTAATACAGAAATTCCTGAAGAGTCCATATATTCAACTTTACTAAGATTTAAATGAACTTCATGACCCGCCTCGATTAAAGGGAGTATCGTTTGCCTAGCTTTATCTGCTACATCCATATCAATTTCACCATTAAGGTGAACAATTCGTTTTGTATCAATTTCCTCTACTTTATATGTCATAATATTGTAAAATTAACTCATTATGAGCAGATATCTTTTATTTTCCACAAAAAAAAACACTAATAATGACGCTTAAATTTATTTACATATCGTCAAAAAATAATTAAAAATCGTATTATTAAATTAATTTAATTAATATAAAGAGGGACCATGAAAAATAACAAAGGTTTTACACTAATCGAACTACTAGTTGTAGTTGCGATTATAGGAATTTTGGCTGCTGTTGGTACAGTTGCATATACTGGTTACACAGCAGGAGCAAAAAAATCATCAGCGAAATCTAACCATGCATCTGTAGTAAAATACATCGCTGCGGAAGATCAAAAATGTTCTGTGGGATCGACTAAGGCATTTGGATTAACCGTTGATAACGATCAAGCTACTAGCACTACATCTTTTAACTGCACAAGTAGAACTGGTGCAACTGTTATTGTTGCAGCGGCGGCAGCTCTAAAAGATTTTAAAAATCCTTACTATCCAGATTATAGAGCAGTTAGACCGAACCTAGATAGAGGTGATGCTACTGCTGATGCTGCAGCTACTTTTGCTGCTAAAGCGGATCAAGGTTATGTAAATTTAGTAGCCGCGGGTGACACAATAACAATCACAACTTGTTTTCAAAACGACTGTGCAACCGCAACTGAAGACACGGTGGCTAACACTGTAGAAGTTGCTGAATAAATAATTTTTAATGATCACCAAAAGCTCTGGTTTTAGCTTAGTTGAGCTTTTGGTGGTTGTAGCAATAATTGGAATTCTATCTGCTACCGGAATGGTTGTTTACTCTGGTTATGTAAGTAGTGCAAAAAGAACCTCTGCTGAAAATACTCTGCAACAAATTTCACTAGCTCAATCTGAACAATTTGCTAATGCTGGTAGTTATTTTAAGACACATGATGCTAATACCTGCGTACCTAATGATCCTATTGCAGATCCAAGACCCGATGGGAATGGTTCTAATAGTCTAATTGAATTTAACTTATTTGATAATGATTTAATTATAAACAGAGAGGGCAATTATGGTTTTTGTATTGCAGGAGAATCCTCTAGTGATTACACGGTAATAACTCGTGAATTTAGTGGTGGAACTCCCGCCAGCTGCATTTTGTCGATTACAAAAAGAGGTGGTATTCAAAAGAGTGACGATTGCTAATATCATTAGCTATTTAAAAATCAAAAAAATCAATTTGACCATCCAACTAATTGCTAGTTGAAATAAATTTGTTAGATAACTAAAATCATGGATAACGATATGGCTCAAGAAGTTATAGACATTTTAACCAGTAATATTGATACCTTATGGGTGATTGATTGCGCAATTTTAGTTTTCATTATGCAAGCAGGTTTTATGTGTATGGAAACAGGTTTATCCAGACACAAAAATAGCATTAACGTTGCATTAAAGAATGCGGCAGACTTTGGTGTTTCAGTTGTTATCTTTTGGATTTTTGGTTTTGGTTTGATGTTTGGTACTTCTTATAATGGATTTTTTGGTACCGATTTATTTTTCTTTAAAACAGATAAGGCGGAGTACATGACTTACTTTGTCTTTCAAGCAATGTTTGTTGCAACAGCGGCAACAATTATTTCAGGCGCAGTGGCGGAAAGAATGAAATTTAATGGTTATTTAATTATGACAGTTTTAGCAACAGGAATAATTTATCCAATTGTTGGTCATTGGGCTTGGTCTTCTAGTTATTTATCTAAATATGATACAGTAGATCAACTCTTAGCAATAACAGGTACAGTTAAAACAACTGGTTGGTTATCTGATTTAGGTTTTGTTGATTTTGCGGGAAGCACTATTGTTCACTCTGTGGGTGGGTGGATTGCGTTAGCAGCTGTTATCATTTTAGGCCCAAGAATTGGTAAGTATTCAGATGCTAATAAGGGAAAGTTTACTGGCTCAAGTTTTCCTTTAGCAGTGTTAGGTACACTAATTTTGTGGTTTGGTTGGTTTGGTTTTAATGGCGGAAGTAATGGTGCTATGGATGAAGCAGTTCCATTAATTTTAATCAATACCTTTCTAGCAGCAGCTTTTGGTTTGTTAACTGGACTTGGTATTTCGTATTTAAGGTTTAAAAAGCCAGATCCATTTTATATCATTTTAGGGCCACTAGCCGGGTTGGTTGCAATTACTGCTGGATGTAATTCAATGACTTCAGTTACCTCAATTTTTGTTGGAGTTGTTGGTGCTATTATTGCAATTATTGTAAATGAAGTATTAAATAAATTTGAAATTGATGATGTTGTTGGAGCAGTACCGGTTCATTTAGCTGCGGGAGTTTGGGGAACGTTAGCGGTTGGTTTATTTAGTGACTTAACTATTTTAGACACAGGCCTTGATAGATTTTCTCAAATTAAAATTCAATTAATTGGTATCATTGCAATTGGTGCGTTTACATTTATATCTTCATTTACAATTTTAAGTTTTTTTAACAAATTTTATCCACTCAGAGTAAGTCCTGTTCAAGAAGAGCTAGGTTTAAATATTGCAGAACACAATGCTGTCTCTATTGAACATGATTTAATTTCTATTTTAGATAAGCAATCAGAATCTGGTGATCTTAAAATCAGAGGTCCTCAAGATCCTTTTACAGCAGGGGGCGTGATTGGCCTTTATTATAATAAGCTTATGAGCAAATTAGAGACTAGTGAAGATGAAAAAAATAAGTGGCGTGAAAGAATTTCAAAAGAAGTAAAACTTGCAGTTAAAGTTCAAGAAAACTTTTTACCAAAAAGAAATTTAAAAAATTATCCTGTTCATGGAATTAATATTGCTGCAAGAGAAGTGTCAGGTGATTTTTTCAGTTTTTATCCTCACAACGATAGTATTTATTTTATAATTGCAGATGTCGCTGGTAAGGGCATTCATGCCGGTATGGTCATGGCCAAGGCATCAACTTTGTTCGAAGTTTTAGCACAATCAAAAGTAGATCCAGATGAAATGGTTTTTCATATGAACAATGATTTAAATAATACTAAAACTGCTGGCATGTTTGTAACCTCAATTGTTGGTGAATATAATTTGATTACAGATGAAATTAGATGGGTGAATGCAGGTCATCAACCTGCAATTTTAAGAAACGGACAAGGTAAATATGATCAGTTTGAAAGTTCAGCTCCTCCATTAGGAGTGATTAAACAAAAAGATAAAAGTGTTTATAATATTCATAAAACAAAATTAAACGGCTCAAGGTTTTATGCTTTCACTGATGGATTGTCAGAAAGTTTAAATGATAAAGGTGAAGAAATAGGGATTGATGGTTCAATAGGCATTATTGAGCAAAATTACAATAAAGATACTATTAAGCAATTAGATAGCATTACTCAATCTGTAATAGGAACTAGCCAAAATAAAAAATTATCTGATGACTTAACTTTAATAAGTATTGGAAAATAAGAGTAATTTTAAAAATTAATTAATTGAAAAAAAATATAGACTTAATATCTTTTCATTTTTATGTTTTTGTATTTCGTAAAATTTAAATTATTTTTGATATCAATAATTCTGTTGATTTCGACATCTGTTTTTTCATCAGAAAAAAACATTACCTACATGCAGATATTACAAGATCCAAATAACTTAGATTTAAATTTAAAGTACGCCCAACAACAAGGAAAAGTTGGTAACTTTAAACAAACAATTTCAACACTTGAGAGATTGAATATGCTTTATCCAGACAATGTTGAAATTAAATTATATTTATTATCTGTTTTAGTCCAAGTCGACTCTCCAGAAAAAGCTAACACAATTATTGAAGATATGAAATTAAGAAGAGATCTTTCAGCAGAGGACTTAGAAACATTACAAGAAATTGAAGAAGAGTTAAGAGATCGTGAACCAAGTTTGTGGAATTTTACAGCCGATGTTGGTTTTGGTGCAACGTTTTCCAACAACGTAAATAGTGTATCTAAAACAAGATTAAAATATGATTCAGGTTCAATCGCAGCTTTTACATCGCCAAAACATGATAGAACTGAAAGTGCCTCGATTGGTATTACAGCAACAAGACCTGTTGGTGAAGAGTCGTCATTATTATTAAATTTTGGTCATACCACATCTAATCAATATCAAGAAGCTGATGATGATTTTCAAAGTTATGGTTTAACAATTGGTTTGGATACCACTTTAGGTAATCAAAGTTTAAGTCCATATATAATTATGAGTAAAACTGATGCACAGCATGATGCAGACAGTTTTTCATTAATGTTAGGAGTAGGAGGATTTTTTACAGTTGGAGAAAGACATTCCTTTAGTTATGGGTATTCTTATTCAGACTCTAAGG
Organism: uncultured Pelagibacteraceae bacterium; assembly: GCA_902520215.1. Lineage (GTDB taxonomy): Bacteria > Pseudomonadota > Alphaproteobacteria > Pelagibacterales > Pelagibacteraceae > Pelagibacter. The sequence goes on from CABYNA010000003.1 coordinate 13,507, forward strand.
CAAATCAAAATTCAGAAGACACAACAGCCGATGAAACTAATGCAATAGGACATGGTTATACTTTTGGTTATGATTTAATTTTAACTCCAATAATTTCTAGCTCATTAAGTTTAGGTTACAGTGATAGTGATGCAAAAGTTGATGCTGGAAATGATTACGAAACTTATGAATTTGGTTTGGGTTTAAATTTTGCATTTCCATGGGCTTATATTGCATGGAGTGCTTCAACTAGTTTCAACGACTATAAAGTTGCAGACTCTTCTGTAGACTCAACCAAGTTAAGATCTGATCATGCAACAACAACAGATTTAATGATCACAAAAGCAATAGGAGATATCTTTCCATTTATTGATCCTAACAGAACATTGTTTATCAACCTGTCTTATGAAAAAACTTTCTCAGAGGCAAATATAATGAACTATGACTATTTAGCCGATTCCTTTGCTTTAAGTTTTTCTAAGGGTTTAAAACTAAATTAATCAAATTTTTCTCAAATTTCCCTTATTAATTGATTTTTTTGACGTTCAATTTGAGCTTTTAAAGTTTATTTTTTTTTTATTTTTGTTAGTTTTACGTAGATGAAAAAATTATTGTCAGTTGTTACAGGTCTAATTTTCATGATCAGCACAAGTGTTTTTGCTGAGGAGAAATTAACCATTGAAAAACAATTAGTTGGAATTGTTGGTGCAATCTCAGGTACTGTTAAAACTGAAACAAGAGAATTGAAAGCTGGTGACAAAATTTATTTAAATGAAACAATTGTTGCTGGTGAAGGATCCGGAACACAAATTTTACTTTTAGACCAATCGACATTTACTATCGGTGAAGACTCTGAAGTTGTGATGGATACATTTATATTTGATCCAGCGACAAATGATGGAAAAATAGTTGCAAGTGTTAAACAAGGAAGTTTGAAAGTAATCTCAGGTTTAATTAGTAAAAAAAATCCTGATAGTTTAACAGTAGAAGTGCCGGAAGGAACACTTGGATCACGAGGAACAGAATTTCAAACGATTGTATCAAAAGGTAAAACTGACACTTTATTAATTGGTCCAGGAAAAAATAATACTTTAGGAATGAGACCAGGGGCAGTTCTAGTTGGAAATAACTTAGGTTCAACTTTACTTGATAATCCATACAGCATGGCGTCAATGACGAAAGGTAAAGCACCTGGACAAGCAAAAAAAATTACTAAAAACCAGTTAAAGAAATTTAATAAAAAGATGAAAGCTCTAAGAGTTGCTAAGCTCTCACCAGAAGAAAAAAAAGGTAAGAGAAAACAAATGAAAAAGCAATTAAGAAAAGAGCTTAAGTCTATGGGTTTTGAAAAAGAAGAAATTAAATCAATTATTAAAGAAAATATTCAAAAAGATAAAGAGAAGAAAGTAGCTATTAAAAAAGAAAGAGCTGAAAAGAAAAAAGCTAAAAAGAAAAAAGCTAAAGCAGAAAAGAAAAAAAATAAAAAGAAAAAAGCAAAAAAAGTAGATAAGAAAAAAGGCAAAAAGAAAAAAGCTACTAAAAAAGGTTCGAAAAAGAAAAAAGCTACTAAAAAAGGTTCGAAAAAGAAAAAAGCTACTAAGAAAAAAGCTACTAAGAAAAAAGCTGTGAAGAAAAAACCTGCTAAAAAGAAAAAAGCAGTGAAGAAAAAACCTGCTAAAAAGAAAAAGAAAGCAGTTAAGAAAAAAGTTAAGAAGAAAAAGAAAGTAGTTAAAAAGAAAAAACCTAAAAAGAAGATTAAGAAAAAAGTAGCGAAAAAAAGAAAAATCGTTAAAAAGAAAAGAGCAGCTAAAAAGAAAAAAGCTAAGAAGAAAAGAAGAAAAAAGAAGTAATTAAGTAGTTCTTAATAAGTTTCATTTACATTGCTTAAATTAGATATAAATTTCACTTTGTGGAAGCTTTTGTACAAAAAAATCTAAATTATTTTGTTTTCTTAATTGTACTCACTTTATTAATTTTTCTAAAAATTTTAAATCCAGCATTTATTAAGTCAGTTTCTTATTTAAGTTTTGACTTATATCAAAAAATATTTGCTGAAGAAAAAGAGAGTGAAGTAGTTATCATTGATATTGATGAACAAAGTCTTGGAAAGTTTGGGCAATTCCCGTGGAACAGAACAGTGTTTGCAAAAATTTTAGATCAATTGAATACCTCAAATCCAAAAGCAATCGGGTTCGATATATTTTTTACTGAAAAAGATAAGCAGTCACCTGATGAAATTATTAAATCATATAACTTAATTCCATCAGATGTTTCTGAATTACAAAATCTTAAAGGGCCAGATGATTTATTTGCTGAAAAATTAAAAGAGTCAAAATCAATTATTGCAGTGTTAGGTAGTAATGTACCTTCACATGCCAACTATAACAGAAAAGCAAAAGCACGATTTCTTTCTAAAGGAGGAAAGCCAGAGGAATTTACTTATGCCTATCCTTATTCAATAGGTTCATTAGAAAAATTAGAAAAAAATGTTCAAGGTTTGGGGTCCATTTCTTTTTTAGATCAGCTCGATGGTATTATTAGATCACTTCCTTTAATTGTTCAGTTTAATAAAAAGATATATCCAACGATGGGTTTAGAAATGGTTCGAGTTGGATCAAAACAAAAAAATATTTACGTCGAATTAAATGAGGTGGGTGTTCAAAGAATAAGTGCAAGACCTTATAAAGTAGAGTCTGATCCTAATGGTATTATTTGGATTAAATATAAAAAATCACAAAAGAAACAATATATCTCAGCTGGCGATGTTTACGATGGCAATTTTGAAAAAAGTTTTTTTGAAAATAAGTATGTTTTAATTGGTGCATCGGCACAAGGTTTATTCGATTTAGTTAAAACTCCACTGGGTATAACTATTCCTGGAGTAGAGGTTCATGCTAATGTTATTGAAAATATTTTAGATCAATCCTATTTAATAAGAAATCCAAACACTTATATTTTTGAGCTAATATTTTCTATTATTATTGCTCTTTTAACTTTTATTTTATCGCAAAAAATTAAACCGAAATATAGTTTATCAATCTTCTTTGGTAATATTTTAGCAATTATTATTATTGGTTTTTCAATTTATAAATTTAGATCAGAGTTGGTAGATTTTAGTTATCCAATTTTCATTGTAACAATAACATTTTTAACAGGATTATATTTTAGATTTATAGAAGAAAATAAAATGGCTTTAGCTAACTTACAAAAAGAGGCTAAACTTTTAAAAGAACGAGAACTTGCTGCCGGAGTTCAAAAAAGCTTATTCCCAGATATTTCAAAGTTTGAGAATTTTATTTTTGCAAAAAACGTTCCAGCAAGAGATGTCTCGGGAGATTATTTTGACGTTGTCAGAGCAACACCTGAGGAATATTTTTTTACTTTAGCAGATGTATCTGGCAAAGGGGTTAAAGCTGGAATGTATATGGCAAAAGCATCTTCAATCTTTAGAACTTTAACTAATCTGAAATTTCCTTTAGAAAAAGTTGTTTTTGGTGTCAACAATGAGTTAGTAGAAGCAAAGTTTAAAGGAATGTTTGTCACCGCTGTTTTTGGTAAATTAAATATTAAAACTGGGGAGTTAGTTTTTATTAATGCAGGTCACGAAAGTATTCTTACTTTTGATGAAAATAAAAATTATGAATATATCAAATCCGAAATGCCACCCATTGGCATTGTAAAATATTTCACCGAGTCGATGGTGAAATCGAATACTATTAATCTTAAAAATAAAACTTTTGTCGTTTACACGGATGGAGTTACTGAAGGGTATATGAAAAATGGTGAAGAGCTAGGAGCTGAAGGTGTACAAAAAATTATAAACGAAATGTCACAGGTCACACCAAAGTCCATCGTCGAAGCTATCGAAAAAGAGCTTAACTGGGGTGCAGAAAAGTTAAGGGATGACATCACTTGTATGGCAATAAACATTAATAATACTGAGCTGATAAAGAAGAAATAATTTGAAACCCAAATTGAATAAATTGGTTGTTTAAAATTAATCATTTTTATGTAGATTGCAGTTGTGAAACGAATCTTTTTTTTATTGTTACTATTACCGATGTTGAGTAATTGTACTCAATACACTGCTGTAATAGGTCCAAGTCTAACATTGGCTCAAACAGGAAGTTTTGCTCAAGCCTCTACCGCGTTATCAAAGTCAATAGCAATCAATGAAGTTAAAAAAGAATATGTTGCTAATAGTTTAACTGCTGAAAGAATTTGTCCAACTTTTCACTCTGCCGAAATCAACAATATATTTTTTGAGACGATAGAAGAAATGGATTGTTATTATGATCCACTCAGTATTCTTCGATAAATATCACCATTTTATCACTTTTTTTACACCAAATTATTTTTTTGACTCATGTATTAATCAAAATATAAATTTATCCAATGAAAGTTTTGAGAGAATTAAAATCAAAAAAAATCTTAAAATCCGTATTAAAAGGTTCTCTACAAACAAATGTATTCTTAATCCTTTTAGGGATTTTTTTTTCTTCACTAGCTCTCGCAGCCACTTTAACACTCACACATAAAGATAATAGAATTCCTGCGGGCGCAAACACTGGCGAATGTTTTAGTTCTAAAAAATCAGATGAGACAGGTGACTTTATAGACCTTGATCACGATAGAACAGAGAATCTACGAGATATTGTGTGGAGTGATGACGGTACAATGGTTTTTACAGTCAATAATAATATGAATAAAACAACTACTAGTAAAGGCTTCATGGGTGATCTTGATTTATCTATGAATAAAGTAAGAGATCCATTTGAATTAAGTACTGTAAAAACTTCCCTTGGAATACACACATGTGATGATATCGATGGCTTTGATGTTGATCATGACGATTTTCGAGCACAAGGTCTGGATACTCTTGCAGGTAATGGAGTTGCATATAGAGGTATTCATGTAGCTCAAGGTGGTAAAATTTTTTATATTATGAGTAATAGCTCTGAAGTACATAGATTTGATTTGAGTAAAGCTTTTGATTTTAAAACAGCTAACTATGTACATGAATTTGACTTTGATGTCTCCTCAGTAGGTGGTTTTTCGTTAAATAGAGACGGTACAAAATTGTATTCTATGGATGCCGCTAGTGACACACCTGTAATAAAAACTTTTTCATTATCACCAGCATTTGATATTACATCTGCTACTGAAATCCAAAGTACGAATTTGTATACTGACCTTGGAACAACAGATCTTGATGGAAGTCAGTCATTTAGAGATATTGAATTTAGTTATGATGGTAGTCAAATGTTTGTTTCAGCTTTTGATGCAGTTTCCCCATTTATTAATAATCGTATTTATCAATTTAGTTTAGGTAAAAATTTTGATGTTTCAACTGGAACTCTTTTAGGTTTCCATAATTTTCTTTATAGGGCGTCCCCTGGAGGAGCATTAAGAAGTGGAAGCGGCCGTGGAGCAATATGGGGTTTCTCTTTTTCAAGTGATGGTATGAGACTATTTATTTCACAAGCAGATGATGGAACTGCGGTAGATAATATTTATCAATTTGACCTTGAATGTCCTTTTGGTGTTGTTGCTTGTGTATCAAACCCTACTGCAAGTATCAGCTCACAAGTTGAATTAGCTAAACAAAATATTGCTTTAAATATCTCTTCAATTTTTTACAGATTTGAATGGATCAAAAGAAATAGGGATGAAGAAAACTTCACCAGTCATAACATCAACATCAATTATCCAAATCCTTTATTGAAGAGTTTAGCAATGAGCTTAAAGCCAGCTACTAAAGAAAAGATAGCTACTCTTGTAAGTACCCCAAAAAAGGATCAGAAAAAGTCTAAATGGTCTTCATGGAGTTTGGCAGATTTATCGTTAAGTCATTTTGATAAACTGGGGTTTGAAAATGCAAAAAATATCAGAAATGAGGGAATAACATTTGGTGCTGATAGAAAATTCAGTGATAATAAATTTTTTGGTTGGGCAATAAGATACGGCAATGGCAGATCGAACATTGCTCAAACAAAACAAAATATCCACATGGACTCCTTAACTTTGAATTTATATGGCATTATGCCAAACGATAAAGAAAATTATTTAAATGCAGTTTTAGGCCTAAGTGCACTCAAAATAGATAGTCTTTATTTAGGAAAAAAATCAGGGCAAAGATACGGTAAACAATTGTTCACTGCTATAGATTTTAGAACCAAAAATTCCTATGGTAAACTAAACCTAACTCCCACAACAAAATTTACTTTTGGAATTACAAGATTAGGTGAATATACAGATTTTATAAGTGATGCAATTTCGCCTGCGCAAAATATCAGATACCATAAAGATACGTTCACAAGTGGACAAATTTCCAGTGGATTTTTATTTGAGGCAGATCAGATAACTATAAATGATAAATCCTTCCAACCCATGGGTGGAATGGAAATTTATTATGATTTATCTCGTGATATTAACTACAATTATTCTCTAGTAGGTTCCAATCAAGTAAATACTGATACAATTGATGGAGCATATAATAGAGACAATTTAAGAACCAGTTTGGGTTTTGAACTGATCTATCCTGATGGTCTCACAATATCACCTTTGTATGAAAAAACATTTGCGCTTAAAAGTTTAAATGATGGTTTGCTAGGCAAAGGTATTACAGAACGATTTATAATTAAAATTAGCCGCTCAAAAGAAATTGATGGTAATAATTTTGCTTTAAATTTTGATCCCCTTAATCAAAATTATGCAAATATCAGCTTCAATAAAAATCTTGGTAATCTTAATTTAAAATTAAATTCTAACTATAGTTTGTTTGATAAAATTCCAGACTATGGGGCAAGTCTAGAGATTTCTGGAACTTTCTAGTTTAAAAGCGAATAACCAAAATATACCTTAAAAAATAATTATTTTTATGGTATAGAAATTAATATTTTTTTAAAGAAAGACTTTTAACTTTTGACTTTATTGATATTTTTTAAATTATAATATGAGTTATGCAAAAAATAATAAATGGTCTAATATTATTTTTACTTGTATTTCAATTTACACATTTGAAAGCAGAAGTTAAACCAACTTTTGTACGCTCAGCAGACACTACTAATGTAAATCAAGCGATTGGAGTAACTTTAACTCCAGATGGAACCAGAATACACTTTTCTCAATATGGAACTTCGCCTGTTATAACCCAGTATGATTTAAGTATTCCATTTAATGTGTCATCAATAGATACTGCTTCAATAGTTACTTTAAATGTAAATAGTGGCGATAGTGGTGATTTTTTAGTAAGTAATCGATTGGAAGGTCACACATTTAATAGCGATGGTACAAAACTATATGCAATAGATATGGCTGGGAATATGAATGTCCATAGTTTATCGACTCCTTATGATATATCTAATTTTTCAAAAGATGCAGATGATGGGGTAGATTGGGCAACCTTTGCAGCTGGTGAAGGTGGCTCGGATAGTTCTCGTAGGTCTCATGGTATACGTTTTAATAACGATGGAACAAAAATGTTCTTGATGGATGTCAACGGTACAGTTGGTATTGCTGAATTTAATCTAAGCACTCCCTTTTTGCCAGGTTCAGCAAGTTTTGGAAATTTTTTTGCAATAACCGAAAATTCTGAAACAATACAAGATTTTGATTTTGATGATGATGGTACAAGAATGTATGTTATTGAGTCAGACGAAGCATCAACAAATAATAAGATTTATGTTTATAAGTTAAGTACTGGTTTTGATACTTCAACAGCAACTTTCGTTGGAAGTGTAGCGAATGTTTTTAGTGCTGCAGGAGCTGATGGATCAGCAGGAGGTATGCGTTTTGCGAAAAATGGTATGAAATTTTATCAGGTTACTTGGGCTAGTACCTTAAAGAATAAAGTTTTTGAGTATGATCTAAGTTGCCCTTTTGGAATTGTAATTTGTGAAGCAGATGTTGCTACAGCAATAGGAGCTCAAGCAGAAATTGCTAAAAATATAATTTATCAAAATTCAAATACAATTTTCAAAAGATTCGATTGGTTACGTAGAAATGAGGAAAAAACAAATTTAAATAGTCATAATATTAAACTAGATATCAATAATCCAATTTTAGCTTCATTTAAGCATAATTTAGAGAACTCTTTAAAACATAATTTAGAAAACTCACTTAATAATAATCAATATATTCATGCATCTTTAAAAGATAAAAATCCTTTTAAGAATATGAGGAATTGGTCTCATTGGTCTCACGTTGATATTTCATTTGGCAGAGTAGGCGAAAAAGGTTTCATTAAACCAAAAGACATTAGAACAAGAGGTATTATGTTTGGAGCTGATAAATTAATTGATAATAAAATTTTTGGCTTAGCTTTTCGATATGGCAATGATGATGTCAAAATTGATACTGGTTTAGGAAGTAAATTAGACGCCCAAGCATATACTTTAAATATGTATGGAAGTTTACCTCTAGATGGAAAATCAAATCTTAATACTCTAATTGGTGCAAGCTTTTTAAGCATTGATCAATTAGTTAAAAATACAGTTACAGGAGAAAGATACGGCAGACAAATTTTTACGTCAATGATTTATGAAAATGAAAACGAATATACTAGACATAATTTAACTCCATTTGGTAAATTTGAGATTGGTATTACCCAACTTTCAGAGTATACGGATTTCGGTACTTCCGCCACAAACAGCGTAGATGTTCATGAAAGACTGACTTTTAAAACTGGAAATGCTTCGGGGGGTTTTAAGTTTGATGACACTGTATATCTAGATAATAAAACTCTAAACAGAAATGGTTTTGTAGAATATATTTTTGATTTAACTCCAGATATTGATCATTTTTATAAAAATCACATTGACAATACAACAGTAAGAAAAACTATAAAAAAACATTCTTTGCATAATATTAGGGGAAATATTGGGTTCGAATATATGAATGTAAATGGATACACTTTTGCAATAAACTATGAAAGATTCCAAAGTCTTAGTAATAGTGCTTACTCAGATAGTTTGTTATTTAAATTAGGAAAAAAACAAGTTCATCAAGCAAATTTTGATGTGATTTATGATCCAACAAATAATAATAAGACGGAGATTAGTTATTTAAAAAATCTTGGTAATTTTAAACTAAAAATAGATACTGATTATAGTCTATTTAGTAAAATACCTGATTATGGTGCAAATTTAGAGATTTCTGGTACTTTTTAACATTTTCAAATTCCAAATATATTTTTTATAAAGTGATAATGAAAAAAAATAAAATCTACATATTTTTATTTAATTTTTTGACTCTAATAACTTATTTTTTTTCTCAAAACGCGTATGCGAATTTTATATCATCCGGCGATAATCTTACTACCTCCAATTATGTAATACGAAAATTTGATGTTAATGCTCAATTAACTGATCCTAGAGATATTACATTTAATAATGATGGAACAAAAATGTTTACAAATGATACTAATGCAGACGACGTATTTGAATATACTCTATCAACACCATACGACATTTCGACAGCTGTTTTTGTCCATAGCTTTTCACTGAATGAAGATAGTAGTATTAGACCATTTGGTGTTAAGTTTAACAATGATGGATCAAAAATGTTTATTGCTGGAAGAGCAGAAAAAAAAGTATTTGAATATTCACTCTCTAGAAAATTTGATGTATCATCGGCAACGTACACTGGAAATTTTATTGATGTTTCGCCACAAATTGCGGGTGTTTCGTTACTTGGTCTAGTTTTTAGTCCTGATGGTACAATGATGTTTGTTACTGAGAATGGATTTGGCTTGCATCAATATTCATTAAACAAAAGTTTTGATCTTTCGGGTGGAGCTAATTTTACAAGATCTGCTGAAGTGTCAACTGTTTCGGGTGGAACAGCATATAATGGTATAGCGTTCAATCAAAGTGGTACAAGAATGTTTGTGGTAGACTCAGCAGCTAATGAAATTAATCAATATACTTTATCTGAGGGTTTTAATATTTCGACAGCAACTTTAGATGGTGGTGCAATAGCAAAACAATTTTCACACCCAGATCCTATAAATGATGGTGACCCCCAAGGTATAGACTTTAGTCCCTCTGGGTTAAAAATGTATGTTTCACATCTTGCTGTTTCTGGTACTGGCACGAATGCAATGATTATAGAATATCACTTGCCTTGTCCGTTCAATCTTTTTGCTGGAAAATGTACAGAGATTACAGAAGGAGATAGAAGAGGAGTAGCTGAAGCTCAAATTAATATTGCAAATAGAACAATTGAACACTCAACAGATACAGCGCTCAATCGTTTAAAATGGATTAGACGAAATAAAGATCTTCAAGATTTAAGCTTTAGAAATATTAAACTTAATTTTTCTAATCAAATGTTAGCTTCTCTAGCTGAGGCTATTCAAGTTTCAACATCTCCTAAAGAAAAAAGTAAAAATAAAGACATCTTTTATTGGGCTGAGGGAAGTTTAGCTTTTGGTAAAGTTCGAGAAACTGACACATCATCAAAGAAAAAAATCTATACTGATGGTATTACTATTGGTGCTGATAAGTTTACTGATGATCGAGAAATAAAAGGCCTAGCGTTTAGATATAGTCAAAATGATGTGAAAGTTGGTATTGATGGAAGTAGGCTAGATACAGATACTTACAATTTAACCTATTATTCAACCACTCCAGTAAAAGATGACAAAAGATTTTTAGATGCGGTTGTTGGTATTGGTGCACTTTATTCAGATATCTCAAGTGTTTTAGATGGAAATAAATTAAATGGAAATAGAAATGGTAAACAAATTTATGGAACTTTAAAATTGAAAGAGGAGATTAAAAAAGATGAGCTCACCTTAATCCCTGCTGCTCAAATTGATTTGGGCTATACATTATTAAGTAGTTATTCTGAAAGTGGAAAAACTGCAATGAGATTTGATAAACAAAGCATTCAGTCAAGAAATTTAAGATTATCCATCGCCTCTGTTGAAGAATTAAATAATAAAAAATATAAAATGAAAAGACATGGTAAGATTGAATATCAAGCCAACTTACATCGATCATCAAACATCAAGTATTCCTACATTAGTGATAGCTCAACTAAATATGATACCGAATTAAATTCTGGAGCATTACATAATATTAATGGTGAATTAGGTGTTGATATTATTTATGATAACAACTTTAGTTTATTTTTTATTGTTGAACACAATTATAAACATAGAGTTGGTTATACGAATAAAATTCATCTAGCTATTGGTTATCTACCGCAAAAAAATACTAATTTTGCTTTTAAAATTGAAGGAGATGATATTTTAAAATCAAAATATATTTATACTAAAAATGTCAATGGTTTGGATATTGATTTTTATTTATTAAATAATAATGCAATAAGGCCTGAAACTTTTGATGAAATTGCTTTGAATTTAAGAAAAGTTTTTTAAAAATATTATTTTAAAAGCTCTTGAAGTTTATTTTCTTTCTCTAAGGCTCTAACCTCATCATAACCACCAATGTGTTGGTCACCAAAAAATATTTGAGGAATAGTTCTTCTACCATTTGCTTTTTGAATCATTTCATCTTTTGCCCCGTCAACTTTGGCAACATCAATTTCTTCATAAGTTGCATTGTTTCTTGTGAGTAATCTTTTGGCAGCTTCACAATAATTACACATGGGACCTGTATAAATTGTAATTTTTTTCATAAGTTATAGATAATCACCTTTTTTTATTTTACTAGTAATTTGTTTTCTTGAATATTCAAATTTTTTTCTGTGTTTGATACTTTTTTGATGAACTCTTTTTCTCCACAATCTAAATGAGGATGGTTTGAGAGATTTTCTCATTATCTTAATAACATCAGATTCTCGGTAGCCAGTTTTTTTTTCGATATCTTCAAAGGTGATCCTATCAGCCCAGGCTGCCCAGATGACCCAATCTGGATCTTCATGATTTGGCTCTGGATTTTTGACGCGGGTAACTGGCCTGTGACCTTTTTTTTTCATAAATCCTTTATATTTGAAAAAAATCAATAATGCATTTTTTTTAGGATCTGTTATATTGTGATTTGATAGTCCTACTTAGCCATCTTTAGCTCCCGGTTTTTTAGGACTATCTTTTTTTTTATGCTCCCCCTAGATTTTATCCTTTTTTTACAGATCATAATTTTTCTATTCATCACACCGGGTACCCCTCGGATAGTAATTATTTCTTATTCAATGAATTATGGTGTTAAAAATTGTATTTGGACAGCTTTGGGTGATGTTTCAGCAAATTTATTTCAAGCAACCTTAGTAATTTTTGTTATAGGAACTTTTTTGTCGGATAATCCAAACTTTTTAAACTTTTTTAAGTGGGTTGGAGTTATTTATTTGATGTATTTAGCTTATGATGTTTACAAATCTTCACCAAAAGATGTAAATTCAAAAATAATTAGCACCAAAAGCGTTTTTTCTTTTTACAAAGATGGTTTTTTAGTTGCTGGAACAAGCCCTAAGGCATGGTTGTTCTTTCCTTTAATATTTCCGCAGTTTATTGACTTTAATAACAATTATATTGTTCAATTTTTTATTTTAATCACAACTTATGTTGTTTTAGATTTTATTTCTTTGATTGGCTATGCTTTGCTAGCACAAAAATTAATTACATGGATCAAAGCAAATCCAAAAACAATTAATACAATCTCAGCGAGTGTTTTAGTAATTATTGCGTTAATTATTATTGTTACACAACAATATTAAACATATCCAAAGTTGTTTTTGCCTCTTGCAATAAAACAAAATTATTTATTTAATTAAGAATTAATTAATTAATAACAGAAGGAAATAAAATGAAAATAAACAAGATAATCTTGAGTTTTATTTCTGCAGTAGCAATTTTACTTTCAACTTCAGTTGTTTCATTTGCAAAAGTAGTTGGTGATAAAATTGTTTTAGGTGCTGCTATTTCATTAACTGGAAAATATTCATCTAATGGTGTTCATACACAAAACGGCTATAACATGGCTGTTGATAGAATTAATAGCATGGGTGGTGTTAAAGTTGGTGGAAAAACTTATAAGTTTGAAATCATTTATTACGATGATGAATCAAACCCAAAAAGAGCGGCTCAATTAGCAGAAAGATTAATCTCACAAGATGGTGTTGAGTTTATGCTTGGGCCTTATAGTTCAGGTTTAACAAAAGCAATTGCACCTGTTACAGAAAAATATGGTGTACCAATGGTGGAAGCAAATGGTGCTTCTAGATCTTTGTTTACAAAAGGTTACAAATATCTATTTGCAGTTTTAGCTCCAGCTAACTTATATCTTGATGTAGCTATTAGAACAGCAGTTGAGTTAAATGGTGGAAAAGGTGTAAGAATTGCACAAGCATTTGAACAAGATGCTTTTTCACAAGATGTAAGATTAGGTATTTTAGATGCAGCAAAAGAAACTGGATCTGAGATTATAATTGACGATAAGCTGCCAAAAGAGCTTAACGATATGGCTGCTACATTAGTTAAAGTAAAACAAATGAAGCCAGATGTTCTTGTGGTATCAGGACACACAAAAGGTGCATTAACTGCAATCAGACAAATTGCTGAAATGAAAGTTGATGTTCCAATGTTAGCAATGACACATTGTGATGCTGCGAAATTATCAAAACAACATGGTAAAAATTCTCAGTATGCATTATGTGCTTCTCAATGGCATAAAACCCTAACTTATAAAGATAACTTCTTTAAAGATGGTATGACTTATGCGGCAGATTTCCAAAAAGAGTTTGGATATGACCCGCCATATCAATCAGCAGAATCTTCTGCAGCATTGTTAGTGTTCAAGGATGCTTTTGAAAGAGCAAATTCTTTCGATCAAAAGAAAGTAAGAGATGCTCTTGCAGCTACGAATATGCAAACATTCTATGGAAATATTAAGTTCGCACCGGGTGGTCAAAATGTTGACAAGCCGATGGTACTTTTCCAAGTAATGTGTGATGGCGCTGGGAAATGTGAAAATAAAGTTGTAGCTCCACTGAAGTGGGCTTCAGCTAAATTGATTCACCCAATTCCTAAGTGGTCTGACAGATAATTGCAAATCTTTAAATACCCCCTAAATTCTAGGGGGTATTTTTTTTAGAGGTAAATTATGGATTTCATGGTTTTTCAGTATCCGATGATAACTGTTCAAGCTTGCTTGGACGGGATACTACTTGGAATTTTATTTGCGTTAATTGCTTATGGCATGGCTTTGCAATGGGGAGTGATGAATATCATAAACATTGCCCAAGGTGATTTAGTAATTCTTGGTGGTTATATTGCATACTTCATGTATCTTTATGGAATTCATCCAGCATGGGGGGTAATTGTATCCCCAATAATAATGTATTTTGTTGGTGTCGGTATTTATAAATTAGTAATCAATAAAGTCGTTGATAGAGACTTGTTTATCTCAATTCTTGCTACATTTGGTATAAGTATTCTTTTTATGCAATTGATGAACTTTGCATTTGGTGCAGATGTTGTCTTAGCAAATTCAGGTTATGGCACAACATTTTTATTTGACAGTGCAGTAGTTTTGCCAAACTCAAAAATATTTTCGGCATTCGTTAGTATTGTTTTTGCTATTGGTTTAGTAATTTATATGAAAAAATCAAAACTTGGTCGAGCTATTAGAGCAACAGCTCAAAACGCAAGAGCTGCAAAGATTTTAGGTGTAGATACAGAGAAAGTTTATGCAGCAACTTTTGGATTAAACGCTGCTCTATGTGGTGTTGCAGGAGCGCTTATTTCAATAACTTTTACGATTCATCCTTATATGGGATTACCATATACAATCAGGTCATTTATGATTGTTATTGTTGCTGGACTTGGCAACTTACCTGGTGTTGCAATGTCAGGTATGGGTCTTGGTGTATTTGAAGAGTTTGCTGACTATATATTAGGTACAGAATTTAGAATAGGTTCAGTGTTTTTATTATTAGTTTTAATTCTTGTTTATAGAAGATTTAAACTTTCAAGAAAAAGAGAGTATCTAAAATAATGAATAAAAATGTCATATTATATGCTGCAATTTTAATATTTGGACTCGCTGCACCCTTTGTATTTCCAGCATTTAAAGTTCAATTATCTATTTTGTGTGTATTGATTGTTTTAGCCACCACTTGGAATATCCAGGGTGGGGAAATGGGATACAATACATTTGGCAACATTTTATTCTATGGATTAGGAATGTATTTGTGTGCTTCTGTGCAAGTGGGTATGTTTTTTCCATTAGCAGAGTGGACGGAAAGTGGAGGAGAAAAAACTTTCGTGCATACGCCTACACAGTTTTTTCAAGGAATGGCAGCTGGACTTGTAGTGGCTGCTGTTGTTCCAACTATTGTTGCAGGATTAATTGGTTATGCCATCTTAGGACTTAGAGGGCATTACTTTGCAATTTGTACTTTAGGTTTAGGAGTTGCTGCAGGAGAAATTTCTGGTGGTATAGAGATTATTGGAGCAGGACAAGGTTTTACTACACCACCTTTTCCAAACGTTGGTGGTCTAGAGGCAAGAGGGGAATTTTTTTATTTTTTAAGTTTTGGTGCACTTGTCCTTACATTCATAGCAGTGAGAGCGATTTACTCAACACGTTTTAGATTAATTCTTAATGCGATTAGGGATAATGAAGATAAAGCTGAGGCGATGGGAATTGAAACGATGAAATACAAAATAATTGGCTGGATGGTATCAGCATTTTTCTGCGGTTTAGCAGGTGGTATTATGGGCGGACTTGTTGGCTACATTGATTCGACAGATGTTGCATTTGATGGAAGAGAGATGGGAGTATTTATGGTATTGATGGCAATTTTAGGTGGTAAAGGAACTTTATGGGGTCCTGTTATTGGAGCTACTGTATTTCATATTTTCAAAGAAGGATTTTGGACATTCTTTTTAGGTTGGCAGTATGTTGCTTTAGGTGTTTTGATCGTTGTCATTGTTATTTATTTCCCAGAGGGAATTATGGGATGGTTGAGAGAAAAATATCCTGAACGATTTGGTGAAGTTGTAGATGAGGCAGATCGAAAAGCACAGGTAGAACTGAAATGAGTATTTTAGAAGTAAATAATGTAAGTAAATCTTTTGGTGGTGTTAAGGCTAATGTTGACATTTCAATGTCAGTAGAAAAGGGAAAAATATTTGGACTAATTGGTCCAAATGGTTCAGGAAAAACAACTTTATTTAACTCCATTGTTGGTACTTATCCAATAGACCAAGGTTCAATAAAATTTAATGGAAAAGAAGTATCTGAATTACCAGTTCCTGTAATTGCTAAACTTGGTTTATTAAGAACTTTTCAACAAACAAGAATTTATGGAAAATTAAATTGTGTAGATAATATGTTAATCAGTCACAAAGGTAGTGATGAAAGTATATTAAAAATATTCTCAAAAATTCCTCAAGATTTAACCGAGAAGGCAGAAAATCTTTTAAATTTTGTGGGACTTTATCAAAAAAGAAAATTAAGAGCTGGCGACTTATCTTTTGGTCAGCAAAAATTACTTGAGTTAGCAATGGCTTTAATGAATGAACCAGAAATGCTTTTATTAGATGAACCAACGGCAGGTATTAACCCGACATTAATTAATGGAATTATAGACAGGTTAATTAAAGTAAACCAAGATTTTGGAATAACTCTTTTAGTTATCGAACATAATATGAGGGTTATTATGCAATTAGCAGAAAGTATTTATTGTTTAGCTCACGGCAAAATGCTGGCTAATGGAACACCGGATGAGATTAAAAATGATAAAAGAGTAATCGACGCATACTTGGGGGCACAATAATGTCTAATCAATATGAAGTATTAGGAAAGGCTCCCCAAGCAGATGATTTAAAAAAACTTTCACCTAATGACATTCATCTTACGATTAAAAATATGAATGCCGGTTATGGGAAAATGGAAATTTTACATAATTTTGATCTTTATGTTAGTAAGGGTCAATCACTTTGTTTAATAGGTCCAAATGGTGCTGGCAAATCAACTATTCTTCATTCAATTTATGGATTTACAAATATTTTTTCTGGGAAAATAGAAATCGATGGAAAAGAAATAACCAATTTATCACCAGCTGAAAAATTAAAATCAGTTGGTATTGCATATATTTTACAAGATAATTCTGTGTTCCCTGATATGACAGTTGAGGAAAACCTTTTAATGGGTGGATTTATCAAAGATAAAACAGAGGAATCATTTCAAGAAGCTGAAAGAATTCTTGAGAAGTATGAAAGATTAAGAAATAGAAGAAATCAACCTGCAAAAGTTTTGTCTGGTGGTGAAAGAAGGTTATTGGAAATTTCAAGAGCGCTGGTTATGAAACCATCAGTTTTATTAGTTGATGAACCTTCGATTGGCTTAGAGCCAAGATATATTGAAATGGTATTTGAAATTTTAAGAGACCTTCAACAAAATGAAAAAAAAACAATTATCCTTGTTGAGCAAAATGCAAAGAAAGGTCTAGATTTTGCTGACATTGGTTATGTTTTAGTGTCAGGACAAACTGCAATAGCAGGTAAAGGAGATGAACTTTTAAATAATCCTGATGTGGGACGCCTATTCCTAGGCGGTTAATGATTGACTCAAAATATTTTTTGAAAGGTTTCGCATCTATCAAAGGTGTTGGAAGTCCAGCTATAGCCTTGGGAGCTAGCTTTATAGCAATTGGAGCTCTTTTAAAAAATATTGGTTTTACAATTCAAGAAAGTCTTTTTTCAACTTTTTTGACTTACGCCTTACCTGGTTCATTAGTGATGGCAGAGTCATTGATAATTGGATCATCATTAATAAATATCTTCATTGCTGTTTGGTTAGTAAATGCAAGGCTTTATCCAATGACTGTTTCCTTAATGCCTTTGTTGATGCACCATAAACAACCTAAATGGAAATATTATTTATCATGTCACTTCATTGCCGTCTCATCGTGGCTAATAATGAAAGATAATTATGAACAAATAAAAAAAGAAGCAAGGATAGATTTTTGGATTGGTATTGGTACAGCAACCTGGTCGGTAGCAATTTTCTCTACATTTATCGGCTATATTGCATCAGATTTTTTAAATAGAGATATGTTAATTGGGTTAGCAATAATTAATCCAATTTATTTTACTTGTATGATGGTGGGGGCGATGAAAACTATTAAAATTAGTTTATCAATCATCCTGGGTGCAATATTAGGTCCGGCTTTTTATTTTATATCTCCAGAGTGGTGTATTTTATTTGGTGGTTTTGTGGCTGGAACAATTGCATTTTTTATTGGAGAAATTAATGACAGGTAATATTTTTTTAGTAATCTTAATAACTTCATTAGCGACATTTTTGTCTAGATTTTTAGGTGTTGTAAGTTCAGAAAATATTAAAGAAACTTCCAAAATATTTAGATGGTTTAATTGCTTGGCATACTCGACGTTAGCAGCACTAATAGCTAGGATTGTAATTTTTCCATCAGGATTATTATCTGAGATAGATTACTTAGTGAGACTTATTGTAATAATTTTATCAATTGGGCTTTTTTTTATCACTAAAAAAAATTTAGTTTACCCAACAATTTTCTCTGCTATCATACTTACACTTTTTAGCAGTTATTTATGATTGAAAAAATTGACGGATTTGAAATTTATGAAAATAAGCAATCTCCAAGGATAATTAACATAGATATTGGAGATGAAATTTTAAATAAACTTATCTTTCCTTTTAATAAGTTTGATATTACTGCATTAGAATATAAACCGTTTACCAGATTTACTATCGCAAAAAGTTTAGATGATTTAAGTAATAATAAATTATCTAAATTAATTAATAAGATTATTAGAGATCGAAACACTGGTTGCTTTATTATTAAGCCTAAAAATTTAATATCTAAAATTGATGATAGTTTTTTAGTGAAGCTTTCAACTGCTGTTGCACATCTTGTTGGGAACCCTAATCATGATGCAATGGCTGGTAAATACTATGCTAGATTTCATGTTAAACATGAGGATAAAAGTGATTCATATTTAAGAAAGGCTTATAAAAATATGGATCTACATACTGATGGAACCTATGTAAAAGAAAAAACTGATTGGTTGTTAATGTCAAAAATAGAGGAAAAAAATGTTGAGGGTGGAGAAACTGCCATGCTTCATCTCGATGACTGGGAACATTGTGATGAATTATTTAATGATCCTGTCGGAAAAGAAGATTTTCTTTGGGGTTCTCCGAAAAGTAAAAATATTGATTATAAAGTTGAACATCCAGTATTTTCATCTGATAAAGATGGAAGAGCTCAAATTTCATATATTGATCAATTTCCTGAACCTAAAAATATGAAACAAGGTACTTTTTTACAAAAATTATCTGATAGTTTAGAGGAAAGTAATAAGAAGATCATAACTAAACTTCCAGTGGGATCATCTGTAGTAGCAAATAATTATTTTTGGCTTCATGGCAGAAAAGCCTTTAAAGAACACAAAGATTTAAGTAGAGAGTTATTACGAATTAGAGGTTCTTTTTTTATTAATTAATATAAATTAATAACTATAAGATATTTATGAAATTAGGTTTTATAGGAACTGGGAAAATAACATCTTCAGTTATATCTGGAATATGTTCTTCAAAGATTAATTATAAAAAGATATTTATTTCATCACGAAATAGTCTTATTGCAAAAGGATTAAAAAAAAAGTTTAAAAAAATATTTATTGAAAAGGATAATCAAAAAATTGTTGATAATTGTGATTGGATTTTTTTGGCAGTCACACCAACTGTTGGTGAAAAAATTATTAAAAATTTGAGATTTAGATCTAGTCAAACAATTATAAGTTTTATCTCAACTATAAATCTTTCAGACCTTCGAAAAATGATAAAAGTAAAAGCTGACTTAGTAAGAGCTATTCCACTTCCGCCAATTTCTCTTAAAAAAGGACCAGTGCCTATCTGCCCACCAAATAGAAAGGTTAAAAATTTTTTTAATAAAATTGGATCTACTATTGAAATTAATAATGAAAAATTATCAATTAATTTTTGGTCAACGTCAGGAATGATGGCATCTTATTATGAAATATTAAATGTGATGAGTACTTGGTTGATAAAAAAAGGTATTAAAAGATCTGATGCACAGAAGTATATAACAACTTTATTTTTAGCCTTATCTGAAGATGCAGTCGTAAATTCAAAAAAAGATTTAAGACATTTAGTTAAAGAATCTCAAACTCCAAAAGGTTTAAACGAACAAGGTTTAAAAGAAATGAGTAAGAGAGGGGCCTATAAATCTGTAGTAAATGCACTAAATAAAATTTACCAAAGACTTAATAAATAATTAATGTCAGAAAATATTTTAGAAATAAACAATCTATCAAAATATTTTGGTGGATTAGCAGCGGTATCAGATTGTTCACTTAAAGTTAAGAAGGGAACTATAACTGGAATAATCGGTCCTAATGGATCAGGAAAAACTACCTTATTTAATTTGATTGCTGGAAATCTAAAATGTTCAGCTGGTAGTGTCATGTTTAACAACGAAAATATAACTGATGTACCGGCATATGAATTATTTTCAAAAGGTTTACTTAGAACCTTTCAAATTGCACATGAATTTACAAATTTATCAGTTTTAGAAAATTTAATGATGGTTCCTGGTAACCAGTCAGGTGAACAATTGATAAATGCTATATTTAAACCTTCATTAATCATGAAAGAGGAAAATATTATTAAGCAAAAAGCCATTGAAGTTATAGAGTTTTTAAATTTAGGGCATTTAAGAAATGAGCTAGCAGGAAATTTATCTGGCGGTCAAAAAAAATTATTGGAGCTTGGTCGAACAATGATGGTAGATGCAAAGTTAGTTCTATTAGATGAAGTCGGTGCAGGTGTGAATAGAACACTACTGAAAGACCTTGGCACAGCTATTGAAAAACTAAATAAAGAAAAGGGATATACATTTTGTATGATTGAACATGACATGGATTTCATAGGGAGATTATGTGATCCTGTGATTGTAATGGCTGAGGGATCAGTATTATTTGAAGGTTCAGTGGAAGATGCAAAAAAAGACGAAAAAGTAATTGAAAGTTATTTGGGCAGGGGATCAAAAATTAAGGATAATTGATAATGGCATTTTTTGAGGGAAATAAGATGACTGGTGGATATGGAAATGGTCCAGATATTATTAATTCGTGCTCAGTGAATGTCGACAAAGGTGAAATTGTTTCAATCTTAGGTCCTAATGGTGCGGGAAAATCAACAGCGATGAAGGCAATGCTAGGTTTATTAAATTTAAAATCTGGCTCAGTAATAATTAACGGTAAAGATATTACACAATTATCTCCACAAGATAGAGTTAAGTCAGGAATTTCATTTGTACCTCAAACGAAAAATGTTTTTGCAGGAATGACTGTTGAGGAAAATTTAGAAATGGGAGCCTTCTTAATTAATGAAAGTTATAATTCAGTAATCAATGAGATCTATGAGTTGTTTCCAATATTAAGTGAAAAAAGAAATCAATTAGTTGGTGAATTATCAGGAGGGCAAAGACAACAAGTTGCACTTGGTAGGGCACTAATGATCAAACCATCAGTTTTAATGTTAGATGAACCAACCGCAGGAGTTTCACCAATTGTAATGGATGAATTGTTTGATCATATTGTAAAAGTTAAACGTACAAATGTTGCAATACTTATGGTGGAACAAAATGCCAAACAAGCACTAAGTATTTCAGACAGAGGTTATGTGTTAGTCACAGGAGAAAATCGTTATTCAGGATCAGGAAAAGAATTACTAAATGATCCAAGAGTAAGGAGTTCATTTTTAGGCGGTTGATATGGATTATATAAACGCGATTGTACTTTTATTAAATTATATTTTTGTACCAGCATTAGCCTATGGATCTCAATTAGCTTTGGGTGCAATTTTTGTAACATTGATATATGGGATCTTAAGGTTCGCAAACTTTGCTACAGGAGATATGATGTCTTTTGGAACCATGGTTACGATTTTGTTTACATGGTATTTTCAATCTTTAGGAATAAGCTTAGGCATTTTACCAACTGCTCTCATCGCAATTCCTTTTGCTATTATATTTATGGTTGGTTATATGCTTTTGGTAGATAAATTTGTTTTTAAATATTATAGAGTTAATAAAAGCCCCCCTGTTCAATTAGCAATGGTGAGTATTGGAGTAATGTTCGT
Organism: uncultured Pelagibacteraceae bacterium; assembly: GCA_902520215.1. Lineage (GTDB taxonomy): Bacteria > Pseudomonadota > Alphaproteobacteria > Pelagibacterales > Pelagibacteraceae > Pelagibacter. Next base: position 35,607 of record CABYNA010000003.1, read on the forward strand.
TACCCAAGCCGTTGTTCGAATAATCATTGGCCCATCTGATAGAAGATTTTTTGATGGTGAAAAATTTTTAATTAAAGCTGGTGAGTTTAAAGAAATGACAGGACTTAATGAAGGCCTCGCAATCAAATCAACCCAGGTAATTACAATTGTTGTAACATTAATTTTAGTTTCAACTCTTTTTTGGTTTTTAAATAAAACAAAAACAGGAAAAAGCATGAGGGCTTATTCTGATAATGAAGATCTTGCATTGTTGTCTGGAATAGATCCAAAAAAGATTGTTATGATTACATGGATAATAGCGGGAGTTTTAGCTACAATTGGTGGAGCATTATATGGTTTAGATAAAAGTTTTAAACCATTTACTTATTTCAATAATATGCTCCCAATTTTTGCTGCAGCTATTGTTGGGGGTATAGGAAATCCTTTTGGTGCATTTTTAGGTGGATATGTAATCGCATTTTCTGAAATTCTTTTAACTTATGCATATAAAAAATTTTTCATGTATCTATTGCCTGAAAGTTTAGAGCCAAATACTTTAGTACAATTACTATCAACAGATTATAAATTTGCAGTATCATTTTCAATTCTTGTCATTGTACTGCTTTACCGACCATCTGGAATTTTCAAAGGAAAAATATTGTGAGAAAAAATTTAAATGTAATTGCAGCTTATACTATAATGATGGGGTTAATTATTCTTGTTGGAATTTTTCAATCTTGGAATATAGCTTTATCAATCTTCAACCTTTGTTTGATTTCAGCAGTCATGACAATGGGAGCTAATATTCAATGGGGTTATGCTGGTCTTATTAACTTTGGTATAATGGGCTATACTGCTCTCGGTGGTTTAGCTGCAGTTTTAATCTCTGTTGATCCTGTTCAAGAAGCATGGAGCGCAGGTGGATCTAATATTCTTTTAAGTCTTTTACTAATAATAGGAATGGTATTAGCTGTTAGATACGTATTAAAAAAATATGAAAAATCAAAAGTTAGAACCTATATTATTGCAACTATTATAATTGCAGGAATAATAATCATTAGATTTGTATCTGAACCTGGGATTGAGGCTATAGAGGAAGTAGATCCTGCAAAAACAGGATTTCTTGGTGGATTTGGTCTGCCGATTATTTTTTCTTGGATCGTTGGTGCTCTGTTTGCAGGTGGGTTAGCATTTGTAATTGGTAAAGTTGCTTTAGGTTTAAGGGCAGATTATTTGGCAATAGCCACTTTATTAATATCAGAAATTGTTATAGCAATAATTAAACACGAAGATTGGCTCACCAGAGGTGTTAAAAATGTTATTGGATTGAAGCGCCCTGCACCTTATGAAGTTAATTTACAACAAACAGATTGGTTTATAAATTTAGTAGAAAAATTTAATTCAAGTAAATTGAATTTAATTACAGATTTAACAGAAAGACAAGCTGCTCTAAATCAATTTGTCATTGAAGGATCATCAATTTTTGTAAAACTTTGTTATTCAGGTTTGTTTTTAATTGTTGTTATCATTCTATTAATTCTAACTCAAAAAGCTCTTTATTCTCCATGGGGTAGAATGATGAGAGCTATTAGAGATAATGAAGAGGCAGCAAATGCAATGGGCAAAAATGTGGTGAAACAACATTTGCTAATTTTTGTTTTAGGTTCAGCTATAGTTGGGATAGCTGGTGCCATGTTAGTAACCCAAGATGGATTATTTACACCAGGCAGCTACAGACCTATGCGTTATACTTTTTTAATTTGGGTGATGGTCATAGTAGGTGGTAGTGGAAATAATTTTGGTGCAATTCTAGGAGGCTTTGTGGTTTGGTTTTTATGGATTGAGTCAGCACCTATTGGATTATATTTAGTTAATTTAACAACAGCTGGTTTAGCTGATACTCACTTTTTAAAAGTTCATTTAATTGAAAGTGTCCCATATTTTAGATTTTTAATGATGGGAATAGGCCTGTTATTAATAATGAGATATAGACCAAAAGGTATACTTCCAGAAAAAATAGAAATAAAATAAAAAGATGAAATATATAATTTTAGGTGCAGCCTTTGCTTGGGCTTTATATATGGCTGATAAATATTTATTTTTTTAAAAAAAACCCCCAACATAGAAATGTCAGGGGTTTTAATTTTAAGATAAATTATCTTTGTTTTTTAGTTTTGAATTTTCCGCCTTTAACTTCTTGTTCTAAGAAAGAACCTTCAGCTTCACCGACGCTAGTAAAAGTAACTCCTGTTGCACCTTCGTAGTCAACTTTTTTACCTTTAGCTAATAAATCTAAACCTTTTTTAAGTTCACCTGGATAAATTTTTGTTCCAGGTCCGTTAGCAACATCCATTACATTTTTCGCAATAGACGCTCTATCAGCTGAATTACCTGCTTGCATTGCTAAAACAATTAAAGCAGCTGCATCGTATGACTCACCTGTGTATGGACCAGAACTATCAATACCAGCAGCTTTTGCTACACCAGCAAAAACTCCAGCACCTTTTCCAGTTGATCCGGGCATTGAACCAAAAGACTTTCTTAAATCTTTTCCAAATGCATCAACTAATGATTGACCAATCATACCATCTGACAAAATAAATCTGTCAAATGCACCAGAGTCTAAAGAAGCTTGAATAATACCTTTTCCACCTTGGTCAAGATATCCAATAACAGCTACCGCATCACCACCTGCTGAAGCTAGTGTTGCAACCTCAGAAGAATAATCTGCTTTTCCATCTTCATGAGCATTTACTGTAGTTACTTTAATACCGTGAGCTTCTACTGCTGCTTTATAAACATCAGCTAAACCTTTACCATAATCGTTGTTTGTATAAGTAATAGCTACACTTTTTACTTTTCTATCTTTAGTAATATCTGCAAGAATTTGTCCACCTCTAGCATCTGATGGAGCAGTTCTGAAGAAATACCCTTTATCATCTAGAGTTGTTAATCCTGGAGATGTTGCAGAAGGTGAAATCATTACCACACCATTTGGTACAGCAACATTTGATGCAATAGCACCTGTTACACCTGAACAATCAGCACCCATGATTGCAGCAACACCTTGTGCAATAACACCTTCAGCTGCCGCTGTCGCTGCTGCTGAATCAACACAAGTTGAATCTGCTCTTACTACTGAAATTTTTTCTCCACCTAATAATGAACCTGAGTCAGATGCTTCTTTAAAAGCAAGTTCTGCAGATGCAGCCATAGCAGGTGTAAGAGATTCTATAGGACCAGTGAATCCTAAAATTATTCCCATTTTTACTTCTGCAAAAACATTTGTTGTAAAACTTGATACAAATATAAATGCAGCAATAATTAATTTTCTCATTATATTCCTCTATTTGTTAACAATTTATAAAGACTAAATTAAATCCTATTTATATAGATTTTCAACTGCCAAATTATCTTATTTTATAATGTCTTTATTTAAACTAGACTGATTATTAAAGATTTTAAACGATTTTAATGAAGTCTAATAAAATTCAACCACAATTTATAAAAAAATATAATCCTAGAATAGGATTAATTGCTTTAGCTACAGATTTCATAATTGAAAAAGACTTTATTAAAATAATTAAAGATAAAGATATAGATTTTTTTGTAAATAGAATTGAATGTTATAACCCTTTATCAAAAGAAAATTTAATTAAAATGTCTGAAAAAGTTACAGATGTTACTAAAAATATTTTACCAGATGAAAACATAGATTGTGTTGTATACGGATGTACCTCTGGAACTATAGCTGTTGGACATGATACTATAGAGAGAAAAGTTAAAGAAGCGAAACCAAAAGCAAAAATTACAACGCCAAGCACTGCAGCTATTAAAGCATTAAAAAAGTTAAAAATAAAAAAAATAGCAATATTTACTCCGTATAGTAAAAAATTAAATGATGAAGTTATAGATTATTTTTCAAGTGAAGGTTTTGATATTGTTGCAAATACTTATCTAGATATCGCAGCTGACTATGACATTGGAAAAGTAGATCAAAATTTTTTATTTAAAACTTTATCGCAAATAGAAATCAAAAATGCTGATGCCTTATTTATTTCGTGTACAGCTTTACCAGTTTTAAATATAATTGAAAGATTAGAGAAAGAATTAGGTAAGCCTGTCATTACAAGCAATCAATCGTTAATATGGGATACTTTAGAAAGTATTGATATGAACAAAAATATTCTAGGTTTTGGAAAATTATTTAATTTAGATCAATGAGTCTTTTTACAAAAGAAGAATATAATAATAGATTAAAAAAAGTTCAAAAAATGATGCTAGATAAAGGCATCGAATTATTAATTTCTAACGATACGAATAACATAAATTACTTAACAGGTTACGATGCTTGGTCTTTTTATTATGCTCAATGTGCAATAGTCCATGTCAATGCTGATGAACCTTTATGTTTTGTTAGAGATCAGGATGCAGGTGGAGCTTATCTAAAAACATATTTAAAGAAGGAGAATATAATCGTATATGATGAACACTACATTCATACTTGGCCTAAGCATCCTTATGATTATTTAGTGGAGATAATAAAGAATAAAAAATGGGATAAGCTTTCTATTGGTTTAGAGATGGATGCACATTATTTTACCGCATTCTGTTATCAGAAAATTAGGGATGGTTTACCGAACGCAAAGATCAAAGACTCTGAAAGATTAGTTAATTGGGCTCGTCTAGTTAAATCAAATACTGAAATAAATTTTATGAAATCTGCTGCAAAAATTTCAGAGGTTGGAATGAGAAAAGCTTACGAAGTAATAAGTCCTGGGGTTAGACAATGTGATGCTGTTGGAGAAATTCAAAAAGCTTTGTTTTATGGAACCCCTGAATTTGGCGGAGAATACGCCAGTATTGCAACATTGCTTCCTACCGGAAAAGGAACATCTGCTTCACATCTAACCGCAACTCAAGATAAATTTATTGATGGTGAGGCTACAATTGTTGAACTTTCTGGAGTGTATAAGCGTTATCATGCACCGATGGCCAGAACTATTTTGCTTGGAAAACCTGATCAACTTAAAATTGATACGATGAAAAAAACAATTGAGGCGCTTCAAGCTGGAATTGATGCAACCAAACCCGGAAATACTGTAGATCACGTTGCCCAAGCATTTTGGAAAATATTAGATAAATATGGAATAGAAAAAAAATCTAGGACTGGTTATTCGATTGGAATTGGTTATCCACCAGATTGGGGAGAACATACATTAAATATTTATAAAGGCGATATGACAATTTTGGAGCCTAATATTTGTTTTCACATGATAGCAGTTATGCAATTTGGTGAATGGGGTGTTGAAGCATCAGAGGCAATAAGAGTTACAGATCAAGGAGCAGAATTATTTTGTAATATGTCTAAAGAACTTCACGTTAAAAGCTAGTTATTAAAGGTTGAAATTTATTCTTACAAATGTTTAAAAGTTGATTAAAATTATGGCTCTTAAAAAAGATTTCGTCAAATTCGATAAAGTAGATAAAAGCTATGACGGCAAAGTTTTAGTCGTTAAGGATCTTCAATTAGATATTGAAGAAGGTGAGTTTGTAACTATGTTAGGACCCTCTGGTTCTGGAAAAACAACTTGCTTGATGATGCTGGCAGGATTTGAAACACCAACAAATGGTGAAATATATTTAGATGGTAAGGCTATCTCAAGTATACCTCCGCATAAAAGAGGTATTGGAATGGTGTTTCAGAATTATGCACTATTTCCTCATATGACAGTTTATGAAAACCTTGCCTTTCCATTAAGAGTTAGAAAAATTCCAAAAGATGAGGCAGATAAAAAGATTGATAAGGCGTTATCAATGGTTTCACTTCAAGGTTTTGCATCAAGAATGCCAGGGCAATTATCAGGTGGTCAACAACAAAGAGTGGCTGTAGCGAGATCATTAGTATTTGATCCTCAACTAGTTTTAATGGACGAACCTCTGGGAGCTTTAGATAAAAATTTGAGAGAGAGTATGCAATATGAAATCAAACACATACATGAAAACATTGGGGTAACTGTTGTTTATGTAACTCATGATCAAAGTGAAGCATTAACCATGTCTAATCGTATTGCTGTTTTTAATGATGGAAAAGTTCAGCAGCTTTCAAGTCCGGATGAGCTATATGAAAAACCTGTGAATTCTTTTGTCGCCGAGTTCATTGGAGAAAATAATACTTTTGTGGGTGAGGTTTCTGATATTTCAGGTGGTAAGTGTAAAGTTAAAATAGCAAATACAGACATACTTGCAAACCCTATATCTGTAAAAGGCAGAGGTGAAAAAACTAAAATTTCTTTAAGACCTGAAAGAGCTTTAATTAATCCAAGTGATCAAATGGATAATATCCATTCTGGAAAGATTGAAGAAGTAATATATCACGGAGATCATACAAGAGTTAGAATAAATCTTTTAGGAAACAATCAATTTATCTTAAAAGTTCCTAATAGTTCAGCCAATTTGGATATCAAGCTTGGCAAAGATATCAAGATAGGTTGGAACAGTGAAGATGCTAGAGCGTTAGATCCTTCTTAGACCACGAATATATTGCTAAATTAACTAAAATGGGCTGTTGACTCTCATTATCGATCTTGTTGTAATTGATTTTTATAAAAAACGTTTAAACGGAGGAAAAATGAAAAAACTAAGTAAAGTATTACTAGCTATTTCTTTTGTACTTTCACTAACTACTTCAGCATTTGCAACAACAGTAACCGCAGTGTCATGGGGTGGGGCTTATACGGAGTCTCAAAAGTTAGGTTATGGTGATCCTACAGCTAAAAAACTTGGCATAAATATTGCCTGGGTTGACTATTCTGGTGGATTATCTGAGATTAAAGCACAAAAAGAAGCTGGTAAAATCACGTGGGATATAATCGACGTGTTTGCAATGGATACTATTACTGGATGTGATGAAGGATTATTTGTTGAATTTGATTTCGATAAAGACTTCCCACCAGCTCCAGATGGAACTCCAGCAAGTAAAGATTTCTTTACCGCAATGCCTAGTAAGTGTGCTGTAGGAAATATTTTATATTCTTGGAATTATGCTTATAACACAAATAATGTTAAAGGTACTCCAAAGACTATCAAAGATTTCTTTAACACTAAAAAATTCCCTGGAAAAAGAGCTATCTACAAAAGCGCTTTAACAAACTTAGAGATCGCTTTAGCAGCAGATGGTATTAAACCAGGAAAAGGTGGAGCAAAAATCTACAAAGCTTTAGAAACAGAAAAAGGTGTTGAAAGAGCAATGAATAAGATCAAAGAACTATGCACAGACCCTAAAGGTGGATGTGTATTTTGGTCTGCAGGTGCTCAACCACCAGAACTGTTAGTATCAGGTGAAGTAGTAATGGCTACTGGTTGGAATGGTAGATTCTTCAATGCTGAAATTGGAGAAGGTGCACCAATCAAACAAGTTTGGGATGGCCAAGGTCTTGACTACGAATATTTCGTACAAGTTAAAGGTGGACCAAACGATGCTAATGGTATGGCTAAAAAAGCTTTAGCTATGATGACTAGCTCAGAGATGTTAGCAGGAAGTGCTAAATACATCGCATATGCTCCTTGGAGAAAATCTTCAATTAGCATTATGGAAAAAGGTGAGCCTTGGTATAAAGATGGTAAGACTAACATGGTACCACAAATGCCAACTGCACCAGCTAACACTAAAAATTACTTCTTAGTAGATCCAATTTTCTGGGCTGACAACGGTACAGAGCTTGGTGAAAAATGGGAAGCTATGAAAGCTGGTCTATAATTTAAGTTTTAAACAACTTAATTATATATTATAATTTAAGGGCGGTTATTATTAACCGCCCTTTTTACTTATGAGCTCTGAAACAAAACAAATTCTAACAACAGATGGGATACCTTTAGAGGTAAGTCTTAAAAAAGCAGAGAGAAAGAATAAGATCAAAGCCTTTTTACTTGTTGCTCCCTTATTATTATTTTTAATTATTACTTATGTCTTTCCAATAGGCGATATGTTGTTTCGAAGTGTTGACGATAAGATGGTAACACAAATGCTTCCAAAAACATTTAAAGCAATGGAAAACTGGGATGGTCAAGAGTTGCCAGATGAGGAAGTTTTTGCAGCATTTCATGAGGACTTTATAAAACTAGTTGAAGATAAACGAGAAGGTAAACTATCTACTCAATTAAATTACACTAAAAATGGATTTAAAAGTATTATTAAAAAATTAAGAAGAGCATCTAAAAAATTTGAAGAGGGAAACTATAAAGAACAAATAATGGCAGTACACAAAAGATGGGCTGATGTTGAGTACTGGAGAGCAATCCAAAGAAGAGCCCCTGAATTTACAGGTCAAAAATATTTAAAAGGAATGGATATGTATGTAAATGAGGAAGGGAAAATAGTAAGCGTTGAAGAAGATAGGAGAATTCACAGAGTATTATGGTTAAGAACTCTGGAGATTGCATTCTTTGTGACTGTCTTTTGTTTTTTGATGGCTTACCCAATAGCCCATTTGTTAGCTACTCTGCCAATGAAATATAGTAACTTATTAATGATTTGTGTGCTGCTTCCGTTTTGGACTTCATTACTTGTAAGAACTGCCAGCTGGATGATTTTGTTACAACAACAAGGTATTGTAAATGATTTCTTTGTTGGAATAGGATTAGTAGCTGACGATAATAGACCTGAGATGATGTATAACAAAACAGGAAGTTACGTTGCTATGACACAAATATTGCTGCCATTTATGGTGCTTCCGCTATACAGTGTAATGAAAACTATCTCACCTAGCTTAATGAGAGCTGGAAAATCGTTAGGCGGAACGCCTTTTGTAGCATTTTGGAAAGTTTATTTCCCATTAACAATCCCAGGAATAGGTGCAGGCTGTTTATTAGTATTTATTTTAGCGATAGGTTATTACATCACCCCAGCCTTAGTTGGTGGAGCATCTGGAACTTTAATAAGTAACCAAATTGCTTTCCACATGAAAAGCACTCTTGATTGGAGCTTTGCATCAGCCATGGGATTAATGTTGTTGAGTGGAGTACTGGTAATTTATTGGCTTTATAACAAACTAGTTGGAATTGATAATATTAAATTAGGATAATCAAATGGCTTTACCAAAATATACTGAACCACATTATAGAATTTGGCATTATATTTATCTTACAATTTGTGGTGCTGTTTTCTTTTTTCTAATTGCACCTTTGTTTGTAATATTTCCATTATCATTTAACGCAGAAGAATTTTTGAGTTTTTCTGATGGAATGAAACGTTTGGATCCAGATGCATTTTCTTTAAGATGGTATAAGGACATGATTTATGGAACAAAAAATCCATGGGGACTAGCAGCCAAGAATAGTTTTATCATTGCGATTTTTGCAACAATCGGATCAGTGATACTTGGGACAGTTGCGGCTTTAGGATTGAGTAGCAGACATATGCCTTATAAAGGATTAATAATGGCTGTGTTAATTTCACCAATGATTGTTCCATTAATTATTTCTGGTGTTGCAATATTTTTCTTCATGGCAAAAGCGGGTTTAGCAGCAACTCACACAGGAATAGTATTAGCTCATATTATATTAGGAACACCTTTTGTGGTAATTACAGTCACAGCTACTTTGTCGGGTTTTGACCATAGTGTAACTCGAGCAGCTGCAAGTTTAGGAAGTGATCCAGTAAATACTTTTATGAAAATTACCTTACCTTTAATTTTACCTGGAGTAATTTCAGGTGGGTTATTTGCATTTGTAACTTCATTTGATGAAGTTGTGGTTGTTTTATTTTTAGCAGGATTAGAAAATACGACAATCCCAATTCAAATGTGGACAGGTTTACGAGAGCAATTAAGTCCAACAATACTAGCTGTTGCGACTTGTCTAATTATACTATCAACATTAATATTAGTGACTGCTGAGCTTTTACGAAGAAGATCTGAAAGACTCAGAGGTATTAATCGTTAGAAAAATAATTCCATGAAGATAAAGAATGTAGTAGTGATAGGGTCTGGAACAATGGGCAGTGGAATAGCAGCTCATTTGTGTAATGCTAATATACCCGTTACTCTTTTGGATTTAAAAACTGAAATAAGTGAAAATGCCAGAGAAAGAATTCATAAATCTAGACCACCTTTATTAATTGATAAATCTAAAATAAAAAATATTAAAGTTGGTAATATTGAAGATGATTTCTCAGTAGTTGAACAAGCTGATTGGGTTGTTGAGGCAGTTGTGGAGAGAATTGATATCAAACATCAAATTTATGAAAAAATTTTTAAAAGTAGAAAAGATGGTGCGATTGTTTCCTCCAACACTTCCTCAATACCTATTAAAGTTTTATCTCAAAATTTAAATAAAGAACAAAAAAAAGATTTTTGTATAACTCATTTTTTTAATCCTGTCAGATATATGGGTCTTTTGGAAATTGTGAAAAATGAAGACAATGACCTAAATAAAATAAATCAATTAAAAGAATTTTGCGAACTTGAGCTTGGAAAAGGAGCCATCGTTTGTAACGACACTCCAGGTTTTTTAGGTAACAGAGTTGGTGTTTACGCTATGCAAATAGCAATGACTGAAGCATTTAAAATGAAACTTTCTGTAGAGGAAGCGGATGCAATATTTGGCAGGCCAATGGGTATTCCAAAAACAGGTGTTTTTGGGCTTTATGATTTAATCGGCATTGATCTTATGGCTGATGTTTTAAAAAGTTTTATCAAAGAGTTACCTGAAACTGATGAATTTCATGAGGTTGCAAAAGAAATTCCTTTAGTAAAAAAATTAATTGAAACTGGATATACAGGTAGAAAGGGTAAAGGTGGTTTCTATAGAATGAAGAAAACTGATAGTGGCAAAGTAATGGAAGCTATCGATCTACAAACTGGAGATTATTCTCTAAGCAAAAAAATTGACATAAAATCTGACAAAGTTGACCTTAAAGGTCTAATTAATAGAAATGATAAATATGGAGAATATGCTTGGTCAGTATTAGAAAAGATTATTAAATATGCTTCATCATTAGTTCCTGAGATAACAAAAGAATTTAATGATATTGATGAGGCTATGAGATTAGGGTTTAACTGGGCTAAAGGACCCTTTGAAATGCTAGAAGAAATTGGTGTTAAAAACTTTTTCGAAAAAGTTGAAAATTTTAAGGGCAATAATTTTTTAGAAAATTTAAGCAAAACAAAAAATGAAAATTTTTATGGTGAAAGGCAAAAATATACATCAATAGAAACTCTGGGTAAGGTTAAGAAAACAGCAACGAGTGTTGATGGAAATAGTTCAGCATCTATTTATAGATTCAATGATTATAATATAGTTGAATTTACCACCAAAGCTAATGCATTAGATTACGACTCAATGGATGCATTAAAGAAAGCAACCGACAAGCCTTTGATTATAATTAATGAAAGCATGCAATTTTCTGCTGGGGTAAATTTAACATATACAATGGAATTTGCTGACAAAAATGATTTTAAATCAATTGAAAAATTTATTAAATATTTCCAAGAAACATGTAAACATCTTAAGTACTCTAAACACCCAGTTATATCTGCACCATCAGGACTTACTTTAGGAGGTGGATTTGAAGTTTTAGTACAAAGTAATTTTGTTGCCTCTCATACAAATATTGTAATTGGCCTAGTAGAAACTATCGTAGGTTTAATTCCAGCTGGTGGAGGTTGTAAAGAAATGTTAGCTAGATGGTTAGATACAGCACAGGCAAAAAAAGATCCAAATTATGCACCATTAAAAGTTTTTGATATCATTGGCTATGGAAAAACAGCAACATCACCTGTTGAAGCTGAGCCATTGAAATACTTACTGCCTGAAAATAAAAAGATTATGAATAGAAATAGTTTATTAGAGGTTTCAAAAAAAATCTTAGATGAAAACAAAGATTTTAAATCACCTAACGAACTTCAGTTTAACTTGCCTGGGAAAGCGGTTATTGGAGAAATGCATAAAATTTTAGAAAAACTCTATAATGATAAAATAATCTTAGATCATGGGGTAGAAGTTGCAAAAGAATTAGCTTTCGTCTTAAGTGGTGGAGACACAACTATGGATAAAGTGTTAACAGAAGATGATTTATTCAAATTAGAATTAGATGCTTTTATGAGATTAATTGAAACTAAAAATACTCAAGACAGGATTAAACACACCTTGGCTACTGGTAAACCTTTAGTCAACTAACATTTTAATAGAATTTATAAAGTCAGGCCTTAGAACATACTCAGATTTATTTTGATATTTTATTTTTTCTAGTGCTTCTATCCCATAAATCACTTTCCCAATCGGTGTATATTCACTCTCATATAATGGCTCATCTTTGAGTGTGATGAAAAATTGACTATCTTCAGTATTATATTTTTGTGTTCTTGCAAGACCTACACTTCCTCTTTCATAGTTAAATGGGACATCTACTTCTGAGTTTATGGTTCCTAGTCCTGACTGTCCTGTTCCGATTTTTCCATAATCAATATTGCCTTTTTTGCCAAATTCCAAATCACCTGCCTGTACAAGATTGTCTTTAATTACTCTATGAAATGCAACATCGTCGTAAGCTTTAGACCTCACCAATGTTTTAAATCTTTCAACCGCATTTGGAGAAATATTTGGATATAATTCGATAATTACATTTCCACATTCAACATTCAAAATCGCAATATTATTTGGTTTTTCAAAAGAAAGTTTTTCTGGATTATAATTTTTAACAAATAAGCATTTATTCTTTATCAAAAAAAAAGAACTCAGAGAAAAAATAGCTAAAGATATTAAGAAAAAGAAGATTATCTTTTCTGACCTTGAAGCTTTAATTTTTTTAATCATAAATTGAAACTATGATCAATTTTAAGCAAACCTGATTTGATAAAATCTATCTTTTTTTGAAGAATAGGATCAATTTGTTTTGGTAAATTCCCATGCATTAAATGAGAAAAAACTTCTGCCATATCTTCAGAAGCGGTTGATTTTGAATATTCAGTAATAAAACCATCAGTTTTAGAATAAGTATCTAGACCTATTTTTTTTGTGCAAGTCGAACATTCCGCATAATTAAAGCTATCTGAATTGAAACTTGACCAAGTTTTTTCATTAAAAATTTCCTTAAAACTATCATTAATTATATGAAAGACTTCATGATGTAATACTCTTTCAAAATATTTATTATCAAATTTAATATCAACAATAAGAGTTTTCATTACATTGTCAGGTATTCCAGCAGTATTTATTCCTGAAATTGATAAATCTTCACAAAGAACAATATATTTTAAATTTATTTTTTTTAAAAAACTTTGAGAATATCTTTTTAAATTTTTTTCTATAATTTGATACTTCTGGTCTAAATCTTGTTTTGATGATTTAAAACAATTAATATTATTATCTACCCCAATCGTAAAAGGTTGTTTAGCGTAAAGATATCTCAGACTATTAGTAGTTTTAATATTATAAATTTCAAGATTTGGAATTTTAATCAATTGATAAATCGTATCTGCTTGCACAGAAGAAATTAAAAATAAATATAATAAAATGAACTTAAATAATTTCATAATAGGTATTATTGAAGATATTCCAAATTGTAAGAATGTGATAGAGTTTTGTGATGAAAAAAAAAAGCACCAAGGAACCAATCCAACCAGTAAGTGGAACCAAAGTACCACGATTTGCTGGACCCTCAACTTTTGCACGATTACCAGAATTGAGAGATGTTGAATATTGTGATGTTGCAATAGTTGGTATTCCTTTTGATGCAGGCACAAGTTATAGACCAGGAGCAAGGTTTGGTCCTCAAAGCATTAGACAAGCTTCAAGACACTTAAGAACAAATTATCATCCAAGTTATGATGTAGAACCATTTAAAGTACAACAAGTTGCTGATGCTGGAGATATTACGTGTAATCCTTTTAATATAAATGAAGCGATCAAACAAATTGAGGAAGGTGCTGTAGATTTACTAAAAAAAACTGGAGGCATAATTAGTTTAGGTGGTGACCATACAATTGCATTTCCTTTATTAAAAGCAGTAAACAAAATTAATAAAGGCCCAGTTGCTTTAGTTCATTTTGATGCTCATTTAGATACATGGGATACTTATTTTGGGGCACCTTATACACACGGAACTCCATTTAGACGTGCTAGAGAAGAGAATTTATTTTTAGATGATGCGTCTATGCATGTAGGTATTAGAGGACCTTTATATAGTAGAGATGATATTAAAAATGATGAAAGTTTTGGATTTAAAATTATTCATTGTGACGAATTTCAAACTGAAGGAACTGATAAAATAGCTGAAAGAATTAAAAAAAGAGTTGGAGATAATCCATTATACTTATCAATTGATATAGATGTTTTAGACCCCGCTTTTGCCCCAGGAACAGGTACACCAGAAATTGCAGGAATGACTTCAAGAGAAATGGTTAATGTAATTCGAGGTTTGTCGGGAATGAATTTAATCTCAGCAGATGTAGTTGAAGTATCCCCAGCATATGATCATGCGGAGGTAACATCTTTAGCTGCAGCAACAATTGTTTATGAACTTACTAATTTGTTTGCAAAAAAATAAGGAAAGGTTAGGAGTCTGGTATGGAAAATAAAAAAAATTTTTACATCGATGGAAAATGGGTTGCTCCTAAAAGTAAACAAGAAATAAAAGTAATTAATCCTGCTACAGAGGAAAATTGTGCGATTATTTCTTTAGGTAATAAAGAAGATATTGATTATGCAGTAAGTTCAGCGAAAAAAGCTTATAGCACTTGGGCATTTTCCCCTAAAGAGGAAAGAATAAGATTATTAGAAAAATTGTATGAAAATTATAAGAAAAGATGGGCAGATATTGCTGCAGCTATTACCACAGAAATGGGAGCTCCTAAAGACTTTGCAACAAAACTGCAAGCAGGCACAGGTGCAGCACATCTAAAATCATTTATTAGATATCTTAAAAATTTTGAATTTGAAAAACCTTTGGGTGAACATGCTCCTAATCAAAGATTAATTTATGAGCCAAAAGGAGTGTGTGCTTTGATTACGCCATGGAATTGGCCAATGAATCAAGTTTGTCTTAAAGTTGCACCAGCTTTAGCCTCTGGTTGTACTATGATATTAAAACCATCTGAACTTGCTCCTTTATCATCAATGATTCTAGCAGAGTTAATTGATGAAACAAAATTTCCTGCTGGAGTATTCAATTTGGTGAATGGAGATGGTGAAACTACTGGTAATGCACTCACAAGTCATCCTGACGTCAACATGATTTCATTTACTGGCTCTACTCGAGCTGGAGCATTAATTTCACAAAATGCAGCTAAAGATTTTAAAAGAGTAAGTCTAGAATTAGGAGGAAAGGGAGCAAATATAATTTTTAAAGATGCTGATCCAGATGCTATTGAAAGAGGAGCTTTAAGATGTTTCAGAAATTCTGGTCAGTCGTGTAATGCTCCAACTAGAATGCTTGTTGAAAAATCAATGTATAATGAAGCTGTAGAAAGATTAAAAAAATATACTGAAAATTTTGAAGTAGGTGATCCAAAGAAGGAAGGAGAGCATATTGGTCCTGTTATTTCTGAAACCCAATATAATAAAATCCAAACCTTAATTAAAAAGGGTATAGATGAGGGTGCAAAATTAGTTGCAGGAGGCGCTGGTAAACCAGAGGGATTTGAAAAAGGATACTTTGTCAAACCAACGGTTTTTGTTGATGTAAAAAATGATATGGAAGTTGCAAGAACAGAAATTTTTGGTCCAGTGTTATCAGTAATGCCTTTTGAAAATGAAGAAGAAGCAATTAAGATTGCTAATGATACTCCTTATGGATTGACTAATTACATTCAAACGCAAGACAAAGAAAAAGTTAAAAGAGTTGCGAGAAAGTTAAGATCAGGAATGGTAGACGTAAATGGAGCTGGAATTGCTGTAGATGCACCATTTGGAGGTTTTAAACATTCTGGAATTGGTAGAGAAGCTGGTGAACATGGTCTTGAGGAATTTTTAGAAGTGAAAGCTGTTGGTGGCTGGAATTAATTTAAAGAAGATTTTTTTTAAGACCATCTAAAAATTTTAAACATTTTTTAATTTCATTTAATTCAATAAATTCATCAACTTTGTGAGCTTGTTCAATCGAACCAGGACCACAAACAACAGTACTCATCCCGATTTCTTGAAATAAGCCAGCTTCAGTGCCAAAAGAAACAACCTCTCTCGAATTGTCCCCAGTCAAACTTGAAACTAACTCACATGCCTCTGAGTTTTTAATACGATCAAAACCAGTTACTTCACCTATTATTTTTTTAGTTATTTTTGAATTCGGAAATACTTTTCTCATTTCTGGTAATAAAATTTCATTAGCATATTTGTCTATTTCTTGATTTAAAAAAACTCCATCTTCTTTAACTACCGGTCTAGTCTCCCATTCAATATAACATTTATCAGCTATCACATTGTGTGCTATGCCGCCAAATATTCCTCCCACCTGCAAAGTAGAAAAAGGGGGATCGAATATCGAATCTTTAGGAGCTCTTTTTTTTAAGTCCTGTCTTAATTCGATGAGTTTGTTTGCGTAACGTGAAGCAAACTCAACAGCACTTACCCCTTTATGTGGCATTGAACTATGACCTGCTAAACCCTCAAAATAAGTTGTATATTCATAACAACCTTTGTGAGCATCTATAATTTTCATTTTAGTTGGCTCACCAATTATACATATGCCGTCTTGGATCTTTCTTTTTTTTAACTCCTCAATTAATATGGGCGCTCCAAGACAAGCAGTCTCTTCATCGAATGTAAATGAAAAATGGATATCTCTATTTAATTCCACCTTTGAATAAATTGGTGCATAAGCTAAAACACATGCGATAAAACCTTTCATATCACATGCACCTCTGCCATAAAGTTTATCATCTTTGATTGTAGCTTTAAAAGGATCAGTGCTCCAACTTTTTGAGATTGGAACAGTATCAGTGTGACCAGATAAGATAATTGGTTTTATCCCATTTGTTTTTTTTGCCTTGAATGTAGCAAAAAGATTAACTCTTTTCTTTTCCTGATCAAAAGTTTTAAATGAGGTTGCACCTAATTTGTGAAGATAGTTTTCACAATAATTTATTAAATTACTATTATCGTCTCCAGAAATAGTTTTGAAACCGATTAAATCGGTCAAAATTTTGATGCAATTTTGATATAATTTTTCAGTATTAATTTCTGTACTCATGAATAATAACTAATATATATACTGAATTTATGAAAGAACAAATAACATACGATATATTTGATAAAGTTGACATACGAGTAGGGACAGTAATTTCTGTAAAAAAAAATGAGGAAGCAAGAAAACCATCTTTAGTAGTTGAGGTGGATTTTGGAAAAGAAATAGGAATTAAACAATCTTCAGCACAAATTACTCATTATTATAATGAGGATAATTTAAAAGGTAAACAAGTAATCGGAGTTTGTAATTTTCCTGAAAAAAATATTGCTGGAGTGGTGTCTCAAGTTTTGATTTTAGGCTCAATAGATAAAGAAGGCAAAGTGATTCTCGTTCATCCATCTCAACAATCAGAAAATGGTCTTCCAATAGCCTAAGTATGCATCCTGAAATATTATCAATTTCTTTATTTTGGTTTGTCACAGCGTACACGCCGGGTCCAAATAATGTAGTTGCATCTTACTCTGGATTTAATTTTGGGATAAAAAAAACAATCCCTCATATTCTTGGTGTGACTTTAGGATTCACTTCATTAGTTTTGTTTTTATCGATAGGTTTAATTAATGTTTTTAAATTATTTCCCATCATTCAAATAGTCATTAGATATCTTGGGACTTTATTTTTAATTTATCTTGCTTATAAGATTGCGTTTTCAACCTCTTCAAATGAAACTCATAAAGAAAACCCTGTAAAATTTATTGAAACCTTTTTATTTCAATATCTAAATCCTAAAGGTGTCACTGTTGCAATTATTGTTGTCTCTACTTATGTTGAATTAGGGATTAATTATATAAGTTATGCGACTCAAATAGTTGTTCTTGCTTTTCTATTTTCTGTCACAAGTATTACTTTGTGGACGTTTGTTGGTAAATTTTTGAGGAAATTTGCGACAAATGATAAATTTATTAAGTACTTTAATTATGTTATGTCAGGGCTTCTTTTATTAAGCATAATTACATTTTATATATAAGATATGAAACCAGGAAAAATTAACTCGTACAAGACGCTATCTGAAATAGAAATAAACAACAAAAAATTCAAATTTTATTCACTTAAAAAAGCAGAAGAAAATGGTTTGGAGGGCATCTCAAAGTTACCAAAATCCCTTAAAGTTTTGTTAGAAAATTTATTAAGATATGAAGATGATGTTTCAGTTACAAAAAATCAAATTGAGGCAATTAAAGATTGGCTAAAATCAAAAAAATCTAAAACAGAAATTGCTTATCGACCCGCAAGAGTGTTACTACAAGATTATACTGGAATTCCTGCAGTGGCTGACTTGGCGGCTATGAGAGAAGCTGTGAAAGAAAAAAATAAAGATCCTAATACAATTAATCCACTTTCTGCAGTGGATCTTGTTATTGACCATTCAGTTCAAGTTGATCAGTCTGCTAAAGCAGATTCGTTCGATAAAAATGTTGAAATTGAATTCAATAGAAATGGTGAGAGATATTCTTTTTTAAAATGGGGTCAGCAAGCATTCAATAACTTTAGAATAGTTCCTCCTGGAACTGGAATTTGTCATCAGGTAAATTTAGAATACTTATCCAAAGTGGTATGGAGTGAAGAGTTTGAAGGACAAAATTATCTTTTTCCAGACACATTAGTAGGAACCGATAGTCATACTACCATGGTTAATGGACTTTCAGTTTTAGGATGGGGAGTCGGTGGTATTGAAGCTGAAGCGGGTATGTTAGGTCAGCCCATCTCAATGCTCATTCCTGAAGTAATAGGTTTTGAGGTAAAAAATAAAATGCCAGAAGGCACTACTGCAACAGACTTAGTTTTAACAGTTGTTAAAATGTTAAGAGACAAGGGTGTAGTTGGAAAGTTTGTAGAATTTTATGGTGATGGTTTAAAAAATTTAACTTTAGCGGATCGTGCAACAATAGCAAATATGGCTCCAGAGTACGGAGCTACTTGTGGTTTTTTTCCAATAGATGAAGAAACTTTAAAGTATTTAAAATTTTCCGGTAGAGATGAAATGACAGTAAAAATAGTTGAGGAATATGCTAAAGTTCAGGGTTTGTGGTCTAGTCAAAATATTGATTTTACTGACACTTTAACTTTAGATATGACAACTATTGTTCCTACTATTTCAGGACCGAAAAGACCACAAGATAAAGTTTTATTAACTGATGCCTCAACTAGTTTTAAGAAAAGTTTTTCTGAATTAACTGGTAAAAAAGATTTTTCAGTTTCAAAAGTTAAAGGTAAAGAATTTTCAATTAAAGATGGATCTATTTTAATTGCAGCAATTACATCTTGCACAAACACTTCTAATCCAAATGTTTTAATCGGAGCAGGGCTTTTAGCCAAGAAAGCAGTAGAGTTAGGATTGGAGGTAAAACCTTGGGTTAAAACTTCATTAGCACCAGGATCACAAGTTGTAACAGACTATCTGGAGAAAGCAGGTTTGAATACTTATCTAGATAAACTTGGTTTTCATCTAGTTGGTTATGGTTGTACTACATGTATTGGAAATTCAGGTCCATTAGCTGATGAGATTGTTGAATCTATACAAAAAGAAAATATCTATGCTGTTTCGGTACTGTCTGGCAATAGAAATTTCGAGGGTAGAATTTCTCCACATATAAAAGCAAATTATCTTGCCTCACCTCCGTTAGTCGTTGCTTATGCTCTTGCCGGTCATATGAATTTTGATTTGTATAAAGATAGCTTTGGTAAAGATAAAGATGGTAAAGATATTTTTATGAAAGATATTTGGCCATCAAATAAAGAAATTGAAGATGTATTAAAAACATCTTTAAACCCAGAAATGTTTGTGAAGAGATATTCAAATGTTTCTGAAGGACCAAAACAATGGCAACAAATTAAAACAGAGAAAAGTAGTATTTATAATTGGGAAGAAAATTCTACGTATGTAAAAAAACCACCTTTTTTTGAAAATCTTCCAGATCAACCTGAAGGTTTTAAAAGAATTCATGATGCTCGCCCATTATTAATCTTAGGTGACATGGTAACAACAGATCATATTTCCCCTGCTGGTAACATTCAAAAAGAAAGTCCTACAGGTGAATATTTTATGAAACACCAAATTTTACCGAAAGATTATAATTCTTATGGTGCCAGAAGAGGAAATCATGAAGTAATGATGAGAGGAACATTTGCTAATATTAGAATAAGAAATGAGATGGCACCTGGCACAGAAGGTGGATTTACAACGCTTTACCCAGAAAAAAAAGTGATGCCAATTTATGATGCAGTTGTTGAATATAAAAAAAGAGGAACAGATTTAGTTGTTATCGGTGGAAAAGAATATGGAACAGGCTCGTCAAGAGATTGGGCAGCGAAAGGAACCAAACTTTTAGGAGTAAAGACTGTAATTGCTGAAAGTTTTGAGAGAATTCATAGATCTAACTTAATTGGGATGGGTATTTTGCCATTACAATTTATTGATAATATTGATAGGAAAAATTTAAAATTAATTGGTTCAGAATTGATTAGTATAATCAATCTTGAGAATGGAATTAATCCTTCTGATAAAGTTAAAGTAGAAATAAAGTATGCTTCAGGTGAAATTAAAATGATCCAAGCACTTTGTAGAATAGATACTAAAAATGAGCTAGAGTATTATAAAAATGGAGGAATATTACAATACGTTCTCCGAAATATGATTTAATTATGGATGAAGATATAGCAATCATTAATAGCAATACTAGAAATCAGAGAATAAAAGATTTTTTTACAAAAAATAAAAAACTAATCATATCTTTTTTAATCACTTTGATACTAATTTTGCTAGGTTTTTACTCATATCAAATCTATCAAGATAAAAATAAAATTAAAATTTCAGATAAGTATAATAGTTCAATCATTAAACATAAGAATGGAGATAATTCCGGGATAGTATCGGCTATGCAAGAGATAGTAGAAAATAAAGATCCAACTTATTCTCCATTGGCTTTGTATTACTTGATAGATAATGAGTTAGTGAGTGATAAAAATAAAATTAATAGCTTGTTTGATATATTGATTAACAAAACTTCATTGGATAGTGAAATTAAGTATCTTATTATTTATAAAAAAGCTCTTTATAATGCTGATACAATCAATGAAGGTCAAATTTTAGAAATTTTAAATCCTGTAATTAATTCAAAAAGTGTTTGGAAGTCTCATGCTTTATATTTGATAGCAGAGTACTTTTACTCTAAAGGTGAAAAGCAAAAATCCAAAGAATTTTTCAGTCAAATAATTACTTTAGAAAACGCTAATTTGGATATACTCAAGGAAACACAAAAAAGACTAAACAGAGATTTGAGTGAATAAAATATTTGTAATATTAATATTTTCAATTTTTTTATCTAATTGCTCTCTGAATGAAAATTCACGAATATGGAATAAAAAAGAAAATATTGAAAATGAAAATAAGGTCTCTAAAAAAATTCTTACAGAAAAAGAGATAATTTCAACAGAATTTAATCCTTTATTAAAGTTAGACCTATCAAAAAATAAGCAAAATAACAAAATTTTTGATCCACTAAATAATTTTGGATCGTCAAAATATAATGGTCAACTGAATAAAGTTAATCAATATAAATTTTCAAAACTAGAAAATTTTAATCAATTTAATTTTGAGCCACTGATTTTAGATAATGGCGTAATAGTCTTTGAAAAAAAAGGAACTATTATTAGGTTTAATGATAATAAAAAAGTTGTTTGGAAAAATAACTTTTATTCAAAAACAGAAAAGAAAATTCATCCCACTTTATCATTTGCAATGACAAATAAAAATTTATTAGTTGCAGATAGTATAGCAAAAGTTTCAAGTATTAATTTACAAACTGGAAATTTAATTTGGTCAAAAAAAAATGAATATCCATTTAATTCAGAAATCAAAATTTTTAAGGACAAATTTTTTGTAGTTGATTTTAAAAATACCCTGAGATGTTTTTATTTAAAAGATGGTACAGAGTGCTGGAATATAAAAACTGAAGATTCTTTTACTGTGTCTAATTCAAAATTCTCAATGTTAATTAAAGATAATTTAGTGATATATAATAATTCCCTCGGGGATATAACTGCAGTTGATATTTTATCTGGTTTAATTCAATGGCAGCTCCCAACACAAACAAGCAGTATTATGAATGAAACATATGGTTTTAATTTCTCAAAACTAGTTAGTGATGGAAGCTCAATTTATTTTTCTAATAATAAAAATCAATTTTATTCTGTAGATTTAAAATCAGGTACTATGAACTGGATGAGTGAAATTAATTCTATTCTTACACCAATCATAATAGGAAATTTCATTTTTACTGTGTCTGAAAACGGCTATCTTTTTACAATTCAAAAAAATGAAGGGAATATTATTAGAATTAATGATATTTATAAAAATTTTAATTTAAAAAAAAGAAAAAGAACAAAACCGACAGGTTTTACCATAGGTGGAAATAATCTTTATCTTGCAAATTCTGATGGAAATTTAATTGTTATAAGCTTAAGCGCTGGAAATGTTATAAAAATTGAAAAAGTTGGCAGAGATTTAATATCAAAACCTTTAATATATGATGAAAATTTATTTATTGTTAAAAATGGCTCTATAACCCAATATGATTAGTTATGTTTTTAAAATTTTTAGACAAAATAGGAAGAAAAAAAGTTGTTTTAGATAGGGGTCCTTCACATCCCAAGTATCATGAAGCTAAACCATGGATGAATAGATATTATCTTATCTTTCGACATAGACCGAAGTGGTTTCCGTTTAATATTCTAATTCATGAAATGTTAGCGGATGATCATGGCGAAGGTGTTCACAATCATACATTTCCATATATCACCATAATACTTAGAGGAGGATATTGGGAGACATTAAGCACAGGAAAATTCTGGCGACCTCCTGGTTATATAGGATTTAGATCTGCAAATAACTTACATAGAGTAGACTTAAAACCTGGGACGAGGCCTTTAACATTATTTATATCTGGTCCGTTTGGACTAAGGAAAGGACCAAGATCTGAATACGGAATTGATTTTAAAAGTAAAAAAAATTAATGTCTTTAAATCTTGAAGAAAAATTTAAAACTCATAGTAATACACAAAATCTAGAGTTAAATCCAAATCAAATAACTTTAGTAAAACAATTAGATAATTTTTATAAAGAAAATTTTAGAAGTAACTTGTTGAATTTTTTTTCCAAACAATCCTCAAAAAAAGGTTTTTATCTTTATGGTGGTGTTGGTGTTGGAAAAACTATGATTTTAGATTTTTTTTTTAATCTAGTTAATCAAAAAAAACAACGTCTTCACTTTAATGAATTTATGTTAAACTTCCATGATTTTGTTCATGATAATAAAGATCAAAATGAGGAAAATGTAATTACTGTATTTGTTAAAGATTTAAAATCAAAATTTTCACTCATCTTCTTTGATGAATTTCAAGTTACCAATATTGTCGATGCTATGATATTAGGCAAACTATTTCAGGAAATATTTAATCAAAATATTAAGGTTATTGTGACCTCAAACACAAAAATATCAGAACTATATAAAGATGGATTACAAAGAGATCAATTTAAACCCTTTATTCAAATAATGCAGGAAAAATCAATAGAGCATGAGTTGATAATTGATGATGATTACAGAAAAAGCAAAGAAACCGAAAAACGAAGATATTTTCATCCTTTAAACCAAGAAACTAATTTTAAGATAAATAAGTTTTCTAGAATAATTACTAAAAATAAAAAATTATCTCGCAAAGTTTTGAATATCAAAGGTAGAAATTTCGAAATTAAAAATTTTTATGAAGGGATTTCAAAGTTTCATTTTGATGAATTGTGTGATCAAAACCTAGGTGGTGAAGATTATTTGAAAATTGCTGAAAGTTCTGAATTTATAATAATTGAAAATGTACCAGAATTTAGTGATATCAACTCAAATCAACAACAAAGGTTCATAACCCTGATTGATGTAATTTATGATAAAGATAGAGCAATAGCAGTAACCGCTGAGCAAAGTTTAGAAAAATTGTCGAGCTCTAAGTCTTTAGAAAAACCATTTAAACGTACAATTAGCCGTTTATTTGAGTTAACATCAAAAAATTATTAATATGAAACAAGAATTTTATAATCTTAAAATAGATACCAATGGTCAACGATTGTATGAATTTACTGATCAAACATTAAATTGGATTGAAAAAAACAATTTTAAAAATGGAATTTTAAATTTAAGTATTCAGCATACGAGCGCCTCGATTATTGTTCAAGAAAATGCTGACCCAGATGTGCAGACTGATTTAATTAATTATTTTGATAAATTGGTGCCCATGAATAATAAATTATATATTCACACCACTGAGGGAAAAGATGATATGCCTGCACATATCAAGTCTGCTCTTACTAATAATCAAATTTCATTAAGCGTCAAAAATAAAGAACTATTACTAGGTACTTGGCAAGGAATCTATCTTTTTGAACATAGGTTAAATCCACAAACAAGAACTATAATTCATCATTTTTTTGGTGAAGCTTAATTTTTTAAGCTTTGGAAAGCTTTAAGAGCAGCAGCACGAGCTTCTTCATGAATGACAATGGGTTTTGGATAATTTTTTCCAATTATTGTTTTGATAGCCTCTTGATATTTAATTTCCATTTCCCAAGGCTTATGAATAAATTTTTTTGGGACTTTACTTAATTCCGGTATCCATTTTTTTACATATATACCATCTTTATCAAACTTTTCTCCCTGAAGAATTGGATTGAATATTCTAAAATAAGGTGCAGCATCTGCACCACAACCTGCTACCCATTGCCATTGTGCAACATTATTAGCTTTATTAAAATCAAGTAAGCAGTTTCGAAAATGTTTTTCCCCTTCAGTCCAATTTATCCTTAAATGTTTTACTAAAAAAGATCCAACTACCATTCTAATTCTGTTATGCATCCATCCTGTTTCATAAAGCTCTCTCATACCAGCGTCAACAATTGGATAACCTGTCATTCCAGATTTCCAAGCCTTTAAAAACTTTTCATTTTTAACCCAAGGAAACTTATCAAATTCTTTTCTATAATTTCCTTTTAAAAACTCTGGAAAATAATTTATTAAGCTATGTGAAAATTCCCGCCAACCTAACTCATTAACATATTTTCTATACCCAATTCCTTTAGATTTCATTTCACTGCATTTTTTCCAAATTGTATTCACATGGATTTGTCCATGTTTAATATAGGGAGATAACTTGGATGTACCTTCTATTGATGGATAATCTCTAGCAGTTCCATAATCTTTTATTTTATTTGCAATTAAGTTATTTAAGATCTTTTTCGAGTCATTTTCTGATACATTCCAATAATTTTCAAATTTCTTATACCAGTTTTTTTTTGGCAGAATTTTTGTTGGCTCAATAGAATCTTTAAATAAAGAGAATGATTTTGATTTTTTCTTGACGATATAATTTTTACTTGGAGGCAAGCCTAAAAATTTTTGCTCAGCATTTCTCCAAAATGGGGTAAAAACTTTAAAAGGAGTTCCGTCATTTTTAGTTACTTCTTGAAATTCATTTAATATATTTCCTTTAAAATACTTAAATTCGATTTCATTTTTAATAAAAACATCTCTGATTTTTTTTCCTTTAGCAATTACATCAGGCTCATAAATTTTATTCCAATATATTGAAACATCGTCTTTTTTTTTTATTTTAGAAAAAACCTCTAATTCATCACCTTCTAATATCTGAAGATTGATTTTATATTTCAATAGTTCTGACTGGAATACTTCCAAAGATTTTGAAAGCCACCATTTTTGTGCTTCTCTTTTATTATCAAAGTCAGCTTTGTTGTAGATATATAGGGCAGCTACATTTTCATGATTTTGCGTAGCATAAGCAAGAGCAGGGTTATGCTCAATTCTAAAATCTTCTCTGATCCATGTAACTGCGTTTTTTGTCATAGAAATTTATTTTCTACCTTTAGATAACAGTTGTTTGTAAAGTTTTACATCTGCATTTCCTTCGCATCCTATGACTAGAATATTTGAGCTTTCATTAAGATTAAGGAATTTTTTAGCTCTAATATTATTACATATTCCTATCAAAGCGATAACGCCTGGAGCCGCGCATTCACCACCTGTAATAGAAATCTTGCTGAACTTTTTATCTTTTAGGCCAGCGATAGTTTTTGCAATATTTTTATCTGAGATCGATACACAACAATCGCTGGCACTTTTTAATATTTGCCATGGTACCAATGACATCTCATTACACGACATTCCACCCATAATGCTCTCTTTTTTAATTCTAATTTTTTTAAGTTTATTGCTTTTAATACTTTGAAGCACACAATCAGCTTGATCAGGTTCGACAATTATAATTTTAGGTATTCTTTTAAAATATTTTGCAACACCAGCTACTACACCGGCCGCTAATCCTCCAACGCCTGCTTGTAGAAATATATGAGTTATATACTGATTAGTTTGTTGGGATATTTCTTTAATCATGATTGAATATCCTGCCATAGTAAGTTGCGGAACATACTTATAATTTTTTGTAGATACATCTTGGACAATTTTCCAATTATTTTTTTTTGATTGTTTCTGACATTCTTTAAGGGAATTTTCATAATCCCCCTTAACTCTTATAACTTCAGCACCAAATTTTTTAATTTCATTTACTCTTGTTTCACTCACATATTGGCTTACAAATATTTTACATTTTAGTTTTAATCTTTGCGCTCCCCACGCAACTGATCTACCATGATTACCTGCAGTTGCAGAAGAAATTGTAATATTTTTTTTTCCTCTAGATATTTTTTCTACTGCATAAGCGCCGCCAAGGGCTTTGAAGGACTTTAAATGAAACCTTTTAGACTCATCTTTGTAAAAAATATTGTTGAGTTCTAAATTTTTTTGAAGTTTATTAAGTCTTAAAAGAGGAGTAGCTCTATAACTTCTCCAACTAGAAATTGATTTAAAAGCATTGGAAAGCATAGTTGAGGGTAAATATTTAAGGACATAATTTCTTTTGAATTTAAAATTGCCGTTGATTAAAAATTTCGTTAACTTCCAATTCACTTTAGCAATCTAAAGTATTTAGACTTTCCCATTTAGTGACGGGCTTTGACTTATTAAATTTTTCTTTTCTATTAAATTCTTTAATCTCCGAAATTCTTAGCTTAACAAAGCTATTAATAGTATCTTTACCAAAACTTTTATTCATATCCTTATTATTCTTTAATTGTACTAGTGATTGTTTCAATTCATTTGGAAGTTTTGGAAGTTTAGGATATTTTTTATAGTCCGTATACATATTACAATGCAAAGGTTTTCCTGGATTGATCTTATTTTTTAAACCATGTATTCCAGCAGCTAAAACTCCAGCTTGTAATAAATACGGATTAGCAGACCCATCCATTAATCTTAATTCAAATCTACCAGGATCAGGAATTCTTATCATGTGAGTTCTGTTATTTCCTGTGTAAGAAATACTACTTGGAGACCATGACGCTCCTGATTTTGTTGGTGGGGCATTTATTCTTCTATAGCTATTGATTGTTGGATTAAAGAAAGCAGATAACGAAGAGGCATTCTTGATCACTCCTCCTAAAAAATTATATGCCATTTTACTTAAACCCAGTTTATCTTTTGGATCTAAAAATTTATTTTTCTTACCCTGCCAAACAGAAATATGCGCATGACAACCATTGCCTGTTAAATTTTGAAAAGGTTTAGGCATAAATGTTGCTCTCAGCCCGTGTTTTTCAGAAATTGTTTTTACCATATACTTAAAGAAAGTATGTCTATCAGCTGTTGTTAAACAATCTGAATAATTCCAATTCATTTCAAATTGACCATTAGCATCCTCATGATCGTTTTGATAAGGACCCCATCCCATTTCTATCATGCAATCACAAATTTCTTTTATAAGCTCATATCTTCTCATTAATGCAGATTGATCATAACAAGGTTTTGATTGTGTATCTCTAGGATCTGCAATGGATTTTCCGTCCTCTGAAATTAAAAAATATTCACACTCCACACCAGATTTCATCGTTAAACCACGTTTTGCAAGTTCTTTAATTTGTTTCTTGAGCATTACTCTAGGTGAAGCCTCAACAGGTTTTCCATTCATCCAAAGATCTGATGCCAACCAACCAACTTCTTTATTCCAAGGTAATTGAATTAAACTATCTGGGTCAGGAATACCAAACATATCAGAGTCTGCAGGTGTCATGTCAAGCCATGCAGCAAAACCAGCGAAACCTGCACCTGCTGTTTGCATTTCTCTTATTGCATTAGCTGGAACTAATTTTGATCTTAAAACTCCAAAGAGATCTACAAAACTTATTAAAAAATATTTTATCTTTTTTTGTTTAGCGATTTTGAACAAATTTTTTGCCATAGATTAGGGTAACATAGTTATTTAAAAAAAGAAAAAATTGTTTCTTTATAATAAACCAGATTTACAACTATAATTATTATGACCGCAAGTATAACTCCGTATTTAGCTTTTGGAAAAGCTACACCACGCATCTTTCTTGGTCTCAGTTCTTCATTATTATTCTCGTCAAACATTATGATTTTTAGATTAAAAAGGGCGCTACAAAGAAATGTAGCGCCCAAATTTTACTTTATATTACCAATCAGTAATATTGCTTTTGTGGTCGTTTGCACCATGTCTTTTCCTCGCCAATCTTTCCAGTTCCTCACTTTCAGATTTTGAAGTTAAGACGTGCCAACCTATCCACACAATAATAGCAAGTATTACCAATAAGCCTTCACTAGATCCAGCACCAGGATAAACAGCACCTGCAACTTGATCTGCAGGTTTATTTAGGTGATCAATCCAGTTTGTAACTGTTGCCATATTTTCCTCCTTTACCTGGTTGCGGATG
This sequence comes from uncultured Pelagibacteraceae bacterium, assembly GCA_902520215.1. Classification (GTDB taxonomy): domain Bacteria; phylum Pseudomonadota; class Alphaproteobacteria; order Pelagibacterales; family Pelagibacteraceae; genus Pelagibacter. The sequence continues at coordinate 64,610 of CABYNA010000003.1, forward strand.
CGACTGCTTTTTCATCTGACTTAGCAGTCTCCATTATTTCATAGTCTAGTCCGGCTATTTCAACTTCACGCGGAATTCTAAGTTTACCCATTCCGTGTAAAACTTTAGCTATGATGTAGCCTGGAATTAGTCCAAGAACAAAAAACATTATTATTGCTCCTAAGAACATTCCTAAAGGATTTATTGAAGCATAAGTTGTTCCGTCCCACATAGCTCCAACACTATAACCAGATGATGGATAACCATTTAGAACAAAACCACATATAACTAAACCAATAAATCCTGCATAACCATGAACTGCTACTGCACCTACTGCATCATCAATTTTGAACTTACGCTCAACCCAATAATGTAGTTTGTAGGAAATAACAACACCGATCATACCTATGATCATTGATTGTATCGGATGATATAAATCATTTCCAGCTGAAGCACAGATGATACCCGCTAGTCCACTAGAGTACGTCCAGAAAGGATCACCTTTAGCAATCCAGTATCCAGCTAATAAGCCTCCTGATAATGACATCAGAAAGTTAAAAGTAATACCACTGAGTGTAGTCGGAGTTACATATATGTTTGTTGCTGTCCAATATGAAATACCTTCCATTCCATACTCAGGTCCAAGATCAAATATCGGTATGTTACATGCCGCATAGAATCCCCAGAAACCAGTATAAATCAGAAATAATCCAATTGTTACTAGCCAAGGATTTCTTGGCCCTATATTTCTTGGTTCACCACTTGATGAGAATTTTCCAATTCTCGGTCCTAAAACCATTAGAACTCCAAGAGCAAATCCACCCGCAATCGCATGAATTACTCCTGATGCATATGCATCGTGGTATCCTAAAATTTTAAGCATCCAACCATCAAAATGCCATCCCCAAGCAGCATCGATTGTCCAGAAAACTGAACCAATTGCTATTGCTAAAATACCAAAAGCAAAAGTTGTTATTCTTTCAATAATCGCTCCTGAAACGATAGATGCAGCAGTCCAAGAAAATAATAAAAAAGCAGCCCAGAAAACACCATTAATGTGATCTCCAAGGTTAATTGCCATTATACTACTTGTTGCCACCTGAAATTTTGCACTAAACAAACTATCATCAGTGATTAAAGCTGTACTTTCGTTCATTATTGAAGGTGCTATCCCAGGTCCTGTTGGGAAAGCCCAGTAAATCCACCAACCAAATAAAAACCAAGTTACTGTTACTAGAGGTATCAGCATCGTGTTTTTCATAAGAGTATGTTGATGGTGTTTGTATCGAGAAGCTCCAACTTCATACATACAGAAACCGACGTGAATTAAAAACATCAGCACTACTGTTATCCAGTAGTAAAATTCTGTAAATATAGTAGTAAGAGCACCTAACTGATCAGTCATATTCTCTCTCCATATTAGTTTTTTAAAAGCCTATTAAATTTTAAGATATGTTACAAATGAAACAGAGCTTAAAAACCTTACATTTGTGTAAGGTTTAAAAAAAAAATCAACTTAAGATTGAGAACTTAAAATTTTAGGTAAGCTTTTTTTAAATCAACAAGAGGATGTTTTGGTGACATTTGGAATTTAACTAACAATTCTCTTGCAATCATGTCTCTGTCTTGCTGGTTATTAGGTAACTTAATTGATTTTGGGATTGTTACCCATCCATTAGCATTTCTGCAAAATACAGCCGGCTTACCTTCCTCATAACCCATATGTACATCTTCTAACCAATTAAGATCATCCCATCCCATAGCTTCGATATATTTTTTTAAGAAAGGAGTGATTTTTTTATAATCTGGTAAAAGGTTTACGTCATATCGATAACCAATTGACTGACCAATCATTTTTTCTCTAGCAGTTTCTTTTTTTTTACCTAGCTGACTAGAGGCTTCTTTTTTTTTATTTTTTTTCTTCGCCATATTATAATCTAGATCTTATGGAAGTTATCAACACCAACTGTATAGTTTGTTCCAGCTAATGGAACTTTAGCTAGTGCAGAAGCTTCAGATGTTAACGCTGCTAAATCTTCAGGTTCTAGAGAATGGATATTCGTTTTACCACATGCTCTAGCTAACAATTGAGCTTCAAGTGTCATTGAATGAAGATAATTATAAACTCTTAATGCAGCATCATCAGGATTTAGTCTCGCTCTTAATTTTGGATCCTGAGTTGCAACACCCACAGGACATCTTCCTGTATGGCAGTGATAACATTCACCTGCTTTAACACCCATTTCTTTTTCAAAATCAGCTTCTGGAATATCTTTATTACAATTTAATGCGATCATTGAGCCAGTACCAATCGCAATAGCATCAGCCCCTAATGCTAAAGCTTTTGCCATATCAGCACCATCTCTTACACCACCAGCATAAATCAATGTAACTTTTCCAGTTTTACCCACATCATCCAACGCTCTCCTCGCTTCTCTTATAGCTGCGATACCAGGAATACCTGTATTGGCAGCTGCAATGTGTGGACCTGCACCTGTTGATCCTTCCATACCATCTAAATAAATAGAGTCTGGATCACACTTTGCGGCCATACGAACATCATCATAAACTTTTGATGCACCTAATTTTAATTGAATTGGCACTTTATTTTTTGTTAGTTGTCTTAATTCTTCAACTTTTAAAGCTAAGTCATCAGGACCTAACCAGTCTGGGTGTCTAGCAGGAGATCTTTGATCAATTCCTGATGGTAATGATCTCATTTCAGCTACTTGATCAGTAACTTTTTGACCCATCAAGTGTCCTCCCATACCGACTTTTTGACCTTGTCCAATAAATACCTCAATTCCATCTGCAAGTTGTGCATGATGTGGGTTAAATCCATATCTAGATTGAATACATTGGTAAAACCATTTTTCAGAATATCTTCTTTCATCCGGGATCATTCCACCTTCACCGGAACAAGTGGCACTTCCAGCCATTGTTGCTCCTCGAGCAAGTGCTGTTTTAGCTTCATAAGATAAAGCGCCAAAACTCATACCAGTAATATAAACTGGTATATCTAATTCAATTGGGTTCTCACATCTTGGACCAATTACAGTTTTGGTTTCACACTTTTCTCTGTAACCTTCGATTACAAATCTAGTTAAAGTTCCTGGTAAGAAAACTAGATCGTCAAATGTAGGAATTTTTTTCATTAATGCCATTCCACGCATTCTGTATCTTCCTAACTGAGATTTAATATGGATGTCATCAATTACCTCTGGGGTAAATATGGCGTTGTGACCAAGTAAACTTTTGTTTCTTGATCCGTTGTTACTTACGTGAACATCAGCTTTACCACCAACGTTACCATTTGATTTTCCGTTTTTTTTCTTTTTTTTCTTAGCCATTAAATTGCTCCTTTTTTCTCAGCAGGTTCTAAGTTGTCGTAATTCCAAAGTTTTTTACCAGCTACAATTTTTTTCATTTTACTTACATCAAAGTTTTCACCAATTTCAGCAACTCTAAGTTTTCTTCTTAACCAATCTTGATCGCTTTGCGTCAACTCTGAATCTACTGCATCACTACCATATGACCCGATTTCTCCACCTACGAAAATTGTCCCATCATACATCGAATCACCTAAATTTATGCCAACATCTCCCAATATGATTATTCTTCCTCTTTGCATCATAAACCCAGTAAATGCACCAGCGTCACCACCAATAATGATAGTTCCACCTTTCATATCGATGCCAGTTCTTGCACCGACACTACCTTTGCAAATTAAATCACCACCTCTGATAGCAGCTCCAAAACAAGAACCTGCATTCTTTTCAATTACAACTTTTCCAGCCATTAGATTCTCTGCACATGACCAACCAACTCTTCCATTGATTCTTACAATCGGACCATCGCTAGAGCCCATACCAAAGTACCCTAAACTGCCTTCAAAAATTAAATTTAATTTATTTAAAATTCCAACACCCAGACTATGTTTTCCTTGAGGATTTTTGATGACTATTGTTCCATAGCCTTGGCTCATTAAATTATCGAGTTCTTTATTAGCTTCAGCTGCCGTCATATTTTTTACATCAAGATCTGTTCTTTTATTAAAATCGACATCATAAGTTCCAAAGTAATAAAAATTTTCTGCTTCATCTGGATTAAAAAATTTCTGTTGAGTTCTTCCAGTTAAAACTTCTGAGTGCATTCCCATTGCCTGGGCTTTTGTTTTTTTGGTTACGTTTTTTAAATTTGCCATACTTTAACCTCTCCATCGAATGGATCATAAGTATCAATTTCTTGTGGCAAAATTGATCTTATAGCTATTTCCTCTGAACCCATTGCCACCAAATCATCAGACTCATATAATACTAAAGGTTTTGCGGCCATTGTATCTTTAGCCATTCCCAAAGAGTCTTTTGTGGCAACAAAATAAGTAAATACACCATCGAGACCTGTTAATGACTCTTTCATTCCTTCTTCTAACGAAGCCCCATCTCTCATTTTTTCAGCGAGGTAAACTGCAATTAATTCAGAGTCACATTCAGACATAAATCTCATTCCCTTATTTTCTAAAGCTCTTCTATTATTCCAATAATTAGTTAGTTGACCATTATGAACAACGGACACATCACTAAAAGGATATCCCCAAAAAGGGTGGGCAGATTTGATATCTACACCAGACTCAGTAGCCATTCTTGCATGTCCAATTGCATGAGTACCAACAAGTTTATCTAAGTTATATCTATCGCAAACCATTTTTGCATTCCCTAGATCTTTGATTACTTCTAAAGATTTACCCATAGATAAAATTTCAACACCAGGAATGCTTTCTATTTTTTGTGAAAACTCTAATAAATCTTTTTTATTGTATTCAATTTCGTATCTTAATGAGTATGGGAGTATTCTTTCCTCTTTAATAATTTTTGCGCCCATTTCTGCAAGATAACTATCAACAATTTTCTTTCTTTCATCGTATACAGATACATCTTCAGCAACTGACGTACTTCCTTCACCAACGTTTTCACCAACTTTAAATCTCATGATGAAATTTTTGCCATCTGTATCACCATACAAAGCATAACCAGTAGAGTCTTCTCCTCGATGTTTTAAGGCTTGCAACATTCCTTGGAGTTCATGACCTACGTTGGATGATTTCCCTCTATGAATTAATCCCGCTATTCCGCACATATATTTCTCTCTCTGTATTTATTATGGTAAACAATCTAAATAGGTATCTAAATCCCATTGAGTTGTTGCACCTAAAAATCTTTCCCATTCATCATTTTTATACCAATGGAAAACTTTATACATCTCATCAGGCATTGCGGATTTAATAATTTCATCCTCTGATAATCTTTCTAAAGCCTCACCTAAACTCAAAGGAAGTTTCTTAACATCTTTACCTGCCTTTTGAGCTTCATAAATATTTCTAGACTCTGGAGCTGCTGGTTGCATCTTTTTACTTATTCCATGATCGCAAGCTTTTAATAAGGCTGCACCTAATAAATATGGATTATGCATTGAGTCTACCGATCTGTATTCAAATCTACCTGGCGCAGATACTCTCAATCCACAAGTTCTATTTTGATAACCCCAGTCAGCATAAACAGGAGCCCAGAAACCTTGATCCCACAATCTTCTATATGAATTTACAGTTGAAGATCCTAAAGCTGTTAAAGCTGGTAAATGTTCCATAATTCCTGCTATTGATTGCAATCCAATTTTTCCAGGTAACTGCATATCCTTAGTATCTGGCATGAAAGTGTTTGTTCCACCTTCAACATAACCAAAAACTTCTTCGACACCTGGTAAAGATTTGTGTCCAAGCTTATTCGTTTTAACTTTTCCACCTTTCCATAAAGACATATTAGTATGACAACCACTCGCTGAAACTCCCATAAATGGTTTGGTCATAAAACATGCAATTAGATTATGTTCTCTTGCAACTTGAGCACATATTTGTCTGTAAGTAGATAGTCTATCTGCATTTCTTAAAACGTTGTCATATGTCCAGTTCAATTCTAATTGACCAGGTGCATCTTCGTGATCACCTTGAATCATATCTAGACCCATTGCTTTTGCATATTCAATCACCTTCATAAACACAGGTCTTAATGACTCAAATTGGTCTATGTGATAACAAAATGGTTTCGAAAATCCTTTTCCAGTTGGAGTTCCATCATCATTTTTAGTCAACCACATCATTTCTGGCTCAGTTCCTACCCTTAGTTCTAAACCATGTTTCTTTTGGAATTCATCCATGAAAATTCTTAAATTTCCTCTGCAATCAGAAGTTAAATGACCTCCAGGATTATTTCTCTCTTCTCTGTTTCTAAAACAAGTTACAAAAACTCTTCCAACTCTTTTATCCCATGGTAACTGACAAAAAGTTTCAGGGTCAGGAATTCCAACTAATTCCATTGCCTCTGGTCCATAACCAATATAGTTGTTGTGTCGATCTAAAAATAAGTTTGCAGTTGCTCCGTAAACTAATTGGAAACCTTTTTCAGCTGTTCTTTCCCAATGATCAGCGGGTATTCCTTTTCCAACCACTCTTCCTGTTACAGAAATAAATTGATAATAAATATAAGTTATTCCTAATTCGTTTATTTTTTCTCTGACTTTTTTGACTTGCTTATCTCTACCTGGTCGGTTTACGTGTTTTTCTAGATCCGTCATTTTCCCCTCAATGAATTATAAATTTATTCAAGCGTAACTGAAAAATTTATTAGTGTCTAGGCTTGAAGTTTAGCTCCAAGGAAACGGACTGTTCGAAGTAGGGTGCAATTCTCCCTTCTCGTAACGGTTGAATCTAAATGGTTTTAATAAATCACTTTCAGTACCAAGAATTTCTTTTGCCACCAGTTCGCCAACACCAATCATTTTGTATCCATGATTAGCATCAGCGATCATATAAACATTTTCAAAAAATCTATCAAAGATCGGAAAAGAGTCAGGGGTCATACATCCAAGTCCACCTGAAGGACCCTTTCTATACAGGTCTGATTTTCCCTCAAATCTTTTTTGACAATGAGCTAAAGCTGAGCACCACATTTCACTAAAAGCATCAGTTGTTTGATACTCTGGTGACTCAATCCCATATGGATCAACATTAACTTTATCAAAATGTTTTTTAACAATGTAAGGAGAAGTTCCCCCTTGAACACCTAACCCTTCAATATCAGGCTTATAATAAATTCCCCAAATTTTATCTGTGATTAATTTTTTTGTTTTATCTGAATACAATGGCGCAGTAGAGTCGACATGAACTACAGGCGGTTGTTTACCATCATTTGTTTTTAAGAAATCTGATTCTACTCCAATAACACCTTCTTGAAGCATCCAGTAAGTCCACATGTCAGTAACATGCATCTTACCATCTTTACCTTTAATGTTTGCAGTTTTGGGCAGTTCTAACATGTTCCAAAAATCTCTTGCCCAAGGTCCCGCACCAATTACGACTTGTTCACAATCAATTGTACCTTTATCTGTTTCTACTCCAGTGACAGCTTTACTATTACTTCCTCTTTTAAAACCAGTAACTCTAACACCTTTCATCACTTGAACACCATTTGAGGTAGACTTATTTTCAAGTGCTTTAATTGAGTCTTTATTAAAAGCATATCCACCTTTTTTTTCATGCAGAATAGATGTGATTCCTTGAGCTTGCCAATCATCAAATATACCCTTCATATAATTCATGCAATCTTTCTCACCTTCTATAAATTCAGACTCATAACCGATTGCTTTTTGTTGTTCATAAATACTAGCTACATCCTCATGCATAACTTCAGGTGATATTTGTAAATAACCAACTGGATTATATTTAAATGCTTTTGGATCACTCTCCCAAACTGAAACTGAATGGGCCATTAATTCTCTCATTGCTGGTTGAAAATAATTATTTCTAACAACACCACAAGCTATGCCGCTCGCACCTGCTGCAGTATCTTTCTTTTCTAAAACAACAATATCTCCTGGATTTTTATACGTTTCGGATAGTTTCCAAGCAGTACTTAATCCATGGATTCCCCCACCGATAATTACTACTTTTGCTTTTGTCGGTAATGACATAATCACATCTTTATTTTTCATGCGACGTAAATATATAATTTTTTATATATATAAAAAATATAAGTAAAAATAATAAAGCTTTAAAAGCTTAGATGTTTGAGTGTTTCAATGTATTTATTGAACTCTTCAATAAAAGATACACTTGGCTTTATGTGCTTTTTTCGCTGGTCTCCAGAAGTTTTTTCTAAGAAAAAAAAACCTTTTTCACATGCCTCATTAATCATTAAAGCTGACTTAGGACGTGAAGTTTTAAACAATTTAGTCTTTAATTCTTCAACTGTTAAATCCTCTTTATACTTATAAGCGTGCATAACTAAAAGCATCATATGATAATGGGAAGGTGATTTTCTAAAAAAATAGTTACTAGACATGTGGGAAAGTTTCATCTGATCTTCCCAAAATTCTAATAAATCTTTTGCTGTTTTGGGCATTAAGATCTAACTCTAGTTTTCTTAGGATCGAAGTGTGGGAAAGCAACTACTTTGGCAGAAATTCTTTTTTGATGACCATCAATTTTACCTACCTCTACCTCAGTGCCTATTTCAGAATATTGATTATCAATTCTACATAAAGCTATATTTTTATTTAGAGTATTAGATAAACAACCACTTGTAATTACACCTACTTGCGATCTGCCAACATGTACACAATCACCATGACCTGAGGGTTCTTTACCAATTAACTCAAGACCAACAAGTTTTTTTTGTGGATTTGCTTTTCTTTCTTTCAAAACACTTTTACCAATAAAATCTTCTTCCTTTGATTTGAGAGGGACTGCAAAACCAATTCCAGCTTCAAACGGATCCTGTTGACCATCAAATTCGTTCCCAAACAAAATTAAACCTGCTTCAATTCTCAATTTATCTAAAGCAGCAAATCCAGCAGGTATTAAATTATCATTTTTGCCATACTCCATAAGCTTATCCCATACTTTTGGTGCATCTTTTGGATGGCACCATATCTCATAACCAAGTTCACCAGTGTAACCAGTTCTAGAGACAATTAATGGTATTCCTTGAAGTTCTTCAACTCTGCAAATTGAAAACCTAAACCATTCTAACTCATCGATTGCAGGCTGTGTTGGAGGCGCAAAAATCATTTTTTTTAAAATTTCTCTACTTTTCGGACCTTGAATGGAAACATTGCTAATTTGATCTGTTGAGTTTTTAATATTTACTTTAAACTTTTTCTTTTGAGCAACTTCTTTAAGCCACTCCCCTGCATACTCGTCTCCACAAATCCATCTAAATCCAGTTTCACTTAATCTAAATAAAGTGCCATCATCGAACATCATCCCGTTTTCATAGCACATTGCTGAATAAACAATTTGTCCAACAGCAAGTTTTTTAATATTTCTAGTTAAAGTATAATTCATTAATTCTTCAGCATCTGGACCTATAATTTCGAATTTTCTCAATGACGATAAATCGATTAAAACAGCATTCTCTCTGCACGCATTATATTCTTCTACCACACCATGTTTTGTGTAATCATTTGGAAGCCAAAAACCTCTAGCATCAATAAAATTTCTAGTTAATTTTGATGTTTTTTCATAAAACCCAGAATTTCTAGTAAGTTTTTTTTCAGAGTCTGTTTTCATCCTAAAAGCAAATGATTTTGAAAATTCTTTTTTTTTGTCATAGGTTCTAACAAAAATATCTGTGGGATTCCATGAATTACATGCATCAATATCACTTGGACATGCTGTCGTTCCAATAGTTAAATCTTTTAATGCTCTAAACATTACATAATCTCCAGGTCTTGCAAATGACTCATCAGAAATGACAGAATTTAAACCAGTTGCCGAGGTGTTAAAAAATAAATTAATTGCTTGCCAACCTTTTTGTTTTTCAACTCCATATTCGGCCATGGCATTATTTAGATTATCTGAACAATTTGGATGACCAAAATAACCTGCATCCTCATAATATTTTGATGTGCAAGCTAAATTAAATGTATCATGTTTACCAACTGTATCTCTAATCACCTCAACTAAAGGCTCATGATCTGTGTCATAAAATTTTGAGAACAATCCTGGCCCAGGAAAAGTATTACCCATGAAAGTTCGTGTGGTCTGCCAATCAAGTCCTTTTTCAATTTTTTTTTCAAGTTTTCTTGTATCAAATGCAATAAAGTCAGAGCATTGTCTACCTGCTGGACTAATAATTTGAATGTAATCACCTTCTTTAACTTGAAAAGAAATAGCAGTTTGTCTATCAATATTTTTTTCGAAATGTGGCTCAAACACGGGGTCAGGAATTATTGATAATTCTTTATCATTTGTAATTTTAGCTCTTTTTATAAATAATATTAAATCACCAGATGGATTTTGTTCACTTACCAACATGTCATTTTGTGGTGCAGAGAAAATAACATAACACTTATCTTTAGATTTTAATTTAATTTTTTCACCACTAGGTGTTTTTTCATCAAATAAAATTGAAGAATGCGATTTATTTAAATCTAGATTTCTTTTTTTTAATTGAAAATTTGTAGCTAGAGAACTTTCATCCTTCTTTTTTAAAATCTCTTTAATAAAACTTTTGTTGCTATTTTTTTTCAAATTCAAAATTGCGAGTTCAGATTTTCCATCTTTGTCGAAACAAATTATTTCACAAATCTGATTTCCCTCATCATTAATGATTTCTATTTCGTCATCTGGAAAAATTTGTAAACCAGTTAGCCCACCAGCGTTTACAACATGTCTTTCAACTCCAGGTGGTAGTATATTTAGACCAGGTTCTTTTATATCTAATGTAGTCAGCGACATTTTTTATATCTATTATTATATTATATAAATATCTATTAGTTGACTATCATTTTACTTAGGCACATACTATTCAGACTTAATATTAAGAAAGGGGAATAAATGCGAAAAATAATATCATTTATATCTGCAATAATAATCTCAGCGGTAAGTTTCGCTGGTATAGCAAATGCAGATAGTAAAAAACCCATCGTTATTCCGACACATAACTGGTCAAGTCAAATTGTAATGGCCTATGTTATTGGTGGAATGTTCGAAAGTATGGGTAACAACGTAAAATACGTTAATGCTGACTCTCAAGCAGTATACGAGTCTATTAGAATTGGTGATGTAACTATATCTCACGAGGTATGGGAATCCGCTTTTGGTAAATCATTCACAACTGCTTTAGATAAAGGTGGTTTGTTAGATTGGGGAGATCATGAGGCAAGAACTCTAGAGGATATGGGTTATCCTAATTGGGTTGCTGAAAAAGGATTATGTCCTGGTTTACCAGATTGGACAGCATTAAAAAATCCAGATTGTGCAAAAAACTTTACAACACCTGACTCTCCAAATGGAAAAGGAAGAATGTTGGAAGGTCCACAAACATGGCATGGTGATTTAATTCCACAAAGAGTTGACGCTTTAGGTTTAGGTGATCTTTGGTGGGTTAAATTTGCTGGAAGTGCAGATGCTTTATGGGCAGAGTTAGCTGCAGCTGAAAAAGAAGGAAGAGGAACAATCATCTTTAACTGGACACCAAACTTTACTGATGGTGCTGGTTTTACATTTATCGACTTTCCTCCATACACAGCTGGTTGTAGACCAGAGGATGGTGGAGATGGAAAATGTGGTTCGCCAGATGGTTATTTGAAAAAAGCAGTTAATGCTGACTTTCCAAAAACTCATCCAAAAGCAGCAGCGGCATTTAAAAAACTTTCGTTCTCAACAAGTCAAATTGGTGCAATGGCAGCTTTAGTTGATGTTGACAAAATGACTCATGAGGATGCAGCTAAAAAATGGTTAGCAGACAACAAGAAAGTTTGGCAAGCTTTTACTAAATAAGGTTAAGAGCTATTAAATCTTTAAATCTCTCCCAACAATGTTGGGGGAGATTTTTTTTTAGATAAAATTTATGAATAAAATATTAATTTTTATATTTGTTAATTTCTTTTTTTTTAATGGAGTTCTAGCAAAAGATATAAATATTAATGAAGACATTAACCTTGAGTTCAGGTGTTCACTAGAAAAAAAAATCATTAAAAATTCTGAATATAATTATCAAACTTTTCTGGCAAAAGATTTAAAAGAAAAAGATTTAGACAAATTTAAAATTCAATCAAAAAAACCACAAACTCTTTTAATAACAGGATTAACATTATTTCTTTCTGAGTCTGCATCATTAAATGTAAAAGTTGTAAATAAAGATGTGGTTTTATTTAAATCTATCGATAAAGAAAAAAATTATTCTGAGTCAGGTATTATTACTAGGAAAACAGGGGAATTAATTCACGAAATTACCAAAAATATAAAAAGTGAAAATTCTGAAAAATATATTTCTATTTATTCTTGCACTGAAAATGACAAAAAAGTCTAATTCTTTTTTAATTGTTTTTGTGTAAACTATACTAATGAAAAAATTTTTTCTCACCATAATTTTAAGTTTCTTAATTTCATCGGTTGCTTTAGCTAGAAGCACCGGATGTAAGGAGGGTAATTGTGAAAATGGTTTTGGTAAGTGGGTTTACACTGACAAAACAACTTACGAAGGAGAGTGGGTAGGTACAAAAAAAAATGGTCAAGGTGTTGAGACTTGGCCCAATGGATATATTTACAAAGGTGAATTCAAGAATAGTGAATGGAGTGGAATTGGTATTTTGACTTTTCCCGATGGATCAACCTATGAAGGTGAATGGGCTAAAGGATTTATGAATGGTAAAGGAACTTTTACTTGGGCTGATGGATCAGTGAAATCTGGAATTTGGAAAAATGGTAAATTACAAGATTAAATGTCAAAAGAAAGTAACCTAGATAAGATTAAAAATTTACCTGAATTTACTAAACAATTTGGTGGGTTAGTAATTATTATCCTAATAGTCATATCATCTTTTTTCGTTTTAAATATTATGTTTGGTGGAGGTGATGAATTGGTTAGAAAAATGAAACTTGAGGAGGAAAGAATTGCTCAAGAGAAAAAACTAAGTGAGCTTATTTCAAAACTTCCCTCTGGCATATTAGTCACATTTGATGGTACTGATCATTTTAAACTAAGTGATGAAGTATATGAACAAGTTTGTAAGGCAACAAAGTTGATCCCACAACGTGCGATAATGGGTGCAAATTTTTTAAATTTTAGAGCTCATGAAATTTATACAATTAACGGAAATAAAATTGATGAGACGTTTGTAAAATGGGATGACACAAAAAATAAGTGTTTTGCAGGTTTTACGGTAAGTGGAAACAATGTAGGAGTAAATGAGTCGATAACTGTTAGTGGTGAAGCCCTAAGTTTCTTAAGTACTGGAATTGATACAAGAGTTTATTTTATTAAAAATTTTTAAGGGGAAATGGTTACAATATTATGGATTTAATTTTACCTTATTTTCATATAACTTAATTAAGATTTATGGCTGAGACAGTAATCAAATGTGAAAATGTCTACAAAATTTTTGGATCAAATGCCAAAAAAATGCTTCAAGAGTCAAATGGAAATGTTGATGCCAAAACTTTTCAAAAAAATGGATGTATCGTAGGTGTAAACAATGCATCATTTGAAGTCTCAAAAGGTGAGATGTTAGTTGTGATGGGTTTATCTGGTTCAGGTAAATCAACATTATTAAGATGTATATCTAGATTAACAGATGCAACAGGTGGTAAAATTTTCATTGAAGGACAAGATCTATTACAACTAAACAACAAAGAGCTTATTGAGCTTAGAAGAAATAAAATGGGTATGGTTTTCCAAAGTTTTGCTTTACTCCCTCATAAAACAGTTGTGGAAAACATTGCTTTCCCACTTCAGATTAAAGGTATTAAAACTGAGGACAGCATTAGTAAGGCAATGAATATGGTCAAACTAGTTGGACTTGATGGAAGAGAAAACTATTTTCCAAGAGAATTATCTGGAGGACAGCAACAACGAGTTGGAATCGCTAGATCTCTAGCAGTCGAACCAGATATTTGGTTTTTAGATGAACCATTTTCAGCTTTAGATCCTTTAATCAGAAAAGAAATGCAAGATGAATTTTTGAGACTTCAAGAAAAATTACAAAAAACAATTATGTTTATAACTCATGATTTTGATGAAGCATTAAAACTTGCTGATCGTATTGCAATTATGAAAGATGGTATAATTGAGCAATTAGATACTCCCGCTAATATTGTTTTAAATCCAGCCACAGAGTACGTACGTAAGTTTACAGAAGAGGTCCCAAGAGAAAAAGTTTTATTAATTGAAGATGTAATGGATGCATCTAAAAATGATTTAGGTGATTTAAAAGTCTCAAAGGATGAAATAATCGAAAATGTTGCAGAAAAAATTCTTACTCAAGAAAAAGCCGTAGCTGTGATCGATAGTAAAAATGAAATTGTGGGCTCTATAAACCCAACTAAAATTATTAATACAGTTTTTGGAGGAAGAAAAAATAATAATTAATTATGGAATTTTTAAAGAAATACCCCAAAACATTTCAATGGTTATTTTTATTAATTGTATTTTTTGCTTTATGTTTTGCTATTGAAGTTCCAGAAACATATAAATTTATCCGTGGCCAAGCAGAATTTGTAAAAGATCCAAATCAGAGTAGTTATGTGTTTTTAGGGAAAGAGGTGAGATATTATGCCTTTGATGTGTTTTGGCGGTTACCTCCATTACTAGGCTGGCTACCTATTTGGATAAACGACTCTTTATTTTTTTTAATGAATGAATGGATGCCAATTGAGGTTTGGAATGAAGATACACAAGAGTTTAAAAGTCGTCCTATAGTTTTACAAATAAGTAGAAATTTAACAGCGTTTATGACCTTCTTAATACAGCTAATAAGAGAGGTTTTATTAGGTGGTCTTGAAACTATAGTGGCATTTAGTAGTTGGGATTGGATCGATAAAAATCCTTGGGCTGAACTTCCAGGATTACCATGGACTATTGTAGCAGCAGGTGCAGCAATCCTTTCATATAAAGTCAGCGGGAAAGGTCTAGCGTTGTTTGCTGGTTTGACGATGATTTATATTTCAATATTTGGTCAATGGAAACCATCTATGCAAACTCTTTCATTTATACTAGTCGCAGCACCCTTGTCATTTATTTTTGGGTTAGGCTTAGGAATAGCAGCATTTAAAAGTAAACGTGTCGAGAAAGCTCTTTATCCAATATTATTAGTGATGCAGACTATGCCGCAATATGCGGTGTTGGTTCCTGCTTTAGTTCTTTTTGGAGTTGGTGATCATGCTGCAGTTATAATAACTATGGTTGTCGCTATACCACCAATGATATTACTAACCATATTAGGCTTAAGAGCAGTACCTCCAGAAGTTATTGAAGCTGGTAGAATGAGCGGATGTAATAATTGGCAATTAATGTTTAAAGTTTTAATTCCAACTGCAAGAAGAGACATTTTAATTGGTGTTAACCAAGTCATTATGGTGTGTTTTTCCATGGCAGTAATTTCAGCTTTTATTGGTGCAAAAGGTTTAGGATTTAATCTGCTATTGGCGCTAAATCAGTTAAATATAGGATTAGCACTAGAAGCAGGCTTGTGTATTAGCTTAATTGCGATTTTATTAGATAAAATGTCATTAGCTTGGGCTAATAAACAAACAGATTATTTTGGTAATCTGACATTCTTTCAAAGAAATAAAAATATCTTATTTTTTGCAGCAACAGTAATTGTTGGAATAGTACTGGCTTATATTGGAACCTTTTTATTTAAAGGTAGTTTTAATTATCTATTTGAAGTTCCACATAATAAAGGAATATCAACTGCTGATTTTTGGAATAAAGGGGTTGATTGGATTTTTGATACTTTTTTTGTTTATATTAAAGCATTTAATACTTGGCTCATTCAAGAGGTGCTTCAACCGATGAGGGCTTTATATTTGAGGATGCCAGCTGTAGCAACTATAGTTTTAGTTGTTGGAGCGGGATATCTAATTGGTGGAATTCGTTCAGCTTTGGTTGTTTGTGGATTGACACTATTTATTGCCTTAAGTCCTTGGTGGGATAGGGCTTTAGTAACGACTTATATGGCAACATTTGGAGTAATTGTATCTTGTACTATTGGATTTATAGTTGGTACATTATGTTTTCAAAATAAACGCTCTGCTAATTTCATGTTAGGAGTATGTGATATTTTTCAAACATTCCCATCATTTGTTTATCTAATTCCAGTGATGATGTTATTTGGTATTACGGATACATCTGTTTTAATAGCTGTTATAGTTTATGCGACAATACCTGCTACTAGGTATACTATTGAGGGATTGAGAAGTGTTCCTGCTGGTTTACACGACGCAGCAACCATGTCCGGTGTCAATAAATTTCAAAGATTAACAAAGATAGAATTTCCTTTAGCATTTCCTCACATGATGCTTGGTATAAATCAAACAATTGTATTTGCTTTATTCATGGTAATTATTGGAGCTTTCATTGGCACTGAAGATTTAGGACAATATATATTAAAAGCACTATCAGATAAAAAAGGTGCTGGGATTGGGTTAACACTTGGTATTTGTGTAGCTTTTATAGCTCTTATATTTGATAATCTGATAAGATCTTGGGTTGAAAAAAGAAAAAAACACCTAGGTATTGATTAAAACTTAATTATTTATTCAAAAAAGTTTTTAAAGTATCATCCATTGCTTTTGCCCAAGGCGTGTGGTGAACTGGTGCAACAGATCCTGTTACCGGGGATGAGAAAGATTTATCTCTATAAGTTGATATGTCTTCAACTTTATGATGTTCCCATTCTTTAAAATGTTTTCTTATTAATTCAAAATCAATTTTAGGATAATCAGACATTTCATGTAACTCCTTGGTATACTCTGTTTGAAAATCAATCATTTGATCAGGATTTTCAAGTTTTTCTTCCATTGCAACCCATTTGTTTATGTCATTTTCAATTTCTTTACTATCAGGCATTTTTATTTTACCCATAACTACATCACGAGCATACCAAGCTTGGCAATCGAACATATTAAATGTATGAAATTGATCCTGCATGCCAAGATACATTAGTTTATGATTATCTTGCCAGACTACACCTTTGTATAATTTAGGTGGATAAAGTCTATTTCTTGTCTTCAATTGTAAGTTTTCCTCTAAAAATGGAAAATGGTGCAAGTATCCTGTACATAAAATTATAACGTCAGTTTCTTGTTCAGTGCCATCTTTAAAGATAGCTCTCTTACCATCTAGTCTATCTAGGTAATGGACTTCTTTCATGCCTTTAGGCCATTTGAATCCCATTGGGTTATGTCTATATCCAATAGTTACACTTTTTGCTCCGTATTTATTACATTGAAGCGCAATATCTTCAGCTGAATAACTACTGCCTAATACTACAATATTTTTACCTCTAAACTCTTCTGCGTCTCTAAAGTCGTGGGAGTGCATAATTCTTCCTGGGAATGATTTCATTCCATCATATTCAGGAACAAATGGAACAGAAAAATGACCAGTTGAGACAATTACAAAATCGAAATTTTCTTTTAAAATTTTATCATTTACTTTGTCCTGATAGCTAATTTCAAATTTTTCATTTTTAAAGATTGTATTGATGACCCTTGTATTAAATTTAACTTTATTTTTTAAATTTCCACTTTTAGCTCTTCCAACTATATAGTCGTATAGTACCTCCCTTGGAGGAAATGACGGAATTGCTTTGCCAAAATGTTTATCAAAAGAATAGTCAGCAAACTCTAAACATTCCTTGGGTCCATTAGACCAAAGATATCTATACATACTATTAGGAACTGGATCTCCATACTGATCAGAACCTGTTCGCCAACTATAATTCCAGAGACCACCCCAATCTTCTTGTTTTTCAAAACAAATCACTTCAGGAATTTTTTCACCTTTTTTTTCTGCTTGCTCAAATGCTCTTAACATTGATAAGCCACATGGACCTGCACCGATAATAGCCACTTTACTCATAAGATTTAATAAAAATTAAGTTTATTTTACTAACAAAATATTAAAATTTAAAATAAAATAATGACTTAATATGAAAATTGACATAGAAAATTTTCACGTATGTGTTGCATTTTAAATTTTAGTTTAATTAATATTTTTGAATTTAAATCAATATGAAAAAATTTTTAATAATTGGAGGAGGGGCCATGGGATCTGCTTTCACAATTCCCTGCCTGGAAAATAAGAATGATGTTGTAATTACTGAGCCTTACTCAAAAAAATTCATAAAAGAATTATCCTCAAAAAGAAAATACCATTCTGCATTAAAAATGAATTTGCCAAAAAAACTTAAATTTCGAAAATATTCTGGTGATTTATTAAAAGAAAAATTTGATTTAATAGTAATTGCTTTAAGTTTACCTGGAATAGACTTTATTGGTAAAGAGTTGAAGAAAAATAAGATTAATACACCTTTGTTGGTTCTTACCAAAGGGTTAAAATATATATCTAGGAGTAAGAAAATTTTTACTATTTCTGAAAAACTTCAAAAAGTTTCTGGGATAAAAAATATTTCAGTTTTAAAAGGTCCTTGCTTAGCAAAAGAATTGGCGAGAAAACATCAAACAAGTGTAATAATTGCAAATAAAAATATAAATTTTGCAAAAAAAATAGGAAAAAGAATTTCTACAAAATATTATTTAAATGAATTCTCAAGAGATATTATTGGTGTTGAGGTCTGCTCAGCAATTAAAAATATATATGCAATGATTATAGGTGCTAGTCAAAGTCTAAATACGTCGTCAAGTTTATTTCAAAGATCAATTAATGAAATGAAATATTTGACTAAATATTTTAAAGGAAAAGAAACAAGTACACTTGGGCTTGCTGGTGTGGGTGATTTATATGTTAGCGCTGCGGGTGGTCGAAATAGCAAAATGGGCAGTTACTTAGGAAAAGGATATACATTTAAAAATGCAAAAAAAAGATTTATGCCTAATGACACTGTTGAAGGAGAACAATTAGTTAGAGAAATTGCCCCATATATTATGAGAAAAATTAATAAAAAAAAAATTCCTTTAATGATTAGTTTATTTAGAGCAATATTGAATAATAGAAAACTTACAGTCACTTAAAAAAATATGAAATCTAATTGGAATTATCCAACAACAGTTTGGGTAGGCAAAGATAGAATTAAAGATTTAGGTGAAGCTTGCCATAATTTAAAGATTAACAATCCATTATTTGTTACTGACAAAGATTTGGTAAATCTTCCATTTATTAAGGAGGTAATTAGTGAAATTAAAAAAAAGTTAAAAAAGTTAATATTATTTTCAAATTTTACAGGAAATCCATTTGGTGAGAATGTTGATGAAGGTGTGAAAGAATTTAAACAGAATGATTGTGATGGCGTAATTACGATTGGTGGAGGAAGTGCAATTGATGTTGGGAAAGCTATAGCTTTTATGTCAAGTCAAAGTAGACCCATTTGGGATTTTGAGGATGTTGGAGATTATTGGAAAAGAGCTAATGATAAAAATATTTTTCCAATAATTGCAATTCCAACTACTGCAGGAACAGGATCTGAAACTGGTCGAGCATCTGCAATCATCAATAAAAAAACGGGTGTTAAAAAAATTATATTTCATCCAAAAATTTTACCTTCAATTGTTATTCTAGATCCAAAATTGACTATTGAGCTTTCTCCAAGGTTAACTGCTGCAACAGGGATGGATGCCTTAGCTCACAATCTTGAGGCATACTGTGCACCAAACTTTCATCCTATGGCAGATGGTATTGCTTTGGAGGGAATGAAACTTATTAAAAATTCACTTGTTGTTGCATACCAAGATGGAAAAAATATTGAAGCTAGACAAAATCTTTTAGCAGCTTCGTCAATGGGTTCGACTGCTTTTCAAAAGGGATTAGGTGCTATTCATTCATTAAGCCATCCTGTTAATGCTCAATATAATATTCATCATGGATTGAGTAATGCAATTTTTATGCCGTATGTA
Organism: uncultured Pelagibacteraceae bacterium; assembly: GCA_902520215.1. Lineage (GTDB taxonomy): Bacteria > Pseudomonadota > Alphaproteobacteria > Pelagibacterales > Pelagibacteraceae > Pelagibacter. Next base: position 84,501 of record CABYNA010000003.1, read on the forward strand.
TTAACTTTTAATAAATCTATTATAGAAAAAAAAATTATCTCAATTTGTGATTATTTAGATTTAGATAAAAATTTTGAAAGTTTTTTATCGTGGATTTTGAATTTAAGAAAAGATTTAGCAATTCCCCATAAACTATCTGACATTATGGATTGTTCCAAACTAGATTTAAATAAATTATCTCTAATGGCTTTAGAAGATCCATCTACTAGTGGTAATCCAAAAAAAATCAATCAAGAGGATCTTAAACTGATGTATCAGCACAGCATTTCAGGAGAATTGTTTGAATGAAAAAAATATTAATTGTAGAGGGAAACTTAAGAGAAGAAAATAACAGCTTTTCAGAAAATGGTATTCAAACACATACAGAAAGCTTAAAGGACAGCTTAAGCCATTTTACTGATGATCTTTCATTTGATGTTGTTAACCCCTCTTCAGATCAAAATATTCAATTGATATCTGGTCAACTCGAGCAGTATGATGGTCTTATTTGGGGTGGAAGTAGTTTAAATATTTATAATGATACTCCAGAAATTAGAAGGCAAATTGAATTCATGAAAAATTGTCAAAATAAAGTAGGGAAAATTTTGGCAATTTGTTGGGGTATGCAAGTAGCAGTCACAGCAGCAGGTGGCCAAGTCAAAAAGGCTGATAATTCACATATTGGTATAGCAAATGAAATAGAGATAAACAAAAATGGAATAAACCATCCTCTTTATAAAAATAAAGATAAAAAATTTAATTCCCCAGCATTCAATTTTGATGAGGTAGTAAAAATACCTGATAAAGGAATTTGTTTAGCCTCGAACAAGATAAATAAAGTTCAAGGTTTATATTTTGAGGTTAATAAGACAAAAATTTGGGGGCTACAATACCATCCAGAAATAACTTATGAAAAAATGATTAATCTTATTGAGTTTAGAAAAGAAAGATTAATTGAAAGTAGAAAAGTATTTAAAGATGACACTGAAGTTCAAAAACACATTGCTTTTATTAAAAAAGAAATTTCAGTTTCAGATAAAGAAAAGAGAATGTTAGAGCTTAAAAATTGGCTTAACGAATTAAATTAAAATAACCCTTCGATTTCACCTTTTTTATTAAGTTTAATAGAGTCTGCTGCTGGTACCCTTGGTAATCCAGGCATTGTCATTATTGCTCCACAGACAACAACTATAAATTCAGCTCCTGAGGAAAGCCTTATTTCTCTTATTGGTAATGAGTGACCTGTAGGTGCACCTTTGAGATTAGGATCAGTTGAAAAACTGTACTGAGTTTTAGCTACACAAATTGGTAATTCTCCATAACCTGCTTCTTCAAAACTTTTAAGTTGATCTCTAATTTTTGTATCAGCAATAACTTCATCGGCTCTGTAAATTTCTTTTGCTATTGTTTCAATTTTTTTAAACAATGGCGTCTTACTATCGTATAAAAATTTAAATTTATTTTCATTTTTTTCACATAAATCAGCAACATGTGAAGCTAATTCTTTTGTACCTTCTCCTCCATTTGCCCAGTGGGTACAAAGACTTGCCTTTATTCCTAATTTATTACAAAAATCAACTAAAGCTTTTACCTCATCGTCTGTATCTTTTATAAAATGATTTACAGCTATCGCTACAGGAAGACCAAATTTTTTTACATTTTCAACATGCCTTTCAAGGTTGACCAAACCTTTTTTTAGTGCCTCAACATTTTCATTTTTAAGATCATCTTTGGCTACACCACCATGCATTTTTAATGCTCTAATTGTAGCAACAATAACTACACAACTTGGTTTTAAATCAGATTTTCTACATTTAATATCTAGAAATTTTTCAGCACCAAGATCTGCACCAAACCCAGCTTCAGTTACTACATAGTCAGCTAATTTAAGTCCGGCCTTAGTTGCGATTACAGAATTACAACCATGTGCAATATTAGCAAAAGGTCCACCATGAATTATTGCGGGATTATTTTCTAATGTTTGAGTTATGTTTGGTCTTATAGCTTCTTTCAACAAAACAGTCATAGGTCCCTGTGCTTTTAAATCTTTAGCATATATTGGTTTTTTCTCTCTTGTGTAAGCAACAGTAATATTTCCAATTCTATTTTCTAAATCTTCCAAATTATTAGCCAAGCAAAAGATTGCCATTATTTCTGAAGCAACTGTAATATCAAAACCATCTTCCCTTGGGAATCCATTAGCGACACCACCAAGATTAATATTAATTGATCTTAACGCTCTATCATTCATATCTAAAACTCTTTTCCAAACAATTCTTCTTACATCTATATTAAGTTTATTTCCCCAATAGATATGATTGTCTATCAATGCAGATAAAAGATTATGTGCAGATGTAATTGCATGAAAGTCACCTGTGAAATGAAGATTAATTTGTTCCATAGGAACAACTTGAGCATAGCCACCACCAGCAGCTCCACCTTTCATACCAAAAGATGGACCTAAACTTGGTTCTCTTAAACAGACGATAGATTTTTTTCCGATTTTATTAAGACCATCATTGAGACCTACAGAAGTTGTGGTCTTTCCTTCCCCTGCTGGAGTAGGAGTTATGGCGGTCACTAAAATTAATTTTCCCTCTTTTTTATTCTTGAGACTATCAAGGTATTCTAAATTTATTTTTGCGATGTGACGCCCCATGGGGCTAAAGGCAGAACTTTCATCAGGAACATTTATTTTTGCTAAAATGTCTTTGATTGGTTGCATTTTAGCTTCTCTTGCAATTTGAATGTCTGATTTTATTTCACTCATAAAATTCTTTAATTATACAAAAACTGCTCGATTAGTATCTCTTTTTAAGAGCTTTGGAAATATCTAAAAATTATATATAAAAAAAATAGGAACTATTTATATTCATTATTATAAAATTTAATCATGCAAAAATATTCAGTATTTAGCCTAATCAAGAATGCTTTTTCTAATCATGAAAAATGGGATTTGGCATGGAAAGATCCTACACCTAAAAAAGAATACGATGTTGTAATTATTGGTGGTGGCGGCCATGGGTTAGCTACTGCCTACTATTTAGCTAAAGAACATCAAATAACTAATGTGGCTGTTATTGAAAAAGGATGGATTGGTGGAGGAAATATAGGAAGAAACACTACAATTATCAGATCAAATTTTATGTATGATGATAATGCTAGGTTCAATGAATTTGGAATGAACTTGTGGAGAAACATGAGTCAGGAATTAAATTTTAATGTCATGTTTTCACCAAGAGGAATAATAAATTTAGCTCATTCAGATGCGCAAATGAATGCTTATGCTCGTAGAGGAAACTCTATGAGATTAAATGGAATTGACGCTGTTTTATTAAATAGAGAAGAAGTAAAAAAGATTATACCTATGGCAGATTTTTCTGATGATGTTAGGTATCCAATTTTTGGAGGCTTAGCACAACCAAGTGCTGGTACTGCTAGACATGATGCGGTCGCATGGGGTTACGCTAGACAAGCTGACTCAATGGGTGTCGATATAATTCAAAATTGTGAAGTAACAGGATTTGATATTGAGGCAGGAAAAATAACAGGTTTGAGAACATCTAGAGGAGATATTAAATCAAAAAAAATTGGTTTGTGTGTAGCCGGCAGCACAAATGTTTTAGCAGAAAAACTTAATATGACACTTCCTATAGAAACTCATTTATTACAAGCTTGTGTTTCTGAGCCAGTGAAACCAGTTTTAGATGGAGTGGTAACCTTTGGTGCTGGACATTTTTATATTAGTCAATCAGATAAAGGTGAGATGGTAATGGGTGGAGATCTTGATGGATATAATAGTTATGCACAAAAAGGTAATCTTCCAACAATACAACATGTTTTAACCGGTGGTGTTGCTTTATTTCCATTCTTAAGTCGATTGAAAATGTTAAGGACTTGGGGAGGGATAATGGATATGTCAATGGATGGTTCACCAATTATTGATAAAACTCATATCGATGGATTATATTTAAATTGTGGTTGGTGCTATGGAGGTTTCAAATCTGTCCCATCTTCTGGTTGGACATTTGCACATACAATTGCGCAAGATAGAGTTCATGAATTAAATGAAGGATTTAGTCTAAATAGATTTTCTAAGGGCTACTTGTTAGATGAGAAGGGCCTTGGAACAAAAACTTGGATTTCATAAATGTTAAATATTAAGTGTCCTTATTGTGGGGACAGGTCTCAAAAAGAATTTGCCTATGGGGGTGATGGAACAATTACCAGACCAAAACTAAATCAAGAAATAAGTGACGAAGAATGGGATAATTTTGTTTATCTAAGAAAAAGCCCGAGAGGAAAACACATTGAATTGTGGCATCATATTGCTGGATGCAGACAATGGTTTAAAGTTGAGAGAGATACAACTACTCATGAAATTTTTAGAACTTTTAAACCAGAGGAAGAATTTTGATGTCACAAAATTTTAGATTAAATACTGGTGGCTTAATCAATAGAGATAAACCTATTGAATTTAAATTTAATGGAAAAAAATATATCGGTTATGAGGGTGATACGCTGGCATCAGCACTACTTGCCAATGGCATACATTTAATTGGAAGAAGTTTTAAATATCATCGTCCAAGAGGGTTTTTTGGTGCAGGAGTTGATGAACCAAATGCAAAAATGCAAGTTGAGATTAATGGTTGCTCAGAACCAAATATTAACGCAACTGAAATAGAACTAGTAAATGGTTTATCAGCAACTAGTCAAAATTGTTGGCCATCAGTAAATTTTGATATTGGTGCAATAAATAATTTCTTAAATCGTTTTTTTCCAGCTGGTTTTTATTACAAAACTTTTATGTGGCCTAAAAGTTTTTGGTACAAAGTGTATGAGCCTTTTATTCGAAAAGCAGCGGGATTAGGAATTGCTCCTCTAGAAAAAGATAAAGAGAGATATGAGCATAAATATGAATATTGTGATTTATTAGTTACTGGCTCTGGACCCGCTGGTTTAGCAAGTGCTTATGCAGCTGCTAAAAACGGAGCAAAAGTAATATTAGCAGAGGATAAACCCAGATATGGAGGTACGCTTTTAACAGATGATGTCACAATAGATAACTTATCTGGAAAAGATTGGTCAGAAAAAATTATATCTGAATTAAAAGAGATGCCTAATGTTATTGTAAAAAATAGATCCCAAGTTTTTGGATACTATGATCATAACATGATTGTAATGTTTGAAAGAACAGGAGATCATTTAGAAAAAAAACCTAAGTACACACCAAGACAAAGACTTTGGTATATAAGAGCAAAAGAAGTATTGCTATCAACAGGATCTATTGAAAGACCAATTGTTTTTGGAAATAATGATACACCGGGAGTTTTTCTCTCAGCTGCTGCAAAAGAATATATGAAAGTTTATGGTGTTCTAATTGGTAAAAAACCAATTATTTTCACTAACAACGATAGCGGCTATGAAACAGCTATTGAGTTTAAAAAGAATGGTGTTAATCCAATAGTTTTAGATACTAGAGAGGATCAAAACTCTGAGTTAATTAATGAAGCTAAAGATTTAGATATAAAGATAAAGTTTTCTTATGCAGTGATAGTTGCTCATGGATATAAAAAAGTAAAATCAGCAACAATTGGGAAATTAGATAAAGATAAGATAGATTTTGAAAATACAGAGCAAATAGATTGCGACTCTATTTGTGTATCTGGATTTTGGACACCAACTGTTCATTTAGCATCTCAATCAGGTAATAAATTTAAATTAAACGACTCGATAGACGCTTTTGTACCTGACAAATCAAAACAAAATGAACATTCTTTAGGTGCTGCTAATGGAACATTTACATTACAAGATACCTTAAAAAACAGTTTTAATACTGGGTCAGAAGTTTCCAAAAGCATAACTAAAAAAGATGAAAAAATACAAATTCCTAATACTAATGAACGAAAATATAGTGATCATGATAAATTTTGGTGTTCTCCACTTCCTAAAGGTAAAAATTACAAACGATTTGTAGATTTCCAAAATGATGTAGCAGTTTCTGATATAGAAGTTGCTTTAAGAGAAGGCTATAGATCAATTGAACATGTTAAGAGATATACAACGTTGGGAATGGCAACAGACCAAGGAAGGACAAGTAATTTAAATGGATTACAATTAGTTGCAAATGTTGAAAAAAAAATTGTTCCTCAAGTAGGTCACACTACCTTTAGACCCCCATTTACACCAGTTACCATCGGTACAATAGTTGGAAGGGAGATAGGCAAAGAATATATGCCTACAAGAAAAACACCAATGCACCATTGGCATGAAAAAAATAATGCTGTCTGGGTAGATGCTGGTGCTTGGAAAAGACCAAGATACTACAAAAGAGGAAATGAAAATTTATTTGAGGCATCAAAAAGAGAAGCAAAAAATGTTAGAGATCACGTGGGTATTTGTGATGTAACAACTTTAGGGAAAATTGATATTAAAGGTCCAGACGCTGCAGAATTTTTGAATAGAGTTTATACTAATGCTTGGTTAAAACTTCCAGTAGGTAAAGCACGATATGGAGTAATGCTTAGGGAAGATGGAATTGTGATGGATGATGGGACAACAACCAGAATTTCAGAAAATCACTATCATATGACAACGACAACAGCTCAAGCAGCGAATGTATTATCACATTTAGAATATTATCTTCAAATTGTTTGGCCAGAATTAAATGTAAATGTAGTGTCAACAACTGAACAATGGGCTGGTGCGGCGATTGCAGGACCTAAATCAAGATATTTGTTAGCAAAGCTTTTCCCTAAAATAGATGTTAGCAATGAGGCTCTTCCTTTTATGGGATATGTAGAGGGAGATTTATTTGGCGTTAAAGCAAGAATTTTTAGAATTTCCTTTTCAGGTGAACTTGCTTACGAAATAAATGTTGAGTCTGATTTTGGACTATTTATGTGGGAAAAAATAATTGAAATTGGTGAAGAATTTAATATCCAACCTTATGGTACAGAAGCATTGTCGACACTTAGAATAGAGATGGGTCACGTAGCTGGACCAGAACTTGATGGAAGAACCATTCCTTACGATGTTTCGTTAGAAGGTTTAGTATCAAAGAAAAAAGATTTTATTGGAAAGAGATCTTTAGCCAAAGAAGCATTTAATAAAGCTGATAGACAAAAAATTGTTGGTTTAGTGCCATTGGATAGGAAATCAAGTATTCCAGAGGGATCTCATTTAGTAGAAAATAAAAATGCAAAACTTCCAAATCCTAAACTTGGTCACGTTTCTTCATCTTGTTGGAGTGTTGAGAACAATAATCCTTTTTCTCTTGCAATATTAAAAGATGGAAAAAATATGATAGGAAAAAAACTTTTCGCAGTATCTCCACTTAAAAATACTTCTATTGAAGTTGAAGTTATGTCCTCACATTATGTAGATCATGAAGGAAAGAGAGTAAGATCGTGAAGCAAATTTCTTCTTTAAGTAATGTACATCAAAATGGAAAATTTGGTGACTTTGAAAATAAAAATGAGAAAGACTTATTAAAGATTTCAGAATTGAAGAATGTTTTAATATTCCAAATAGTTCAATACAAAAATTCAAGTTCAGATATTTCAAATATAAAGATTGATAACCTAGAATTACCTTCGACTTTAAAATCCTCTTCAAATTCAGATACTAGAATTTTATGGATGGGACCGAAGAATTGGATAGTTATATCTTCTAAAACAGATTTACTTTTAAAAGATGGAAAACAATTCGGTGAAAGTAATTTTGCAATTACAGATTTATCACATTCAAGAACAATAATTGAAATTCAAGGTGATCTTGTTAATGAGGTTTTAAAAAAAGGATGTCCTATAAATATTGATAAATTTAACGAGGGTGATTGCACCAATTCAATTTATAACGGAATATCAATTACGATTGATTTTATTTCTAACAATCCAAGAAAAGTTAGAATTTTTGGATTAAGAAGCTTTGGAGAGTCTTTGCATCATTCAATAACAGATAGCTCATTAGAATTTGGTTATCAAAGTAATTAGTTTTTAATTCCTTGTTGCAATATAAACACCAACTGAGGCTATTAAAAAACCAATAACATCTATATTCGTTAAAGTTTCATTCAAAAAAAGCCAAGCCATAATAGCAGAAGTTGTTGGTATTAGAAAAAAAACAGAAACTGTTTTACTAGCTGAATTTTTTTTTATTAAAAACATCAGTATTGTAAATGCACCGAAAGAAACAAGAAAAATTTGATGACTCATTGCTATTATAAATGTTTTTGTAAAATTGATGTAGGGCTCTACAAAAAAAATAATTATCATTACATGAAATAAACAACCACCCAATGCTTGATAAAAATTACTAACAGATAATGGTAAGTTATTACTTAATTTTTTCTGCCAAATAGTAGAAAACGTTATAGATAACAATGCAATTAAAGTTGCAATCAAACCTAGTAGAGGAATACCTGAACCAACATCTATTCCTAGTACTAAAGAAGCGCCAATAAATCCCAATAAAACACCTACCCATTGCTGTAATGTAACTTTTTCATTTAAAAGCGGTCCGCTCAAAATATTTGTTAGAATTGGTTGAAGTGTTACGATTAGAGCAGCTAAACTTGTTGGCATCCCAATTGAAATCGAATAAAAAACTCCTCCTAAATATAACCCATGAAATAAGATACCGCTAAACATTGACTCAATCAGATATCTTTTTTTAATCAATATTGATTGTTTAAGGTAAATGGAAAATAATAAAAAACCGACAGCGACAAAAAAAAATCTGAAGGCTAGAGCTGCGAAAGGATCACTATTATCAATAATTGGTTTTGTTGTTATAAAGGCAGAAGACCAAAGTAAAACAAATATGAGTGGAAATATTCTGACCATTCCAGGTCTTATAAATTATTTAATCTACAATATTAAGTATTATTAATTTGTTTTGTTTCGTCTCTTTACACCATAATTCATAACTTTCACACATTCTCCATAAATGATCGAAAGCTCTTTGAGAAATTTCAAGAGGATAATGGCTCTTTGCATAATATAATTCAGGATATTGAATTAGCTGCTTAACTGATAAATCTTTTTGAATATGAAGTAATCTTAGAGTTTCTTCAGGCACCTTCTTTTTTGATACCTTTTCAATTAATTCATCATGGAATTTTCCACTACTTATATCATTGTAGGTTGTTGTTCCAATAAAGTTTTCAATTGCGTTAATTGTTGTCAGCTCAGGATCTTTTTTCTTAATCTCACAAACTTTTGAGTAAATTGCTTCTGCAACCAGTAACACATAAGGCTTTTCTTTAGATGGCATTATCTATTTTGATATTTCCTCATAGCAGCGTTAGCTAAAATCAAATTTGGGTCTAAAAATATTTTTGATGATTTAATTGTCTTAAATGGTTTATAGGCAAAAATAGCGATAGGGAGCTCTGTGCAACCAAGAATAATTTTTTTACATTTTTTTTTGATCAAATAATTTATTGCTGGTTTTATAGCTTTGCTCGCTAGTTTCACTTTTCCCATTTTTACAAGCCTGATAGCTTTGTTTACTGATTTACTTTGAATAGAATTATTAGGAAACACTAAATCATAATCTTTATCAAAAAACTTATTATAAACACCTGTTTTTAAAGTTCCTTCTGTGGCGAGCAAACCAATAGAGGAATTTTTTCTGCATTTTTTTTTAGCATGCAAAAAAACTTCCTTAGGCATATTTACTATCGGTAAGTTAATTCGTTTTTTTAAGTCATCATACCAATAATGAGCTGTATTACAGGGTATGACTATAAATTTACAATTACTTTTTTTTAAAAGATTACAACCATAAATTAAACTTTTTAAAACAGATAAGTATTTTTTTTTAGTTTTTTTGTTACTTATTTTGTTTGATAACTTACCGGTATGGATACCAATCGACTCAGGTCTACCAGGAATATTTGATTTGTTATAAAGCATGAACAAAGGGTAATCTTGATCGATCTTCCCTCTATATAAAATTGCCAGCTTATTACAAAAATCTAAACCTGCCTGGGTACCCATTCCACCTAAAATGCCAATCATAAATTATTTTCTAAATTTTGTTTGTAGGTTAGTTCATTGGCTATAAAAATAAATTAATTCTTAATTTAAAAAATTAATTAAATTTATAGCCAATTTATTTATGTGAAAATTATGCAGTTTTTAAGTTAACTGCTGAAGGACCTTTAGGACCATCTTCAACATCGAAAGTCAAAGCTTGACCCTCATCTAAACCGTTCATACCAGCATCTCTTACAGCTGAAACATGTACAAACACATCTTTTTCTTTATCGTCACGTTCAATAAAACCAAAACCTTTAGTTGGATTGAACCATTTTACTTTACCTTGTAGACTCATATTTTTTCTTCTTACTTATTGTTATATTAATTTATTACTTATAATTAAGTAATGTTGGCTTTGTTTATAAATATTAGGGTTTTGTCAACAAATTTAGTGCACAATCAGACTTTTTTTTATCATTCGTGGTCAATTAGCTTAGTTAAATAGATAGAATTAACATCTTCTTTATAATGGGCAAAGGGTTTGCAAGGTATAAAATCACATTTTTTAAATAATTTTCTTGCTGGATCAAAAAATTTTCCAGCACCGGTCTCTAAACTTATTCTTTTAATTTTTAATTTCTTAGCTTCATCAATGAGATGTTTGATGACTTTAATACCATTACCTTTATTTCTAAAATCATCATGTATTCTAATTGATTTAAATTCACCATGATCTTTGTCTAAGAACTTTAATGCTCCACAACCAAAAATTTTATCATTTTCCCAAAGGCTCCAAAATTTAATTGATGAAACTTTTAACCCTGGAATATCAAGAACATGAGCACTACCCTCGGGTGATGCTGCTCTAAGTTCAATAAAATGTTTTGTAAGAAGTTTATTGACTTCCGGGTTATCAAAATTTCCCTCAATAGATTTTAGCATTTATATTAAAGTTGTTATGTGGCCCATTTTTCTTTTATCTTTTATCTCTTTTTTTTGATAATCAAAGAAAAATTCATTTTCATTTAATTTAAAATTTTCTCTATAGGGTTTGATTTGATTTCCTATTAGGTTTACCATTTTTGCATTAGATATTTTTTTGAGTGGAATTTTTTCTAACGAACAGACCGCTCTCACATGATTTTCAAATTGACTAATATTAAAAGCATTAATTGTAAGATGACCGGAGTTATGAACTCGAGGAGCTATTTCATTAACATATAGATTTTCATTCTTATCAATAAAAAATTCAACGCAAAGAGTTCCTATATATTTTAATTCCTCTGCAATTTGGATTGACCAATCTTTAGATTCATCGAATATTTTTTTAGTGATTTGAGCTGGTATAATTGAATGTTTTAATATCTGATCTTCATGAGTATTTTCTATCGGCTCATATATTTCATAACTATTATTCCCAAATCTGGTAATAATGACAGATATCTCCTTTTTAAGTTTTACTAATTTTTCTAGTATATAGCCTTTAGAAAAATCAATATTTAGGTTATTGATGTCTTCAATTTTTTTAATCAGGTATTGACCTTTGCCATCATAACCCATTGTAGTAGTTTTTAAAATCCCAGGTAAGAATTCTCCTAATGGCTCCATATCGGATTTACTTTCTATTGATGCGTATCTAGTAGTTCTTATATTGAGTTTGTTTACAAAATCTTTTTCTGCAATTCGATGTTGAATTAATCTATTTACCGATGGCTTTGGTAAAACTGGTTTTACCTTGTTCATTTCATTTAAAGTTTCATAAGGTATATTTTCAAACTCATAAGTAATTACATCAATTTCTTTTATGAACTCTTGTATTTTGACTTTGTCATCGTAACTGCCATGAATAAATTTGTTACAAAAATTTTGTGCTGGAGCATCAACATCATCACAATAGATTGTTGTATTGATATTCAACTTCTTAGCTGCGACAGCTAATAGGCTTCCTAGTTGACCACCACCAATTATACCCAAATTTTTTATTGACATCTTTTATTTTGGATTTTTTTTCACTGATCTAGTTTGTGATGAACGCCAATTATTTAATTTCTTTTTTACAGCAGGATTGCTGTTTGCAATTATAGCTGCAGCCAATAAAGCAGCATTGATGGCACCATCCTCTCCAATTGCAAGAGTTCCAACGGGTATTCCTTTTGGCATTTGTGCTATAGATAATAAACTATCAAGTCCTTTAAGCTTTTTACTTTCAACGGGAACACCTAAAACCGGAATTGAGGTTATAGCTGAAATCATACCAGGTAAATGCGCTGATCCACCAGCGCCAGCAATGATTACTCCAATATTATTTCTTGATGCGCTCTCTGCAAATTCATACATTCTTTTTGGAGTACGGTGGGCAGATATAATTTTAGTTTCAAATTGAACACCTATTTTTTTTAGTATATTTGCTGATAATTTCATCGTTTTAAAGTCTGATTGGCTTCCCATGACGATTGCAACCTTGAGATTTTTATTCTTTTTCATGATCAATTTGATGAATATTTATTTCAAAATTAGATTAAAATTTCAATAAAATAAATAGTATTTAAAAAACAACTTGGTATGCTTAGTCAAAATTAACCAAAATGAAATTTAAAATTGATAATCTTCAATATTGTAAATGGTCAAGAAAAGTTTTTGAGATTAATCGTGAGGCTGGTCTAGATGCAGTTCATGTTACAATAGTCTATCATGAAGATTTTGATGAACTTCAAAACGAAATAAGTAAGTGGCAAACTTTATTAAAAGAAAATTCAGATTTAATTTTTTTAGGCCAGAGTTTTAAGGATATTGAAAAAGCAAATAATGAGAATAAAACTGCAATTTTTTTTGGTTTTCAAAATTGCTCTCCAATAGAGGATGATATCAATTTAGTTGAAAAAGTTCATAGTCTTGGATGTAGATTTATGCAACTCACTTACAACAATCAATCATTGTTAGCGACGGGTTGTTATGAGAAAAACGATAGTGGGGTAACTAATTTTGGAAGGGAAGTTATCCGAGAAATGAATAGAGTGGGTATTGTTGTAGATATGTCCCATTCAGCTGAAAAAAGTACTTTTGATGCAATTGAATTTAGCGAAAAACCAATAGCAATCACTCATGCAAATCCATCTTTTTGGCACGCCGCGAAAAGAAATAAATCTTCTGAGTTATTAAAAACTTTAAGTGATAGTGGTGGAATATTAGGTTTATCTTTATATCCGCATCATCTTAAGGACAATACGAATTGTTCTCTAGAAAGTTTTTGTGAAATGGTAGCAAAAACAGCAGAAATAATGGATATTAATAATATTGGTATAGGATCAGATCTTTGTTTAAATCAACCAGATGAAGTTGTTGAATGGATGAGAAATGGAACCTGGTCAAAAAATAAAAATTATGGAGAAGGTTCTAAAAATAAACCAGGATTTCCTAAACAGCCTAATTGGTTTGAGGATGCAAGAGGTTTTAAAAACTTAGAGGCAGGTTTAAAGAAGATTGGTTTTTCAGAGACTGAGACTAATGGAATACTAGGTAACAATTGGTATAACTTTTATAAAACTATTTAAATATGAATATAGAATTAAGAGATCCAAACATCATAATGAAGTTATCAAGACTTGGTTCCTTTCATCAATCAAGATTATCTTTTTTACGAAGTTTTTTAAGTGAATTTAAAGATTGGCAATATAATCGAGACTTGTTTGATTTGGACCAAGAGGGTTACGGCACAGCAGTATATTCATTTAAAAAAAAAGATAGAGTTTATTCTTTAATCTGTTATGCGAACAAAATTAATGATGATGAAAGATCAGATAGAGTAATAGCCACAAAGTGGGATGCAGCTTTTACATTACATGATGGAGTACCATTAAAAGAAGACATTGACAGATTGAGAAATGAAGTTCCAAAACAGGAAGTTGGTAGGTTGTCTTACAAAGAGCTAACATTATCTAGAGCAAATAAATCTGTTAGGGTATTTGATCATGTTGTTGAAAGTTTAAGCAATGGAAATCAACCTGATTTAGAGTTACTTGAAAAAGTTGGATATTTATACAGAACGACTGCAGTTTATGGATCAGGTAAGTTTGGTTTAGCAGATCGATTTAGAATTAAAAATAGAGAGGAAATTAACGGTCCATTCAGATTAGAGATGATGTTAGTTTATTTAGTTAGACAATTTACGTTTGATCAAGTTAATCATGTTGCAAAAAATAAAAATCCTAATTCAGCTGTTAGATTAGATCCTAAAATTTGTAGAAATTTGGGTATAGGAAATTCTACTGGACTAGGAATGGCCCCATTTATTGTTAATCATCCAACTTTATTAAATAATTGGATACTTAGTAGAGAAATTGCACTTAAAAAAATAAGAGAAATTAAAATTGTTAAAACACAGGATAAAGAATTATTTAAAGATTGTCTGAAAAGTTCTCTTAAAAATATAACTAGCTGGAATACAGAGAGTGAATATCAACTCAAAAAAATTAAACTTTTGCTAAAAGATATCAAAAAATTCATCAGTTTCTTAGAAAACAAATTTGATTTTCAAAAAGATTATCCATTTAATGAAATTTATCTCTGGCTAGAGAAAGAAACTTGTGAGGAGTGCATAGAATATGTTGTCTCAATCATGATGGAGCCATTTGGCAATATAGTTCAGCCATTGGTTAAGCAAATGAGCTCTGAGGAAGAAAAATACTTTAATATTCCAACTGAACGTAATGTCAGAGATTTAAAAAGGATTTTAGAAAATAAATATTCGGATATTTTAAAAATTAATTTTAATATAGAGGAGAGCAATCAGAAATTCTGGTTTATTTCAAAAAATAAAGAAGAACCAAGATTAGCTAATCGTTTTGAGGAAAATGGTGCAGATTTAGAGCAACCCTTGGCAATAGCTAGAGATATAAAAAAACTATATGAAAGATTATTACCTTTAAAAGATAATTTAAAGATTAATCAATTTTTAATTGATAATTCTGATTTAAGACATGTTGTTAGAAGAGCCTTCATTATTGAAAAATTTCCATATTCAGAAATACAAGATAATACTATTGGAGAAAAATTAGTTCCAATTGACATGTTGCGATTAAAGTTATCTTTTTTTGGGGCTTTAAAGTTTGATCCAAGATCTGACAAGTGGTTGAGAATATGTATGTTTCAAGGTGCGCCGCTTCCAAATGAATTAAAAGATTATGATGAGCAATGGGTTTATAAAACCCACTCTTAAACTATGAAATCCTTAAGCGAGATAGAAACTACAGCTAAGAGGGCAAGTCGAGCTGTTGGTTATTCATGGGGTATATCAGAGGAAGTTGGTAAATCTATAAGATTATCTGAATTATTTGGTTTTCCAGCGATCAAACATCTTAATCAATATTATCAAAATAAAAAAAAAGAAAATTTTGAAGAGATAAAATTAATTAATAAAATTAATAAATCGGATGGATCATCTTTTTGTCCAATTATGGTGGGTGTTAATTTTATTGACCAAGTAAAGAACATCGAGACTTTAAAAAAGTGCTCAGTCGAAAATCTTGCTTATCCATTATTGCTTTTATCTTTTTTAAGCAGAGCTTCAGAAATTATTGGAAAAAAATTATTAATTTCATTTGATGATTGTAAATTTTTATTGAATTTTAATGTGAGTATCTCATCTAATATTTGGGATAAAGAAATGCCAATGTTAGCAAAAAAAGTAGAAATAAGTTTTTTAAACAATGAAGATAACTTTTCAGATCAAGATTGGAAAAATCTCTACAAACTTGCAGAGGATACATTTGTAGAGGAAACTGATAGTTTAAAAAAGGGTGCAGCGGGAGCCGGTTTGACTGATAATGACTGAGGACAAAGAAATAGAAAAAAATCAAAAAGATTTAGATGATATTTGTGATGAATGTAAAGAACAACACGAGAGTGTAACTCAAAACTTGATTCTAACTGGTTTTAAAATTTGTAAGTCTTGCAGAGTTTCTAAAACAATTTTTCCAATCTAAATATGATTAATTGGTAAGGCGTTCATTCGACTTATTACAAATGAAATAGATAAAAAGACAATAATCAAAAATGACATAAAGACTATTCCAAATGACTTTAAATTGGATTTAAGATTAAGAACTTGTCGCGTCGAAATAATTAATCCAGCAAAAATCCAAAATTGCGTAAGAAAAATTATAGGTATCATTAATTCTGGTGTCACAGCAAAAAATCTTAACAGACCAGGCGCGTGAGCGAAACCAACAGCTGTTAATACTTTTTTAAATGGAACTTTGCTATTTTTATCAGGAAATAGTTTGACTCCAATAACAAATATTAATATTGCCCAAACAAACCAAGTTAATATTGCAGTCACTCCTGACATCGCCACAGCTGTTTTAAAAACTGTGTTTGCTGCGACTGCACCAGCTATGCCATCTAAAATCATAATGATACCGGCAAAATAAACTGAGGCTTCACCAAAATTTTTACTATCGGAATAAAGTGTTTTATCTAGTTTGATAGATTTTAAAATAATACTTAGAAATTCACCGAACATTTATTTTTTTTTATTTTTTTGCTCTTTGTAAGATACGATTAATGGGAATATTATTAAAGCAATAGCTATAAGAATGCAAATTACTATTAAGAAACCTTTTGTCATTTTAGATAGTGGGGGAGTAAACTCCCCCAAAATCAGATTAACCTTTTGAAACTTCTCTTGTATTAGCGTTGAAAGATTCCTTAAATGGAATATCAACAATAACTGCATCTACAGGCTTACCTGGAGTATCAGAGTATTTTTCAGGTAAATGTACTTTGTATTTAGTTCCAACCTTACCTTTTGGAAATCCATTTGCATTTAATGTTCCATCAAAAGGAACATATCCCATTGCAATGTTTGTTTTCTTTTCAGGATGCCACCACGGTGAAGTAATGAAACCAACTGGATCTCCACCACTATCATTAGATATTAGCCAAAAATCTGGCGCATAGTCATCAATTGGTTTTCCACCTAACTCCAATCCAACTAACTGAAGTGCGTATGGTTTCTTACCATCTTTAAGTTCTTTACCCATTTTTTCTAGAGCCGCTTTACCAACATAGTCAGATGTTTTGTTCCACTCACCTTTTCCTGATAAAGAAACCTGGTAGCCCAAGTTACATTGATAAGGATTATGTTGTTGATCCATATCTTGACCCCAAGACAAAATACCAGCTTGGATTCTTCTGTGGTGAGCAGGTGCAATAACCATTAGCTGGTGTTTTTTTCCAACTTCAAGCACAGCATTCCACATATCATCAGCATATAAAGTTGCATCTCTTAAATAAATCTCATAACCAGCTTCTCCAGAAAAACCTGATTGAGAAATTACACAACTTCGCCCAGCAACTTTAACTTCAGCTAAACCATAAAACGGCATATTTTCTAAATCAACTTGATCACCTAACAAATCTTTCATTAGAGCTTTTGATTTTGGACCTTGTATTTGAACAGGACAAGCATCGATTTCTTCAATAGTGCAATTAAATCTTCCATCTGCATTAACACCTTGTAAATACATACCAATATCAGAGTCTGATAATGAAAACCAAAACTCATCCTTTGAAATTCTTAAAAGAATTGGATCATTTAAAACCCCACCATAAGCGTTACATAAAATTACGTATCGTGCTCTCATTGGTGAAATTTTTGTTGCATCTCTTGTGATTACATAATCAACAAATTTTTCTGCATCTGGGCCCTTAACTTGAATTTGTCTTTCAACTGCAACATTCCACATAGTTACATGATTAACAATTGCATCATATTCAACCATTGCACCACCGTCTTCTGGTTTTACATAACCTCTTGGATGATAAATACGATTGTAAACTGTCGCTCTCCAACAACCGGCTTGCATTGATAAATGCCAATAAGGCGATTTTCTTACTCTTGTTGAAATTAACATTTCAACTTTTGTTGGTCCACTTTGTCTTAAGTTATATGGTACTTTTCGATCTGATTGATCTACAGAAGTAACATGCTTTAAATTAGTATAGTCAAATTCTTTAGACATAACTATTCTCCTTCAACCACTTGTTAGTTTCCTTCAAGCCGCCGAATGTATAAATGTGGAAAAAATCAGTGTGCGATTTAATTTTCCCAATTAAATCATTAGGGTCTTTAGGTTTTAATAAATCTAACGCCTTACTAAAATTAGATTTAAGAAAATTTAAGGAATTTTTTGCACCAACTATATTAGCAAATTTTATTAAGCTAGATATTTTTAGAGGCCCAGTAATTCCCACATGCACTGGTACACTTTGTTTAGAAATAAAGTCTATAATTGGCTGAGGGTCTAGTAACCATTGAGTTACAATATAATCAGCGTAAGGCTTTTTATCTTTCATAGCTTTTTCTAAAT
>CABYNA010000004.1:0-70469 GCA_902520215.1 uncultured Pelagibacteraceae bacterium
CTATTCTATCAAAATCTTTTTCATTAATTAATTTTGTTTTTAAAGCTTCCTCTTTTAGAGTTGTGCCTTTTTTAAGCGCTGTCTTAGCTATTTTGGCAGAGTTATCATACCCAATATGAGGAGCTAGTGCAGTAACTAGCATTAACGAGTTATCTAAAAATTTTTTAATTTTTACTTTATCTGCTTTAATTCCTTTAACGCAATACAAAGCAAAGTTCTTAGTACTATCTGCAAGAAGATCAATAGATTGTAAAATGTTGTGAGCAATTAATGGTTTAAAAACATTAAGCTCAAAATGTCCATGTGAACCTGCCATTGTTATTCCATTATGATTACCGATTACTTTAACACAAACCATTGTCACTGCCTCTGATTGTGTTGGGTTTACTTTTCCAGGCATAATAGATGAACCTGGTTCATTTGCTGGTAAAATTATTTCACCATATCCGGCTCTTGGTCCCGATCCTAAAAATCTTATATCATTTGCAATTTTCATTAAACTAACAGCAGTAGTATTTAAAGTTCCAGAAAAATTTACTATTTCATCATGAGCTGCCAACGCAGCAAATTTATTCTTAGTTGGTTTAAAGGGTAGTTTAGTTATTTTTTTTATTTCGTTTATTACTTTTTTATCAAAACCTTTTTTACTATTAATTCCTGTGCCAACGGCAGTACCACCTTGAGCTAAATAATAAATTTCATTTAAAGCATTTTTAATTCTTACAATACAATCTTCTAATTGAGATTGATATCCTGAAAACTCTTGTCCTAATGATAAAGGAGTTGCATCCTGAAGATGAGTTCTTCCAACTTTTACAATATTTTTAAATTGGGAAACTTTTTTTTTCAATTCTTTATTTAGAAGCTCAAGAGATGGTAACAACTTATTTTTAGTTTCCATAGCTATAGCTACATGCATTGCTGTAGGAAATACATCGTTGGTAGATTGTGATTTATTTACATGATCATTTGGATGAACTGGTTTTTTTGTACCTTTTCTTCCACCTAAAATTTCGATTGCTCTATTTGCAATTACTTCATTTACATTCATATTAGTCTGGGTACCAGAGCCAGTTTGCCAAACTTTTAGTGGAAAGTGTTCGTCTAATTTACCACTGATTACTTCATTAGATGCTTTTACAATCGCATTAGAAATTTTTGGGACTATCTGTTTTTCTTTTCTATGAACAATAGCAGCAGCTTTTTTAATTATTGCAATAGATTTTATTAAAACTGGTCTAACTAGAAATTCTCCAATGTCGAAATATTTTTTTGATCTTTGAGTTGATGCTCCCCAATATTTATCATTAGGAACATTAATTGTTCCAATACTATCGAATTCTTTTCTTAATTTCATTGATTAATAGACAAATATTAAATTACTATAAATATACATTAATTTTATAAAACTTACAGGAGCATTATGTCAAATTTTAGCAAGGTTGGAATTTTTATGAAAACTTTTGGTCAAGAGGTTAAAAATAAACCTTCATTTAGCACAGATAAAATCAATAAATTACGATTAGATCTAATAAAAGAGGAATTGAGCGAGCTCACAGATGCAATGAATAATAAGGATTTATTAGAGGTTGCTGATGCTCTAACAGATATCTTGTATGTTACTTATGGGGCGGGACATGCTTTTGGAATTGATTTAGATAAGTGTTTTGATGAAGTTCAAAATTCTAACATGAGCAAGTTAGACGAGAATGGAAAACCAATTTATAATGAACACGGCAAAGTAATGAAAGGTCCAAATTACTTTAAACCAGATCTTTCAAAATTTGTTAATTAAATTTCTAATTTAAAATCAATTGCTGGTGCACTATGGGTTATGCCACCAACAGAAATTCTATTTACACCAGTTTTTGCAACCGATTTAACTTTTTTTAAATTTATATTTCCTGAAGCTTCAGTTTGATAATATTTTTTTGCAAGCTTGACACCTAATTTTAAATTTTTAACACTCATATTATCAAATAAAACACGATCAAATTTTAATCCGATTATTTTCTTCAGCTGTTTAATTGTATCTACTTCCACAGTTATTTTTTTTCGTTTTTTATTTTTGATTGCCAAACTTACTAATTCCCTTATGTTTGAATTTGCAATATGATTGTCTTTTATCAAAAATTCGTCACTTAAGTTAAATCTATGATTAGTTCCTCCACCTAATTTTACTGCATATTTTTGTATAACTCTTAAATTAGGAATAGTTTTCCTAGTGCAACAAATTTTACATTTTTTTCCTGCCAATTTTACAAATTGATTTGTTTTTGTAGCTATACCAGAAATATGTGATAAAAAATTTAGTGCAACTCTTTCTGCAATCAAAATATTTTTTTTATTTCCTTTAATAATTGCGATTATTGAATTTCTTTTTACAAAAGACCCATCTTTCGTTTTTGTAATGAATTTAATTTTTTTATCTATAAGTACAAAAGCATATTTTACAAATTGTAGCCCGCCAATCACAGCATCCTGATTAGATACTAATTTTGCCTCAATTATTTTATTATTTTTAATTAAACTAGAAGTAATATCACCTGAAGGATATAAATCTTCATTGAGTGCAAGTTTAACGTTACTTTTTATAAAATTTTCACTAAGTTTAATTTGAGACACAAAAAGTTATCTGCCGATAGAAACCATTTTTTCAACTGACATTCTTGCTTTATCGATTGTTTCTTGATCCATAATAATTTCACCAGTTTCATTCTCTAAACAATCTAAAATTTTTGGCAATGTTATTTTCTTCATGTGCGGACACATGTTACATGGCCTGATAAATTCTACATTTGGATTTTCGACTTGAATGTTATCACTCATTGAACATTCAGTTACCATCATAACTTTTTTTGGTTGATTATCTTTAACATAGTTTATCATGCCTGAGGTTGATCCTGCAAAATCACTTGCCTTTATTACATCTGGTGGACACTCAGGGTGAGCTATTATTTTAATCCCTGGGTTGCTCTTTCTAATATTTTGAATTTCTTTTTCGTTAAATTGGTCATGAACAATACAAATTCCTTTCCAAGAAATAATCTCAACATCTGTTTGAGAAGCAACATATTTTGCAAGATAATCATCTGGTAAAAAAATTACTTTTTTAACCCCTAAAGATTTTACAATCTTTACAGCATTTGCAGATGTACAACATACATCTGTTTCTGCTTTTACATCTGCAGAAGTGTTGACGTAAGAAACTACAGGCACACCAGGATATTTTTCTTTTAATAATCTGACATCTTTTCCGGTAATTGAAGATGAAAGAGAACAACCTGCTTTCATATCTGGTAGTAAAACTTTTTTATTTGGGCTCATTAACTTTGCAGTTTCAGCCATGAAATGTACACCAGCCATAACAATTATATCTGCTGAAGTTTTTGAAGCTTCCACAGCAAGAGCGAGAGAGTCTGCTGAGAAATCTGCAATACCATGATAAATTTCTGGGGTTTGATAATTGTGAGCTAAAATTACTGCATTTTTTTCTTTTTTAAGTTTATTTATTTTATGAATATAAGGAGCATGCACTGACCATTCAATTTCAGGCATAACCTTGGAGATCTTTTTATAAATAGGATCAGTTGCTTGTTTTACTTCCTGATTAAATTCCATAATAAAAATTTATCAATTTGAAACCTACTTGTCATTGATTTAATGTGGGTCAAATTTGCGGCTATGCTGAAATTGGTAGACAGGCACGGTTGAGGGCCGTGTGGACCTAGTCCATGAGAGTTCGAGTCTCTCTAGCCGCACCAAAATGAAATTTTTATGGGGACTTTTTAATCAAAAATTTCAAATTTTTAAGCTAAGTGTGCTCAGAGTGTGCTCAGATTGTGCTCATTATTTTTTTCAATTTAGATTATAAATTTTTCTGATAAGATAAGTTGTCCGTGATTTAGAAATAACTCTACTTGCTTCGGACATAAAATAACAACGCTAAAGGAGGAATATGAGCAATCATAACAAATCATGGTTTGTTAAAATCAAACCAAACACCTCTAGACGGCAAATCAAAAAACAAATTTTAACAGCTATGAAAAAAGCTGGCTGGAAATTTGTAAATGAGAAGTCTGGAGGAAAAAATGGCTACCATTAAAGGTATCTACAATTTAATAAAACAAGACCAGCTCAAAGGTATTAAAATATCTGTAATGGATCAGGCTATTATTGATGCTGTTGAGTCTGAACAATCAAAAACTACAAAGGAAGTCAATTTAACTTTCATCAAATATAAAAAAGATGGGGGTGAAAATGGCAACAATTAAAAGTGTCTATGAACTTTTAAAAAAAAAGAAAGCTTCAGGTGAAAAGATTGGAATACTTGGACAATCTTTTATTGAGATGTTTGAGGAAGAAAAGGAAATTTCGAACACAAAAGAAGTTCATGTCTCCTTTATTAAAAACAAGGACAAAAAGGATAAATAGATCCTTTATAAATTCTCTGGCTTCTAATGGAGCCAGAGGATCAGTTTAGGATGATAATAATTTTTTCTGACTGTGCTCAGATTGTGCTCGTTGTTAGTTGTATTTGCGAAATTAGTAAGTTAGTTAATATTTAATAGACCTAGTCCATGAGAGTTCGAGTCTCTCTAGCCGCACCAAAATGAAATTTTTATGGGGACTTTTTGGTCAAAAATTTCAAATTTTTAAGCTAAGTGTGCTCAGAGTGTGCTCAGATTGTGCTCATTATTTTTTTCAATTTAAAACAATTTAGACTTAACGTTTAGGATTTGATAATCTAGGATTATGAAAAAACTTTTAATGATTGTGGTTCTGGGTTTGTTTTTGAGTGGATGCTCATCAACCACAACTACAAGAAATATTGAAATAAATAAATTAAAGATAAAAGAAACATCAGATGACTCACGATGTAAGACGGGATCACACTTTTCATTGTATCTTACAGGTGAGATAAATGAAGATACTAGTTTAGTTGTTGAAAAACTTTTGTCGCAACAAACTAAATGTATAAATTACCAAGGTATACATATAGTTCCTACAGTTTACTTAAATTCGAGTGGTGGTTATTTAAAAGATGGATTTAAGTTGGGAGAGATTTTTACAAAATACAATGTTTCAACTAGAATTCAAAGTGGTGCCACCTGCATGTCATCTTGCTCAACGGCTTTTTTAGGAGGAAAGTATAGAAATATGTATGGTTCTGCAAAACTGATGGTCCATTCTCCCTACACTTATAATTCAAATAATACAATTGAATGTTCATCTAGATCGCATGCGGTAGAACTTAAAAATTACTATATCAAAAAAATAGGAGAAGATGATGGTACTTTATTATTTGATAGAACAATGAAATATTGTGGAAAGGCAGAAGGTTGGTTTCTCAATAAAGATGCTGCCAAATTATTTAATATAACAACATCATAATGAAAATATTCCAAAAATATTTCAAAGAAAGCACACCAGAAAACATTATAGACAAGTACATCAAACTAGTTTTAAAAACCATTGATCCTGATGATGAAGTTGAGATTTATTATGACTTTGAAGAAGGAATGCAAAAAGTTAAAATAAGAGTGCTAGATAGAATTATTAATTAAATCTAAAAAATTTAAATTTTTTTGTTATTAGTGTGCTGAGTTTGTGCTCGAGTTTGGTTGTATTTTTAAATTAATATTTAAATTTGCTATTAAAAGGTTATTCTCTAGAGAGTTCGAGTCTCTCTAGCCGCACCAAAATTTAAATTTTAAGCCATTTGGGCACGAAAACTTTAAAAGAACCATTTTTACCTTGAAATATTTTATCCTTTTCAAAATTTGAATCTAAGTATTTAATAAGGGCAAAAGGATACGTTTCATTAATTAAGACTTTTCCAATCTCAACATTATTATTTAAAACACTTTCATTCTCAATTAATTCTCCATCAATAATCTCGATTGGTAGTAATCTTTTTGAAAGCTTATTTTTTAATTTTATTCTAGCGGTATTTTCTTGCCCAACATAACAGCCTTTTTTAAAATCTATACCATTTAGCTCTTCAAAGTTACACTCGATACCAAATAATTTATTTTTCAATTTATTTAAGTCTTTAGGAACTATACCAAGTTTATGACTATGAATATGATAGTTTTCAATTTTATCGTTTTTAAGCTCAAGTTTTTTCAAAGATAAATAAAGTTTTTCAAGATTAATTATAAGTCTAGCACCCAAGTGTTTATTTCTTGGATCTAAAAAAATAGGATCTTCTCTGTACTTTAATGTAAAACCCAAAACATCCTTTGTACCTTCAATAGATAAATATTTTTCGTATCCAAAACTAGCAACCACAAATTCGTTACTTAAATTAAGAATTTCTACTTTTGATCTTATTTTATATAAATTTAATTGTTTAAATATCTCTTCAGATTGAGATTTTTCACAATCAATAAAGTAGCCCAATTTGTGTTTTACAACCATGAATTCATATAAAAATTTACCTTGTGGAGTAAACAATGATGCAAAACAACTGGAGTTATCTGTAACTTTATTAATGTCATTGCTAATCAGATTTTGCAAAAAATCTTTTGCATCTGAACCATTGACGTAAAGTATGGATCTATCTTCTAATATATAAACACTATTATTCATATTTGATTGATATCTGATTTTAATATAATAACTTTTCTCAAAAATGTTAGATCTAATAATCAAGAATGGGCAATGTTATATTAATGGGAAGTTAGAAAATAAAGATGTTGCTGTTAAAGACGGTAAGATATCAAAAATTGGTGAAGTATCAGAAGAAGCAAAAGAAGTGTATGATGCAAAAAACCTAATAGTCTTGCCTGGATGTATTGATACCCAAACTCATTTTAGAGAACCTGGCTCAACAGATACTGAAGATCTTCACTCAGGAAGTAGAGCAGCAGTTGCGGGAGGTATTACGGCAGTGTTTGAAATGCCAAATACTAACCCACCCACATCAAACATAAAAGAATTTCAAAGAAAATTAGATCTTGCAAAAAATAGAATGTATTGCAATTACGCTTTCTATTTTGGTGCAACAGCCGAAAACGTTAATCAATTAGCAGAGCTGAAAGATTTAGAGGGATGCTGTGGTATCAAATTATTCGTAGGTTCATCAACAGGTAATCTTTTGGTAGCTCTTGAAGAAGACATCGATAAAGTCTTTCAACATTGCTCAAAAATAGTTGCGGTTCATTCGGAAGATGAGGAAATTTTAAATAAGAATAAAAAATTAATTAAGAATGGAGATGTTCACTCTCATCCCGTATGGAGAAGTGAGGAGTGTGCTATTTCCTCAACTAGAAGAATTGTTAGAATTGCCAAAAAATATAATAAGAAAGCTCACGTTCTTCATATAACAACAAAGCAAGAAATAGATTTTTTATCTCAACACAAAGGTAATATTACTTTCGAAATTACCCCACAGCATTTAACGATCTATGCTCCAGATTGTTATGACAAACTTGGAACCTATGCACAAATGAATCCGCCAATCAGAGATAAATCTCATTATGATAGATTATGGTATGCAGTTAAAAATAATATCAATGACACAATTGGCTCAGACCACGCCCCACATTTAAAAGCAAATAAAGATAAAGAGTATCCCAACTCACCTTCAGGTATGCCTGGTGTTCAAACTCTAATGCCAGTAATGTTAAACCATGTTAATGATGGAAAATTATCACTTAATCAATTAATGAACTTAGTGTGTGAAAATCCCATTAAAATTTTTGGCATTCAGAATAAAGGATTTATTAAAGAGGGTTATGATGCCGATTTCACGATTGTTGATATGAATAAAAAGATTGTAATAAAGAATGAAAATATTGAAAGTAAATGTGGATGGTCACCTTTTAATGATGTTGAGTTTAAAGGAACACCTGTAGCAACAATTATTGCTGGGAAAACAAAAATGAAAGATGGAAAAATTATAGGAGATCCAGAAGGTACCCCATTAAAGTTTAATTAAGTTTTATTGTAAAACTATTTACTAACACTACTCCAATTACAATTAAAAATAATCCTAATATTGCCTGCCAAGCTAAAGTTTGCTTGAAAAAAATATACCCTAGTATTGCAATTGTAAATATTCCAAGACCACTCCATGTGGCATAAACAATTGCTATTGGCAGTTTGTTCACCACAAAAGTTAGTAAATAAAAAGCAGTTAAATAAAATATGGCAAGAAAACTTGTAGGAATAATTTTAGTAAAGTTTTGTGATACTGGCAGTAACATAGTTCCTGCTACTTCACAAAAAATTGCACCGATTAAAAATAAATAAGTTTTAAGCACTTTTTAGAATATTATTTTTGATTAAATCCTCTTTGATCTCATCTAAAATTGCTGGATCATCAATAGTTGGAGGCATTTTATATTCAACACTATCAGCGATTTTTCTAATTGTTCCTCTTAAAATTTTACCCGATCTTGTTTTTGGAAGTCTTTTAATAACAATTGCAACTTTAAAAGCAGCCACAGGTCCAATTTTATCTCGAACCATTTGAATACATTCTTTAGAAATTGTCTCATTGTCTTTATCTACTCCTGCTTTTAAAACAATTAATCCGATAGGTAATTGACCCTTTAATTTATCAGCTATTCCTAGCACCGCACACTCTGCAACTGACTGATGTTCTGATAAAACTTCTTCGATTGCACCTGTTGATAATCTATGACCTGCAACATTGATAATGTCATCAGTTCTAGACATAATCCAGATGTAACCATCTTCATCAATGTGACCTGCATCATATGTTTGATAATAACCTTCATAGTTTGACATGTAATTTTCTTTATATCTTTGATCTGCATTCCACAGAGTTGGAAAAGTTCCTGGAGGTAAAGGTAATTTTACTACAATATCTCCCATCTCATTTGGTTTAGCTAACGTTTGATCTGATTTTATTATTTTAACATCATAACCTGGTACTGCTTTACAAGCTGAGCCATATTTTGTTTTCATCATTTCAATTCCAGTACAATTTGAACTAATCGCCCAACTTGTTTCAGTTTGCCACCAGTGATCAATTACTGGAACTTTCAATAAATTTTCTGCCCATTTAATTGTATCAGGATCAGCACGTTCTCCTGCAAGAAATAGACTTTCAAATTTACTTAAATCATATTTTGAAAAAAACTTTCCCTCAGGATCTTCTTTTTTAATTGCTCTAAAAGCTGTTGGCGCGGTGAATAAAGATTTTACTTTATAGTCAGAAATTATTTTCCAAAACGCTCCAGCATCAGGTGTGCCCACAGGCTTACCTTCGAACAATACAGTGGTGCATCCTTTGAACAATGGAGCATAGACAATGTAAGAGTGACCAACGATCCAACCAATATCACTTGCTGACCACCAAATATCATCTGTATCAATATTATAAATATTTTTCATCGTCCATTTTAATGCAACGATGTGACCCCCAATGTCTCTCACGATACCTTTTGGCGTCCCAGTAGTGCCTGATGTGTAAAGTATGTAAGCAAATTCGTTTGAATTCATTTCAACACAATCAGTATCTTTGGCATTAACATGCGCTTCATCCCAACTTATCTCCATTGGCGCATTTAATTTAACTTCGTGACCCTTTCTTTGAAATAAAATCATCTTACTAATTTTATGTTGAGCTTGTTTGATTGCTTCATCAACCAAAGGTTTGTATTCAACAGTTCGTCCAGGTTCAAAACCACATGAAGCGGTCACTAAAATTTTAGCCTTACTATCATCAATTCTGCTCGCAAGCTCATTTGAAGCAAATCCACCAAAAACTACTGAATGAATTGCACCTATTCTTGCACAAGCTAGCATTGCAACAACTGCTTCAGGTATCATTGGCATGTAAATTATTACTCGATCCCCTTTATTGACACCTTGATCCTTAAGTGCGCCTGCAAACTTCGAAACTTTTGATCTTAATTCTTTGTAAGTGAACTTACTTTTGTTCCCTGTAATGGGGCTATCGTAAATTAGAGCAGTCTTATCACCTTTTCCTTGGTCAATATGAAAATCTAAGGCGTTGTAACATGTGTTGGTCACTCCATCTTCGTACCATTTGTAAAAAGGGGGATTAGATTTATTTAAAATTTTTGTGGGTTTCTTAAACCAAAAGATGTCATTTGCAGCCTCTTGCCAAAATTTTTCAGGATCTTTGATAGAAAGATCGTAAATTTTGCTGAATTTTTCTGACATAGTTATTTTGATTCGTTGTTATAATTTGTTGTGGTTTTTAAATCACAAATTGTATTTAATTTTAAAAAACAAGTAAAATCAATGTAAATTAATGACAATTAAGTCTTCAATAAAGTCTTTTAATTTGGTATTTAACCACAACTTTTGCTTGGGGAAACCTAAGCTTAGTTTATATAAACTAATAAAAACTAACTAAAGAGGGAGTTTTTTATGAAAAAACTTAAAATGTTTGCATTAGCAGCTGTTGCCCTTATCGGTATTACAGGTGTTGCAAACGCAGCGACCACTATGTTAGCTCAAGATGACTTTGTTGGGATATCTTTCTGGATAATCTCAATGGGTATGTTGGCTGCTACTGCTTTCTTCTTCATGGAAAGAGGAACTGTGGCTCCTGGCTGGAAAACGTCAGTAACTGTTGCTGGTCTTGTAACTGGTATTGCATTCATCCATTACATGTACATGAGGGATGTATGGGTGACTACTGGTGATTCACCTACAGTGTATAGATATATTGACTGGTTAATTACTGTGCCATTACAGATGATAGAGTTCTACTTAATTCTAGCAGCTGTAAGAAAAGCAAACTCTGGAATGTTCTGGAGATTGTTAATCGGTTCATTAGTAATGTTAATCGGTGGATATTTAGGAGAAGCTGGATATATCAACGCTACACTTGGTTTTGTAATCGGTATGGCAGGTTGGATATACATTCTATATGAAATATTCTCAGGAGAAGCTGGAAAAGCTGCTGCTAAGAGTGGAAACAAAGCACTTGTTACTGCTTTTGGTGCAATGAGAATGATCGTAACAGTAGG
Organism: uncultured Pelagibacteraceae bacterium; assembly: GCA_902520215.1. Lineage (GTDB taxonomy): Bacteria > Pseudomonadota > Alphaproteobacteria > Pelagibacterales > Pelagibacteraceae > Pelagibacter. The sequence goes on from CABYNA010000004.1 coordinate 10,980, forward strand.
ATGGGCTATTTACCCATTAGGTTACATTTTTGGTTACCTAACAGGTGGAGTAGACGCTGACTCACTAAACGTGATTTACAACTTAGCTGACTTTATTAACAAAATTGCATTCGGTCTAGTAATCTGGGCTGCTGCAGTAAGTTCAGCTGGTGCAAGAGCAAGATAATTACGCTTTAAAATAAATTTATAGGGCGAGTATGTTTTTACATACTTGCCCTATTTTTTTTTATACCTATATCAAATTAAATGGCAAAAATTACATACATCACCCATGATAATCAAAAGCATGAAGTTGAAGTTCAAAATGGCCTGACGGTGATGGAAGGAGCTGTACAAAATGATATTCCAGGGATTGACGCTGATTGTGGTGGAGGAATGGCTTGTGCGACTTGCCATGTTTATGTCAAAGAAGATTGGTTTAATAAAATTCCAAAAAAAGAAGATGGTGAAGAAGATATGTTAGATATGGCATTTGAACCTAAAACAAATAGTAGACTGAGTTGTCAAATTGTAGTCTCAGATGAAATAGATGGTCTTGAAGTAAGTATTCCATCGAAGCAAGCCTAAATGATTAAAACAGATGCATTAATAGTTGGCGCAGGTCCAACAGGTTTATTTACTGCGCATCAATTAAAATTAATTGGTCTTAATTGTGAAGTAGTTGATAATTTAGATAAGATTGGTGGTCAATGTATTGAGCTTTATCCAGATAAACCAATTTATGATATACCCGCTGTGCCTGAATGTACGGGTGAAGAATTAACATATAACTTAATCAATCAATTAAAACCATTTGATATTAAATTTCATTTAAACGAAAGAGTAGAAGAAGTAAAAAAAGAAAAAGATAATTGGTTAGTGAAAACTAATAATGGCACATCTTTTTCAACACCCAATGTTATAATTGCTGGAGGCGTTGGTTCATTTGAACCAAGAAAGTTTTCTCCAAAAGAATGTGAACAATTTGAAAATAAATCTTTATTTTATTCGGTAAAAGATAAAAAAATATTTACTGGTAAAACTGTATCAATTTTTGGTGGAGGAGATAGTGCCTTAGATTGGGCTGTTGAGCTATCAAAAGAATCTAGTGTTAATTTGATACATAGAAGAGACGAATTTAGAGGTGCACAAGCTACAATAAATAAAGTGCATCAACTTGCAAAAGATGGAAAAATAAACTTATTTACTCAATATCAAATGGCTTCTGTTAAAGGAGATCAAAATATAGAAAGTATTGATATCAAACACGATAACAACGAAATTAAAAATTTAAAAACTGATTATGTGTTAGGTTTTTTCGGTTTAATTATGCAGCTTGGACCAATAGCAAATTGGGGTCTAAATATCGATAAAAAAACAATTGAAGTAGATACAGAAAAATTTGAGACAAATCAAAAAGGAATTTATGCAGTAGGAGATATATGCAGTTACCCTGGCAAATTAAAATTAATCTTATCCGGTTTTCATGAAGGTGCTTTAGCAGCAAGAGCTTGTTTTAAATTAGCGAGACCCAATGAAAAATATAGATTTGAATTTACAACCACCTCAAAAAACTTATTGAAAAGACTTGGAAAAAAAGAGTGATTGAACTTTACTCTGCAAATACTCCTAACGGAAAAAAAATAAGTATCATGCTTGAGGAGATTGGGTATGAATATAAAGTAGTTCATATAGATCTTAACAAAGGTGATCAATTTAAACCTGAATTTAAAAAGATAAGTCCGTTTAGTAAAATACCAGTGATTATTGATCAGGATAAAAACAAGAATATTTTCGAGTCAGGTGCAATTTTAATGTATCTAGCCGAACAAAGTGGAAAATTTTATTCTACAAAAGATCGATTAGAGATAAACCAATGGCTGATGGCGCAGATGGGTTATGTTGGACCCATGTTAGGACAACATCATCAATTTCATCATTACAATCCTGGTAAAAGTCAGTTTGGTGAAGAAAGATATTTCAAGATATCTAAGAGAATATATGAGGAACTGGACACAAGACTGTCTAAATCAAGATTTCTAGCTGGAGAAAATTATACTATCGCTGACATAGGAACTTTTCCTTGGATAGCACGACATGAGTGGCATGACATTGGTCTTAAAAATTATAAAAATCTTACCAGATGGTATGTTGAGATATCTGAAAGAGAAGCAGTCAAGAAGGGTTTTAAATTTATGAATAAAGATGAAGTTCCACCAAAGCCCTAGTTCATTGAGCTAATTAATCTAAATAGTGAAGCAAAAATTCCATGACCAGATAGTTCTATAGCTACGATTGCAATGATTATTAAAATTAATTTCTGGTTCATTTAATTAATGAATACGAATAATAATAACAGAACCCAAAAAAAACCATAATAATAGTAAATATATTTTTTGGTAAAATTGTAAGTAATTGGGTTATGAACTTTTTTAGTTTTCTTTTTTTTAGTCATCGGCGTGAATTTTTTCGTCCTTTTCATGTTTTTCTTGTGCAGCTATAGTATATTTTGCAACAGGTCTTGCCATGAGTCTTTTTAGCCCTATTGGTTCTGCAGTATCTAGACAAAATCCATAGGTATCCTCTCTTATTCTAGCCAAAGCTTTATCAATTTCCGAAATTAATTTGATTTGTCTATTGATTGCTTTCATTTCAACATTTTTATCTGTGTATGAACTTGCTTGATCGACAATATCGGCTGAAATACTATTATCATCCATACTACCGTTATACAGAGCTTCATTATTTGCTCTAACCAGCTCTTTTTTCCACTCTTGTAATTTTATTCTAAAGAAAACCTTATGTTTTTCGCACATATATTTTTCAGTTTCTTTTGGAATATATGTTTTGGAAATTTTAACAGGTCCCTTGCTAATCTCTTTTGATTTACTGATGGTCTTAGGTTTTGCTTTAGTTAAAGTTTTAGTTTTAGCTTTAGTAACTTTTTTTTTAACTTTACTAGTTTTAGGCATCTTTCAATTTGAATTCGAGGGAGTATATTCAGCAAAATAGGGGTGTCAAGCAACGTTAATTATTGTAAATATTTACTTATGAATGTCTTAAATAGAAATATTAATAATATATTTTTTATTTTTGCATTATCGCATTTAATAATTTGGACACTGATTCCCTCTTTAACAAATAAAAATTTACCATTAGACACAATTGAAGCTTTAGCATGGGGGAGTAATTTAGATTGGGGTTTTAACAAACATCCACCCATGAGTGCTTTTTTTTCTGAAGTATTTTATAAAATTTTTGGTTCTCAAGATTGGGTTTATTATTTATTAAGTCAAATATTCGTAATAATTGCTTTTTATTACGTATTTAAATTTGCTTTTGAAATTTTTAGAGATTTAAAGTTAAGTTTAATTTCTGTTTTATTATTAGTTTCTATCTATTTCTACAATTTTACTACTCCTGAATTTAATGTAAATGTTTGCCAATTACCATTTTGGTCATTAGTTGTTTATTATTCATGGAGAATTTATTCCACACAGGAAATAAAATTTTCAGATTGTTTTCTAGTTGGCTTATTTGGTGCGGTTGGTTTTTTATCCAAATACTTATTTATCTACCTTTTGGTATCAATAGATTTACTATTCATTTATTTAATTTTTTTTAAAAAAACTAAAAAATTTGATTTTAAATATTTGATAACAATTGAGGTTTTTTTAGTTTTATTGGTACCTCATTTAATTTGGCTCTTTAAGAATGATTTTATAACAATAACTTATGGATTAAATCGAACAGGATTAGAAAGTTCTGGTATTTTAGATCACATTAGTAATCCAGTATTATTTTTATTAAAACAAATTGGAATACTGGTTCCTTTCTTCTTTTTAATTTGGTTACTCACTAAAAAGATAAAATTTAAGCTTAATATAATAGATAAAAAATTGATGTTTCTACTATTCATTAACTTTATGCCTATTGCCTTAATGTTTCTGACATCATTGATTACTGGTTCAAAAATCAGAACAATGTGGATGACGCCTTTTTATTTATTTTTTGGAGTGTTATTTTTATATCTTTTAAAATCACAAATTAATTTAAAAAAAATCAATTCATTTCTTTATGGATTTCTTTTTCTATTTTTTTTATCACCTGTTCTTTATTCTTATATATCAATATCGGAGACAGATAAACGAACGGATTATCCTGGAAAAGAAATTGCAATGAAAATTCAATATGTTTGGGATCAAGATTTTGATAAAGAAATTCAATTTGTAACTGGTGATGAGTGGAAAGCTGGGAACCTCTCATATCACTTAAAATCTAGACCAAAGTGGGAAGGATTTAATAATAAAGAGATACTCAATAATTCATCACAATTTATTTGTGTGGGTGATGTCTGTTTGGGAAGATATTAATTTTTGAATGAAAATTAAAATTTTAGTACCTATTTATAATGACTGGCAATCAGCTTCAAAATTGCTGGACGAAATTGATAATAATATTTCGGATTTAGATCACGAAATTTCTGTGATTATTGTCAATGATGCTTCAACACACGATCGTCAAGAGGAGCAAACAGATTTTAAAAATCTACATTCAATTAAAATTCTAAATATGAAAATTAATCAAGGTCATGCTAGATGTATTGCAACTGGATTAAAATATATTTTTGAAAAAGAAGACTTTGATTATGTAATTCCAATGGATGGAGATGGAGAAGATAGACCAGAAGAAATTAAAGAATTTATCAATCAAATTGACAATTCAAATAACAATCCAATAGTCGGTGAAAGAGTGAAAAGATCAGAAAAATTAATTTTTAAAATTTGCTATCAACTGCATAAATTAATAACACTAACTTTTACTGGTAATTCAATTAAATTTGGAAACTATACATGCCTACCAAAAATCATAGTTGAAAAAATGATCAAAGAAAAAGCGACCTGGAATAGTTTTTCAGGATCATTAAAAAAAATTGAAAATAATTTATTGCCAATACCATCTACCAGAGGCATTAGATATTTTGGTCCATCGAAAATGAGTTTTTTTAATTTGATAAAACATTCACTTTCAATCATGAGTGTTTTTAGAAAAACATTTTTAATTCGTTCAGGTTTGTTTATCATTTTATATATCTTGTTTATTAAGAGTAATGCCTCTGTGGTGACAGCATTGCCCTTGGTGTTTTTATTGATAGCTGTCTACTCAATTTCTAATTTAGCTTTAAGAGAAAATATGGCTGAATTTGAGAAAGCTTTATCTAACATAAACGATATAGAAAATATTAAATAAGTTTTATGAAAAAAATTTTTGTTACAATTTTTATAAGTATAATTTTTTTAGGATCATCGAATTTTCTAAACAAAGCTGATGCAAAAGAAATTACAAATCTTCAATGGAAAAAAAGTGTAGCAAAAGGCAAGAAGCTTACTAAGTTTAGAGAAACTGTTTCCTCTCCAGCTTTAGGGGAAAAAGCTTGGAAGATAACATTGTTACCTAGAGATTGTGGCAGGGATCAAGAGGGTGATTATTCTGATTGTACAAATAATGGTAGAGATGCTGTGGTTGGACATGGAGGAGGAGACCGAGCTAGAAGTGAGTATTCTGCGAAACCAAGATATACAGGTGAGAAATGGATCTCTGTTAGTATTTTTATACCTAAAGATTTTAAAACAGTTGAACCTGTTAGTACTTCTCTTTTTCAGATTTATGAATGGGGAAATACTAATCAACAAAGACATCCAAGGATGATGCTTAGAGTTAAAAGAGGAAATTTAGAGCCTAGATATTTTGCTGTAAATGGAATGGACTCTCAAGGATTGATATACAAAGACCTTAAAATTAATGACATGAGGGGCAAGTGGACGACTATAATATTTCATACCAAAATGTCTAAAGATCCAGACAAAGGATTTATTAAGATGTATGTCGATGACGTCCTTTACAATGATTATAAAGGGAGGACAGGTTATGGTGGCAAATTTTTTAATAAATTTGGTATTTATCATAGTTGGATTAGCAGATGGAAAGATGAAATTCATGGAGAATATCCAACACAAGTTGTTTACTATGATAATCTTTTTAGAACGAGCAGCAAAGAAAAACTTCTAAAATTAATTCAAAAATAATTATTTATCCAAAAAGATTAGTTTTAATACCTTTTACATTTGTTTTAATAAAAAAAATATTTCCCGAATCTTTTTCAGTTTGATTAAATTTATTGGTTTTTCTTGCTGATGTAATGAATAAAGTATTTAGATTTTTTCCACCAAAACAAACACTAGTAGGTCTAGAAATTGGCAATTTAATTATTTTGTCTATTTTTCCATTTATCTTAAATCTTATAATGCAACTACCATCCCAGCAAGCGACCCAGACAAAACCCATACTATCAACACATAATCCATCAGGTTTTCCTTTTTGATAAGGGATACGGGCAAATACCTTTCTTTTACTTATTTTTCCAGCTTTCCTCTCATAATCAAAAATATAAATTTTTCTTTTATCACTAGCTACAAAATAAAGCTTTTTTTTACATGGACTCCAATCAATACCATTTCCAATAATAAAATTTCCTAAAAGTTTTTTTGGTGAATTAATTTTTTGAAAAAAAAACAAATTTCCAGATTTTGAAACTTCATTTTCATCCATCGTAGAAGCCCATAGTCTTCCTTGGCTATCTATTGAAGCATCGTTGAATCTATTATTTGTTTTATGCTTAATAGATATTAATTTCTTACAAAAAATTTTATTTTTTTTAATCTTTATTTGAAATACTTTATTTTTTCCACATGATATCCAGCTATTATTTTTTGAAGGCAAAAAATTGCTTATCATCTCTTTTGAATAAAATTTTTTAATTCTTTTCTTATTTTTACAAATAAAAATATTTTGATTAAGTATATCAACAAACGAAAATTCTTTTGTACGATGATTCCATACCGGTCCTTCTGCCAATGAAGCATTACACCTTATTAAAATTTTTGGTTTTGAGTGTATTAGTTTTTTCATTTATTAATTAGAATATATTATATATTTATCTGAAAGATGAAGAATAATAATTTAATAATTGTTGGATTGGGATCTATTGGAGCAAATCTAGCTCAATTCTTATTAAGCTGTAATTATAAAGTTTCAGTTTGGGATAAAGATTTATCAAAACTAAAAAATTTTTCAAAAAAAAATAAAATTAAATTCAAAAATAAATTTTCCAAAAATCGTTTTAAAAATAATGTTGTTATCTTGACTATTAATGCGGGTAAAAACGTAGATAACTTTATTTTAGAAAATTTAAAATTTTTAAAAAAAATAAGATATCTGATTGATCTAGGCAACAACCATCCAAATGATACTTTACGAAGATTTAATTTTTTAAAAAAGAATAAGATTATTTATATTAATCCAGGATTCTCAGGTGGTGTTGATGGTGCTAAAGGCCAAGCTTCTTTGATGTTAAGTTGTAATAAAAGTCAATTGAAATATTTGAATGATCTTTTATTAGATATTTCTGGAAATAAAATAAAATCAATTAAATTAGTTGGAAAAAAACCACAAGCGGGAAATTATGTAAAAATAATTCATAATTCAATTGAATATGCAATACTTCAAAGCCTTGCTGATTATTATCTTATACTCAAGAAATATATAAAATGTTCTGACCATAAAATATTAAAAGAAATATTATTTTTAGAAAAGAAATTAAACAATTTTTATTTATTAAATATATTTAAAGAAATAATTTTAAAAAAAACAAATTTAAAAAAAATAATTGACAAAGTTGAAGATAATAATACTGGTGCTTGGGCTGCTCAAATGTGTATGAAATATAAATTTCCTGCACAAATATTACACGCCTCAGTCGATGCGAGATATTTGTCAAAATCTGATAAGTTTACAAAACCTTTTAATAATAAAATTTCTCATTTAAATATAAGAACTTTAACAGAATCTTTAATTCTAATTATTAAATTTAGTTATATTCAGGGTTTTGGTTTGTTAAATGAAATTAACAAAAAAGAAAAACTTGGACTTAATCTAAATAACATTATTTTAAATTGGAAATTTAATAGTATCATTAGATCAAATTTATTAGCAAATTTTTCAAAATACATAAAAAAAAACAAGTTTAATTTAAGTTTTGTATACAAAAAAATTTTTTCACAAAAAAAATTGAATATACTTTTGAAAACCTTGAGAGAATTGTCTTTAAATAACTTATATCCATCAACTTTTGTATCTGTAGGAGTATGGATATTCCATAATCAAAAATTACATTTTAGTTCTTTTTCATTAGTGCAAAAAATGAGAAATATTTTTGGTAATCATAATATTAAGATTAAAAATTGAATTTTTATGTATTTTTTTTTAGTCGGACCAGCAGGAAGTGGGAAGTCCACGATTGGAGAGAAATTCAATCGATTGAAATTATTCAGGCATATTGAAGGGGATAAATTTCACTCAAAAAAAAATATTAAAAAAATGGTTGTCGGAAAAGCTTTAACTTATAAAGACAGAAAACCATGGCTAAATAAGATTAATTTTTTTTTAAGATCCAAAAAAAATACAAACATTAATTATGTTATTTCTTGTTCAGCATTAAAAAAATCTTATAGAAGTTTACTTTCAAAAAAGCTTGATAATTGCTATTTTTTTTACCTTAAATGTAGTGATAAAGAATTATTTATTCGAAATTCAAGGCGTAATCATTTTTTTCCAATATCTTTATTAAATAATCAAATTAAAAATTTTGAGTTTTCAAAAGATCTCATTATTATCAAGTCTACTTCCAATATTAATAAAGTTTACTTAATTACTAAAAAAAAATTCTTTAATCTTCTTAACAAAAAATTATAATTCTATGTTCCTATTTTAGGTAAGGAATAAAAATCAGCAGTATCTATTTTAGAAGAATATTGTCTTCTCATATTCCATTTTTTATGAACTCCAGCGCTTGCAAGACTTAAAGTGGATCTGCCATATCTATAATTGGTGTTATCAATTGATCGCATTAAACTTTTTATTTTTTCATCTTTTTCAGATGAAAATAAATTTTTTCTACCATCGTCATTACGTAGTCCTGTCAGCATCACACCTGCTTTTTGATAACGATAACCATTTTTGAATATACTTTCTAGTATTGCAACTGCGGTTTTAACAGTTTCAATACTATTGTTTGTTGCAATCGGAAAATCAATTGTTTTAGCACTTGAATAATAACCGTAGTCTCTTTGAAAAGGACTGGTTCGAACGAAAACTGTAATTGCTTTTGCAACTAAAGATTCTGATCTAATTTTTTCAGACGCATTTAAGCAATAGTTGGCAACTGCTTCTTTTAGTTCTTGAAATTTTTCAATTCTTTTACCAAATGATCTTGAAACTACACAACTCTTTCTTTTAGTCTGGGTAGTTTCTAAATTGATACAAGGTATTCCTCTAAGTTCCATTGCAGTTCTAGAGCTTAAAACATTAGAGCATTTTTTGATCCAGGTATTAGATTTATTCTTAAGTTGCTTAGCATTATAGATACCATTTTTTTGATAGAATTTTGTCAGTTGCCTGCCAACACCCCATATATCATTGATTTCGACTTTTTCTAAAATGGGGTCTAAATTTTCTATTCCAATTAAACTCGTTACCCCTGATTGTTTTTTCTTGGCAATATGATTCGCAACTTTGCTTAAAGTTTTAGTTTTAGCAATACCGATACTCGTTGGAATACCAGTCCATTGTAAAACTGTTTCTCTAATTTCTCTACCAACTTTTTCAACTTCAGAATCTGGAAAATTGGATAAATCTATAAATGCTTCATCGATAGAATACACCTCTATTTCAGTATTAAATCTTTTAAGTGTTCTCATTACTCTTCTAGATAAATCACCATATAAAGAATAATTTGATGAAAAAACTTCAACTTTATTTTTAACAATAATATCTTTTGCTTTAAAATAAGGTTCACCCATTTTAATCCCCAAAGCTTTTGCTTCATTGGATCTAGAAATAATACAACCATCATTATTTGATAGTACAACTACAGGTTTTTTTCTTATTCTTGGATTGAATAATCTTTCACATGAAACATAGAAAGAGTTACAATCAACCAGGCCTATTTTTTTAGTACGTTGAATGGATGACATAAGTCACAACCCCCCAAATAAAGACATCTTCTTCTTCATTGATTAAAATTCTATTAGAAAAATCTTTAGAGCCTGAGGATAGAAATTTTTTATCTCTTTCTTGAACTAAAGTTTTAACTACAAGCTCGTCATGAACATTTGCGATAACAGTTGAGAAGTTTTTTGGCTTTAAACTTTTATCGACAACTAATAAATCCCCATCATTAATCCCAACATCGACCATAGATTTTCCCTGTACTCGGATGATGAAAGTGGCAGGAACATTTTTGATTAAATGCATGTTCAGATCGATATCTTCTTCGATATAATCAGTGGCAGGCGATGGAAAACCAGCGCCAGCTTTATGCAGATAATAAGGAATAGTGAGCTTCATGTTCTTGTTTTGTTCTTATTTGTAGCGCAGTTATACAATGCAGTCAATAGGTTGTATTTTGAGTCCGTAATTGAATCAAAACTGAATCAAAACGTGAACATCGAAACTATATTTTGTATGCTTGTGGATAACTTTAACCAAGGATAGTTTAATTAGATATCAAATGAGAGTAATTTTAATAATTTTAATTTCAATATTAACCTTAAATTCTCAAGCTATGGCATACGAGGAAGCAAATTATGAAATAGTAAAAGAAAATAAGGAATATGAAATAAGAAAATATTCTGATCGTTTAGTCATTGAAACAAATTCCATACAGGGTAATGGTTTTAGAAAACTGTTTAATTATATTTCAGGAAACAATGAGGAAAAAAAAGAAATTAAGATGACAGTTCCTGTTACTCAAGAAGTCAAAAATGGAAACATGACAATGCAATTTTATCTACCTTCAAAATTTAACAAAACTAATACGCCAAAGCCAACTAATTCAGAAATAAAGGTTTTAACAATAGAAGGTGGGCATTATGCTGTTATTAAATATTCTGGAAGATCTTCAGATCAAAACTTTTTAAAGAATAAAGACATCTTAGAAAAACAGCTTAAACAAGATAATATTACAATTTTAAGTCCTCCGATAAGAGCATCCTATAATTCACCATTTACTTTACCAATGTTAAAAAGAAATGAAGTAATGTATAGGATAGATTTGTAAATGAAAAAATTAGTTTGCCATTGTGGAGCTGTAGAAGCAGAAATTAATTTAGAGGGAGATTTAGCTAAAGTAATAAAATGTAATTGCTCTATTTGTAAAAGAAAAGGAGCAATTATGTCGATGGTAAAAAATGAAGATTTCAAAATTACTAAAGGCCAAGATAAATTAAAGCTTTATCAATTTCATTCAAAAGTAGCGAAACATTACTTTTGTTCTGACTGCGGAATTTATACGCATCACAATCCAAGGATCAATCCAGCAATGACAGGATTTAATGTTGGTTGTATTGATGAAATAAATACTTTTGATATAAAAGAGGTTCCAATAAACGATGGTCAAAATCATCCATTGGATAAAAAATAATTTTCATGCAACAATACAGCTTATGCTTTGGCAAGGTAAAAAAAGATTGTTTAAAGTTTATTAAATCTCAAGAAACAAAAGCAGATAAATTTAAAAATAAAGAAAGAATGATAAAGTCTTTCTTAATTCCATTATGTTTTTGGATTAGTAAAAAAGCTGATAAAAAAAGACCTTATTTTGTAGGTTTAGCAGGAGGTCAAGGAACAGGCAAAACCACCATTAGTTCACTCATCAAGATAATTTTAACAAAGTACTTTAAATTAAAAGTTTTCAGAATTTCTATAGATGATTTTTATAAAACTAGAAAAGAGAGAATAAACTTATCTAATAAAATTCACCCAATGCTTTTAACTAGAGGAGTACCAGGAACACATGATATTAATATGATGCTTAGTTTTTTTAGAAAGGCAAAAAGTAGAGAATTTAAAAGGCTGAAATTGCCATCATTTAACAAAGCAATAGATGACCGATTTCATAAAAAGAATTGGTATGATTTAAAAGCAAGACCAGATGTAATTATTTTCGAAGGTTGGTGTGTCGGTGCAAAATCAGAAAAAAATAATACTTTAAAGAAAAACATTAATTCTCTTGAAAAAGCTAAAGATCAAAAACAAATTTGGAGAAAATACGTGAACCAGCAATTGAAATCAAAATACAAAAACTTATATTCCCAACTTAATTGTTTAATTTATCTAAGAGCAAAAAATTTTAGTTTGCTTCAGAAATGGAGATTGAAACAAGAAAGAAAACTTTGGGTGAAAAGTAAAGTAAAATCAAATTTAAAAATAATGAGTAGAGGAGATGTCATCAATTTTATGCAGACATATCAAAGAATAACCCAGAATATGTTTAAAAATATGCCTAAATACGCATCTATAATTTTTAATCTAAATAGTAACCATCAGATCAAATCTGCAGTATATAAAAGTAAATGAAAAAAATAATTTTAATTTTTTTAGGTACATTCTTTTTATTTTCAAAAGTTAATGCAGAAACCTTTTCTAGTGCTTTATCAAAAGCATATAAAAATAACTCAGAACTGAATGCTGAAAGAGAAAATATTAATGTTTCTGAACAAGATTTAAATATAGCAAGAGGATCTTATTTACCAACCATTACACTTGAGGGAACTGAAAGTCAGGAAGATACAACAAAACTTACCAATCAAGATGGAAGTAATGCATCGATTAGTGATGTGGATCCATCAACAAGATCAGTTTCAATTACTCAAACTTTGATAGATTTTGGTAGAGGTGCAGATCTCGCAAAAAATAAGATAGGTATTGATCTTGCAAAAGCAAAATTATTAAAAAAAGAACAAGACATTTTATATAAAACTACAGAGGCTTATACGGGGCTAATCTCAGCAAATGAAAAGTTGGAAATTAATAGAACAAATGTTGAGCTTTTAAGCAGACAAGTTGAAACTGATAGAATTAGACTTAGTAGAGGTCAGATTTCTTTATCAGATGTTTCTCAATCAGAGTCCTCTTTAGCAGGTGCTGAGGCACAATTTATTAAAGCACAAAATGATTTATTAACTAGTAAATTAAATTATGAAAATATCATAGGTAGCATTAATGATGTGCAATCATTAGATAAAAGTTCAATTATTAATTATGAACTTCCAGGAGATCTTAATTCAGCAATTGAACTTTCAAAGAAAAATAATCCTGATTTAATAATTGCAAAGTTAGAGTACGAACAATCTGTTAAAGATAAATCAATAGCTAAATCTGATTTAGCACCTACTGCAAAATTATCTTTTGAAAGATCATATACTGAAGATTTAAATACAACATATGATGAGAGAGAAAAAGATACTGTTAAAGCAACTGTTTCGTGGCCTTTTTTTTCAGGTGGTAAAAACATTGCTAAATATAAAAAAAATCAAAGTTTAGAAAATAGAAAAAGATTGATTTTAGATAGTGCCGTTAAACAAAATCAAACTGATGTAGCTAGCGCCTGGTCCAATTATCAATCCAATAGAAGTTTACTTAATTCTGTTCAATCCCAAGTTAAAGCTGCTGAAATTGCTAATGAAGGAATTACAGCCGAATATAATAGTGGTGCAGGAAGAACAACTTTAGAGGTCATTCAATCCAACTCATTACTTTTGAATGCTCAAATTTCTTTGACAGATTCTGAGAGAAACTACATTTTATCCCAGTTTAATTTGTTAAAGTCCTTAGGATTGCTAAACAGCGATTATCTAAAAATAAGATAATTATTGGTTTTTTGAGGAAAAATAAAATATCTTGCCAATGAGAACAAAATGTGTACATTTATTTTATGATTCGAGTGTTAAAAAAAGTAAGAAAAGAGGCAAAAAATGACAAAAAATAACTTAAAAGTAGTTAAATCTACGAAAGATCAAGAATTGGATATCAAAGAAAAAAACAAAGCATTAGATGCTGCGATTAGCCAGATAACTGACAATTTTGGAAAAGGTTCAGTTATGAAGCTGGGCGAAAAAAGAGCAATGGATATCGAGTCGATATCTACAGGTTCTCTAAGTTTAGATTTAGCTTTAGGAATAGGTGGTTTACCTAAAGGAAGAATTATCGAAGTTTATGGACCAGAGAGTTCTGGAAAAACAACATTAGCATTACAAGTAGTTGCTGAAGCTCAAAAGGCAGGTGGAATTTGTGCATTCGTTGATGCAGAGCATGCTTTAGATCCAGTCTATGCGAAAAAATTAGGAGTAAATACTGAAGAGCTTTTAATTTCACAACCAGATGCAGGTGAGCAAGCTTTAGAAATCGCTGATACGTTAGTAAAATCAGGCTCTATTTCAGTTATCGTAATTGACTCTGTTGCAGCTTTAACTCCAAAAGCTGAAATTGAAGGTGAGATGGGTGATCATCATGTTGGTCTTCAATCAAGATTAATGAGTCAGGCTTTAAGAAAATTAACTGGTTCAATTTCAAATACAAACACAATGATGATTTTCATTAACCAAATTAGAATGAAAATTGGAGTTATGTTTGGAAGTCCTGAAACAACATCAGGTGGAAATGCGTTGAAGTTTTATTCATCTGTAAGAATGGATATTAGAAGAATTGGTGCTATCAAGGATAAAGACGAAATTATCGGCAATACTACAAGAGTAAAAGTAGTTAAGAATAAAGTTGCACCACCATTTAAAGTTGTTGAGTTTGACTTAATGTATGGCAGAGGAATTAGTAAAATGGGTGAGTTAGTTGACCTAGGTGCTAAAGCTGACATTATTGAAAAATCAGGAGCATGGTATGCTTATAAGGGTGAAAAGATAGGTCAAGGTAGAGAAAATGCAAAAACTTATCTTGCTCAAAATCCTAAAGTTGCTGCAGAAATAGAAATGGCGATTAGAGAAAAAGCGGGTGTGATTTCAAAGAAAATTGAAGGAAATCCATTAAGTCCTGAAAAAATTGAAAAAGAGAAGAAAGTAGCTGAAAAAGAAGAGGCTGCAAAAGAAGCTACTCCTTCTAAAAAGAACTAAAATTAAAGGCCATCTTTAAATTATAAAAGGCGCTTGTTGTAAGCGCCTTTCCCCCTTTATCCCTAACTAGACATAGAATAAAAAAGCTGTATTTTAAAGTATGGTGGATAAATCTTTAAATGAAATAAGAAGTACGTTCTTAAAATATTTTGAAAAGAATGATCATAAGATTGTTGAGTCCAGTAATTTAGTTCCAAATAATGATCCAACATTAATGTTTGCTAATTCTGGAATGGTTCAGTTCAAGAACGTATTCACTGGTTTAGAAAAAAGAAATTATCAAAGAGCAACCACTTCTCAAAAATGTGTCAGAGCAGGAGGCAAGCATAATGATTTAGAAAATGTTGGTTACACTCCAAGACATCATACTTTTTTTGAAATGTTGGGAAATTTTTCTTTCGGGGACTATTTTAAAGAAAGAGGAATTGAGCTTGCATGGAATTTAATCACTAAAGATTTTGGTTTAGATAAAAATAGACTTTACGTGACAGTTTTTCATGAAGATGATGAAGCCTTCAATTTCTGGAAGAAAATAGCGGGTTTTAGCGATGATAGAATTATTAGAATTTCAACATCAGATAATTTTTGGTCAATGGGTGAAACAGGTCCTTGTGGACCTTGCTCGGAAATATTCTACGATCATGGCGATCATTTAAAAGGTGGTTTACCCGGAACAGAGGATCAAGATGGAGATCGTTTTATTGAAATTTGGAACTTGGTATTTATGCAATACGAACAAGTTTCAAAAGATAAAAGAGTAGATTTACCCAAGCCATCCGTAGACACTGGAATGGGATTGGAAAGAATAGCTGCTCTTTTACAAGGCACACACGACAATTATCAAACTGATCACTTTAAGAAATTAATAAGTTCGATATCAGATGCTACTAAAGTTAAACAAGCTGATAATAACATATCAAGTTTTAGAGTAATTGCTGATCACTTAAGAGCAAGTTCATTTCTTTTAGCTGAAGGTGTTCTACCATCCAATGAGGGTCGCGGATATGTCTTAAGAAGAATTATGAGAAGAGGTATGAGGCATTCTCATTTATTAGGATCAAAAGAACCTATTTTTTACAAAATTTTTGAGTCTTTAAAAAATGAAATGTCTGGAAATTATCCAGAGTTGGAGCGATCCGAATCTTTGATTACAGAAACATTAAAAATGGAAGAAGAAAAATTTTTAGTTTTACTTGATAGAGGAATAAAAATTCTAAATGATGAAATTTCAAAAATTGATAATATGTTATCAGGTGAAGTAGCTTTTAAATTATATGACACCTATGGTTTTCCATTAGATCTCACAGAAGATATTTTAAAAAATAAATCATTAAAAGTTGACCATCAAAAATTTGATGAGTTGATGAAAAAAAGCAAAGAACTTGCAAAAAAGAATTGGAAAGGATCTGGGGACAGCTCAGAGGAAGCAATTTGGTTTTCAATTAAAGATAAAACTGGTCCTACAGAATTTTTGGGTTATGAGTCTAATCAATCTGAGGGAGTAGTATTAAATTTAATTAAAAACAATCAGGAATCAAAATCATTATCTACTGGAGAAGAAGGAATGATTATAATTAATCAAACCCCCTTTTATGGTGAGTCAGGAGGACAACTTGGAGATAAAGGAACAATAGTTTCTGGAAATTCAGTTTTTGAAGTTGAGGATACGCAAAAAAAACTTGGAGATTTATTTGTTCATTATGGATCAGTTAAAACTGGAGAAATTAAAATTAATGATGTAGTTGAAATGAAAATTGATGTTGAGAGAAGAAACAATTTAAAAGCTTATCATTCTGCAACTCACTTACTTCATGAGTCTTTAAGAAGAACTTTAGGTAAGCACGTGATGCAAAAAGGATCATTAGTTGCACCAGATCGTTTGAGGTTTGACTTTAGTCACATGAAACCGATTACTAATGAGGAATTAGAGACAATAGATAAATTAGTTAACGAATACGTAAAAAATGGCTCTGAAGTGACTACAAGAATTATGACACCTAAAGCTGCAATAGAAAAGGGAGCACTAGCTTTTTTTGGTGAAAAATATGGTGAAGAAGTTCGTGTCGTTTCAATGGGTAAGGAAAAAGATGCTTATTTTTCAACGGAATTATGCGGTGGAACACATGTAAAAAACACTGGAGATATTGGAAAATTTAAAACAGTCAGTCAATCATCTATTGCTGCAGGAGTAAGAAGAGTTGAAGCTTTAAGAGATAAACAGCTTGAGGATTTTATTAAGAATAAAGAAAAGCTATCAACTTTATCTGTACAAAAAGATGAGGAGAGTATCAAAGATTTGTCATCACAAATAATCAAACTTGGAGGTAAACCGAAAGTTGATAATAAAGATTTAAAAGAAATTATAAAAAATCTTTCAAAACAACTTGAACAATTAAATGTTAATTCAGTTCTTCAAGATAAAACAAAAAATATTATTAATGATCAAAAAATAAAGGATATAAAAGTTCGATTTCAAAAAGTTCAAGATTTACCCCCTAAAGATCTGAGAAAATTAGTTGATAGTGGAAAAAAAGAACTTGGCGATGGAATTGTAATTGTTTTTGCAAGTAGTGAAGATAAAGTTGGTTTAGGAGTTGGTGTCACTGAAAAGCTAGTTGATAAATATGATGCTGTAAAATTTGCAAAATTAGGTTCAGAAATTATTGGTGGCAAAGGTGGGGGTGGTCGAAAAGATTTTGCCCAAGCAGGGGGACAGGATAAAAACAAAATTGATGAGGCTTTTGAAAAACTAAAGGCTTTAATTTAGCTTCTGTTTAAGATTGTTATCAATTACATCCAGAAATTGATTGGTTGTTAAATATTTGCTTGAAGGTCCAACCAATATTGCAAGATCTTTTGTCATAGAGCCATTTTCAACACTTTCAATACAAACTTTTTCAATTGTATTTGCAAATTTGATAAGCTCGTTATTACCATCAAGTTTTCCTCTATGTGCCAATCCCCTTGTCCATGCAAAAATCGAGGCAATTGGATTTGTGGAAGTTTCTTTACCTTGTTGGTGCATTCTATAATGTCTAGTTACTGTTCCGTGAGCTGCTTCTGCCTCCATTATTTTTCCATCAGGTGTAAGCAGTGTACTGGTCATTAAACCAAGTGAGCCATATCCTTGAGCCATGGTATCTGATTGAACATCACCATCATAATTTTTACATGCCCATATATACTTGCCACTCCATTTCATTGCACATGCCACCATGTCGTCAATTAATCTGTGTTCATAAGTAATTTTTGCATCCTCAAATTTTTTCTTGAATTCTTTATTATAGACCTCTTCAAATATATCTTTAAATCTTCCATCGTATTTTTTTAGAATTGTATTTTTAGTTGATAAGTAAACTGGCCAACTCTTAATTAATCCATAACTAAAACAGGATCTTGCAAAATCCTCGATTGATTTATCTAAATTATACATTGAAAGTGCAACTCCTGGACCAGTAAAATTAAATACTTCATATTTAATTTCATCTTTACCATCTTCAGAGGTCCATTTTACTTCCATCTTACCTTTACCAGGCACTTTGAAATCTGTTGCTCTATATTGATCTCCAAATGCATGTCTTCCGATCACAACTGGGTCGGACCAAGAGGGTACAAGTTTTGGAATGTTAGAACAAATTATGGGTTCTCTAAATACAGTTCCTCCAATGATATTTCTGATAGTTCCATTTGGAGATCTCCACATTTTTTTTAATTTAAACTCTTCGACTCGCGCTTCATCTGGGGTGATGGTTGCACATTTGATACCGACACCAATTTTTTTAATTGCATTAGCAGAGTCAATAGTGATTTGATCATCAGAGTCGTCTCTGCTTTTCATTCCTAAATCGTAATATTCGATGCCAAGATCTAAATACGGAAGTATTAATTTTTTCTTGATAAATTCCCAGATTATTCTGGTCATTTCATCGCCATCTAACTCTACTATTGGGTTTTTAACGCTAATTTTGCTCACTTATATTTTTATCTTAATAATTGAATTTCGCGATTTTATATACATATTAATGACAAATTATCAAATAGAAGAATATGTTTAGTAAGATATTTCCAAAAATTCACGCTGAAGGTTATAAATTTTTAGTTATAGCCGGAATAATCACAATAGTATTTTATATTTTTAGTAATTTCTTAGGTCTTATTGGTTTAGTCTTAACTATTTGGGTTTATTATTTTTTTAGAGATCCAGAGAGAGTTATTATAGATGATGATAATTATCTTGTTAGTCCAGCAGATGGTGAGGTGATCAAAGTTGAAGAAGTTGATGGGCCTACAGAACTTGGTCTAGAGAATAAAAAATTTAAAAAGATTAGTGTTTTCATGAATGTTTTTGATTGTCATGTAAACAGAACTCCATGTGCAGGGAAGATTGAGGAAATCTTGTATAAGCCAGGCAAGTTTGTAAATGCTTCATTAGATAAAGCAAGTGAGGATAATGAAAGAAACTACTTTAAAATTAAAGACCCTCACAACAATGATATTATTGTTGTTCAGATAGCTGGATTAGTTGCACGAAGAATAGTTTGTGAGTCAAATAAAGATCAAGAGTTGAAACAAGGAGATCGTATTGGCATGATAAGATTTGGTAGTAGAGCTGATATCTATTATGAAAATTATGAGCCGCTTGTTAAAGTTGGTCAAAAAGCTATTTCAGGTGAGACACTACTTGCAAAAAAATAATATGGAACAAAAAAAACCAAATCTTAAAATTGTAGCAGATAAAAAAAGCGCAAGAATGATTTTACCAAATATGCTAACCCTGATGGGTGTATGTATTGGTTTAAGTTCAATCAGATTTGCTTTGGATGGAAGATTTGAAATAGCAATTATTGCAATAATTTTTGCTGCTTTGATTGATGGCTTAGATGGAAGAATAGCAAGACTTATAAAGGGAACTTCAAAAGTTGGAAAAGAATTAGATTCATTGACGGATGTAATAAGTTTTGGGGTTGCTCCAGCATTCATTATGTATTTCTGGAAATTAAATACCCTAGGTCGATTTGGCTGGTTACTATGTTTAGTTTATGTAATTTGTGTTGCTTTAAGATTAGCAAGGTTTAATGTTAATTCTAATCAAGAACCTTCCTGGAAAGATAACTTTTTTGAAGGAGTACCATCTCCAGCAGGTGCTATATTATTATTAACTCCGCTAATAATAAGCCTGAGTGGTTTCGATTATATTCAACTAAATTTTAATATTATTGTTCCAATATTTTTTGTAATAACATCATTACTTCTGATTAGTAAATTTCCGAGTTATTCATTTAAAAAAATTGTTATACCAAGAAGAACAACAATATTTTTATTATTTGGTATAGTTCTATTTTTTGGACTATTGTTAGTTTATACATTTAATGTAATTGCAATAAGTTCTTTAGTTTATGTGCTTTTATTACCAATTAGCTTTTTTCATTTTCAAAAATTAAAAAAACAACATGAAAATGACAAAATTCAAGAAGATGATGATCTTGAAGACATACTTTAATGAAAAAAAACACAATAGTTTCTCTTGCTGATGCTAACTATTTTCCTTTATTAGAGGAATTAATTAATTCTATAAAAAGATTTAAAGAAAGTAAGAATATTGCGATCTGTATTTTAGATGCAGGCTTAAACAAAGATCAAAAAGAAAAATTATCTAATAAAGTAGATCAAATTAAATCTGCAGAGTGGGATATTGAAGTTCCTCAATCTAAAGTTAAAGAAAAAGAATGGCTTAAAAGTCAAGTTTCAAGAGCATTTTTACCTAAATATTTTCCAAACTATGAAAAATATTTGTGGATTGATTGTGATGCCTGGGTAAATGATTGGAGTTCTGTTGAGCTTTATTTTCAAGCTTGCGACAATGGTAAGTTGGGTATTACACAAACAATAGGACCTGGTTACAAAATTACGTCAAAAGTAAATTGGTTATTTGGAAAATTAGCAATAATCAAATCCCAGAATTTTAAACATGCAATAAAATCAAAAATTGGTACTGATAAAGCTAGAAAACTTGCTTTTGCTCCACATATTAATATTGGCGTGTTTTCTTTGGAAAAAAACTCAAAAGGGTGGAGCTTGTGGCAAAAAAATTTATCAGAAACACTAAAGGCTGGGAATATTTTTGGTTCTGAAGGATTAGCAATTAATATGTCCGTTTATATTGATGATCTTGAAACAGAATTTTTACCCTTAAATTGTAATTGGATCACTAGCAATCTTTTACCGAAATATGATGAAAATCAAAAAACATTTGTAGAACCTTATCTTCCCAATTACAAAATAGGCATAATGCATCTTGCAGCTGGAATATGGCAAGATGGTAAAGATATGCGGGTAGATAAAAGTATAAAGATAGAATTAGAAACTTTAGACAATAAAAAGATTAATAAAAGTTTAAGATTTGATACTTAGTTGAAAAAAAATAAAATTTCAAAAAATTGGATTAATAAACAAAGAAGAGATACTTATGTTCGTCAATCCAAAGTGGATGGTTATAGAGCTAGATCGGCATATAAATTAATTGAAATTGATGAAAAGTTTAAAGTTTTTAAGGGTGGAATTTCTGTAATAGATATTGGTGCTGCACCAGGAAGTTGGTCTCAATATGCTTCAAAAGTTGTAAAAAATGGGACTATTATCTCAATAGATTTAAAAAAAATGGAAAAAATTAATAACACTATTCAAATTGAGGGTGATTTCACAGAGCCCAATATTCAAGCGAAAATAAAAAATAATCTTCACAATCCAGTTGATGTGGTTATGTCTGATATGGCAGTAAATACGACTGGAATAAAAGATGTTGATGCAATTCAAACTGGAGAGTTATGTAAAGAGGCGATGGTATTTTCAAAAGATGTAATATCTGAAAAGGGTATTTTTATTGCTAAAATCTTTATGGGTAGATCTTTTAATGAAATTGTCGCACTAGGAAAAAAAATTTTTAAAGAAGTAAAGGTTTTTAAACCTAAGTCGAGTCGCAAAGATTCTAAAGAGAGTTTTATTATTTGTAAAAATCTTAGATAGACACTTTTAATTTAAAAGGAATCATATATAAAAGATTATGGATCCTATAAGAGAAGCACTTACCTTTGATGACGTTACTTTAGTTCCTAAGTACTCTGAAATATTACCCTCAGAGGTTGATACGAGTATAAAATTAACAGACTCATTAAAACTTAAAATCCCACTTTTATCATCAGCAATGGATACTGTAACCGAAAGCAAAATGGCTATTGCTATTGCAAAATCTGGTGGACTAGGAATTATCCACAGAAATTTAGATATCAAAAAACAAATTCTTGAAGTTAAGAAAGTAAAAAAACAAAAATTACTAGTAGGTGCAGCTGTGGGAGCAGGACCTAACGAGTTCAAAAGAGCTGAAGCACTATTAAAAGAAAAATTGGATATGATTGTTGTGGACACTGCTCACGGACATACCAAAAAAGTTTCTGAAATAATTAAATTTATCAAAAAAATTAAAAATAAAAAAACTGCTCTATGCGCTGGAAATATAGCAACACCAGATGCAGCTAAATTTTTACTTAAATTAGGCGTTGATATAATTAAGGTTGGGATTGGTCCTGGTTCTATCTGCACAACTAGGTTGGTTGCAGGTATTGGAGTTCCTCAATTAAGTGCAATATTAAATGTGAGAAATGGCACAAAGAATAAAAATGTAAAAATTATTTCTGATGGAGGGATAAAATACTCAGGTGACCTCGCTAAAGCTTTTGCTGCTGGCGCTGATGCAGTCATGATAGGTTCATTGTTTGCAGGAACTGATGAAACGCCGGGTAAACTCATAAAAAAAAACGGTAAACTATTTAAAAGTTTTAGAGGTATGGGCTCGGTAGGAGCGATGAACAAAGGCTCGGCTGATCGATATTTTCAAAAAAAACAAAAAGACAGTTCAAAGTATGTGCCCGAGGGAGTAGAAGGATTAGCAAAATACAAAGGTAAAGTTGATAAAGTTATTTTTAAATTAGTTGGTGGATTAAGATCATCTATGGGTTATCTTGGTTCCAAACAGATAAAATATCTAAGATATAAACCGCAATTTGTTAAAATTACAAAAGCTGGATTTTATGAAAGTATGGTTCATAATGTCGATATCGTTAAAAGTGATAGTAAATACTGATGACAAAAATATTTAAATTAATTTCTTTATTATACTTAATAATCAATAGCTTGAGTATCTCTATAGCAGATGAAAATTTTTTTAATAAAGGTTTAAAATTATTTAAAGATAAAAAATATGAGGATGCTAGGTTTATGTTTGAAAGAGGAATAGTATTTAATCCTAAAGACTCAAATTCTTATCTTTATTTAGCAAAAATTTACAACATTCAAGAAGATCAAGATAAAGAAGAAAAAAATTTGGAAGCAACATTATTAATTGAACCTAATAACGAGGAAGCAATATTAATGTCTATGAAAATAGCTTTAGAAAGATCTAATTATTCAAAAGTAAAAGATTTATCTAATACTTTTTCTAAGGTTTGCAAAAAACTCTGTAATGAGAATAAAGAAATTTTAGACACCCTTGCAAATATAGAACCCAAAAAAAATGAGTCTTGATAAGAATTTGAACAAAATCTTAATAATAGATTTTGGTTCACAATTTACTCAGTTAATAGCTAGGCGAATTAGAGAGTCAGGAGTTTATTCCGAAATTATAAGTCATAAAAAGGTTAAAAATAAAAATATTGATAATTCAATTAAAGGAATAATTTTATCAGGCGGACCATTAAATGTTTACCAAATTAATAAATATTCTTTTGATAAAAGGATTATAGAAAATCAAATACCAGTCTTAGGTATTTGTTTTGGTCATCAAATTTTATCAAAACTTAATGGGGGCAAAGTTAAACAATCAAAATATAGAGAGTTTGGATTAGCAAATATTCACAAAAAGAGGGAAAGTATTTTGACAAAAAACTTCTTTTATAAAAAAAATATTAATAAAGTTTGGATGAGTCACGCTGATCAAGTTTCGAGACTTCCCAAAAATTTTAATGTTATTGCCTCAAGTCAAAATTCTAAATTTGCTATTATCGAAAATAAGAAAAAAAATTTTTATGGTGTTCAGTTTCATCCTGAAGTTACTCATACAGAAAATGGAAAAAAATTAATAAACAATTTTATATTTTTGATATGTAAAATTAAAAGAAACTGGTCATCAAAAGATCAAAAGATTAAATTGATAAAAGATGTTCAAAATTTAGTTGGAAAAAATAAAGTAATATGTGCATTATCAGGTGGAGTTGATAGCAGTGTTGTCGCTCAACTATTAAATAAAGCAATTGGTAAAAAATTATTTTGTATTTTTGTCAACACAGGTCTTCTTAGAAAAAATGAGGAAATACAAGTAGTTAAAACTTTTAAAAAAAAATTGAAAATTAATCTGATTTATGTGAATGCAGAGAATGAATTTTTGAGAAAGCTCAGCAATGTTTCTGATCCAGAGAAAAAAAGAAAAATAATTGGAAATTTATTTATCAAAATTTTTGAAAGATACGCTAAAAGAATAAAAAATGTAAAATTTTTAGCACAAGGAACGCTTTATCCTGATCTTATTGAAAGTAAGTCAGTAACTGGAAGCCAAACCTCAAAGATCAAATCTCACCATAATGTAGGTGGTTTACCAAAGAAAATGAAACTTAAACTGGTAGAACCATTGAAATTTTTATTTAAAGATGAGGTTCGAAAATTAGGATTAGAATTAAAACTTAGTAAAGAAATTATTTCAAGACATCCGTTTCCAGGGCCTGGTCTGGCGATCAGAATGCCTGGCATTATTACTAAAGAAAAAATCAAAATTCTAAAAGAAGCTGACAATTATTTCATTCAAGCTTTAAGAGAGCACAATTTATATAATAAAATTTGGCAAGCCTATGCTGCATTGCTTCCAGTTAAAACAGTAGGTGTCATGGGTGATAATCGAACTTATGAATATTTGTGTTTACTAAGAGCAATTACATCTGAGGATGGAATGACGGCTGATTTTTATGACTTCAAAAAATCATTTATTCAAATGATTTCAAACAAAATTGTAAATAGCATAAGAGGAGTAAATAGAGTAGTTTATGATGTTACTTCTAAACCGCCGAGCACCATTGAGCTTGAATGAAAAAAATAAAAAAAATTATAAATAAAAAAAATAAATCTAAAATTGTTTGTCTTACTGCGTATTCAAAAAATATTGCAGAAGAGGTAGATAAATATGTTGATATTGTATTAGTGGGAGATTCGCTAGGTTCAGTATTGTACAATTATTCAACTACCAGAAAAGTTACTCTAACAGAAATGATCAATCATTCTAAGAGTGTAAGACTTGGAGTAAAAAAAAGTTTAATGGTTGTTGATATGCCATTTAACACCTATTCAAACTCTAACGCTGCTCTAAAGAATGCTAAAAAAATAATTAAGGAAACCAAGTGTGATGCAGTGAAGTTAGAAGGTGGAAAAAAAATAATACATCAAATTAAACTACTAACCAAAAACAAGATTCCTGTGATGGGCCATCTTGGATTATTACCCCAATCGACCAAAGGTAAATTTAAATCTAAAGGAAAGACCACCAAAGAGATCAATCAATTAATTAATGATGCTTTATTACTTCAGAATAATGGAGTTTTTGCAATTGTCCTTGAGTGTATAAAAACACCAATAGCAAAACAAATTACAAAAAATTTAAATATCCCAACAATTGGAATTGGTTCATCTGTTCATTGCGATGGTCAGGTTCTTGTTACGGATGATTTAATTGGTCTAAATCAAACAAAAATAAAATTTGTTAAACGATTTCTAAACGTAAAAAAATATATCAATGCCGGATTAAGAAAATATGCTTCAGAGGTAAGATCTAAGAAATATCCAACTAAAAAACACTCGTATTAAAAATATTTCTTAAATTGTTCGTTGATCGATAAAATTTCTAAGTCTACTAAACCTCCAATTACTAATTGAAGGGCTACTAAAAGAATAAAACCTAAACCAACATAGGCAATCCATAAATGTTTTTGAATATAACTTGCAAGATATGTCGCCATTGCTCCTGTTAAAATTACTGATAAAACCAGTCCAAATATCATGAAGCCAAAATTGCCTTTGGCAGCCCCAACTACACCTATCACATTGTCAAAACTGATTGTAATGTCTGCAAATAAAACTTTATAAACACTTTGAATATAAGATGGTTCTTTAGATTTTTTTGTTGGCGACTTTACTTTCTTTATTTCAAAAAGATCCTTTCTTAAATCATTAACGATCCAGATTAAAAGTAAACCACCTAAAATTTTAATAAAATAAAATTTGAACAAGTAAGTTGCAAATAACGCAAAAATAACTTTAAATATTAAAGCACCAGCCACTCCCCATAAAATAATTTGTCTTCTATGTTTTGGTGCAAAGTTCGCTGCAATCAAGCCAATGATGATTGCATTATCTGCTGCCAAGATTATATCGATGAAAATAATCTGAACTAATATGAGTGCTTCTTCTAACAAAGTAAGAGCATAGTATAAAATATTTAAAATAATTCAATTAAAAGTAGTATTATTTTTTTATTGATAATTATTTTAATACATAATGAAATAGTCTTAATAAAAATGGAGGACAAATGAAATTCTTAAAATATTTATCAACTATTTTAGTTTCATTAATTTTGTCAATTAATCTTGCGATTGCAGAGAAATGGGACATGGCTCTAGCTTATGGAGCGGGGAACTTTCATTCTGCAAACGCAGCTGAATTCGCAAAAAATGTTACTGAAAAAAGTGGTGGCAAGTTAACAATTGTAACACACCCCGGTGGTTCGTTGTTTAAAGGTGGAGAAATTTTTAGAGCAGTAAGAACAGGTCAAGCTCAAATTGGTGAGAGATTTATGTCGGCTTTAGGAAAAGAGGATCCACTTTTAGAAGTAGACTCTCAACCTTTCTTAGCAACGTCTTACGCCGATGCAATGAAGTTATATAAAGCGTCAAAAGACGAAATCGTTAAAGGATTAGACGAGAAAGGCTTGGTATTTCTTTATGCTGTGCCGTGGCCAGCGCAAGGCTTGTATAGCAAAAAGGAAATTAACTCTGTTGAAGATTTAAAAGGTCTTAAATTTAGAGCTTATAATTCTGCTACCATTAGAATTGCTGAGCTAACAGGAATGGCTCCTACAAAAATAGAGGCTGCTGAAATTAGTCAGGCTTTTTCTACAGGTGCAGTAGAAAGTATGATCACATCACCGACTACAGGTAAAAACTCAAAAATTTGGGAAAATGGTGTGAAATATTTTTATGATATTGCAGCTTGGTTTCCAAAAAATATGATAATTGTGAACAAAGATGCTTGGAATAAATTAGATCAGGCAACTAAAGATCTTGTTATGAAACAAGCAGCTTTAGCTGAAAGAAAAGGTTGGCAATTATCAAAACAAGGTAACGTTGGTGATAAAAAAGCTTTAGCTGATGCTGGTATGGTAGTCGGTAAAGTAAATGCACCACTACAAGCTCATTTTGAAAAAGTTGGAGAGACTATGGCTAAGGAATGGTCTCAAAAAGCTGGTTCAAGAGGAGCTGCTGTTTTATCAAGTTATAAATAATTCAATTCTTAAAATTAAGGCCACTTAAAATTTAAGTGGCCTTAAATTATTATGTTAAAATCACTAGATAGAAATTTAAATAAACTCTATAAATTTTCAGGTTATGTTGCTGCTTTTTTCTTAATTTTAGTAGCAGTTTTTATTCTTATTGGTATCTCATCGAGAATATTTGGTTTTTATATAAGAGGTCTTGCTGAGTATTCAGGTTATTGTATGGCTGCCGCATCTTTTTTTGCATTAGCTTACACATTTGTAGAAGGGGGACATATTAGAATTACGCTTTTCTTAGAAAAATTATCAGGTGCAAAGAAAAAATTTATTGAAACCTGGTGTTTAAGTATGGCAAGCTTTTTTTCAGGATACCTAGCTTTTTACTTCATTAAAATGTTAATTATTTCCTATAAATTTCAAGAACGAAGTGAGGGAGCGGATGAAATTTTGATTTGGATTCCTCAAACAAGTGTAGCTATCGGATCAACAATTTTTTTTATAAGCGTTTTTCATCAATTTATTTTAACTATTAAAAAGGATTAAATGACCGAAATACTTTTAACAATTTTCTTTATCAGTGTTTTGCTATTTTTTTTAGGATCTGGAATTTGGGTTGCGTTAAGTATGATTGGGGTATCGGCTATTGGCATGATGTTATTTACCTCAAGACCAGTTGGTGATGCAATGGCCACAACAATATGGGGTACATCATCCTCTTGGACACTTACTGCATTACCACTATTCGTCTGGATGGGTGAGATTTTATTTAGGACAAAGCTTTCTGAAAATTTATTCAAAGGATTATCTCCTTGGATGCAAAAATTACCAGGAGGTTTAATCCATGTTAATGTTGTTGGATGTGCATTATTTGCAGCAATTTCAGGCTCTTCAGCAGCAACTGTTGCAACAGTAGGCAAGATGTCTATTCCCGAATTAAGAAAAAGAAATTATCCGGAAAAAATCTTACTAGGTAGTTTAGCGGGTTCAGGAACATTAGGTTTGCTGATACCACCGTCAATTATATTAATTATTTATGGCGTTGCTGTCCAAGAGTCTATAGCAAAATTATTTATTGCTGGGATTATTCCTGGGATAATGATTGCACTAATATTCATGTCTTACGTGATTATTTGGTCTTTAATTAATAAAAAATCTATGCCAAAAATTATTGAGGAGTACTCATTTTTTGAAAAAATAAAAAGATCAAAACAACTTTTGCCAGTAATAATTTTAATATTAGCTGTCATCGGATCGATATATACAGGAATTGCAACAGCTACTGAAGCAGCTTCATTAGGAGTAGTTGGAGCATTAATATTATCTTATTTTCAAAAAAGTTTAACATTAAAAACTTTTAAATCCTCTTTACTTGGAGCAACTAAAACCTCTTGTATGATCGCTTTTATTTTAGCAGGTTCAACATTTTTATCTTTAGCAATGGGGTTCACTGGATTACCAAGAAATCTAGCTCTCTGGATTCAAAATATGGAATTATCTCCATATGTTTTGATATTTGTTTTAATGGTCTTTTATATAATTTTAGGAATGTTTCTTGATGGTATTTCAGCAGTTGTTTTAACAATGGCAATCATTGAGCCCATGATTAGACAAGCAGGATTTGATATGATTTGGTTTGGTATTTTTTTAGTCATAGTTGTTGAGATGGCACAAATCACCCCGCCTGTTGGTTTTAATCTATTTGTACTCCAAGGTATGGCAAAAAAAGATATGGGGTACATCGCTAGGAGTGCATTTCCATTATTTTTGTTAATGGTTCTTGCTGTAATATTGGTTGTTATTTTTCCAGAAATAGCTTTATGGATGCCAGAGCAAATGATTAAAAATATAAATTAGTATTTTGATTTTTCGCCAGCTATAACAGCTTTTAACTGATCATATTCTTCACACTTACAACCTTCTAAAACCCCGAGCCTTTCAACTGCAAGATTATGTCTGTTAGTAGCAACGTAGAGCTCACCAAGATACTCGTTAATACCTTTGTGCTTTGGATCAATAGCTAAACCTTGAAGATAATATTTTTCACCATTCTCAAAATCACCAAGCTTTCTAGTTGTGAAACCTAAGTAGTTAAGAGTATCAGCTTTACCAGGTTTTCTTTCATTTGATTTGATTAAAAGCTTCTGCGCTTTTGCATAACTTTTTTGCGCTTTTTCTAATTTTCCTTTTTTTTCGTATTTTTTAGCACTTTTAATATGCACTACCGCTTTATCATAGTTTGTTTTTGTTGAACTTGATCCGCTAGAAGACGAACCAGCTGCATAAACGTTTGTTGTGATAAAGAAAGCAATAGATAAAGTTAAGATAATTTTTTTCATATTAAATAAATTTTTTCATTTTGTTTAAAGTTTTTAATTCTAAACCATTTACAACTAGGTTATCTCTTATCGACTTAGCTGTTGCTAATGAACTTAGATTGTCACCATGTATACAAACAGAGTCGATTTCACAAGGTATTTGCTTCCCGCTGTGACAATTAAGCGACTGAGTTTGCACCATCTTTAATACATGTTTTTTTGCTAGCTCAGGGTCAGTTATTAATGCATGAGATTTCTTTCTCGATACAAGATTGCCATCATCCTCATAATTTCTGTCAGCAAATATTTCACAAGCGAACTTCATATCTAATTTATTTGCTGCTTCTTGCATTTTTGATCCAGTAGGTACGAGATATATTATGTCTTTATTAATATCCTTAATAGTTTTGGCTAAAATTGTAGCTAACTCAATATCCTCACATGCCATATTATTTAAGGCCCCATGAGGTTTTACATGAGATACACTTTCTCCATGAGAAGAAGCTATTTTTTGAAGAATTTCATATTGATCAATTATAAGTTTTTTTATTTCACTTTCAGAAAGATTCATCCTTTCTCTTCCAAAATTTTCTGGATCGTTAAAAGAAGGATGGGCACCAATACTCACTCCATTTTTTTTCGAAATTTTCACTACTTGGCTCATGGTTTGCTCATCTCCAGCGTGATAGCCACAAGCAACATTGGCTGAATTTACGATCTCTAATAAATCTGGATCATACTTATTTGAGTGATGTTTTGATTTTTCACCTAAATCACAATTTATATTAATTTCCATACTCATAATTTGTAAGTATAACATGGCATGATTAAAAATATATCAAATCTTGGTGACGCAGCTTTGTATTGTGATTTCGGGACTGAGGTAAACAAAGAAATAAATAGTAAAGTAATACGATATTTTAAATGTATTCAAAAAGAAAATATTGATGGGATCAATAACTTAACTCCCTCATATAATAAATTAATTATTTCATTCGATCTACGAAAAAAAAATTTTCAAACGATCAAAAAATTAATCGAAAATTTAAATATTACTAATGATGATGAATTAGAGACAAATAGAATTAAGATACCTGTTTGTTGTGATGAAAATTTTTCATTGGATATAAAAAGATTAGAGGAAAAGTTACAAATAACTCGTGATAAAATCTATGAGAAATTTTTTGGTAAGGAATTTTTTTGTTATATGACTGGTTTCATTGCAGGTATGCCTTTTCTTGGTGATCTGGAAAATGAGTTGCAGGCAAAACGTTTGGAAACACCGAGAGTAAAAGTGCCTAAGGGCTCAGTTGGATTAACAGAACAATTTGCAAATGTTTATACATTTGAAAGTCCTGGCGGGTGGAATATCATTGGAAATACACCACAAGTTATTTTTGATAGCACTAATGAGAATAATCCAAATTTAATTAATCCAGGTGATGTAGTTACTTTTGAACAAATTACTAAAGAACAATATTACAATAACAATGAATAAAAATTATTTTGAAATAAAAAGAGCTGGAATTAACACAACATTTCAAGATCAGGGTAGAGGAAATCTTTATCATATTGGTATTCCATTTAGTGGAGCAATGGATAATAGAAATTTTCAAATTTCTAACAAACTTGTTGGTAATGAAGTAAATTTTCCAATAATTGAATTTGCTTATCAAGGTCCTTTGTTAAAGTATTTTGGGGAAAATATTAATTTTGCAATCACGGGAGATGTAAAATTTATAATTAGAAAAAAAAACACTACTATCGAAGGAAAATGTTATCAATCTTTCGCTTTAGAAAATGGTGATGAATTAGATATTATAAGCACTAATAAATCTGTTTATGGATATTTAGCAGTAAGTGGTGAATTAGATGTTAATTATCAATGG
Organism: uncultured Pelagibacteraceae bacterium; assembly: GCA_902520215.1. Lineage (GTDB taxonomy): Bacteria > Pseudomonadota > Alphaproteobacteria > Pelagibacterales > Pelagibacteraceae > Pelagibacter. The sequence goes on from CABYNA010000004.1 coordinate 42,766, forward strand.
TCAAGTTGCTCTGTTAACACAAAAGCAAATATTGGTGCAAATAATGGAAAAAAAATAGAAGATGGACAAAAGATTTATATTTTAAATATCAATAAAAATTTAAGTGATAAAAAATTAAATTACATTAATACAAAAATTGAAAATATCAGAGTTATCCAAGGAACAAATTTTGACTATTTTTCTGACGAAGGAAAAAAGATTTTTTTTGAGAAAGAATTTGTAATATCAAAATTATCAGATCGTATGGGTATGAGGCTAGAGGGACCAAAAATAGAAAATATTGTTGATACCAATATTAAATCAGAAGGTTTATTAAAAGGTGTTATTCAAGTACCAGCTGATGGAAATCCAATTATTATGCTTTCAGATCATGGCACTATTGGAGGTTATCCTAAAATAGGAGTTGTTATCAGTGCAGATTATGACAAGTTGGTTCAATTAACCCCAGGTTCAAAGATTAAATTTAAAAAAGTCGAATTAGCTGATGCAGAAACATTATTTAAACTATATGACTTAGAGACGCAAAATTTAATTTCACAAATTTAATGACTTTTATAAGAAACTTACCTGGACCATTATTAATTTTTTTTGGTGCATTAAGTTTAAGTTTTGGTGGATTAATTGTAAAATCTTTTGAGGGAGCTACATTATGGCAAATTCTATTTTGGAGATCTTTATTTTTTTCTTTAACAGTTCTAGCTTTCTTAATTTTAAGTTATAGAGGAAAAACAATTAAGTCATTTTATAAATCTGGATTACCGGGATTTTTTGGTGGAATTATTTTATCTTTTGGTTTTTGTGGATATGTGTTTGCTATGTACAACACCACTGTTGCTAATACTAATTTTATCATTTCACTTCAAATACTATTTCTTGCAATATTTGGGTATTTTTTCCTTAAGGAAAAAATAAATTTAATTACTTTGTTTTCAATCTGTCTAGCGATGACAGGTGTTTTATTAATGGTTGGCAATTCATTATCTCCTGGAGAATTATCTGGAAACCTTGCAGCTTTTACAATGCCAATTACTTTTGCAGTTTTAATAATGATTGTGAGAAAATTTCCCTCTGTGGATATGGTACCAGCCCAGTTCGTTGCTGGTGTGAGTTCATGTCTAATTGGTTTTTTGCTTTCCACTAAAATCATGATTTCTCCTCATGATATCTTTTTGGGTTTTCTTGCAGGTTTTTTTCAAGTTGGTTTTGGTTTTATATTTATAACTATCGGTGCAAGAACAACACCGTCTGCAATGGTAGGAATCATAATGTTATCCGAATCTGTCCTAGGACCGATATGGGCATTCCTTTTTGTAAGTGAAAGACCCTCTGTATTTGGATTAATTGGTGGCGCAATTATACTTTCTGCGGTTTTATTACAATTTTACTCGCTTTTAAGTAAACAAAAAAAAATTGTTTCTGATTGACTTTTTTCCACACATGTAAGAATATCCTGCCACGGGAGAGACTACAGATTATCGTAGCGCCGAAGGAGCAACCACCCAGGAATCTCTCAGGCAAAAAGGACCGTAACATATTAACTCTGGAAAGAGATTTAATTCTCGCCGAAGGAGCAAAACTCTCAGGCAAATATACAGATGGGTACAAAGAGTTAATATGGAAACAAAAAAAACATCGCTGTACCAATTACATCAAGATTGTAATGCAAAATTTGTTGAATTTGCAGGCTATCAAATGCCGATACAATATTCGGAAGGTATTGTAGAAGAACACAAATTCACACGAAATCACTCAGGTATCTTTGATGTTTCCCATATGGGTCAGCTATTTATTTATGGCGGTGAAAACTTAATCAAAGATTTAGAAAAAATTTTTCCTTTAGATCTTAAAAATTTGAAATTAAATCATTCAAAATACAGCTTCTTAATGGACAAAGATGCTGGGATACATGATGATTTAATTATCACAAAAACAAAAGAAGGTTTTTTGATAATCCTCAATGCAGCATGTAAAGATAATGACTTTAAAATTTTAAAAGAATTTCTTGAGGATAAGTACAAAATGGTTCTAGATGAAAATAGATCTCTAATTGCCATTCAGGGTCCTAAATCATCAGAAATTCTTAATGATGTTATTAATGGTGTGAAAGATCTAAATTTTATGTCTGGAAACTGGTTTACATTTGAAAATCAGAAAGTTTATATTACCCGATCTGGTTACACAGGTGAAGACGGTTTTGAGATATCAATTGTAAATGATTTTGTAGACCAATTAACTAGAGAATTAATCAACAAAGGATCTAAATTGATAGGTCTTGGAGCAAGAGATACATTAAGATTGGAAGCAGGTTTATGTCTTTATGGTCATGATCTAGATAAAGACAAAACTCCAGTGGAAGCAAATTTAAAGTGGGCTATTTCAAAAGAAAGAATCTCTAAGGGAGATTTTATTGGCTCTGACATAATTATTAAACAATTAAATGATGGTGTCAGTAAAATAAGAGTTGGAATCAAACCCGAGGGCAGAATTATTGCTAGAGAAAAAACAAAAATATTTAATCAATCAGATGTTCATATTGGCGAAATCACAAGTGGTACATTTGGACCAAGTGTTAATGGACCTGTTGCAATGGGTTATGTGGAAAATGAATTTTCAAAAAAAAATACTAAAGTATTTTTAGAAGTCAGAGGTAAAAAACATCCTGCAAGTATTTGCAGCTTACCATTTTATAAAAAAAGTTATGTCAAAGGGGTAAACTAATGAGTGAAGTAAAATATTCAAAAGAACACGAGTGGATTAAATTAGATGGAGATGTTGCAACAATTGGTATCACAAAACATGCTACAGAGATGTTAGGTGATATAGTTTTCGCAGAGCTTCCTGAAAAAGGTTCTAGCGTAGAGAAAGATGGTACAGCTGGCGTTGTAGAGTCAACGAAAGCTGCTAGTGATGTATATACCCCTGTTAGTGGTGAAGTAGTTGATACTAATCAAGCTATAGTAGATGATCCATCAAAGATTAATCAAGACCCAGAAGACTCAGCGTGGTTTTTTAAACTTAAAATAAAAGATCCATCGGAAATGGATACTTTAATGAATAAAGACGATTACGATAAATTTGCAAAGGAGACTTCAGCATAATGTTACCAAATTCAGAAAAAGATTTTTTAAGAAGACATATTGGCCCTTCTAAAGAAGAACAATCAAAAATGTTAAAAGAATTAAATTATCAATCACTAGATGACTTGATTGACAATACTGTTCCTGAAAAAATAAAGTTTAAAGGTGAACTTAATATTGGTGACTCAAATTCAGAATACGAGGCGTTAAGAAAGTTAAGAGCAATTTCGAAAAAAAATCAAGTTTACTCAAATTTTATTGGTATGGGTTATTATGGAACGTATACACCATATGTAATTTTGAGAAATATACTAGAAAATCCAGGTTGGTATACTTCCTATACACCGTATCAGCCTGAAGTAGCTCAAGGAAGACTTGAGATGTTATTAAACTTTCAACAAATGATTGTTGACTTTACAGGAATGGATATTGCCAATGCTTCTTTATTAGATGAAGGCACAGCAGCAGCAGAGGCTATGGGTCTAAGTCACAGATTAAATAAAAAAGATAGTAATTTAGTTTTTGTTTCTGAAGATTGTCATCCTCAAACAATAAATGTAATTCAAACAAGAGCTGAACCAATGGGTTTAAAGGTTTTAGTTGGTAGAGAAGATGAAGTTTTAGATCAGCTAAAAGAAGATTTAGTTTGTGGAATTTTGCAATATCCTGGAACTTTAGGAGATATAAAGGACCCAAGTGAAGCAATTAGCAAAATTCACAAAAAGAATGGGAAGGCTGTATTAGCTTGTGATCTGTTAGCCCTAGCAAAATTAAAAACGCCAAGAGAGCTTGGTGCCGACATTGCAGTTGGAAGCTCTCAAAGATTTGGTATTCCAATGGGATACGGAGGTCCACATGCAGCTTTTTTTGCTACAAAAGATGAGTTTAAAAGATCAATGCCCGGTAGGATTGTTGGTGTATCAGTTGATAGACATGGTAATAAAGCTTATAGATTATCATTACAAACTAGAGAGCAACATATTAGAAGAGATAAGGCGACGAGTAATATTTGTACAGCCCAAGCTTTATTAGCAATTGTGTCAGCAGCTTATGCTATTTATCATGGTCCGGATGGAATTAAAAATATTTCAGAAAGAGTGTCTCAATTAGCAAAAAGTTTTGCTGATAAAATAAAACAATCTGGATACGAGCTTTATTCAAATAATTTTTTTGATACCGTAACGATTATTACCAAAGAAAAGACTGATCAAATTTATAAGAATGCCCTGAATCAGAGAGTTAATATTCGAAAAGTAAATTCTGAAATGCTTGCTGTATCATTTGATGAGAGAAAAAATGTATATAGAGTAAATCAACTATTAAAAATTTTTAATGCAGCAGAATCAATCAAAAAAGAAGATCCATCGGTAAGTTTACCTAATCTTCCAAAAAATTTATTAAGAACTTCAAAATATTTAGAACATCCAGTTTTTAACTCATATCATTCCGAAACTGAAATGCTTAGATATTTAAAAAGATTAGAAGATAAAGATATAGCATTGAATAGAACTATGATTGCACTTGGTTCTTGTACAATGAAATTAAATGCTGCTGCCGAAATGATACCAATATCATGGAAAGAATTTGCAGAACCTCATCCGTTTGTTCCAATTGAACAAATGGAGGGTTTTAGAGATTTATTTACTGATTTAAAAAATTGGTTGCGTTCTATAACTGGTTTTTCAGGTGTTTCTTTGCAACCTAATGCAGGTGCTCAAGGTGAGTATGCGGGCTTAATGGTTATCAGAAAGTATCATCTAGATAGAGGAGAAGCTAATCGTAATATATGTTTAATTCCAAGTTCAGCACATGGTACTAACCCAGCAAGTGCACAAATGGTTGGAATGAAGGTGGTTGTTGTTAATTGTGATAAAGAGGGAAATGTTGATTTTGATGATTTAAAGAAAAAAGCTGAACAACATTCAGAAAATCTTGGGGCACTAATGGTAACTTATCCATCCACCCATGGAGTATTTGAAGAAAAAATAACTGATATCTGTGAGTTAGTTCACAAACATGGCGGACAAGTCTATATGGATGGAGCAAATTTAAACGCCTTAGTTGGAGTTGCAAAGCCTGGAAATTTTGGTCCAGATGTCTGTCATATTAATTTACATAAAACATTTTGTATTCCACATGGTGGGGGAGGACCAGGTATGGGACCGATTGCTTGTAAAAGACATTTACAAGTTTATCTACCTAATCATCCAGTGATTAAAGATTGTGGGCCAACATCTGGCATTGGAGCAGTTTCGGCAGCTCCTTGGGGTAGCTCAAGTATTCTATCAATCTCTTGGATGTACATTAAAATGATGGGATCAACAGGATTAAAGCTTGCTACTGAAGTAGCAATATTAAATGCAAATTATATTGCTCATAGACTAAAAGATCACTTTCCAATTCTGTATAAAGGATCAAATGGAAATGTTGCTCATGAATGTATTATTGATATTAGAAATATTAAATCAGAGACAGGAGTAACCGAAGAAGATATTGCAAAAAGATTAATAGATTATGGATTTCATGCACCAACTATGTCATGGCCAGTAGCTGGTACAATGATGATAGAGCCAACTGAAAGTGAGGGTTTGTCAGAACTCGACAGATTTTGTGATACTTTAATTAAGATTAAAGAAGAAATTGAAAAAATTAAATCAGGTGAATTTGATAAAATTGACAATCCAATAAAAAATGCTCCTCACACAGATAGCGAACTAGCTTCTGATGATTGGACACATAAATACTCAAGAGCAGAAGCTGCTTATCCAGCAAAATTCTTAAGAGCTAATAAATTTTGGCCTCCAGTTGCAAGAGTTGATAATGTTTATGGTGACAAGAATATATTCTGTACTTGTCCAAGCATAGATGAATTTAAAGAAGATGCAGCTTAACAATTAATGAAGATTGCTGTTGTCGGCTCAGGCATATCAGGATTAAGCGCTGCATATTACTTATCAAAAAAACATCATGTAGATCTTTTCGAGAAGGAAGATCGTTTCGGTGGTCACTCTCATACAATTGATTTATCGTTTGGTACAAAAAAAGTTTCAGTTGATATAGGTTTTATTGTATTTAATTACTCAACTTACCCAAATTTAATAAATTTTTTTGAGGAGAATAATATTGCAATTGAAAAAAGCGATATGTCTTTTTCTGTATCAGTTGAAAAATCTTCATTCGAATATTGCGGTCGAGGATTAAATGGAATTTTTTCGAACAAGACTAATTTGTTTAATTTAAGATTTCTCAAAATGTTTTTTGATATAATAAAGTTTTACAAAAAATGTGATAATATAAAAAAAATTGATCAAGAGACTACACTTGGTGATTATTTGAACAAGGAAAATCTTTCAAAAGAGTTTATCAACTATCATTTGATACCGATGGTCTCAGCTATATGGTCAATGCCACCAAGTGCTGCCAGTCAAATGCCGTTAAGATTTTTCTTAAACTTTTTCCAAAATCATGGTTTGTTTAAATTAAAAAATAGACCTCAATGGTACACAGTATCAAATCGGAGCAGAACTTATGTTCAAAACATTATTTCAAAAATCAGCGGTGAACACTTTAAAAACTATCCAATCAAAAAAATTAAAACAAAAACAACAGGTATAGATTTATATTATGGAGGAGAAAGTGAATATTTTGGATACGATAAAGTTGTTTTAGCAACACATGCAGATGAAGCTTTATCAATAATTGATAATCCAACCCACCAGGAAAAGAATGTCCTTTCAAATTATAAGTATAAGGAGAATATTGCTTATATTCATACTGATGAACAAGCTATGCCAAAAAATAAAAAAGCTTGGTGTTCATGGAATTCATCAATGAAAAAGGATGAAATAGAAAAAAATTCAATTACATATTGGTTAAATTTATTACAAAACCTTAAATGTGATGAAAATATTTTTCTTACCTTAAATCCTTATTTTAAAATTGATGAGAAGAAAATTTTAAAAAAAGTAAGATTTACACATCCATATTTTGATCAATCTGCACTTAATTTTCAAAGTCAGCTTATAAATTTACAAAATAAAAGAAATATTCTTTATTGTGGTAGTTATTTTGGTTACGGTTTTCATGAAGATGGAATAAAATCATCTATTGAAATGCTTAAAACCCTTAATGACTAGTTGTATATATAATGGTGCTGTAATTCACAAAAGATTTAAACCAAAGATACACTTTTTTAAGTACAAGGTATTTTCACTTTTAATTGATCTTTCTGAATTAGAAAAATTAGATAAAACGATTAATTTTTTTTCATACAATAAATTTAATTTAATTAGTTTTTTTGATAAAGATCATGGAGATAGAGACGGATCACTCTTAACTGATTGGGTTAAAAAAAATCTTAAACAAAATAATATTAGTAGTGAAAATGTTAGAATTGAACTTTTATGTTACCCAAGAATCTTTGGATATGTTTTTAATCCATTAAGTGTTTTTTATGTGTACAATAATAACAATGATTTGATATCCATATTATATGAAGTCAAAAATACTTTTGGTGAGCAACACACTTATGTTTTTAAAGTAAAAAATGAGAATTTATTGCAACACAATTGCGAGAAAAAATTTCATGTTTCACCATTCATTGAAATGAATTGTAGTTATTTTTTTAGAATTTTAAAACCTGCAGATAAGATCTCAGTAATCATAGATCAATATCAATTAAACGAAAAAATATTATATGCCTCTCAAGATGGGCAAAAAAAAGATTTTACAACTTCAGAGTTAATTAAATCTTATTTAAAACATCCCCTAATGACGTTTAAAATTATTGCCGCGATACATTTTGAAGCGTTTAAATTATGGACCAAAGGAATAAAGTTTATCCAAAAAAAATTGAAAATAAGAAACAACATATCTTTTGAAAATTAATGTCCTTAAATAGACTTTCAGACAAACTGGTTTTTAAAATATTAGCCGGAATAAATGTTGGATATCTAGAAATTACAAATTATCAAGGAGAAGTTTTTAAATTTGGAAATCCTCAGGATAATTTAAAAGCTAAATTGAAAATTAAAAAACCAAATTTTTCTTTTAATCTTATAAAGGGTGGCAGCATTGGTTTTGCTGAGTCTTACATGAGAGGAGAATTTGAAACTGATAATTTATCCAATCTCATTGAAATAACAGCTCGAAATATCAAAATCATATACAAGTTTTCAGGCTTACTCGATTTTCCAATTATAAATTTTTTAAAAGGGATCTTTATAAAAAATACAAAGAATAGAAGTAAAGAAAATATTGCAAAACATTATGACTTAGGAAACGATTTTTTTTCTTTATGGCTTGATGAAACTTTAACTTACTCAAGCGGAATTTTTAGCGAGACCACTAAAGATCTTTCAGAGGCACAAAACAACAAATATCAAAAAATGATAGATTTAATAAAACCGAACCATGGCGACAGGGTTTTAGAAATTGGATGTGGCTGGGGTGGTTTTGCAGAATATTTAGGAAAAAAATATGATGTAAAATTAGATTGTATTACTATTTCAAAAAAACAATTCGAATACGCAAAAAGAAGGATTCATAATTGTGGTTTAAATGAAAAAGTAAATATTGAAATAAAAGATTATAGAGATTTAAAGAATAAATATAATTCAATAGCGTCCATAGAAATGATTGAGGCAGTAGGGCAAAATTATTTGGAAAGTTATTTTAAAACGATTAAGAAAAACCTTTCTGCAGATGGTAGGGCAGCCATTCAAGCAATTACAATAGATGATAGTTTATTTGATAGATATAAAACGAAACAAGATTTTATTCAAAAATATATTTTTCCAGGAGGATTTTTGCCGAGTAAAAATAGTTTAAACAAATATGTTTCAGACAATGGTTTAACAATTAAGTCTTACGACTCATATGCTGATCATTATGCAAATACATTAGCTATTTGGAAAAATGAATTTAATAGAAAATGGGATCTCATTAAAAAACAAGGTTTTGATTTAACTTTTAAAAGAATGTGGGAGTTTTACCTATCTTACTGTGAGGCTGGATTTAAATCAAAAAATATTGATCTGATACAATTTTCAATTCAAAATAAATAAATAATGGGGGCTTGTGAGTAAAATAATAAACTTAAGATCAATTTTATTGATAATCTCTTTATTCTTAATTACAAACTGTTCAAATAATAGCGATATGAAACCAGAGGATTTTAAAGGTAAAGAACCGAGATTAATCATAGAAAATTACTTGTCAGGTAATGTTAAAGCTTGGGGAGTTCTTCAGAATAGATCTGGAAAAGTTACTAGACAATTTTCAGCAGATTTAGACGGTAAGTGGGATGGTAAGCAATTAATTCTTGATGAAAAATTTAATTGGGATGACGGTGAAGTACAAACTAGACAATGGCAAATTACTAAAATAGACGACAACAATTATGTGGGAACTGCTGGAGATGTAGTTGGTAAAGCTAAGGGATATTCATATGGTCCTGCATTTAAATTTGAGTATGTTTTATTAGTTCCAGTAAAAGGTAAAGAAATTAAGATTACTTTCGATGATTGGATTTTTAAACAGGATGATCGAGTAGCAATTAATAGAGCTACAATGACTAAATTTGGAATTAAAGTCGCTGAATTGACTGTAGTATTTGTAAAAGATTAATCTTTCTTTTGATATTTTGTTAATTTTCCAACTAAACCAAAATAAATCTTACTCGGAAGAAAACTTAAGATTTTCAGTACAATAGTTAATGATTTTGGAAAATGAATTTCAAAAGTTTTTTTATTAACCAAGCCATCATATATTTTTTCAGCCGCATACTCAGTAGTTTTTAAAAAGGGCATTTTAAAATCATTTTTATCAGTCATTGGAGTTTTGATAAAACCTGGAGATACCAAGCACACTCTTACATTTGATCGACCAAAGTCAAAATATAGACTTTCTGCTAAATTATTTAGAGCAGATTTTGAAGGTCCATATCCAGTTGAATTTGGTAAACCTCTATAACCAGCAATTGAGGAAACAATAGTAATTGTTCCACTTTTCTTTTGTTTAAAATATTCTTCAACTGCTTTGATAGCATTCAATGTTCCAAAAAAATTAATTTTAAAAACTTCCTCAATTTGTTCAACATCAATATCCCTTTCTTTTTTTGGATTCCATGTACCAGTGGAAAAAAAACAAATATCTATATTTTCAAATTTATTCGTAATTTTTTCAAAAACCTCTTTACATTTCGATTTATCAGTCACATCTAATGGAAATGGACTTATATTTTCATGATTGTCTGCAATCTCATTAAGAAGATTTTCACGTCTGGCTGAAATAGCAACATTCCACCCTTCATTAGCAAATTTTACTGCAAGAGCTTTACCGATTCCAGTACTCCCTCCAGTTATCCAAATTGTTTTTTTATTCATTATCTAAAGATGTATAATACTTTAATGTTGAAAAATAAATTTTTATCGTTCATACTTTTTTTTATTATCACATTTTCAGCCTCATTTATTGGAAGTTTAGTCACAATTAATTTTAAAGACCCTTGGTATTCTCAATTAGTCAAATCTGATTTTAACCCACCTGATTGGATATTTGCACCTGTTTGGACAACGTTATATCTAATGATGACAGTCGCTATTTGGTTTTTTTGGCATAGTAAAAGTAGAGACATGAACACGATTTATATTTATTTTATTCATATTATATTTAATACAACTTGGAGTATCGTTTTTTTTGGATTACACCAAATTTTTTTAGCTTTAGTTGTTTTGGTAATCTTAATTGGTTTAATAATTACTTTAGTAATTAGATATAAGCGTGTCAATTTTGTGAGTTATTATTTAATGATTCCCTATTTACTTTGGTGTTGCTATGCATTATTTCTGAATATTAACTTACTAATATTAAATTAATGGATGATATTGTAATAGTTGGTGGTGGAATAATTGGAGCCGCGACTGCTTACTTTTTATCAAAAGAGGGCAGAAAAGTTAAAGTTATAGAAAAAGACCCAACTTATAAAACTGCTTCTTTTCCTTTGTCATTAGGTGGCTTTAGAAGACAATTTTTCCAAAAAGAAAATATTTTATTAGGAAAATTTGCCAGAGACTTTATTTTTCAAATTCCAGATTTATTAAAAACTGAAAAAAATCCAAAACCCACTGCTAGTATGGTGACCAATGGTTATTTATTAATGTTTGGACCTGAGCATGCAGATGAACAATATAAAGCGCTCGAAAATCATAAAGCTTGTGATGCAGGAACAAAAAATATCAAAGGTTCTGAATTAAATAAGTTTTTTTCGTATATCAATAGTGAGGGAATTGAAACAGCAACCTTTACGGACAATCAAAGTGAAGGATGGATTGACCCCTTCATGTTTCATAGTGCTTTAAAAAGTAAGGCGATTGATCTTGGTGCAGAATTTGTTAAGGGTGAAGTTAAATCTCTATCAGAAATTAATGCTAAGACAATTATTTCAGCAGCCGGATGTTGGACTAAGGAGCTTTTAGAAGATATCCCTGTTGAACCTCAAAAACATACAGTTTTTAGAGTAAAGTGTCCAAAACATATTCCTGAAATGCCATTAACAGGAGATCTAACAACAGGAGTTTATTGGAGACCTGAAGGCAAAGAATATTTAGCAGGTTCACCAAAATCAGTTTTTGATGCCAAAGATCTTGAACCTGCGTGGGATGATTTTGAAGAACTGGTTTGGCCAGCATTGGCCCACAGAATACCTGCAATGGAAGAATTAAAATTAACTGGTGGATGGGCTGGATATTATGATTGCAATCGACTTGATAACAACGCAGTTGTTGGAAAACATCCAAAATTTGAAAATGTTTATTTAGCAACAGGCTTTACAGGAAGAGGATTAATGCAAGCTCCTGGAATCGGTAGAGCATTGACAGAATTAATCACAACTGGAGCTTATCAGTCAATAGATATTTCAAATATGGCGGTTGAAAGAGTTTTAGGCAAACAAGCTAGACATGAGCCTTATGTTTTATAAATAGTGAAAATTTTATGAAATTACATATTGGAGGCTGGGAAGCCAAAGAAGGATGGAAGATTTTAAATATTCAAAAAAGAGATAATGTTGATTTTGTAGGAGATATATCAGATCTTTCTCAATTCAAAGATAATTCAATTAGTGAAGTTTATGCCAGCCATGTATTTGAGCATGTAAAATACATTGATGTAAAAAAAACTTTACTTGGTATCTATAGAATTCTTGTTTCTGGTGGAAAATTTTATATTTCAGTCCCAAATATGAATGTTTTATTTAGACAATTTTTGGAAAAAAAAAATCAAACTAAAACCAAAATTAAGATAATGAGAATGATATTTGGAGGTCAAATTGATGAATATGATTTCCACTATTTTGGGTGGGATTTTGAACTTCTTAGTGGGTTATTGAAAAATGTAGGTTTCGAAGAAATTGAAAAAGTTGATAAATTCTCAATATTTACTCATGATACCAGTAATGAGGACATCGATGGAGAACTGATAAGTTTAAACTTGATTGCAAAAAAATAATTTTTAAGTTCCACAAAAAGTTTGATAATTTTCATTTGAACTGGATAATATTTGGTATTCACTGATATTTTTTTGATCAGTATAGGGGCTATTTAAGATTTTTAAAAATTTAAGCAAAGGTTCTAAATTTCCTTGATCTGCATCTCTAAGAGTATTTTCAACTATATGATTTCTTGGAATTAAAAGAGGGTTTGCACTTCTCATTAGTTTTTTATGCTTTTCTTTTGAATTATCATGACTTGATGATCTTTCCTGCCACCTTTTTTTCCAGTTGCTAAAATCAGCACCCTCATAAATATTATTTTTTTGAGTTTTAAAGTTCATCAAGTGGCAAAATGTATTTGTGTAATCAACTTTATTTTGATGCATCCAAGTGAGTAAGTCTAAAATTAGGTACTTATCTTTTTTATCAGAACCAATTAAGCCCAGCTTAGCTCTCATCATATCTAACCACTTTTCTTCATATGTTTTTTCAAAAGAGTCAATTATTTCAGTTGCTAATTTTACAGCTGTGTCTTGGTCTTTATCAATCAAAGGTATCAAGCACTCAGCAAATCTTGAAAGATTCCATTTAGTTATAACCGGCTGATTGCAATAAGCATATCTACCTAATTTATCAATTGAACTAAATACAGTTTTTGGATCATAAATATCCATGAAAGCACAGGGTCCGTAGTCAATAGTCTCACCAGCTATACTCATGTTATCCGTGTTCATTACACCATGAATAAATCCAACCCTCATCCAATTGACAACTAAATCAATCTGTTTATCTAAAACAACTTTTAAAAGATCTAAGGCTTTATTTTTTGAATTTTCAATTTCCGGGTAATGTCTTTTGACAACATAATCAAATAATGTCTCCAACTCACCTTTTTTATTCCTTGCCGCAATATACTGAAAAGTTCCTACTCTAATATGACTTGATGCTACTCTGGTGAGTATAGCACCTTCTAATGGTGTCTCTCTAATTACATTTTCTCCAGTTTTTGCAACTGCTAAACTTCGTGTTGTTGGTATATTTAAGGCATACATTGCTTCACTTATTAAATATTCTCTAAGCATAGGCCCTAATGCGGCTCTTCCATCTCCATTTCTTGAAAAAGCAGTTTTTCCTGAGCCTTTAAATTGAATATCGTATCTATGATTATTTTTAGATACATGTTCTCCAATTAAAACTGCTCTACCATCACCAAGCATTGTGAAATGGCCAAATTGATGACCCGCATAAGCTTGTGCTATTGAATTACTATTTTTTGGCAATTCGTTTCCAGTAAATATGGCTGATAATTCAGACTGACTTATTTCAGAAAAATCTAAATTTAGATCCTTGGCCAAAGACTCATTTAACAAAATCAGTTTAGGATTTTTAACTTTTACTGGATTTATTATTTCTCTAAATGGCTCAGGCAATTTGGAATATGTGTTATCAAAATTCCAATTGATGTTGTTTTTCATAAATTGCTACATTTTCCAAATTCTATTTAAAATCTCTTCTCTTCTACAAGCTTTTTTATATTTTAAATAATTTAAAAAATATACTTGATAATAATCTTGATGACGATCTTCAGCTATATAAAATTTTTCAAATTCTCTTATATAAGTTACAACTTTTTTATTAAATTTTTTTTCTAGTCTTTTAAAATCTTTTTCAATTAAATCTTTTTCCTTTTGATTTGTGTAAAAAGCTGCAGATCTGTAGCTATAACCTTTGTCGCAAAACTGACCAAAAGGATCAAATGGATCTATGTTGAGCCAAAAATTTTTAAGTAATTCTTCGAAAGATATTAAACTTGCATCATAAATTACCTCTACAACTTCGAGGTGACCTGTATTTCCATAAGTAACTTCTTCATAGGTTGGATTTTCAGTTTTTCCTCCAGAGTATCCTGAAATCACTTTCTCAACACCTGTTAATTTTTCAAAAGACTCTTCCATGCACCAGAAACAACCACCAGCAAAATATGCTTTACTTTTTTCAGATGCCAATACTGAATTTATAATTATTAAGTTTAAAAATATAAATAATAAAAATCTCATGACTAAAAATTTATACAAAAATTGGGAATTGAGTCTAGATTATTAAAGGTAGCTACTTTTAAGTAGCATACCTTTAATAATTAAAAGAATGATTTATTTTTTCTTATATTTAGCTGCCTCTTCAGAACCACCTGTGGCAGATCCTTTACTATATGAGTGAGCACCCATTCCAGCCAATTGTCCATCTTTGACGATAAGATATTGATCTCTAATTTCTTTTCCTTCAAAGAAACATTCTAAGATTTCTCTTACACCATCAGCATATCTTGTTTGAGCTGACAAAGATGTTCCAGAAGTATGAGGTGTCATTCCATGGTTAGGCATTGTTCTCCATACATGATCATTTGGAGCTGGTTGTGGAAACCAAACATCTCCAGCGTAACCACTTAGTTGACCACTCTTCAATGCTTTTGCAATCGCATCACGATTACAAATTTTACCTCTTGCAGTGTTTACAATATAAGCACCTTTTTTCATTTTGCTTATCATTGCATCGTCAAATAAGTTCTCAGTCTCAGGATGTAGTGGACAATTTATAGTCACGACATCACAAACTTTAACCATAGACTCTACTGACTCATGAAATGTTAAGTTTAATTCTTTTTCAACACTATCTGGTAATTTATGCCTATCAAAATAATGTAAGTGTACATCAAATGGTTTCATTTTTCTTAATGCATCTAAACCGATACGGCCAGCAGCAACAGTTCCAATGTGCATACCTTCAACATCATAAGATCTTTGCACAGCATCTGCTATGTTCCATCCACCTTCATTAACAATTCTATGTTGGTTGTGATAGTCTCTCACCATTGATACAATCATCATTACGATGTGTTCAGCAACAGATCTTGAATTACAAAAAGTTACTTCAACTACATCAATTTTGTTATCCATAGCTGCTTGTAAATCTACGTGATCAGAGCCAATTCCAGCTGTAATAGCCATTTTCAAGTTTTTTGCTTTAGCAATTCTCTCTTTAGTTAAGTAGTATGGAAAAAAGGGTTGAGAAATAACTATATCAGCGTCAACGATATGCTTATCAGCCTCGCATCCATCTCCGTCTTTACTATTAGTAACTACTAACTCATGTCCATTACTTTCTAAAAATTTTCTTAATCCTAATTCTCCTGAAACACATCCTAACAATTCTCCAGGATTAAAATCTCTTCCTTTTGGTGAAGGTAAGGTCATCCCATCTGGATATTTTTCTAGTTTAGGAAGATCTTTAAGTGGATATGACTTAGGCATTCCTCCTTTTGGATCATCATATAATACACATAATATTTTCATTTATTCTCCTGCGTTACTTTCGATCATTAATTTATTTTGAGACATCTAACATTATTTTAATGTCGCTAGCAAACAAATTATTTTGTTTTTGGATAACTCTTTTTAAGTATAAATTTATTAATTATAATAGCAAAAACCAGAATAATTATTGATCCTGAAATTATTGGGCTTAACAAATAGTCTAGTGAGACACTGCCCATAATAACTATAATTGGATTTCCACCTGCAGGTGGATGAGTTACATTTAACAATATCATTAGACCCACTCCAAAACCAACTGCTAATGGTATAATTATAAATAATGGCAAAGGAATTAAATATAAAAAAAACATTCCTACAGTTGCAGTTACTAAATGTCCAAAAAAAACATTTTTGGGTTGGGCAAAAGGGCTTTCAGGATATCCATACAACAGAACCATTGATGATCCAAAAGATGCAATAAGAAAAATTCCGAATTCAGTTTTGTAAGTTAGTAAAGTTAAAATACCTATAGTGATAATTGAAAATAATCCTGCGATAAAAGATTGTTTTAAATTACCCATGAGATTATTTTGATACTATTTTTTTTATTGTTTTAAAAGGTAATAAAATACATTCTTTACGAGATAGATTTTTATCATTAAATATTTTATTAAGTGATTTCCATTTTTTTTCAATATTTTCAACGTTTCCCTCAAAATAATGTTTTGCATCGTCGCACAATTCATTAATTTTAGACTTATTTTTATTCATTGAAATTTTTGAAAGTAAGCTTGCTGAGGCTTGACAATAAACACAGGACTTACCTTGATAACCAAAATCAATAATTTTATTTTTTTTTATAACTAAATCTATTTGCATTTCATCACCACACATTGAATTTTTCAATTTTGAGTGGTGTGTATAGTTTTTGATGCTTTTGTTATTGTTGGTATCAGAGGCTATTTTAAGAATATCCAAATTCATATTAATTTATTATATTAGTGCTAATACTTTGTATAACAATTTAATTTATGTTGTAGTACTAATCAATTAGATCTAAATATTCGATTATGGTTGAACTTAGAAATGAAAAAATAGCCGTACCGGTTGTTTTATTTGCAGGGATACTTTGGTCGTTTGGTCCCTTGGTAGTGAGATATATGAATGATCCTCATATGGTACCTTGGCAATATATTTTTGGTAGAGGTTTGACTATTTTTATTATTTTAAATTTATATTTATACTTTGAAGAAGGAATAAATTTTTACAAAAATTACAAAAAAGTAGGTAAATCAGGATTGGTTGGTGGCATGGGTCTTGGTATTGCAATGATTTCATTTATTTATTCAATTACAAACACTACTGCAGCAATTACTTTATTATGTTTAGCTGCAATGCCTTTTTTCACTGCATTATTAGCTTTTTTATTTTTAAAAGAAAAAATTTCTTTAAATGTTTGGATATCAATGCTTATTGCAACTGTGGGTATTATAATTATGGCTGTTGGTAATACTGAAAAAAATTCTTTAATAGGTTTTGTTTTTGGACTTACATCATCAATAGGATTTTCAATTTTTTCAGTCACTTTAAGATGGAGAAAAGAAACTCCAAAATTTACAACAGTTGCTGTTGCAGGTTTATTTTGTTTCATAACTGCTACAATTATGATTTTGGTCAATAAACAAACTTTTTTTGCAACTAGTTATAATAGTGCAATGTTTTCTTTACATGGGGTATTAGTCTGTTTAGGTCTTATTTTATATTCGATAGGATCTAAAGCAATCCAAGCAGCAGAGTTGACATTATTATCTCTGACAGAGGTCATTGGAGGAATTTTTTGGGTATGGTTACCATTGTTCGGGATTAATGAAATTCCATCTACTAACACAATAGTGGGAGGGTTCTTTCTTTTCGTCTCAATTATTTATTATAGCCTTATCATGAGGTGGAATAAGAGATATATAGCTCTTAATTAAATTCTTAAAATTTATGGAAAGGCCTGATTTTTTTACTTTAAAGAATGGTGAAAAGGCTAAACTTCCTTTTTCGAATAACGAATATAATCAAAGATTAAATAAATTAAGATCTATTATGGATAAAGATAATCTTGATATGATTATTTTAACCTCAATGCATAATATAGCTTACTACTCTGGTTTTATTTATTGCTCTTTCGGTAGACCATACGGATGTATTATTACTGAAAAAAAAATTGTAACTATTTCAGCTAATATTGATGCAAGTCAACCCTGGAGGAGATCACATTGTGAAAATATTATTTATACTGATTGGAAAAAAGACAATTTTTTAAAAGCGATAACCTCAATAATTGATGAGAATGAAATACCTAAAAATATTGGAATAGAAAATGATCATATTACTTTAGAAATGAATGGAAAAATTCAATCAATTTTTTCAGCCTCTGCTCTTACAGATATTTCAAAAAAATTGATGAAGCTAAGAATGATAAAATCTAAAGAGGAAATAGAAATTATAAAAAATGGGTCAAGAATTGCTGATATTGGTGGAGAAGAAATTGTTAAGAATATTAAACAAGGAGCAACAGAGTTAGAAATTGCCATAACTGGAAGAGATAAAATGGAAAAAGAAATAGCCAAAACATATCCAAATGCTGAGTACATGGATACTTGGGTATGGTTTCAATCAGGTATCAATACAGATGGCGCACATAATCCAAAAACAAATCGCAAATTAGTAAATGGTGATATTTTATCCTTAAACACTTTTCCAATGATCTCTGGATATTATACTGCTTTAGAGAGGACTTTATTTTTAGATAATGTAAACGATGAATCTTTAAAAGCATGGGAGGCAAATGTGAAGGTTCACAAAAGAGGGATTGAGTTAATAAAACCTGGAGTAAAATGTTCTGACATATGTAATGAATTAAATGAACTTTTTGCTGAACTAGGATATTTGCAATACAGAACGTTTGGGTATGGACATTCATTTGGAGTATTGTCCCATTTTTATGGAAGGGAAGCGGGTCTTGAATTGAGAGAGGATATTGACACTGTTCTTGAGGAAAATATGGTTATTTCAATGGAGCCTATGATACTTATTCCAGAAGGAAATCCTGGTGCAGGAGGGTATAGAGAGCATGATATTTTGGTAATAGGGAAGAATAGTTCAGAAAATATTACGAAGTTTCCATTTGGTCCAGAGCATAATGTTATAAAAGGTTAAAATGAAAAAAGGAAAAAGGATTGTAAATAGCTGGAATGAGTGGGATCCTTTAAAGCATGTTATTGTTGGAAGGGCTGACGGCACATGTATACCCGCACCAGAGCCTGCTTTAGATGCAAAAGTTCCTGAAGATTCAGATATGAGAGGGAAATTTGGTCCTAGAACAAAAGATACTGTAGATAAAGCAAATCAGTTACTTAATGATTTCTCAAATATTTTGGTTAAAAGAGGTATTAAAGTTGATAGACCAACACCCTTAGATTTTAATCAAAAAACTTCAACACCTGATTGGGAATCTGAAACAATGTTTGGCTGCATGCCTCCTAGAGATGTTTTGTTAACTGTTGGAAATGAAATTTTAGAGGCAACTATGAGTTATAGATGTAGATGGTTTGAGTATCTTTGTTATCGTCCGCTTCTTAAAGAATATTACAATTTAGATCCAAACATGAGACATGAGTCAGCGCCAAAACCAAGGTTAACAGATGCAGATTATAGAAAAGATTATTTATCTGACAAAATCGGAATTCAAAAAAGATTAAAATGGACTGAAGATAAATTTTTCGTAACAACTGAAGAAGAACCTTTATTCGATGCAGCTGATGTGTTGAGATTTGGTAAAGATTTAGTAGTACAACATGGTTTTACGACAAATCTTAAAGGAATTGATTGGTTAAAAAGACATTATAAAGATCATCGAGTTCATGCTGTAAACTTTCCTGGTGATCCATACCCAATTCATATAGATGCAACCTTCACACCGATAAAAGAAGGATTGATTATTAATAATCCTCAAAGAAGATTACCTAAAGAACAAAGAAAATTATTTGAAAATAATGGATGGGAAATTATAGATGCTGCACAACCTGCTCACAATGAACCACCACCGCTTTGCTATTCATCTGTTTGGCTTTCTATGAATGTTTTAGTACTAGATCCAAAGACAGTTTGTGTTGAAAAAAGTGAAAAATATCAAGCAGAACAACTCGATAAACTAGGTATGGAAGTAATTCCAGTAGACTTAAGAGATGCCTATGCTTTTGGCGGTGGCCTTCATTGTTGTACTGCTGATGTTTATAGAGAAAGTGAATTTAAAGATTATTTTCCTAAACAATAAAAAAAAATTTAATTTAATTAGCTAGGATTTTTTTTTAAAAAGTCAATATATTGTAAGACTTCATTGTATTTATCATCTGGAATATCTTTATAACTCGCATTGAATTTACTTTTTATACAAATTGCTACATGAGCATAAGGATTTCTTCCTTTAGGATGATTAGGATGATCAGGTAATTGACCAACCAAATAATCGCCAGCTTCCTGAATAATTTTCCAGAGTTTAATTGTGTTTTCTTTGTTCATACACCACAAGAACTTGATCTATTTAAATTTAGTATAGTCTTTAGACTAAAATAAAAGGAAGGAATTTTTAGATCTAGTTTTCTTTTGATTTATCTATATTAAAATTCTCTAACGCACTTGATGAACTTTTAAGATTTTTGTCAATTTCATCAAATCTTGCTCTTTTTTCGATTTCTTTTTGAATAAGTCTTTGTTCACGTCTAATTTCTTCTTGTTCTTTTTGCTTTTGTTCTCTGTCAAATTTTTCTTCCCACTCTCTTATTTTGATAAACTCAGCTTCTTTTTGTCTATCTTCCTCTTCTTTCAATATTTTTAATTCTCTATTTTTACGTCTTTGCTCTTTTAATTCCTTATTTTTTTGCTCATCTTCTCTTACTTTTAAATCGATATCTTTTCTATTTTGCTCTTCTTCTCTAGTTTTTAATTGTTTTTCTTTTTCTCTTAATTCTTTTGCAACGAGCACTAATTCTTCATCTTTTTTCGTTAGTCTTTCACTTTCAATTTTTTGTTGATCTTCTTTAGACCTAATTTCTTTTTCTCTTATTCTTAGCTCTTCTTCATTTGAGCGGATTTTACTACTTTCTTTATTGAGCCTATCCTCCCAAAGTTTCAATTCTTTTTTTTCCTTTTGATAAGAATTTCTTTCCTCAAGTTTTTGTAATTTAATAGCTTTGATTTTTTCTTGTTCTTTTTTTTTCTTATAATTAGTTAACGCGCTGCTAAGCGAACTTGTTGTAAACGATGCTATTTTAGTAAGCCCGTTAGTTTTTTTTTTAATTTTTGTTTTTTTCTTTTTTAACGGCATTTTTTAATTTTTATTTATTTCACTAGATAAATGAAAATTATTCAATAAGATTCTCAAAAAAATTTTTATAGTCTGACTAAAATGAGCTACAACCTGAAAGGGATATATTTAGTATGTCACTTCCTCTTTTTGATCTTCGGTCTCGTCTTTTTTATATTTTACACCTTTTCTTTCTAAAATTTCTTTAACTTTTTCAGAATATGGTTCCTCTATGTGTTCAGTAGTAGGATTGAGTTCAATACCTGCTGGAGTAATGGTTTGTGGCATAGCAACGAACTGAGAGTCTGGATTTTCAACAGTTTTTCTAACTTTCATTCTATATATTCCAAAAAATCCAATAAAAGAATGAAAAATAAATAGAAACACAAAGAAACCATTTGGTCCAACTAGATCCATAAATATTGAACAAAGAAATGGACCGCTCATGGCACCTAATCCAAAGGCAAATTGTAACCCTGCTCCAGCTGCAACAAATTTTTCTTTTGAGATATAATCATTTGTATGTGCCAGGATCAAAGAAAACATTGGTAAACTACAAAATGAAAAAAGAATAAAGAAAAAATAAAACAATGTTTTACTAGTTGCGAGACCACCTGGTAGATACATTTGTCTTGAAACAAATATTGCAATTATTGCGAATATTGCTGCTCCAAATGTTGAAAACACAATTACTCTTCTTCTATCGTAAATATCTGAAATTTTACCAACTGGAAATTGGGCTACTGCACCTGAAATTGCTAGCAAGAAAGTTACAATTGATATTTCTAAAATAGTGAAGTTCATGGAGGTAGCATAAACTGCTAGCAATGTGAATAAAGCAGATTGTATTGTTCCATAAAAAAGAGAGCTCACCATACCAAAAGGTGAAGCTTCATATAATTCTCTCATATTCATGGCTTGTATTTTTTTAAAATTTGGTGGTTTTTTTTTAGTTAGTAAAATAGGTATTAAAGCAGCAGAAGTAATTACTGAAACTAATATAAATGGTTGAAAGTTTTTAGGACTACTAAAGTTAAGTAAAAACATACCAATACCCATGGTTCCATAAAGTATGACCATATAAATAGAAAGCACGCTGCCTCGATTTTTATTACTTGATCTGTCATTTAACCAACTTTCTGCAACCGTATAAATGCAGACCATGCTTACACCTGTAAGTATTCTTAATAAAAACCATATGAATGGATGAATTATAACTGAGTGAATTAAAACAACTAATGAAGCTAAAGATGCAAAAGCTGCAAAAACTCTTATGTGACCAACTCTCGAAATTATACTTGGAATAGTTGCGGCACCAATAAAGTAACCTACAAAATAACCAGACATCATAAATCCAGTTGAAGTAAGGCTAAATTCTTCTTGGACCGCTCTTACTCCAAGTAGAGAGCCTTGGAATCCATAAGCCATCATGATGAAGCCCATTCCCAAAAATAATGCCCAGGAGTTTTTTAAAACTTTATTCATAAAAATTGAGGTAATTATTCGCGGTGTATTATTAAATCAAGTCTTAATTGTGACGAGCTTAAGAATTTTTGAGTTTTAAGTACGAGTGAATTGCTATGGTAGTGATTATAATTAGACCACCCTGAAGTGTTTCTAAACTAGGCTGTTCTTTTATGATTAACCAAACCCAAATTGGACCAATTATAGTCTCCAGCAGAAAAAAAAGATTAACTTCTGCAGCAGGTATAAACCTTGGTGCAATGGTCACTAACACAAAAGGTATCGCTACACATAAAATACACATCAACGGAACAATCAAAAGATCTTTACCAACTAATGCAAAACTTTCGATAAAAAGTAATGCAAAAGTTGCTACAAATAATTTACCAACTACCGCAGCAGGAACTAAATTTTTATTTTTAGCAGATCTGATAATAACCGCTCCAACCGCTAAACCTATCGCAGTAACAAATCCTAAAATATCTCCATAGAAATTACCTAACTTCAAAGAGTCATAGAAAATATATATTATTGCTAAAAAAGTAATTATTATAGAAATCCAAGTTTTTTTATCAGGTGGTTCTTTTAGAAATATTGCTCCAAGAATAGCTGATAACATTGGAGCAGTCGCTATCATAACTAAGGTATTGGCAACGTTTGTATTCTGAATAGAAACAACAAAAGTTATATTGGTTACACTAAATGTGATTACATAAAAAATACCATGATAACCACTTGTAAAAAGAATTTTAAAGAAATTTAACTTATAAATCATTAACATACCTATCAAAACTGTCATAAAAGGGATAATTCCCCTATAAAAAACTAAACCCCAAGTATCTACATTTGAAAGCCTTATGAACAGTGAGTCTGGTGTAATAAACAATACCGCAACAAAGGCTAATAACGATCCCTTTTGTTGATCTGTAAGATTTTTCACGCTTTTAATTCTTTCCAGAAAGTTGAGGCTAAATTTATTTTTGAGAGGTCGTAAAATGTTTTTAATCCAGTAGGTGATGTAACATTTATGTCACCATTGAGTTGCTCATCTATAAAATCAATCCCAGCAAAGAAAATTTTATCTTTTTTTAAATCTTTACTAATCAATTTTGATATTTTCATTTCTTTATTAGTTAATTTTACATTTATTGGTTTTGCACCTTTGCTTAAATTACTTAAAAATGAACCTTTTTTTGGAATTCTTGATATTGCGCCACAAACTTTACCATTTATCAAAAAAACTCTCTTATCTCCTTCTTTGATCTTAGGTAAATATTTTTGACACATAATATGATTGTGTTTTTTAATAAACTTTTGAAAAAATTTTAGATTAAACTTGTTCAATAAATATATATTATTTCCACTATAGCTATTGATAGGTTTTACTATCACTTTTTTATGTTTTTTAAAAAACTTTCTAATTTCATCAATATTTTGTGAAAAAATAGTATCAGGCATAAATTTTTGATATTTTGAGGAAAAAAGTTTTTCAGATACATTTCTAATTGCTGTTGGATCATTTATAATTTCAACTCTTTTTTTTATTTTATCTAAAATAAGAGTTGAACAAATATATTCTAAATTGAATGGTGGATCTTGGCGAATAAGTAAATATTTACACTTAACTAGCTCTAGTTTTTGTTTTTTTAAGATTTCAAAAAACTTTTTTTTTCTATAATCAAATTTGACGAAGAATCCTTTAGCAATTACTTTAAAATTAATGATAGATAAATCTTTTGGATCATAATAGAAAATTTTGTAATTTTTTTTTTGTATTTCATGAGCTAAAAAAATACTGGTATCGGTCAAAGGGTTAAGTTTAGAAGGATGATTTCCCTGGATAGCGATAATTTTATTTGTCATATAATTCAGTTAAATCTTCATCTTTAGAAAATTTAATAATCATATGATGTGCATTTGTAGTTTTATTATCAATCACTTTTTGTAGATGATTTAAAAATAGGGTCTCATTTTTTCCACTTTTATTGACTATATCTCTCTTTTCTAATCCCTTTTTAGATAAATCTAATAACACTGAAGACCAATAAAGTAGGTCTTTACCCATAAGCTGGGTATTAAAACTTTTTTGTGGCGCTTCTAAATATGCATTTATAATTTTATCTTTATCCCAACTAGAAATTAATTCATAAACTTCATCTAAATTTCCATATAACATTCCAACATTAAATGCTGGGCCCGCACATAGACAATCCCAACCACAAGTATCCATCGATCTTAATTCAATATATTTTTTAAGTCTATTTTCCGTAAAAATTGTACTTAAATGAGTTGATAAATCATTTTCATCGGGCAGACGATTATTTATTTCTTTAATATTTCCTGACATGAAATCACTAAAATTGTATCCTCTGCCTGAAAAATAATTTTCTTTTTGTTGTATAAATAGAACTGGAAAATTAATTACAAAATCTGCATATTTTTCAAAATCAAAGTCTTCTAGGAATAATTTAGGCAAACCACCTCGTGAAGTATTTTGCCATACTTTTGATCGATAAGATAAATAATTACTTTTTTTCTTCTCAACTATTGATGAATTAGCGAATAAAGCAATTGAAATAGGTACCAGAGAATTAATTATCTTAAATTTTTTTTTAAAATCTTCTTCTGAACTGTAATCTAAATTTAACTGCGTTCCACAGGTTCGATACATCATATCAAGACTTAATTCTCCCCCAAAAGGCATATCTTTTGTCATTAGTTTGTATCTTTTTTTAGGGTTATTGGGAATCTCATCTAATTTTGATATTGGATCGAAACCTGCACTTACAATTTTAATGTTAAGTTTTTTTGTGACCTGTTTTAACTCAAATAAGTAATCATAAGACTCTGCACATGCTTCATGAATATTAGTAAGTTTATCACCAGATAATTCAATTTGATTACCAGGCTCAAGAGTAATATTTTTACCTCCCTTATTTAAAGCAATAATATTATCGTTTTCTAATACAGGATTCCATCCAAACTCAAGTAGAGCTGAGAACATCTCCTTTATTTTTTGATAATCAATTCTCTTATTATTATGGCTATTAAATAGAAATTTCTCATGCTCGATACCAATTTTAAACTCTTTTTTGTTTTTAATTCCACACTTGAAATATTCAATTATTTGCTCTTTTTTTGTAATCATAGAAATAAATTTTATTTTTAATTATTCTTAAGAGAAGAATATGGTTTTCTAGAAAAAATTTTTTTTACAATTGGTTTGAAAAATTCCAATGGTAAAGATTTATATTTAGGATCAAAAGAATTTTGATCATATTTTTCGCAAAAATCTATTGTATCTTGATAGTATTTATGATCTTTATATTTATCTCTTCTGTTCTTATCACCACCTAAATGATGTGCATAATAATACATTTGAAATTCACCATGCTTTTCTACTATCCAATGAGTTTTTTCTGATACATAGGGCTTTAAAATTGAAGCGGCATACTCAGAATGATTCATTGGTGCTAATTCATCACCGATGTCATGTAACAGACAAGCTACAACCATCTCTTCGCTTTCACCATTTCTATGAGCTCTCGTAGCACTTTGAAGTGAGTGCTCAAGCCTTGATACCTGATAACCTTCTAAAGTTTCTGTTAGTCCAGACATAAATTTTAATATTCTATCAGCAGTTTTGCTGGCAAAATTTTTTTCATGTTTATCTAAAAAAAGATAATCCTCTTTAGTACCATTTTTCATTTCAGTAAAACTTACTTTTTTCATTTAATTATTTGATGCAGTGTTTAACAATGATAATTGTGTGATTTTACTATCACCAAGTTCATCGATAGGTTTAACAGGATACTCTCCCGTAAAATAATGATCAGTTAATTCAGGATAAGTTTCATTTCTTTTAGCAAAACCAATTGCTCGATACATCCCATTTACTGATAAAAATTTTAATGATTTTGCACCAATGTAATCACAGATTTCTGAGTTACTTTTATTTGCCGCAAGTAATTCTTTTTTAGTTGGTGTGTCAACTCCATAAAAATCAGGAAATCTTATTTCTGGACAGGCAATTCTAACATGAACCTCTTTTGCGCCAGCGTCATATAGCATTTTGACTATTTTATGAGAAGTTGTCCCTCTTACAAGTGAGTCATCTACTAAAATTATTTTTTTGCCTTGAATTGTTGATTGATTAGCATTTAATTTTAATTTAACACCCAAACTTCTGATCTTCTGACTTGGTTCAATGAAAGTTCTTCCAACATAATGATTTCTAACTAAACCAAGCTCAAATTTTACATTTAAAGATTGCGCAAAACCTAAAGCGGCTGCATTTCCAGAGTCTGGTACCGGCACAATAATATCAGCATTTATATCATTTTCTTTTGCAAGTTCAGAACCAAGATTTTTTCTATGTTCATACGCAGTTTTTCCGTCAAGCATGCTATCTGGTCTTGCAAAATAAATATATTCAAAAACACAAGGCCTAACTTTTCTTGGTGGAAATGGTTTAATACTTTTCAATTCATTATTTTCAATTAAAACTATCTCACCATTTTCAACTTCTCGTATGAATTGAGCACCAATTATATCTAAAGCACATGTTTCAGATGCTAGTACATAACTATTCTTTAATTTTCCAATTACTAAAGGCCTGATACCAAAAGGATCCCTAACACCTACTAATGAAGTCTGAGTTAACATTACTAAAGCATATCCACCTTGTATTTGAAAAATTGCATCAACAATTTTGTCTATTGTTTTTGCCCGTTTTGACTTGGCAATTAATTGAACTATTGTTTCTGTATCAGATGTTGTGTAAAAAATTGCACCTTCATCAACCAATTTTTTTCTTAAAGAAATAGAATTAGTTAAATTTCCATTATGAGCTACGCCGATCCCTCCAGCATTAGTATCAGCAAAGAAAGGCTGAATGTTCCTAAGAGTATTTTCACCTGTTGTACTATATCTATTGTGTCCAATAGCATAATCACCTTGAAGCTTTTTTAATATTTTCTCTTTATTAAAATTATCGCCTACTAAACCAA
>CABYNA010000005.1:0-67678 GCA_902520215.1 uncultured Pelagibacteraceae bacterium
AAGTGAAAAAATTGAAACTGCTCATTATAAAAGAATATCGCCATTAAAGTGCTAAATAACGGAATTAAGGATAAAAATATTCCAGCTCGATTTGCCCCAATGATTGAAACAGCGCCAGCCCAACAATAGTAAGAGCCAATACTTGGAAATATTGCAACATAAGCTAAAATATAAAAAAAATTACTACTCATCTCAATAATTTTGCCTTGTGTCATATCTAAAATAAATAAAGGCAAAAGAAAAATTAATCCGAATGTGCAAATTATATGGACAAGAGCAAGTAAAGATACTTCAAAGGTTCTTTTTCTCAAATATGCAGAATATATTCCCCAAGCAATAATTGCTCCGACCATAAATAAATCGCCTTTGTTAAAATTTAAGGTAAGTAAAATATTTAGATCAAGTTTAGTAATAATAGCTAAAATTCCTAAAACTGAGATGACTAATCCAGATATTTGAAAAATATTTGTTTTTTCAATTTTTAATAAAAAACAAACTAAAATTATTGTTACAGGTATTGCGGTATTAAAAAGTGATGCATTAATTACTTGAGTGTAATTTAAAGCGTTATAAGTAAAAGAAGTAAATATACATACACTAGTAAAACCTAGAATAAGAAATAATGATAAATTTCCTTTAATTTGATTTTTTAATTTTAATATTTCTTTATAAGTGAAGGGAAGTAATATTATCCATACTAAGCACCACCTTAAAAATGCGAGTGAGTTGGGAGGTATATTTTCTAAATAAGCAAGCTTTGCTAATGTAAAGTTTCCTGCCCAAAATAATGTTGCACATACTAGCATGATGTATGCCTTAGTATTTTGCATTTGATTAACTAAATCTTACTGAGCTATAAGGATCTAAATTTAGATTTGTGTTTTCTTTAGCTATCATTCCAGAGACAATCTTTCCAGAAATTGGACCTAATGTCCATCCTAAATGATGATGCCCAAAACAATAAAATACATTTTTATAATTCTTAGAAGGACCCATCACTGGTAAAAAATCTGGCAGCGTAGGTCTAAAACCTAACCATTCATCTTCATGTTCTGGAAGATCGCCTAACATATACTTAGCATTACTAATTAAATTTTTAATTCTAGATTTTGAGAGGGGATTGTCTAATCCACCAAACTCGACTGTGCCAACTACTCGTAATCCCTGTTCCATAGGGGTGATACCGAATCCTCTATTAGAAAAAATAACGGGTCTACTTAAAAGATGATCACAATCTTTGAAATGAACATGGTAACCTCTTTCAGTATCAAGAGGAATTCGTTCACCTAAATTATCTGTTAATTTTTTTGAGAAAGCTCCACATGCAATTACAATTTTATCAAAAATATATCTTTCACCATCAGTTACAAAAACTGGTTTTTCTGTATCAAACTCAATATCATTGATATTTTTCTTTTCAAACGTTCCACCTTTTTTTAAAAATAATTCAAATAATTTAAGTAAGATTTTTTTAGGGTTTCGCGCATGTCGTGCATATGGATAATAAACTCCTGCATGATAAAAGGGTTTTATATTCGGTTCTAGATCGTGAATTTCAGATTTATTGACCAGTTGTTGTTTTACACCAAGTTCATCTCTTACTTTAATTTCTAATTCTCTACTCTTTAAATCTTTATCATTCCAAATGTAGAGAATTCCTTTATTTTCAACGAGACCATCTAAATTAATTTCATCAAAAAGTTCATCGTATGCAGGTAATGCTAAATCTAAAATTTGATGCATATTTCTTGCGGTATGCATCATTTTGTTTTTTGTTGTATTCAAAATAAACTTGAAAAACCAAGGCAACATTTTTGGCACATAATTCCATTTCAAAGCAAGTGGCCCTGTTGAACTTAATAACATTGCTGGTACATCAGCAAGTACATCCGTTCTATTTAAAGATAGTGAGGCATAAGGTGAAAAGTGGCCAGCATTTCCATATGAAGCTGCTGGACTGCCCGGATTATCTCTATCGAAAATAGTTACTTTAAATCCTTTTTTTTGAAGAAATAACGCGTTTGAAACTCCCTGAATTCCTGAACCGACAATCCCCACATGTAAATTTTTACTCATAAAAAAATATACAATCTATCTGTCAAATAAGTTAAGCGACAAATTATACTTAGGCAATCAATTGTTGATTGTGAACTCTAGCGCTCATGACAATTCCAAAGCCAATCATAGTTGCTAACATTGAGGAACCACCATAAGACATAATTGGTAAAGGAGAACCTACTATAGGTAGTAAACCCAAAACCATACTCATATTAATAGTAATAAATACAAAAATGGCTGCACCAAAACTATAACAAAAAATCTTTGCGAAATAACTTCTGGAACTAGCTCCTATTGCAACAATTCTATAAATAATAATTGCATAGATTACCAAAAGTATTGCAGAGCCTACAAAACCAAATTCCTCTGAGAAAAGCGTGAAAATAAAATCAGTATGTTTTTCTGGTAAAAATTCTAGATAACTTTGAGTGCCTTTTAAAAAACCTTTACCAAATATACCTCCAGATCCGACAGCTATTTTTGATTGGATAATTTGATAACCAGCACCTAGGGGATCCTTGTCAGGATTTAGAAATGTCAACACTCTCAATTTCTGATAGGGCTTCAAGAAAGCTATGACGAAAGGTAAAGAGATTATAAATCCAAGAATAGTATAAATAAAATATTTATAATTTATACCTGCAAACCATAATACCGCTATTCCGCTTATAGCAATAAGAACTGCAGTTCCAAGGTCTGGTTGTACAATTACTAACCCCATTGGTAAAAGAATTATTATTAAAGAAGTTAAAATTGTATAAATTGAATTGACATTTTCTAACTTCATTCGATGAAAAAATTTAGCCAAACAAACAATAATAAATATTTTCATTAATTCAGATGGTTGTAAATTTATGAAATATAAATTTATCCATCTTTGAGAGCCTGATGAGGTAATTCCAAATAAATAGGTCCCTACTAACAAACCGACTACCGCTACATAAGCTAAATAACCTATTGAGAACCAATACTTGATATTGATAAATGACATTACTAGCATCATTAAAGTAAATACTGCTAATTTTGTAAAATGGCTTTTGGTATGAAATTTAATCTCACCACCATCAGTAGAATACATTGTTGCTAAACTAATAAAGCCAAGTAACAATATACAAACTAGAAGTATATAATCAAAGTTTCTAAATTTTTGAAAAAAACCAAGTCTATTTGTTGTTAATCTTGTATGTTGATACATCTATATCTCCAAATACTTTTTATTTCTCAATGACTCCCTGATCTTGTGTCGGTCAATAATCAATTTAAATAATTTAGTTGCCATTGGAGCGGCAGTTGTACTTCCGTTTCCTCCGTGTTCTACAATGACACTTAATGCGTATCTAGGATTTTTATATGGACCAAAGGCTACATACAAAGCATGATCTCTTTGCTCGTATGGAATCTGGAATGTTTTAAGATCTAGTTCTCTTTCTTCCTCAGTAATTTTTTTAACCTGCGCTGTGCCGGTTTTACCCGCAAACTGATATTTTGGGTTATCAATTCTTGAACGATAAGATGTACCCATTACTTCATTAGTTGATCCAAAAATAGCATCTTGAACAATTTTAATATTTTTTGAATTTTTATAAAGCGGTGTAAATTTATCTATAGGTTGATCTTTAACTTTGTCATCTACAACGAGATGTGGATAAATTTTATAACCACCGTTTGCAATTTGAGCAGTCATTAAACACAATTGAATTGGTGTGGTTTGAATATAACCTTGTCCTATTCCTGTAATGATTGTTTCACCTAATAACCATCCTTTACCCAGAGCATTTTTTTTCCATTGAGTATTTGGAATTAATCCCTTTTTTTCAATATCAAATAAATCACCAAAAACTTTTTCTCCGAGACCAAATTTTTTTGCAGTTTCGCTCAATTTATCAACACCAAGTTTACGAGCAACTTCATAAAAATAAGTGTCACAAGATTGCTTCATTGCATTTCTTAAACTTACATAACCATGGCCTTTTTTCTTCCAGCAATGATAAGTTTGGCCATACATTTCTGTTTTACCAGTACATCTTACTGTAAAACTTGTGTTAACTATTCCATTCTCAAGTGCAGATAAAGCAACAATCGGTTTTATCGTAGAACCTGGTGAGTAATTCCCTTGTAAAGTTTTATTAACTAATGGTTTCATTGGATCATTACGAATTAATTGCCAATCATCCTGACTAATACCAAACACAAATAAGTTGGGATCGAATGATGGTGAAGAATGCATTGCAACCACTGCACCTGTATAAATATCCATTACACAAATAGAGCCAGCTTTATCCTTAAGTAATTCGTTTGCTAACTTCTGAACCTCAGTATCAATAGTTAATCTTAAAGTTTTACCTTTTTCACCTTTTTGAAATTCTAATTGACTGATTCTTCTGCCATAAGCATTTACTTCATATCTCTCAATATCATTGGTTCCTATTAATTTTTCTTCAAATGTTTTTTCTAAGCCAACTTTTCCAACTTTTAAACCTGGTACAAAATTCTTTTTTATGGCTTGAGTAGATTCAATATCATCTTGATTAGCTTGACTAACGTAACCTATTAGGTGTGTGAAATTTTCTTTAAAAGGATAGTTTCTTGAGATAGATATAACTGGTTTTACACCATTTAAATCATATAAATGATTGTTGATCTTTGAAAACTTTTGCCAACTCAAATTATCAGAAACAATTAAAGTTTCCCAAGGCTTTATTTCATTTTTCTTTTTTAATACTTTTTTAAATTCGTTATCTGATAATTCTAGTAAGTCTTTTAATCGATATATAACATACCTAAAATCTTCAACTTGTTCTGGTATCACGTGGAGTTGATAAGCTTCAAAATTTCCTGCAATAACATTACCAAAATAATCATGAAATTCTCCTCTCACAGGGGCTAACTTCCATTCTCTAATTCTATTTTTGTCGGAAAGAGTTAAATACTTTTTATTTTCTTTAACTTGTAAAAAGAATAATCTACTGACTATTCCTATCATTACAAAAAATTTTAATGAACCTGTAATGAACATTCTTCTATTAATAGAGTTAAGTTTCTTTACATTATCACTTGAAGAATTAATCATTAATTCCTTTCATGTAATATTTAAATATTGATACAAAAATTATGTAAAGTAAAAATGTACAAGTCGTGTTAACTAGATAACTTGTTAAAACCAAGTTATACGAAAAGAACAAACTTAAAACTGAGTAATTTAAAGAGTTAATCAAACTTATTATAAATAAAAAGTAGAACCAATCTTTTATGGGACTTGGCCTAATTGTTATATTTCTAATATATGCCGTAGCAATACAAATTAGTGTATAAGACAAGCTGCTAATACCCAGGGGTAAACCTATAACAGTGTCGTTGAGCAAACCTGCAAAAAATACAAAAAGATAATCAAAATGTTTAAAATCTTTTAAGGTAAAGAAAAAGATCAAAATAAATGGGAAATTAAAAGAAAAATACTCAAGTTTTAAATAATTAAAATCAAATTCATTGAGCACTGAGATAAATAAGAAAATTATTGGTAACCAGGTATATAATTTAGAAAATGTTCCCTTTGTCTTTAAGTTAGCCACCTGTTCTACCTCCATTTAAAACACAACTCTTGTACTCTTCAGTTCCAACATTAAAACCATCAGCATTAAAAAAAGATTTTCTACATTTATGACCATGTTCTAAGTTTAACTTTAAAAATTCTAATTCTTGGGTATCAATATTGAATTGATTGATTTTTTGCTTTTGTAAAAAAATTTCATTATTTAAAACTGAAATTTGATTGTTTAAATCATTAATTTCACTAGTTAAATTTTCATTTTCTTCTATAAATTTTGAATTAGTCTCCTCAATAATTTTAAGCTCATCTTCTAAAATCTTTAATTTTGACTCTTCAAGTTCTTCACTTTTATCTTCAATTAGAACTATTTCTGGTTCAACTTGAGGGATTTCAATTTGAGTAATTGTTTCTGCAAAAACATATTTTAATTGTGTAAAGTCGCTGTAGAATTCAACGTTGTATCTATTGGAAGAGCCATCTTTTTTAGATCTTAATTTGCCTATTGGTACTCCACTTTTAAATATTGCTCCGGTACCTGAGGTGTAAACTATACTTTCATCAACTAACTCCTCTGATAAACCCGCTTTAATATATTTAATTTGTCCAAAATTGTCTCCGCTCCCTGTGACTATTGCTTGGATATTTTGAGGGGCAATTGTTACTGGAACATTAGAATTTAAATCTGATAACAATAATACCCTTGATGTTTTATAATTCACCTCAATTACCCGACCAACTAAATAAGATTGATCATAAATATTTGTACCAATTTTTATATCGTCTTTACTTCCTTTATTTATGATTATGCTCTTTAAAAAGGGACTATCATGATCAACAATTATTTTTGCTAAAATTTTATTTGAACTTGAAATATAATCATCAATTAGTACCTTCAGTTCTTGATTTTCATACTGAATAATTTCGTTAGATACAAAATCAGATTTAAGTTTATCCAATTCATCTCTGTTATTTTGATATCTATTAAAAAATGTTGTGTATTCAATTATATTAATAAATGAATTCCTGACAAAGTTTTCAGGTATAGAGACAATAAAAGATGATCGATAAACCACCTCACTTAATCCAGCCTTCAGATATCTTACTGCCTTAAAGTCTAGGCTTGATAAAAGGATAATAAATATAGAAATAAATACTAAAGTAAGTAGAGAAAATTTTTGTTGAGTACTTTTTTTTAAAAAAGCAGAACGAATTGCAATTATAAAATCATCTCTGCTAGAGGCCATTACTCTTAATATTCAGTCAACATAGTCGAGAATGTTTGTTCTTGATCAAGAGCTTTTCCAGTACCAACTGCTACACAAGATAATGGATCATCAGCAATGTGAACTGGCAAACCTGTTTCCTTAGAAAACCTTCTGTCTATATTTTTTAATAAAGCTCCACCACCAGTTAAAGTAAGTCCCATATCAACTAAGTCGGCAGATAATTCTGGAGGAGTGCTTTCTAGTGCATCCTTAATTCCATTCACCATCTCTTTTAAAATAATATTCAATGCTTCTGCTGTATCTTCCTCTGTAATATTAACTTCTTTTGGAGTTCCAGATCTTAGATCTCGTCCTTTAACTGCATAAGTATTATTATTTGTAGGAATAGCAGTACCTATTTCTTTTTTAATTTTTTCCGCAGTACTATCACCGATCATCAAATTATATTCTTTTCTCATATAGTTGACCATTGCACCATCCATTGCATCTCCCGCTACTCTTAGAGATTTAGAATAAACTAAACCTCCTAAGGACATAACTGCAATTTCAGTTGTACCACCACCAATATCAACTACCATTGAACCAGTTGCTTCAGATATAGGCAGATTAGCACCAATGGCAGCTGCGATTGGTTCCTCAATCAATTGAACTCTTCTCGCCCCTGCTGCTAAAGCACTATCTTGAATAGCTTTTCTCTCGACAGGAGTTGAGCCCGTTGGAACGCAAATTAAAATTCTTGGATTAGCAAAAGTACTTCCTTTATGAACTTTCTTAATGAAGTGTTTAATCATTTCCTCAGTGACGATAAAGTCAGCTATAACACCATCTCTTAAAGGTCTTATAGCTTGAATATTTCCAGGAGTTCTTCCCAACATCGTTTTGGCCTCATCTCCAACAGCTAAAACTTGTTTTTTCCCTGATTGATCAACGATTGCAACAACTGAAGGTTCATTTAAAACAACCCCTTGTCCTTTCACAACTACTAAAGTATTTGCTGTTCCCAAGTCAATTGCCATATCCTGACTCCAGATTTTCTTCATTCTGTCAAATATACCCATTAAAACACTCCTTTTACTTTTTTAGGTTCTATATTTTTATAAAGAGATTTCTTTTCTCTTTTAATTAACATTTTATTTAATGCATTAAGGTAAGCATTAGCTGATGCGACTAAAGTATCTGTATCAGCTGATTGTCCAACAGTAGTTCTGTCATTCTCCTCAATTTTAACACTGACTGTAGCCTGTGCATCTGTTCCTTCAGTAACTGCGTGAACTTGATATAAAGACAACTTAACATCATGTGGATAAAGCTCCTTAATACATTTAAATATTGCATCAACAGGACCATCTCCAGTTTGAGTAGTATGTTTTATATCGCCAAAAACATCTAATGTCATTTCAGCTCTTTGTGGTTCACCGGTGCCAGCAAAAACTTTTAAAGATTTTAGATTTATTGCGTTGATTTTATTATCAATTATCAAGCTATCATCAACTAGTGCGACTATATCTTCATCATAGATATGCTTTTTTTTATCTGCTAAAATTTTAAACTTTCCAAATGCCGCTTGAACAACATCATCTGTTACATCAGCATAACCTAAATCACTTAATTTATCTTTAAAAGCATGTCTTCCAGAATGTTTTCCCATAACTAATGATGTTTTTTTAACTCCAACACTTTCTGGTGTCATGATTTCATATGTTTCTCTATTTTTTAGCATTCCGTCCTGATGGATCCCTGATTCATGTGCGAAAGCATTTTTTCCAACAATCGCTTTATTAAATTGGACCGGAAATCCTGTTGCATTTGAAACAATTTTTGAAGCTTTACTAATTAATTCTGTTTTTATACCTGTCTCATAAGGTAATAAATCATCTCTTGTTTTAATTGCCATTACAATTTCCTCTAAAGCAGCATTTCCTGCTCTCTCACCAATTCCATTAATAGTACATTCAATTTGTCTTACTCCAGCTGACAATCCTGACAATGCATTTGCAACTGCTAAACCTAAATCATTATGACAATGAGCTGATATAATTGCTTTATCAATATTTGGTACATTATTTTTTATAAGTTTAATAGTTTTTGCAAATTCTTCTGGTATTGAATATCCAACTGTATCTGGAATATTTATCGTCGTAGCACCACATTTAATTGCAAGCTCGATTGTCTTGTACATAAAATCTAAGTCTGTTCTTGTGCCATCTTCACAAGACCATTCAACATCATCTGTGAATTTTTTTGCATAAGTAACACTCTCTTTAATAGCCCCCAAAACTTGTTCGTTAGTCATATTTAATTTATGCTTCATATGAACTGGGCTTGTTGAAATAAAAGTATGTATTCTAAATCTTTTCGCAAATTTTAAAGACTCGTGACAAGCATCAATATCTTTTTTAGTTGCTCTTGCCAAACCACAAGGGATTGAATTTTTAACACTTTTGCTTATAGCACTGACAGCCTCAAAATCACCAGGTGATGATATTGGAAAACCTGCTTCTATAATATCAATACCCATTTCATCAAAAACTCTTGAGATTTGAATTTTTTCCTCAACACTCATTGAAGCTCCAGGTGATTGCTCACCATCTCTCATCGTTGTATCGAAAATAAATACTTTATCTTTGTCAGCCATATTAAAAATTTTTGTTTTTGAAATATACAACCTCTCGTTTAGATTGCAAAAGTAAAATACTGAATTTATCCCAATTTGGAACTAAAATTTACTTCTTATCACTATCAACTAATTTCTTC
Organism: uncultured Pelagibacteraceae bacterium; assembly: GCA_902520215.1. Classification (GTDB taxonomy): domain Bacteria; phylum Pseudomonadota; class Alphaproteobacteria; order Pelagibacterales; family Pelagibacteraceae; genus Pelagibacter. The sequence goes on from CABYNA010000005.1 coordinate 9,586, forward strand.
TTGCCAATCCATGGCATCATAGCTCTTAAATTTGCCCCAACTTTTTCAACTGGATGTTCAGCTAATTTTGCCCTTGTGGCAAGAAAGTTTTTTTGGCCACTTTTGCACTCATCCATCCATTCTTTTGTAAATTTACCAGATTGAATATCAGCCAAAACTTCTTTCATTCTTTTTTTAGTTTCCTCTTTATTGATCACTCTAGGTCCAGATTGATATTCTCCATATTCTGCTGTGTTTGAAATAGAGTAATTCATATTAGCAATTCCACCTTCATAAATAAGATCAACAATAAGTTTTACTTCATGAACAGTTTCAAAATATGCCATCTCAGGTTCATATCCAGCTTCTACTAAAGTTTCATAGCCATTCTTTATTAGTTCAACTAAACCACCACAAAGAACAGTCTGCTCCCCAAATAAATCTGTTTCAACTTCATCTTTAAATGTTGTTTCAATAATTCCTGATCTACCACCGCCAACTGCTGAGGCATATGACATCGCTAAATCTCTTGCTTTACCGGAGCCGTTTTGATGTACTGCAAATAAACATGGCACTCCCCCACCTTTTTCATACTCACTTCTTACCAAATGACCAGGTCCTTTTGGAGCAACCATAAATACATCTAAATCTTTTCTAGCTTTAATTAGATCATAATGAACATTTAATCCGTGAGCAAAGGCAATTGACTTTCCCTCTTTAACTCTTTGCTCTATATGGTTTTTATAAATAGAGGCTTGTAATTCATCTGGTGTTAAAATCATTACAACATCTGCCCACTCAGCAGCATCAGATAAATTCATAACTTTTAATCCTTTTGACTCTGCTTTAGGTATGCTTGAGGAACCTTCTCTCAATGCAACTACAACTTCTTTAACACCACTATCTTTTAAATTTAAAGCGTGTGCATGTCCTTGACTACCATAACCAAATATTGCGATTTTTTTATCTTTGATTAAATTTACATCAGTATCTTTTTCATAAAACATTTTCATAATTTTCTCCTCAATAATTAATTAAAAACTTTATCACCCCTTGTCATAGCAACAGCTCCAGTTCTAGAAACACTTACTAAACCAAATTTTCTTAAATTTTTTGCCATCTTGTCTATTTCTCTTCTTAATGCAGTAATTTGAATAACATTTGATTTTTTCGTTTTATCCAATATTACAGCATCATACTTTTTACAAGCATTAATAGCTTTTTTGATTTTCACAGAGCTGCCGACAACTTTAAATAATGCCATTTCCTTAAATATTACGCCTTTATCATTCCTTTTAAAATCTGCCACTTTATGGACTGGAACAAGTTTTTTTAATTGCAATTTAATTTGATCAATTACTTGAGGTGTCCCAGTCGTGACTATGGTAATTCTTGATATACTTTTTTTTGCATCCACCTCAGCAACTGCAAGTGACTCGATATTATAACCCCGACCAGAAAACAATCCTACAACCCTTGCTAAAACTCCAGACTCATTATCCACCCAAACGACAATGATGTGTGTATCTGATTTTTCTTTTTTCGAAGAAACACTATATGCAGATTTTGGATTTGCCATACTTAAACTAAAGCTTTACCTTTACCGGTAATTTTATTTTCTTCTTTTTCACTTGGCCCTAATATCATTTGGTTATGAGGTTTTCCTGAAGGGATCATTGGAAAACAATTTTCATTTGGATCGACTCGACAATCAAAAATAACAGGTCCATCAAACTCAACCATTTCTCTAATTTTTTCATCCAATTCATCTGGTTTTTCTGCCATTATACCCTTACAACCATAAGCCTCTGCCATTTTTATAAAATCAGGTAAAGCCTCAGTATAACTTTCAGAATAATTTTTCTCATGTAACAATTCTTGCCATTGTCTCACCATTCCCATGTATTGATTATTTAAAATAAAAATTTTTATAGGTAGATTATATTGAACTGCAGTAGACATCTCTTGCATTGTCATTAAAACTGAAGCCTCACCTGCAATATCAATTACTAATTTTTTGGGATGGGCTATTTGAACACCCACAGCGGCAGGTAATCCATATCCCATTGTTCCAAGTCCTCCAGAGGTCATCCAACGATTTGGTTTATTAAATTTATAATGTTGAGCTGCCCACATTTGATGTTGACCCACCTCAGTCGTGACATAAGTATCTTTGTGTTTTGTAAGCTCGTACAATCTCTGAACTGCATGTTGAGGTTTAATGGTTTCATCACTATTTTGAAAATGAAGTGAATTTTTTGTTCGCCATTTTTGTATCTGTTCCCACCATTTAGCAATTTGTTGCTTATTAGATTTTTTCAAATCTAAGTTTTTTTTCTTTAGAGTTTTGGTAATTCCTTTTAAAACCTCTTTAACATCACCAACTAATGCTAAATCAACTTTAATGATTTTATTTATTGATGAAGGATCAATATCGATATGAACTTTTTTGGATTTTGGAGAGAACTCGTCAATTTTACCAGTTATTCTATCATCAAATCTAGCACCAATATTTATTAATAAATCACAATCATGCATCGCGTTATTGGCTTCATAGGTTCCGTGCATACCAAGCATGCCTAAAAATTGATTATCATCCCCTGGATACGCACCCAAACCCTGCAGTGTTGAAGTGATTGGAAAACCTGTAAGCTCTACAAGTTCTCTTAAAACATTGCTCGCCTCTGGTCCAGAGTTTATAACTCCACCACCAGAATAAATGATGGGTTTTTTTGATTTATTCATAAGACCAATCAAAGTATCAATGTCCTTTTGTGAAAAATGATTTAACGATTTTCCATTTAGTTTTTTTTCAATTTTGGGTTTTGAATAACTCATTTTAGCAAACTGAATATCTTTAGGTATATCGACTAAAACTGGCCCCGGTCTTCCTGTTGTTGCAACTCTAAAAGCCTCATGAAGAGTTTTTGATAAATCTTTAATATCTTTGACTAACCAATTATGTTTTGTACATGGTCTTGTAATACCTGTTGTGTCACATTCCTGAAATGCATCTGTTCCAATTAAATGTGTTGGCACTTGTCCTGATATACAAACTAGTGGAACAGAGTCCATATATGCATCTGTTAATGCGGTAACAACATTGGTAGCGCCAGGTCCAGAAGTAACAAGTACAACACCTGGTTTGCCTGATGATCTGGCATATCCTTCTGCAGCATGACCTGCACCTTGTTCATGTCTTACCAAAATATGCTTAATAGTATTATGATTTTTTAATTCATCATAAATCGGTAATACCGCACCACCTGGATAGCCAAAAATAAATTCAACATGTTGATCTTCAAGACATTTGAATACAATTTCGGCACCTGTATATAATTTAGACATTCAACCAATCTAGCTGAAGTTGTGCTTATTGGTCAAGAATTAGTACGTGATATCTAAATTTTTTTTAAAAATTTATTTAGATCCTCCGACTTTATTTTGTTCCAATCCATCATATTACCTCTGCCCCAAGTAGATTGTCTCTTTGCATATTGCCTAGTCTTTATTGATATTTTTTGAATTACCTCTGATATCTCAATTTTTTTCTTAAGATATTCTCTAATTTCTGCAATTCCGATAGCCTTAGAGGCAGTTTTAACTTTTGGAACCTTTAATTTTATAAATTTTTTAACCTCTGAAACTGCTCCATTTTTAATCATATCTTGTGTTCGATCCTCAATTCTCTTAATTAACTCAGCTCTTGGAAAATCAATATAAATTTTAAAAAAATCATCATTTTCATAATCTGATCGTGTACTTTTAAACCAATCGTAAATTGATCTTTTTGTAAATGATTTAACTTCATAAGCTCGAATTACTCTCTGAGTGTCTGAAGGTTTAACAAAGTTTTTTGATATAGGATCTAGCTTAATTAATTCTAAAAAAAACTTCTTTGTTCCAATTTTTTTATGCAACAACCTTATTTTTGATCTTAATCGAATTGGAATATTTGGGATATTTACTAAACCCTCTGTAATTGCTTTAAAGTATAATCCGGTACCACCCACAAGAATAGGTATCTTTTTTCTTTTTTTTATATCTAAAATCTTTTTATTAACTAATTTTAACCAATCTCCTGTAGAAAAGTTTTTTTTTACGCTTTTAAATCCATATAAATGATGCTTAATATTCTTGTAATCTTTTAGAAGAGGTCTTGCAGATAAAATTTTTAATTCTTTATACACTTGCATGCTATCAGCATTAACAATCTCACCTCTAATTTTTTTGGCAAGTTTAATTGCAAAATTAGATTTTCCTGATGCAGTTGGGCCATAAATTAAAATAATTTTGGATTTCAAATCCATTAATTAATCTAATTTAACACCAATATATCTTCTTTGATTTTGGCTATTATAGATAACTAATAAAATAGTTTTTTGATTACTATTTAAGACTTGTTTCACAATTTGGTTTAAATCATTTACATTTCTAATTTTTTTCTTTTGAGCTTCTAAAATTATACTATTCACTTCAACAGAACTTAACAAAGGACTATCATTTGCTATTTTAGTAACAACTAATCCAGTAGTTTGATTAGGTAAGTTTCTTGATTTTATATCTTCTTTATTAATTTGCCTTACAGTTATTTTTAAATCTTTTATCTCTGTTTCTTTCGGACTTTCTGATTTTTCTGAAACTTTAAAATCCTCTGAAGTTTCTAATCTTCCAAGTGTAACAATTTTAACAATTTCTTTTTTATCTCTCCAAATCTTAACTTCTACTTTTTTCCCAACCGCAGTTCTTGCAACAATCATAGGAAGTTCCTTCATCTGATTAATTTTTTCTCCATTAAATTCTAAAATAATATCGCCAGCTTTTACTCCTGCTTTAGCAGATGGACTATTCTCTGCAACACTTGCAACTAATGCTCCACGAGGTTTATCTAATTTTTCAACTTCAGCAATTTCTTTTGTGACATCTTGAATTCTTACACCCAGCCAACCTCTTTTTGTTTCTCCAAACTCTACTAATTGATCTATAACTATTTTTGCACTATTTGAAGGGATTGAAAAACCAATTCCAATTGATCCATTCCTTCCAAGGATAGCTGTATTAATTCCAATCACATTTCCATTCATATCAAATAAAGGCCCACCAGAGTTTCCTTGATTGATAGATGCATCAGTCTGAATATAATCTTCGTACCTACTTAAACCTATCGATCTATTTCTTGCAGAAATTATTCCTGAAGTTACAGTTCCCCCTAAACCAAAGGGATTACCAATTGCTATTACCCAATCACCAATTCTTGCTTTATCAGAGTCACCAAATTGAACTGGTTTGAATTTTTCATTTGTCTCAAGTTGGAGTACTGCAATATCAGATAATGGATCAGCACCCAAAACTTTAGCTTTAATTTCTTTGTCACCTACTCTTATGATAATATCATCAGCATCTTGAATGACGTGATTGTTTGTAACAACAATCCCTTTTTCATCTATAATAAAACCTGATCCTAAAGCTGCTGATGGTCTTTCTTGTGGTGTTCCAAATTCTTTAAACATATCCTCAAATGGTGAACCTGGAGGAAATTGGAAAGGGAAAGGATTGGTTTGTGTTTTGACCATTGTAGTTGTTGAGATATTAACCACAGATGGCATCAACTTTTCCGCTAAATCAGCAAAAGAACTAGGATGATTTTGAGCAAACGATTTTAATTGAGGACCTATAATCAGAATAATCGCTATAAATAGTGTATTAATTCTACTCATTTTAATTCTTCATATAATAAATAATTATAAAACCTAATACTGCAAAGATTAATCCACCCGATCTTAACTGACTATCCTTAATAAGTTCTAATTTTTTTAACATACTTTTCATTTTTGATGGAAATATGGCATATAAAATTCCCTCAATAAACAAGAACAGACCAAAGGCAATGATCAATTCTTTCATGAATAATTTATTGTGAATTTGGTTTTATATTTCCAAAAAATTTAAAGAACTCACTATCAGGAGATAATATTAATGAAGTCTCTCCACCAATTAAAGCTTTCTCGTAAGCCTGCATAGCTCTGTAAAAAGCAAAGAATTCTGGATCTTGGCCGAAAGCGTTAGCGAAAATATTATTTCTTTTTCCATCGCCTTCTCCTTTCATAATCTCAGATTTTTTTTGTGCATCTGCTAGAATAACTGTCACTTCTTTATCAGCAGTCGATGTAATTGTAACTGCCATTTCGGCACCTTTTGCTCTAAACTCTTTTGCCTCTCTTTCCCTTTCAGTTTGCATTCTCCTAAAGATTGCATCACTGTTTGCCTGAGGGAGATCAGCACGTTTAATTCTTACATCTACAATTTCGATACCAAAGTTTTGTGCTTCGTTGTTCACGCCTTCTTGAATTAAAGCCATTTGTTTTGTTCTATCTTCTGATAAAAGTGTTTGTAGTTCTTGTTGACCTAATACGTTCCTAATTCTTGAATTGATAATTGTTGCCAATCTAGATCTTGCAACTCTTTCATTTCCAACTGAGATATAAAACTTAAGAGGATCTACAATTTGAAATCTTGCGAAAGCATCAACAATTAATCGTTTTTGATCTGATGCAATCACCTCTTCAGGTGGTGTATCTAAATTTAAAATTCGTTTATCTAAAAATACGACGTTTTGAATAAATGGTAATTTAAAATTTAATCCAGGTTTTAAAATTATTCTTTTTGGATCACCAAATTGAAGTACAATTGCTTGATTAACTTCTTTAACAATAAAAATTGAAAAAAATAATGTTGCTGCAATTAAAACAGCTAATCCTGCTATAATTTTTCCTGCTTTCATCTTAATTCGTCACTTTCTTTTTTAATTCTGGTAATGGTAAATATGGAACCACGCCTGAGCCAGCATTTTTCTCAATTATAACTTTATCAATGTCAGCCAATACTTTTTCCATTGTCTCTAAATACATTCTTTCTTGAGTTACAGATTTTGCCTTTTTATATTCATTATAAATAGCTAAGAATCTGCTTGCTTCACCCTCAGCTTTAGCTACCACTTCTTTTTTATAAGCTTCTGCGGCTTGTAAAATTTTTGCAGCTTCCCCTCGCGCTCTTGGGATTACATCATTGGCATATGCCTCAGCTTCATTTTTAGATCTTTCCATGTCAGCTCTTGCAGCTTGCACGTCACGAAACGCATCAATTACTTGGTCTGGTGGATCTGCTTTTTGAGTTTGAACTTGAGTAATTTGAATTCCTGATGTGTATTCATCTAAAATTTTTTGGATTATTTCCTGGGTATCTGTTTCAATTAATGATCTTCCTTCTGTCAAAATTGGCTGAATATCAGATCTTGCAATTACTTCTCTCATTGCTGTTTCTGCTGCAGCTTTAACAGTTCCTTCAGGATCTTGAATCTTAAATAAAAAATTACCTGCGTCTTTAATTACCCAAAAAACAGAAAAATCTATGTTCACAATATTTTCATCACCAGTAAGCATAAGACTTTCTTGTGGTACATCTGCTACTCCTCCAGCTGCAGAGGAAAAACCACTATCTCTTTCTGACCTAAAACCAATATCAATTCTATTAACTTTGGTTACTTTTGGAGTTAAAACGGATTCTACTGGAAAAGGAATATGATAATTCAAACCTGGTTGAGTTGTTTTGACAAATTTTCCAAATCTTAAAACAACTCCTTGTTCATCAGGAAGTACTCTATAAAGACCACTTGCTAACCAAATAAAACCTAAAATGATTAATACTAAAACTGCTTGCTTTCCTCCAGATGAACTTCCACCTGGTAAAAATTTTTTAATTTTTTCTTGAAACTCTTTTATGATTTTATCTACATCAGGTGGCCTTGGACCTCTTCCAGAGCCATTACCACTACCACCTCCACCTGGAGGTGATCCCCAAGGACTTCCGCCTCTTTGTTGAAAATCATCTGACATAGACTATCTATATAGTGTCTAATTTCACAAAAACAAGCTAAGATCAAAAAATGTCAGATAAAAAGCCAGAACTTAGTGCCGCAACGAGTAAAGATAGTGGGCGAAAGGTATTCACCAAAAAACCAATTATTGGAACAAAATTTACTATTGCAATTTCGAGTGCAAAAGGAGGGGTTGGAAAATCAACTTTCGCATCCAACCTTGCATTAGCTTTAAAATATATTGGATGTAAAGTTGGTTTGTTAGATGCAGACATTTATGGACCTTCAATTCCAAAAATGTTTGGTATAAATGAAAAACCAAAAAGTGATGGCCAAAAACTAGATCCTATAATTAAATATGATATTCAGTGTATGTCTATCGGTTTTCTTACCGATCAGCAAACTCCAATGATTTGGAGAGGTCCAATGGTAACCAGTGCAATAAGAACTTTTACTCAAAAAGTAAATTGGAAAAATTTGGACTTCATAATTGTAGATATGCCTCCCGGCACAGGAGACACGCAGTTAACTTTCTCACAAGAGATAAAAATGGACGGAGCAATCATAGTTTCTACACCTCAAGAAGTGGCTTTGTTAGATGTAAAAAGAGGAATTAAAATGTTTGATAAACTAGGGGTAAAAATTTTAGGACTTGTTGACAACATGAGTTACTTCATTGGAGATGATAACAAAAAATATAAAATATTTGGTGAGGGTGGAGTTCGTAAAACCTCAGAAGAATTTAATAAAGAATTTTTAGGAGAAATACCAATTAATTCTGAAATAGCAAAGACAAGTGATAATGGAAAACCAATAGTTGAGGAAGATCCAAATTGTGAAATTTCAAAAATTTATATAGATTTTGCTAATAAAATTAAATCAACTTATCTTTTAGATTAAAAGCCTCCATTAACTCATTCCACTCCCTTTTGGACAAACCAGAACTTTCTAAAGAGACGTCTTCACCTTTAATTAATTTTTGAATAACAACATTTCCTTTAGCAGAAACCTCTGTACCACCTACTCTATAATCCATAAAAGCTTCATGGGTTATTGGCACCCACTTTTTTAATGTATCCAACATGATGTCGGCATAAACTCTAATTTCATATTGAGCATGATGATCTGCTCTGAGTCTTAAAAAATTCATTAAATTTAAAAGATCTGTTTTCCAATACCACTGAGTATAAGTGTTTAATGTTAAATTCATTCTAGCAAGTTCCCTAGCTAAGCCTTTTTTATTATCATCTATAGTAGATCCATCATATCTTTCATTAAGCATGGTTTCATAATTGGAATAAGTTCTTTCAGCATCATTTTTCAAAAGCTCTAAAACCTCTTTTGCTTGACTTCCTTCAAGGACATTTCCTCTTCCTTGTCTATTACTTGTTGATTGAGCTGCTAAATTTTCAGAGGTTGGTAAGTAAAATTCTTTATCTAAAATAGAATATCTTGCAGAATATTCATTAACATTTGCAGTTCTATGTCTTATCCATTGACGTGCTATAAAAATTGGTAATTTGATGTGATATTTAATTTCACACATTTCAAATGGTGTGCTATGCCAATGACGCATCAAATATTTTATCAATCCGGCATCAGTTGATACTTGTTTAGTTCCTTTTCCATAAGAAACTCTTGCAGCTTGAACGATGGATGTATCATCACCCATGTAATCAACTACCCTTACAAAACCATGATCTAAAGCTGGTATTGCCTCATAAAGAATATTTTCCAACTCTGATACTACAACCCTTTTTGTTTTATTATTTTGAGACTGCTGATTCTTAATTTCCGCAGATTGTTCTTTAGTTAATTTCATGATTGTTATTGAATCTCTTGCGATTCCTTTTATATTAATAAAGTTGGTTTTCCAACTATGACGATAAACGAATTTCGTAATAACCATTGCGGACGTGGGGGCAGTACCCACCACCTCCACCAATTACAACTTATGGGGGTGAACTAGATTCGACGGGTGACTAAAGGCTATTCTTTCGTTCGGAATTGTTCCTCCGTAAAGGGCTAATTTATAAATGCTAACGAAAGTTACGCAATTGCTGCTTAATTAATTTATTAATTGAGTAAACGGGGTTTGGGGCACCTGGCAACAGAACGCCCCCTATAAAGTATTTTTTGTCGCTTAAAATTTTTAAAATTTATTTAGTAAAATTTAAATATAAAGTGTAGGAAAGTTTAAATGAAAGTTAAAGCAAATTATATTTATCTTATAATAATAGCTTTTTTAATTGCTTTATTAATTATTGGTCACCAAATTAACAAGAAGAGTTCAGCATCCAAAAAAAATGAGATTTCAAACATAGTAAATCAACTTAAAACTAGAAATAATCAGCTAGCTAAAATACAAAAAAAATTATTCGAAGACGGAAAAAACTTAAATGATATAATTAATAAAAAAGGGATCACTTTTAAAAATATATTTAAAGATAAAAAACTTAATGGATTAAATAATTTTTCTTATTCAAAATATTCAACTAAGGATATTTTATTTAATGGTAATCGTGGTGCTACTGGGACAGCATATATTGACTTTTATAATGACGATAAAAATTTATTGATAGCAACTTATGATGGAATTTTTGCATTTACTAATCTTAATAACTTAGAAAATTTTGTAAAAATCGACTCAAATATAAATTCAATAATAAAATATGATAAATTTTATTTTCATGAGCAATATGGTATTAAGGACATTCATATAGACAATAATAAATTATACGTCTCATATATTGGTGAAAGAAAAGATAATTGTTACGATCTTAAAATTATTTTTAGCGAATTAAATGAAAAATTTTTAGATTTTAATTTATTTTATCAAACATTAAATTGCGTTGATAAAAATAACAATCACGGATTTTGGGCTCACCAAGGTGCAGGCGGAAGAATTGTAAATCTTGATAGTTCAAACCTATTATTTACTACAGGAGATTTTAGAAATAGACCCCTTTCGCAAGATATTAAAAGCGATTTTGGAAAAATTTTAAAAATTAATATTCAAAATAAAAATTCAGAGATTGTATCCATGGGCCATAGAAATCCACAAGGTTTATATTACAGCAAAAAATTTGACTTTATTTTATCTACTGAGCATGGACCAAAAGGTGGTGACGAAATCAATATTAATAATAAACCTTTTTTAAATGTTAAAAATTTCGGATGGCCGATTTCATCGTATGGAGAACATTATGCAAAGAATTATTCAGACAAAATTTTGAAAGAAGCACCACTTAATAAATCTCATAAAAAATTTGGTTTTGAAGAACCCATTAAATATTTTGATCCATCAATTGGTATTAGTCAAACAATTTCACTTAATGAAGCAGATACAGAATTTTTAATTGGAGCAATGGGAAATGAGATTGCCGATCAGGATTTAGGACTTCACTACATTAAGCTAAATGAGAATAGAGATAAAGTTATTAAACATGATTACTTTTTACTAAATGAAAGAGTTCGTGATATGATAGTCTCTAAAGATAAAAAATTAATTATAATTTTTTTAGAATCTACAAGTTCAATATCGGTTTTAAGAAAAAATAGCTAATCGTTATATCTATTTTTTAAAAGAGATTTTAATTTCAGGTCCTCTTTTACGATTTTTATAATCTAAACCTTGAATAGGATAATTTCTTGTCGTTTTTTGTTTTTTTATCTTAAATTTTTTTGGATTAATTAGTGTCATTTCAATTACTTGGGGGATACCCTTATTGTCTACCATACCATAATTATTTGCATTTATATGAATATTTCTAAGCTTTGTTTGATTTATGAAGTCTTTTATTTTTTTTAAATTTTTTTGAAGTTCGTGAAATTCTATAATTACTAAATTTAGTTTGTTAAAATTTTTATTAATTTCTTTTAAAACCTTATATTCATCACCTTCGATATCTACTTTTAAGATAATATTCTTATTGTCTCCGATTGCCTCAGTAATTGTGATTTGATTATTTTGTTTTGTCTTTTTTGAAACAATTTTTTTTAAATAATGTTTATTTTTACCCTTGAAAAAAGTTAAGTATTGCACAAATTTGAAAACATCTAATATTTGATAAGGTTTAATTTTTCTCAACAATAATAAAGAAATAAAATCTTTTAAAAATCTATCAGCCCAAAATTTATTGTTGACTGTGTGGTCAAAAGCTAAAATTTTACAATTTTTATTGTATTCTTGGAATTGTTTTTCAAAACTCCATTCGGCTTCAAGTCCACAAGTTATAATTGCTTTAGTTTTACTGATAACACGTTTGTCTATAACATATCCACCATCTGATTTTCTTCCAAGCCTGATTAAATTAGATAAAGCTGTATGATAAGGTTTTAAAAAATTTGGTAACATTTATAACTTAACTAAATTCTATTTATTTATTTCAGCCTGGGCTGCAGCCAGTCTTGCTATTGGAACTCTATATGGAGAACATGAAACATAATTAAGACCTATTTTTGAGCAAAAATATATACTTTTAGGATCACCTCCGTGTTCACCGCAAATACCTAACTTAATTTTTTTGTTTTGTTTTTTTCCTTTAGTAACAGCTATCTCAACTAAATCTTCTACACCTTCATCTATTGAAATAAACGGATCAATTGAAAAAATCTTGTTTTCAATATAATCATTCAGAAATTTTCCACTATCATCTCTGCTAATACCAAAAGTAGTTTGCGTTAAATCATTAGTCCCAAAGCTAAAAAACTCAGCATGTTTTGCTATATCTTTTGCTTTAATTGCTGCTCTTGGTAGCTCAATCATTGTTCCGACTAAAAATTCTATTTTTACTTTATTTTCTTTTTGTACTTTTCTTGCGGTATTAATTACAAGGTCTTTCATTATTTTGATTTCTGCCTCAGTTGACACAAGTGGAATCATTATTTCAGGGAATGCAAATTTTTGTTTATTTTTTTTAAGCTCTGACAAAGCTTTAAAAATTGCCTCACATTGCATTTCATAAATTTCAGGGAATGAAATACCTAATCTACAACCTCTGTGTCCAAGCATGGGATTTTGTTCATGAAGTTCATCAATTCTAGATTTTACTTCTTTAACACTTGTACCAACCACTTCTGCAACCTCTGAAATTTCCTTTTCAGATTTTGGTAAAAACTCATGCAATGGAGGATCAAGTAAACGAACTGTAACTGGTAATCCATGCATAATTTTGAATATTTCAACAAAATCTTTTTTTTGATGTGGTAAAAGCTTTAAGAGTGCTTTTAATCTATCATCTTTAGTTTTAGAAAGTATCATCTCTCGAACAGAAATAATTCTTTCCTCATCAAAAAACATATGCTCCGTTCTACATAAGCCAATTCCCTCTGCTCCAAAATCTCTTGCAACTTTTGTATCTAATGGAGTTTCTGCATTTGTTCGAACTTTGAGTTTTCTAAGATTGTCAGCCCAACTCATTAACCTTGAAAAGTCACCAGAAATTTCGGGTTTTACAGTTGGTACGCTTCCTAAAATAATTCTTCCAGAGGACCCATCAATTGTGATTATATCACCTTCTTTAATTTCCACTGAAGCAGTTTTGAAAATTTTTTTTTCATAATCAATATCAATTTCACTTGAGCCTGAAACACATGGTCTACCCATCCCTCTTGCAACAACAGCTGCATGACTAGTCATTCCTCCTCTAGCAGTCAATATTCCTTTAGCAGCGTGCATACCCTGAATATCTTCTGGAGAAGTTTCTACTCTAACCAATATTACATCTTGCATCATATTATTAAGTCTTTCAGCTTCTTCAGATGTGAACACTACTTTTCCACTAGCAGCCCCTGGTGAAGCAGGTAAACCATTTGCAATTATTTCTATAGAGCTTTTTTCATCCAAAGTTGGGTGCAATAATGTATCCAAAGAATTTGGATCAATTCTTAAAATAGCTTGTTTTTTTGAAATCAATTTTTCTTTAACCATATCTACAGCAATCTTAACTGCTGATTTCGCAGTCCTTTTACCTGACCTGGTTTGTAGTATCCATAATTTTTCATTCTCAACTGTAAATTCTACATCTTGCATATCTTTGTAATGCGCCTCTAACTTTTTTAAAATCTTATGAAGCTGTAAATAAACTTTTGGCATAGACTCTTCCATAGAAAGTGCCTCAACTTTTGCCTCTCGTTTGGCTTTTTTCGTAATATATTGCGGTGTCCTTGTTCCTGCTACTACATCCTCTCCTTGAGCATTAATTAAATACTCTCCATAAATATTATTTGATCCGTCTGACGGATTTCTTGTAAAAACAACTCCAGTAGCACAATCATTTCCCATATTTCCAAAAACCATAGATTGCACGTTAACTGCTGTGCCCCATTCAGAAGGTATATGATTTAACTTTCTATAAATTTTAGCTCTATTACTTTCCCAAGATAGAAATACTGCACTTATTGCTCCAAATAATTGTTGATAAACATCTTGAGGAAATTCTTTTTTTGTTTTTTCTTTAACAATATTTTTAAAATCTTTTATCAAACCATCCCAATCATCTTCATCAAGTTCTGTATCCAGCAAAACTCCTTTGGTTAATTTATAATTTTCTATAAGTTCCTCAAAATGATAACTTTCTACTCCAAGAACAACATTTCCATACATTTGAATAAATCTTCTATAACTATCTTTTGCAAATCTTCCGTTAGAGGTTTTGTTTGCTAGTGCCTTAACAGTTTTGTCATTCAAACCAAGATTAAGTATTGTATCCATCATACCGGGCATAGATACTCTAGCACCGGATCTCACAGACAATAAAAGTGGATTTTTAAGATCCCCAAATTTTTTTTTTACATCTTTTTCAATTATCTTTAACTCTTTTTTAATTTGATTTATCAATGAAGAATTCAATCTCTTTTTATTTTGGTAAAAAAGATCACAGACGTTTGTTGAAATTGTAAATCCAGGCGGAACTGGAAGACCCATTCTTCCCATTTCCGATAAATTAGCACCTTTACCCCCTAAAAAATTTTTGGGATTTTTAATTTTTTTAGAGTCTTTAGATTTAAAATTTAAAATTAACTTATTCATTATTTGCTTTTAACAATTGAAAATTCATAAAATTTTGAAAGGTTTTACATAACATATTTATAAGTTCCAAACGATTTTTTCTTAAATCTTCATTATCTTCATTCACTTTGACATTATCAAAAAATTCGAAAACTTCTTTTTTTGCTCCAGCTAAGACCGATAAAGATTCTTCAAAATTTTCATTATTATCTATATCTGAATAATACTTCTTTATATCGGTAATCTTTTTAAACAAATTTTTTTCATAATCGCTTTTAAAAATACCAGGATCAGTTGAATTAGTTATTTCAATTTCTTTATTTTCCATTTCACTTTGAAGTATATTGGAAGCCCTTTTATAACTTGATGTTATATCTATACCAATTTGATTATTTATTACTCTATTTACACATCTTGCTTTTTCGAAAGATGAAAACAATTTATTAGTTGAAAAATTTGAAATCGTTGCCTCAATGATATCAAATCGAATATCTTTTTCTTTAAGATAATATCTAAATCTATCTTTTAAGAAATTACTTAAATCTTTTTTTAAATCATCATTTACGAGAGTAAAATTTTGTTCTTGATATAAACCAATAGAATAATTCAATAAATCGTTTAATTTTAAATCTTTTTTATTTTCAATTATTATTCTTATAATACCGAGCGCCACTCTTCTAAGTGCAAACGGATCTTTTGAACTTGTGGGTTTTTCATCAATCCCAAAAAAACCAACAAGATTATCTATTTTGTCTGTCATCGATAAAGCAATACTGAAAGGTTTTTTTGGTACATTTGAATCTAATCCAATCGGTAAATATTGTTCAGTTATTGATAAACAAATATCTTTATCAAAACCTTGTTGTGCGGAAAAATAGCCTCCCATAATTCCCTGTAATTCAGGAAACTCACCAACTAAATCAGAAGTTAAATCTGTTTTACAAATAGATGCTGATAATTCTACTTTTTCTTTACTAATTAATAATTCATCAGATATCATTCCACCTAATTTTCTCATTCGCTGAACTTTATCAAAATAGGTTCCAAGTCCCTTGAAAAAATTAATTTTTTTTAATTCAGATACTTTTTTCACTAAATTTTGTGTTTTATCTTTATTCCAAAAAAATTCTGCATCGCTCAATCTAGCATCAACAACTCTTTGATTTCCAAGTTTGATTAACCCTTTTTGGTCTTTTTTATTTGCAACGAGTAAAAATTGATTTGTAATTTGATTATTTTTATCAATCGTAGGAAAATATTTTTGATGTGACTGCATAGTCAAAATAAGTATTTCCTTCGGAATCGACAAAAATTTTTTGTCAAAATCACATAGTAAAACGTTTGGACATTCAACTAAATCTACAACCTCATCAAATAATTTTAAATTTTCTAAAATAAATAATTTTTTTTTACTTAATATCTTTGTGAATTCCTTTTGAATAATTTGTTTTCTTTTAGTTTGATCAACAATCGTTCCATGTATTTTCAAAAATCTTTCATAAGATTTGAAATTTTTAAATACTCCTGTTTTCTCCTCATAATCCTTATCAATAAAGGTCCTATTAGAAGAAGTTAGATGGTAAAATTTAAGATCTATTATTTTTTCATCAAACACTGATAAAATAGACTTTAGTGGTCTCGCCCAATTAAGGTTAAATTCACCCCATTTCATTGATTTTTTCCATTGGTAGCTACCTAAAAGTTTTGGTATTAGATCTTTTAACAAATCTGAAGTGTTCAATGTTTTCGAGGGTGTTTTAAAAAAGTAGAATTCTCCTTTTTCTGTATCACGTTTAATAAGTTGTTTTTTGTCAATTTTATTTGATCTCAAAAAACCCTCAATTGCTTCTACAGGAGCACTAGTTTTGGGTCCTTTTATTTCCTCAGACCCAACTTTAATTTTTTTTTGTAAACCCTCAAATACGACAATTACTCTGTTTGGAGTTGATAATGAAAAACTTTTTTTTGATTTTATAGATTTATTGATAAAATATTCTCTAAATTCCCGTAAAAGTTTTTCACGAAAATTTTGTTGTAAATTAGCTGGAATTTCCTCACTAAATAATTCTAAAAAAAATTCTGCCATTTTATATTTGTGTATCAATCCAAATTGAAGCAACAGATTTTGTAATTTCTCTTATACGTCCAATATATTCTGCTCTCTGGGCAACACTGATAGCTCCTCTTGCATCAAGTATATTAAATACATGACTTGCTTTTAAGCATTGATCATAAGCTGGGAGCGATATTTTTTTATTTATTAATGATTTAGCCTCATTTTCGAACATATCAAATATTTTAAACAGATTCGAAGTATTAGCATGTTCAAAGTTATAAGCCGAAAATTCTTTCTCCGCTTGATGAAAAACTTCTCTGTATTCAACATTTTCGTTATTCCAAATTAAATCATAAACATTATTTTTTTGTTGTGTGAACATACAAATTCTTTCTAAGCCATAAGTAATTTCTACTGAAACAGGTTTACATTCAAAGCCAGCCATTTGTTGAAAATATGTAAATTGAGTTATTTCCATTCCATCACACCAAACCTCCCAACCAAGACCTGCTGCGCCTAGAGTTGGACTTTCCCAATCATCCTCAACAAATCTAATATCATGATTTTTATGATCAATACCGATTGTAGACAAACTATTTAAATAAAGTTTTTTTATATTTGATGGAGAAGGTTTAATTATAACTTGAAATTGATAATAGTGCTGAAGTCTATTAGGGTTATCTCCATATCTTCCATCACTCGGTCTTCTAGAAGGTTGTACATAAGCTGCTTTCCATGATTTTGGTCCAAGTGACCTCAGAGTTGTGGCTGGATGAAAAGTTCCTGCTCCAACCTCCATATCATATGGTTGTAAAATTATACAACCATGTTTACTCCAATATTTTTGGAGGTTTAAAATTGTATCCTGAAAAGTCTGAAATTTTAGTTTTTTTTTACTTTTTTTAGAGGCCATATTTTTGCCAAATAGATTTTTCTTCTAATATATTTGCAACCTGATCGACGTGATCGTTAGATGATGATAATTTTTTACTTAACCAACTTTTAGATTTTTCAAATTTTTTGATTATTACATCTTCTCCAAATTTTTCTCTCAACACTTGATTGGCATCACCTATTTCGTCAATCAAACCAAGTTCTTTGGATTTAGTTCCAGACCAAAACTCTCCAGAAAATAACTCAACTTCTGATTTCTTTAGTTTTTCACCTCTACTTTTTTCAACAACATTAATGAAATCTTTATGCAAATCTAATTGTATATTTTTTAATCTTTCTATATCTTCTTTTTTTTCTTCAAGAAACGGATCGAGAGTGCTTTTATTTTTACCAGCAGTATGAACTCTTCTTTCGACTCCAATTTTTTTAATTAATTCTGTAAAACCAAATGATGAATAAATTACACCTATAGATCCAATAATTGAACTAGAGTTTGCATAAATTTCATCACCAGCACACGCAATCAAATAGCCTCCTGATGCAGCAATATCCTCTGCAAAAACTATTACCTTTTTTTTATTTTTTTTCGCTTGTTGTCTTATAAAATTAAAGATTAAGTGTGATTGAACAGGTGATCCACCAGGAGAATTAATTGTAATAGCAACGCATGGTGCTTTTTTTACAGAAAAAGCCTTTAAAATAATCTCTTCTTGACTTGAAAAATCTATACCTTGTTTAAATTTACCTACGTTTCCGATAACACCAGCTAATTTAATATGAGGAATAATTTTCTTCTTTTTAAAAATTGAGAGCATAACAAAACTTTATAGAATTTTTGTATTAATATAAAGACACCTTATAATTGAAGATTTAGGTGCGTCAATTGATAAGTATCAAAAGAAACTTATTACACTAATTTGCTCACATTATGGGAAGCGTAATTCAACTTAAAAAACAAATTAATAACTCTTACTTTCAACTTAAAAACTCAGTTGAAAATAAGTTAATGCTTGTTGAAGAAAAAATTAAATCAAAACTAGATAGTAATGTTGAGCTAGTTAAAAAAATGACAGATTATCATTTAAATACTGGTGGCAAAAGGTTAAGAGCCTTATTAACTTTGGGTTCATCAAAGTTATGTGGTTATACAAAAGGTACCAGAGATATTAATTTAGCAGCTTGTGTAGAACTAATTCATGCTGCAACTTTGATGCATGATGATGTTATAGATAATGGTTCAATTAGAAGAGGTAAAAAAACACCAAATAAAATTTGGGGAAACCACTCATCTGTTCTGGCTGGCGATTATCTTCTAAGTAGGTGTTTTGAAATGATGGTAGAAGATGGAAATATTGAAGTTTTAAAACTATTATCGTCCACATCATCAATAATTGCTCAAGGTGAAATTTTGCAACTCCAGCATAGAGGTGAAGTTGATATGCTTGAAGAAACTTATTTGAAAATAATTTCTTCTAAAACGGCTGAGTTATTTGCTGCTGCAACTAAAGTAGGAGCAATTTTATCAGAAATGAAAACTAAAGAGAAAGAAGCTTTAGAGTTTTATGGTAGGAATTTAGGTCTAACTTTTCAAATTGCTGACGATACTTTAGATTATAACTCAGAATTAAAACTATTTGGAAAAAATATCGGTCAAGACTTCTATGAGGGAAAAATTACACTACCAATAATTCTTCTGTTTCAAAAAGCTAATAAAGATGAAAAAGAAAATCTTAAAAAAACTTTTGCAAAAGAAGAGAGAAATCAAAATGATTTAAATTATACTTTATCTTTAATAAAAAAATATGATATTATAAATAGTTGTTATCAAAAGGCCAAGCACTACATTAATTTGTCATCAAATTCATTGTCGGTATTTAAAGACTCTGAAGAAAAAAATATCCTCGAAAATTTAACTTCTTTTAGTTTATCAAGAAATTTTTAGGGGCTTAAAAGACTTTTTGTCCAATCATTATTTGCTGTCAATTTATACTTTAGTCTTTCGTGTATTCTATTATCTCCATCTAACCAAAATTCTATACTTGTAGGTTTTAAATTCCAGCCTGACCAATGATTTGGTCTTGGAACATTATTTTGATCTTGGTATTTATTTTTAAATTTTTCTAGTGATTTTATCAATTCTTCCCTATTGACTAATTCACTACTTTGTTTTGATGCCCAAGCCCCAATTCTACTTTCGTAAGCTCTAGAATTAAAATAATTATCAGCTACCTCATCTTCTACTTGGCTCAAAGTACCTACAATTCTAATTTGCCTAAGCAAACTTTTCCAATGAAAACACATTGTAGCATTGGGGTTTTCTTTTATTTCGTATCCTTTCTGACTATTAAGATTAGTATAAAAAACAAATCCATTTTTATCGTAACCTTTAAGAAGCACCATCCTTACTGATGGAACACCTTTTTTTGTTGCAGTTCCAAGAGCTAAAGCATTTGGATCATTAATTTCATTCTTTTTTGCCTCTTCGTACCAACTTTCAAATAATTTAAAAGGATCATCTAAATCTAGAAAGCATTTATTAAGCCCTAGTGAGTTTTTTTCATTCATAATTCTAACAAAATAATCTATACAATATAAATAATGTCATTTAATACTTTTGGAAAGGTTTTTCGTTTCACTACATGGGGAGAATCTCATGGTCCTGCAATTGGTTGTATAATAGATGGTTGTCCACCACTAATAAACCTCAATGAAAGAGATATTCAGATAGAACTCAACAAAAGAAAACCTGGTCAATCTAAATTTACTACTCAAAGAAAAGAGAGTGATAAAGTAGAGATTCTTTCAGGAGTCTTTGAAGGTAAAACAACTGGAACTCCAATCTCTTTGATAATTTATAACGAGGATATGCGCTCAAAAGATTATAGTGATATTAAGGATAAATTCAGACCAGGTCATGCTGATTTTACTTACTTTAAAAAGTATGGCATTAGAGATTATAGAGGTGGTGGAAGGTCTTCTGCGCGAGAGACTGCTTCTAGAGTTGCAGCAGGAGCGGTAGCAAAAAAAGTTTTGGAAAAAAAATTAGGTAAAAAATTTAAAATTTCTGGTGCAGTTACACAACTTGGAATTCTTGGATGCGATACAAACAAGTGGGATGATAAGATAATTTATAAAAATCCGTTTTTTTGTCCTGATAAATCTATGCTTAAAATTTGGGAAAAATATCTTTTAAGTATTAGAAAGGCAGGTTCGTCTTGTGGTGCTATAATTGAAATTAGAGCTAATGGTATTCCTGCAGGACTGGGGGCACCAATTTACTCAAAACTAGACTCTGATATTGCATCTGCAATGATGAGTATTAATGCTGTTAAAGGAGTTAATATTGGCTCTGGAATGAATTCCGCTCAATTGTCTGGAGAAGAAAATTCAGATGAGATTTCAAAATCAAAAAATAAATTAAAATTTAACTCAAATAATGCAGGTGGAATTCTTGGTGGCATCTCCTCTGGTCAGCAAATAATTGTTTCATTTGCAGTAAAGCCTACATCATCAATTTTAAAGAGCAGAAAGACAATTAATAAATTTGGAAAAAATACCAGCATATCTGTTAAGGGAAGACATGATCCGTGTGTTGGAATTAGAGCAGTTCCAGTGGGTGAGGCTATGCTATCATGCGTTTTACTTGATCATTATTTATTGAATCAAGCTCAATGTGGATAATCACTTTATTTTTGTTTTTGTAAGATAATATTTGAATTTAATACATCTAAAATTTGTTCTTCAATAGAAATGCTATCTAAATTTGCGAGTTTATACATGTTTTCAGGTTTGTCTTGATCAATAAAAATATCTGGAAGTTTCATTGATCTAAATTTTAAATTTGAGTCCATTAGTCCCTTTTTTGTTAAAAAATCAATCACATGAGAACCGAATCCACCAATTGACCCCTCCTCAATAGTTACAATTGCCTCGTGTGTTGTTGCTAATTGCCATATCAAATTTTCATCCAATGGCTTGGCAAATCTTGCATCCACTATTGTAATATTAACACCTTTTTTTTTTAAATTTTCTGATGCCCTTAAACTTTCACTTAATCTTGCACCAAAGTTTATTAAAGCTAACTTTTTTCCATCTTGAATAATTCTTGATTTACCAATCTCTATCTTTTCATTAATTGATGGCAATATTGATCCAATACCAGTCCCTCTTGGATATCTGAATGCACAAGGTCTATCATTAATTTCTGTAGAAGTATTAATCATTCTTACCAACTCGGCCTCATCACTTGCAGCCATTACAATAAAATTTGGTAGTGTTGCTAAATAAGTCGTGTCAAAACTACCAGCGTGTGTAGGTCCATCAGCTCCAACTAATCCTGCTCTATCTATTGCAAATCTTACAGGTAAACTCTGAATTGCAACATCATGAACGACTTGATCATATGCTCTCTGAAGAAATGTTGAGTAAATTGCTGCATAAGGTTTGTAATTCTCAGTCGCTAAACCAGCTGCAAACGTAACAGCATGTTGTTCTGCAATACCAACATCATAAGTTCTATCTGGAAATTCTTTTCTAAAATTGCTTAATCCAGTTCCATCTGGCATTGCTGCTGTTATTGCAATTATTTTACTATCTTTTTTTGCGTGTTGTATCAGAGTATCAGCAAAAACTTTAGTGTATGATGGTACTTTACTGGAACTTTTTTCCTGTTCTCCAGTCTTAACATTAAATTTGGATACCCCATGATAATGATCTTTTGCCTCCTCAGCAAAAGAATAGCCTTTTCCTTTTTTCGTTTTTATATGAATTAATATAGGACCTTGGTGTTTTGAGTCTCTTGCATTTCTTAAAATTGGAATCAATGAAGAAAGGTCATGGCCATCTATAGGACCAATATAATAGAAACCTAATGAACTAAATAGAGTTCCACCAGTTACAGCTGATCTTAATAAATCTTCAGCTTTACCCGCTTTTGCACTAAATCTTTTTGAAAATGCTGATGTAATCAATTTTATAGTTTCTCTTAAACTAAAATAAATTTTACCAGAAAAAATTTTAGCTAAATATGTTCCCATTGCTCCAACAGGCCTTGCAATTGACATGTCGTTATCATTCAATATCACAATCATTTTAGTCTTAGAGGCACCTGCATTGTTCATGGCCTCATAAGCCATACCTGCACTTATTGCACCATCACCAATCACTGCTATAACATTCTCTGATTTTTTTGATAATTTATTTGCTTCTGCAATTCCCAAAGCTGATGAAATTGAGGTAGAACTATGCGCAGCTCCGAAAGGATCATATTCACTTTCTAAACGCTTAGTAAATCCTGAGAGACCCCCTCCTTGCCGAAGTGTTCTTATTTTATCCTTTCTTCCTGTTAAAATTTTATGTGGATAACATTGGTGTCCTACATCCCAAATTAATTTATCACTTGGTGTGTTAAAAATATAATGTAATGCTACGCTTAATTCTACTACACCTAAACTAGCACCCAAATGTCCTCCAGTAACTGATACTGCATCGATCATTTCCTCTCTTAATTCATCAGCAACCTTTTGTAGTTTTGTTTCAGGAACTTTTTTTAAGTCTGATGGAAAATTAATCTGATCTAAAAATTCGTAATTTTTTTTCATTTATTTCTATTTAAAATATAATTTAGAGTTTCGGTTAAATTCTTAGATTTTGGTCCATACTTTTTTAACTTAGTATTTATTTTTAAAATTAGTTTATTCGCATATTTAATAGTATTTTTATCTCCCAGTAAACTAATAAGAGTTGCTTTACCTTTTTTCTTATCTTTTCCAGTTTTTTTTCCTGCAGCAGAAAGACTTCCATTATAATCAATTAAATCGTCAGCAACTTGAAATAGTAATCCTATATCAGCTCCAATATTTTCAAATTTTTGGATATCTTTTTTACTTTTGTTCTTTAAAATTAATGGAGCTACACAACAAAAACTAAACAGTTTTCCAGTTTTTTTTATTTCCATTTCAATTATTTTTTTTTCCGAAATTTTCTTATGTTCATAGCTAAGATCTAAATATTGACCACCCGCGATCCCTAGATGTCCAGAACTCTCAGAAATTTTATTAATTAATCTAATTTTTGTTTTTTCATTAACATTCAAATCTTTGTGACTCAAAATTTCGAATGCCATAGTTAAGAGTGAGTTTCCAGCAAGAACAGCTGTAGACTCTCCAAATTTAATATGAGTAGAAGGCTTACCTCGTCTTATTAAATCATTATCCATACATGGTAAATCGTCATGAATAAGTGAATAAGCATGAATACATTCAACAGCAGCACCAATAATTAGTAAGGTTCTATAATTTAAATTAAATATTGAACCAACATCAACTAGTATTTTTGATCTTATTTTTTTACCACCCGAAAATAATCCATATTGCATTGGGACAATCAGTTCTGATTTTTTTTGCTTTTTAATAAATCTTTTTAAAAAAATATTTGTGTCTTTAGCAATTTTATTTAGTTTTTTTTGCATTATTTTTTGAGGTTATCTTAGATATATTATCTTTTGTTGTTGAATTAATATCGGTGACTTTTTTTTTAAATTTTTTCTCGATGATATTGTTAAGTTTTATCAAATTTTGATATTTTTCAATTGAATTTTGTAAATCTTTTTGACTTTCTAAATCCTCAATTATCTTATTAGCTTCGAGAGTTAATTCCTCCAGAGACGAAGATTCATAATCATTTGGTAAATCTTTATCTTTCATATAATACTCTCAGATAATACATGAAAATTAATCTTGCAAATATTAAAAAAGCAAAAAAACTTCTATATAAAAGGGAGTGTATTGCTATACCTACAGAAACAGTTTATGGCTTGGCGGGTAATGCCTACTCAGACCAAGCCTGTCAAAAAATATATAAACTTAAAAAAAGACCAAAAAATAACCCTCTAATAGTTCATTATCTGAATATTCAAAGGTTGAAAAAAGATTGTCATTTAAACAATGACTTTATTAAACTATATAAAAAATTTTGTCCTGGTCCTTTAACTTTTATACTAAATCTTAAAAAATCATCAAAAATTTCAAAAATAATTACTAACAAAAAAAATACATTGGCAGTAAGATTTCCGCGGCACTCAGTCACGAGAAGATTACTAAAAATTTTAGAATTTCCTTTAGCAGCTCCAAGTGCTAATCCCTCATCTAGGGTTAGTGCTGTTACATCTAATCATGTAAAAGAAGATTTTGGAAAAAAAATTAAGTACATACTTGAGGGCGGAAAATCATCTATTGGGGTAGAATCAACAATTATTGACCTTAGGGAGAAACCTAAAATCTTAAGATTGGGAGGTTTAAATGTTTCAACTATTCAAAAAATACTAGGAAAAAAAATAATAATAAATAACAAACCTTCAAAAATCGTTTCACCAGGCCAACTTAAGGTTCATTATTCGCCAGGTTTGCCCATCAGACTTAATGCAAAAAATATTCGTGAAGATGAGGCATACTTATTGATTAGAAAGAAAAAAGTAAGTAAACCAAATTATTATTTTTTGTCACAAAAAGGAAATCTAAAAGAGGCTGCAAAAAATTTATATTCTACTTTAAGAAAAATAAAAAAAAAAAAATACAGCTCGATTGCAGTATGTAAAATTCCTGACAAAGGATATGGTAAAACAATTAATGATAGGTTATTAAGAGCATCAAGATTCAATGAAAAAACCACTTGAAGTAATAGGATTATCAAAAACTTATAATACAAAAGAAGCAGTAAAAGAAGTTTCTTTTAAAGTAAATCAAAATGAAATTATTGGTATACTTGGTCCTAATGGTTGTGGAAAGACTACTACAATCGGTATGATTTTAGGTTTGTTAAAACCATCAAAAGGAAAAGTTTTAATAAATGGTGTCGAAATTGAAAATCATCGTGTAGATTTATTAAATCAATTAAATTTTATATCACCTTATATAGAGTTGCCAAAAAAATTGACAGTTAGACAAAATTTAGAAGTTTATGGGAGGCTTTATGATGTAAACAAACATAAGGAAAAAATTGAATATCTGTGTGAAAAATTAAGACTCTACGAATTTATAGATAAATTAACTGGGGAGTTGTCATCTGGTCAAAAAAATAGGGTTAGTCTTGCAAAATCAATAATTAATAATCCAAAGGTTTTACTTCTTGATGAACCTACTGCATCACTTGATCCTGAAACAGGTGATTTTGTTAGAAGTTTTTTAGAGGAATATCAACAGGAAAATAAAACATCAATTCTATTAGCATCTCACAATATGGCAGAGGTAGAGAGACTATGTTCTTCAGTTTTAATGATGAATAAAGGGTCAATTATTGATGAGGGTAGACCAGAGGAATTAATTAAAAAACATGGAAGAAAAAATATGGAAGAAGTTTTTTTAAAACTAACAAGGGAAAAAGTATGAATTTCAATAAAATGTATGGTCTTTTCCTAAGACACTTTTATTTAATTAAAAGTTCTTTACCAAGAATTTTGGATTTAATTTATTGGCCGACAATTCAAATAATTTTATGGGGTTTTATCTCAAAGTTCTTCTCAATACATAGTGACTACTATAGCAATACTTTGGGAATAATTTTAACTTGCGCAATACTTTACGATATTCTTTTTAGATCAAGTATTAGTTTTAACATGCTTTTTTTAGAAGAAATCTGGAGTAGAAATTTCACAAATTTGTTTATTGCTCCCCTAAAGCTTAAAGAAATTATTATTTCATTAATTTTTACAGCTTTGATAAGGACTTTGATAGGATTGGTTCCTGCGATAATGCTAACCTCTCCTCTATTTGGTGTATCAATTTTAAAATTAGGAATACCACTTTTATTCCTATTCCTTAGTTTATATCTTTTTGGAATAACACTTGGGTTGTTTGTAAGTTCAGGACTAATTAGATTTGGTCCATCTTTTGAAAATATTGCATGGTCATCCCTATTTTTGCTAGCTCCTTTAGGATGCATATATTATCCAATAGAAATTCTACCAGAATTATTTCAATCTATAGCAAAAGGTTTGCCGCTTGTTTATATTTTCGATGAGACCAGAAACATACTTTTAAATGGTTCAATTGATTATACAAATTTAAAACAAGCATACTTATTAAACCTGATCTATTTAATCATCGGAATAATTCTATTTTATTTATCTTTTTTGAGAGCTCGAATTAAAGGAACATTAATTAATATGGGCGAATAATTGGTGCGCCTGCTAGGAGTCGAACCCAGAACCTCCTGATCCGAAGTCAGGCGCTCTATCCAGTTGAGCTACAAGCGCATATAATAGTAATATATCATTTTATGAAAAAAAAAATAAATTTGATTGTAAAAGAAAGTAATAAAAATATGCGTGTGGATGTTTTTATTAATAGTAAGGAAAATGAGATAAGTAGAACTAGAATAAAAAACCTAATATTAGGCAAGAAGCTTAAGATTAATGATAAAGTTATTTTAGATCCTGCTAAGAAGGTTTTAAAAGACGATGCTATTGAATTAATAATTCCAGAGCCTAAAAAAGCTTCGCTGAAACCATTTAAATTCAAATTAGATATTGTTCATGAGGATAAAGATATAATAGTGCTAAACAAACCAGCAGGTATTGTGATGCATCCAGGAGCTGGAAATTTTGACAATACAATTGTAAATGCGTTAGTAGATTACGATAAAGACTCTCTTTCAAGTATTGGTGATGAACTTAGACCGGGAATAGTACATAGGATAGACAAAAATACATCAGGTTTAGTAGTCATAGCAAAAAATAATCTATCACATGAAAACTTATCTAATCAGTTTAATAAACACTCTATAACAAGAGTTTATCAATTATTAATATGGGGAAAAGTAAGACCTTCTAAGGGGAAAATTGAAACTTTAATAACACGAAGTTCAAAGAATAGACAAATGATGGCCATTAGTCGAACTAAAGGAAAAAAAGCAATAACCAATTATAGAACTATTGAAATTTTTGAAAATAAACACACACCAACTTTAAGTTTAGTAGAATGCAAACTAGAAACGGGTAGAACCCACCAAATTAGAGTTCACATGAATTTTTTAGGAAATAGTATTGTTGGTGATGATAAATATAAAAAAAAGTTTAAGAAAATTAAAAACATTAATCCGTTGATAGAACAAAATTTAAATAGTCTTAATAGACAATTTCTTCATGCTAAAACTCTAGGATTCATTCACCCCACGAAAAACAAAGAAATGACTTTCAACTCAAATTTACCTTTGGAACTTGAGAATATTATAAAAATACTAAGAAATACTAATAAATAAATCATTGAAAAATATAAATAATTAATTAGATAAACTCATTATGAATACAACAATAAATAATAACTTGCCCATTTTAAGTAATGAAGGTGGCCTATCTGCATATTTGGAACAGATTAAAAAATTTCCTATGCTTGATGCAGAAGAAGAATATATGTTGGCAAAAAATTGGAAAACAACTGGTAATATCAAAGCAGCAGAAAAATTAGTGACAAGTCATTTGAGATTAGTTGCAAAAATTGCAATGGGATATAAAGGATATGGATTACCAGTAAATGAAATGATTTCTGAAGGGAATATTGGTTTAATGCAAGCGGTAAAAAAATTTGAACCTGAAAAAGGTTTTAGATTAGCCACATACGCGATGTGGTGGATAAAAGCTTCAATACAAGAATATATTTTAAGATCGTGGAGTTTAGTCAAGATTGGTACAACAACTGCACAAAAAAAATTATTTTTTAATCTTAAGAAATTAAAAAACCAAATAGCTCCTCAAACAGAGGGTGATTTAAAAAATGAACATGTTAATGAAATAGCTAACAAGCTTGATGTTAGTAAAGATGAGGTGATTTCGATGAATCGAAGGTTATCGGGAAAAGAATTCTCACTTAATGCACAAGTTGGTGAGGATGGTGATGAGTGGCAAGACTGGTTGGTTGACAAAGAATTAGATCATGACTTAAAATTTGCTCATCAAGAGGAAATGGAACAAAGAAAAGACTTATTAAAAAACTCAATTAAAGTCCTAAATGAAAGAGAGAGAGAAATTTTATATTCTAGGAGATTAAATGATAATCCAACTACATTGGAAGACCTAAGTAAAAAATATAAAATCAGTAGAGAAAGAGTAAGACAAATTGAAAACAAAGCTTTTGAAAAATTACAAAAGCATATGCTTTTACTCGCAAAGTCAAAAAACTTGTTACCTGTAAATTAAATCTCAAAAGGATTTTCGATTAATATCGTATCATCACGTTCTGGGCTGGTTGAAATACTTGATATTTTTGTCTCAATAAAATTCTCAACTTCTTTGATATAATTTTTAGCATTTTCTGGAAGATCATCTATATTCTTAATACCACTTGTTGATTTTTTCCAGCCATCAAAAGTTTTATAAATTGGTTTTATTTTGAGCTGATCCTCTACTGCTGCTGGTAAATAATTAATTTTTTTTCCATCTAATTCATATTCAACGCACATCTTTATTTCATCTAATTCATCTAAAACATCCAGCTTTGTCAGTGCTATACCATCAATCCCTGAGACTTTTATAGTTTGTCTTACTAAAACACCATCAAACCATCCGCATCTTCTTTTTCGACTTGTAACTGTTCCAAATTCTTTTCCTCTTGTTCCTAAAAGTTCGCCAATATCATCTTTTAATTCTGTCGGAAACGGACCTTCTCCAACCCTAGTCGTATATGCTTTAGTGATTCCTAAAACATAGTTAATTGTATTTAGTCCACACCCTGTGCCAGTAGCGGCACTTGACGCGACAGTATTTGAGGATGTCACAAATGGATATGTACCATGATCAACATCTAGTAATATGCCCTGAGCTCCCTCAAACAATATTCTCTTTTTCTGTTTTTTGAATTCGTCAAGTTTCAACCAAACTGGTTTTGAAAATTTCAAGATTTTGGGGGCAATTTTTAATAAATCTTTTTTTAATTGATCTTTCTCATAGATTTTTTTACCTAAGCCTTTTCTAATTGCATTATGATGTAAAAGAACAGACTCTAATCTTTGATCTAGATTTTTTTCAGATCTCAAGTCCATTACTCTTATTGATCGTCTACCAACTTTATCTTCATATGCTGGTCCGATACCTCTTCTGGTTGTTCCAATTTTTCCTTTACCCGCACTATCTTCACGGATTTCATCCATTTCTCTATGAAAAGGTAAAATTAAATTTGCGGACTCTGAAATTATAAAATTATCAGTGTCGACCTTAACTCCTTTTGATTTAATTTCCTCAATTTCATCTAATAATGCCCAGGGGTCAACGACAACTCCATTTCCAATTATTGATATTTTATTTTTTCTTACAATTCCAGATGGAAGTAGTCGAAGTTTATAAGTTACACCATTTATTACAAGAGTATGGCCCGCGTTGTGACCACCTTGAAATCTAACTACAACATCAGCTTGTTCGGATAACCAATCAACTATCTTGCCTTTTCCCTCATCTCCCCATTGAGAACCAACAACAACAATATTTTTCATTAATTAAATTTTTGTTTTATTTTCATTGAATTAACATGATTTATTGGACCATGTCCTTTTCCATAATTTGGATTTGTCAGTATCGCAGAATTTACATATTTAATTCCCAACGCACAAGCGCTCTTAATGCTTTTTCCACATGAAAGAAAAGTTGCTATCGCACTAGATAATGTACATCCTGTACCATGAGTATTTTTTGTTCTATACCTAAAACTTGTAAAAACTCTTAAATCAGATTTGCTTAGATATAAATCTATTACTTTTTTTGATTTTAAATGGCCACCCTTCAACAATACATTTTTAGCTCCTAAATCTATCAATTTATTTGCTGCAAAAATCATATCCTCTTTGTTTTTAATACTAGTCTCTGCTAAAATTTCAGCTTCTGGAATGTTTGGTGTGATCAAAAGAACATTTTTTAATAGCTTTTTTTTTAAAGTTTGTATTGCTTTACTATCAATTAATTTAGTACCACCCTTTGCAACCATTACAGGGTCTAAAACAATTTTTTTTACTTTTAGTATTTTCAAAGCGTGAGCTACTTTTTCGACAACTTCAGTAGAGTGAAGCATGCCTATTTTAATGGCATCAGGTCTTATATCTCTTGATGAATAAATAATTTGATTTTTTACTTCATTAGTTGGTATTGAGACAACTGATTTGACACCCATTGTATTCTGAACAGTCACCGCTGTAATAGCAGTCATTGCATAAGAGCCAAGACTGGTGACAGTTTTGATATCTGCCTGTATACCAGCCCCACCAGATGAGTCTGACCCAGCAATTATCAAAATTTTAGACTTTAATCTCAATTTATTTAAATTCTTTTGAAATCATTTTTATACATTTTTTAAGCAAAATTTTATTTTCGCTCTCACCCATTATTCTTATCTTTGGCTCAGTGCCTGATTTTCTTACAAGAATTCGACCTTGATTTTTAATCAATTTTTTTGCAATTTTAATGGATCTTTTAACAGAGTGATTTTTGAGTATTTTATCATCTTTTATTTTTATATTTTCTAAAATTTGTGGAATTTTTTTAAAGACGTTAAAAAAATCACTGGCTTTAGTTTTTCTATTCATTGATTTGATAATCTCTAAAGCAACAAGCACACCATCGCCTGTTGTTGCAAATTTTCCTAAAATAATATGACCCGACTGTTCTCCTCCTAAATTGAATTTTTTCTTTTGCATCAATTCCTTAACATATCTATCCCCAACATTAGCTCTTAAAAATTTAATACCTTTCTCTTTTAAAAATTTTTCTAAACCATAGTTTGACATTAAGGTCCCGACAACACCTCCTTTAAGAATTTTTCTCTTTTTCCATTGTAAAGCCAATGCAGCAATAATTTGATCACCATCAATTATAGATCCTTTTTCATCACACATTATTATTCTGTCAGCATCTCCATCTAAAGATATACCCAAATCCGCTTTGAATTTTTTAACATTTCTTTGTAGTTTTTCTGGAAAGGTTGAGCCACAATTTTTATTAATATTAAAACCATCTGGTTTATTGCCTATAACTTTTAATTTTGCTCCAAGTGATCTGATTAATTTTGGTGCAGATTTATATCCAGCTCCGTTTGCACAATCCAGAACTACTTTCAAGTTATTTAACTTAAAGTTTCTTGACAACTTTTTTTTACAAATTTTAATATATTCATCAGTTCCAGTCTCTAGCCTTTTAACCCTTCCTAATTTTTTTGGATTTGATAAGTGTTTTTGAACTTTGCTATCTATTAAATTTTCAATTTTTTTTTGAATTTTATCAGATAGTTTTAATCCATCAGGACCGAATAACTTTAAACCATTATCATAAAATAAATTGTGCGAAGCAGTGATCATAATACCAAGATTTGCGTTCATTGATTTTGTCAACATTGCAAGACCATTAGTAGGCAATGGACCCAGTGTATAAACATGCATTCCTGCAGAAGCTAAACCAGAGACTAATGCTGGTTCTAATGCGTATCCTGAAAGTCTAGTATCTTTAGCAATAATTGCTGTTTGTTTTCTTTTTTTTAAATTTGTAAAATATTTTCCTGCTGCTAGTCCAAACTTAAAGAACATATCTCCATTAATGTTTCCACTATTTACCTGCCCTCTAATTCCATCAGTGCCAAAATACTTCATTATTTATTTATAAGTGCTTTGAAAACTTTTATAGCTTGATTAACTTCGTTGACATCATGAACTCTCAACATTTGTACACCCTGTAACATTGCAAAAATACTGCTACTTATAGTTCCTCCAATTCTCAAAGAACTATCATTACTTCCAGATAAATCTTTTATAAATCTTTTTCTGGAAATACCAAGCAGTATAGGCAAACCCAAAGAATGGTAAATTGATATATTTTTAATTATCGTCATATTATGTTTCAAATTTTTTCCAAAACCTATACCAGGGTCTAAGATTATATTATTATGATAAATTCCATTTTGACGTAAATTATTTAATTTTTCCTCAAAAAAATCGTAAATATCTAATAATACATTTTTATATTTTGGATTTTTTTGCATTACGTCAGGATTACCAAGTGAGTGTTGAAGTACGAAAGGTATATTATACCTTTTTAAAATCTTGATTGAGTTTTTATCAAAATTAAGACCAGAAACATCATTAATCAATTTTACTCCTAGTTTAATTCCCTTTTCCATAATTTCTGATTTTCTAGTATCTAGAGATATAAAATTTTTTTTATCAATTAATTTTAAAATATTTTTGAGTCTATTCCATTCTATTTTTGATTTAATAGCTTTAGATCCAGGTTTAGTGGTCTCTGCTCCAATATCAACAAGGTTTGCGCCAGATTTTAAAAGAAAATTTAATTGTTTTTTGGCTGATGCATAATTAAAAAATTTTCCTCCATCTGAGAAACTGTCTGGAGTAATATTTAAAATACCCATTATTTGAGGAATATTTTGAAAATTTAAATTTTTAATATTTCTTTTTTTTTTTGTAATTAATCTTAGATCTTTTTTTACTTTTGTCTTTAAATTTACATGTAATTTGTTCACCTCATTTAGAGAAATTAATTTTTTTGAATTTCTTGTTATTATTTCTATTTTATCAAAAGAAATTTCAGAATTATTATGAAGTGGCAAAGTCTTTTTTTTCTTAACTAATAATTTAGATTTTGCACCATAATAGAAATTACACACTCTAGTGTAATATCTAGACATTAAGTCTAATGAACAATTTTTGGTTTTAGGCCTAGAGCACCCATTGCTGACCCTTTATCATCTTCTACTTTCAAGTCTTGTTTGTCTGCTGGGTATATATTTTT
Source organism: uncultured Pelagibacteraceae bacterium (assembly GCA_902520215.1). GTDB lineage: Bacteria > Pseudomonadota > Alphaproteobacteria > Pelagibacterales > Pelagibacteraceae > Pelagibacter. Next base: position 43,172 of record CABYNA010000005.1, read on the forward strand.
ATTGATTATATTTTCAATTTCTTCACCAGTTAATGTTTCATAAGTCATAAGAGCTTTAGCAATTTTGTGTAAATCTTCAACTTTTTCAGTCAAAATTTTCTTTGCAGTATTGTAACCCTCATCTATAAGCTTTCTGATTTCTTTGTCTATTTTTTGTGCTACTTCCTCAGAAACTGACTGTGTTTGTGTTACTGATCTTCCTAAAAAAACCTCTTCTTGATTTTCGCCGTATTCAACAGGTCCCATTTCCTCGCTCATTCCATACTTAGTTACCATTGCTCTAGCAAGCTGCGTAGCTTGATTTATATCTGATCCGTTACCTCCACCTGCTCCTGTTGATATATTATCTTTTCCAAAAATTACTTCTTCTGCAACTCTTCCACCAAAACAAACTGCTAACCTTGCTTTTAAATATTTTATAGAATGACCATGTTTATCTCTTTCTGGCAAATTCATAACCATACCTAATGCTCTACCTCGAGGAATTATAGTTGCTTTATGTATAGGATCATAACTTGGCATGTTAAAAGATACGAGCGCATGACCCCCTTCATGATAAGCTGTTAATTTTTTTTCATCCTCTGTCATCACCATCGAACGTCTTTCAGCTCCCATCATTACTTTATCCTTTGCCTCCTCGAACTCATTTAGCGTTACAATTCTCTTATTTTTTCTAGCAGCCAATAAAGCCGACTCATTTACCAAATTAGCTAAATCTGCCCCAGAAAAACCAGGTGTACCTCTCGCAATAGTTCTTAAATTAACATCCGGTGCCATTTTTATTTTTTTAACATGAACCTTTAAAATTTTTTCTCGTCCAATTATGTCAGGATTGGATACAACTACTTGTCTATCAAACCTACCTGGTCTTAATAAAGCGGGATCTAATACATCTGGTCTGTTTGTTGCAGCAATAATTATTACTCCTTCATTTGTATCAAAACCATCCATCTCAACTAAAAGCTGGTTAAGAGTTTGTTCTCGTTCATCGTTTCCGCCACCTAAACCAGCGCCCCTACTTCTTCCAACAGCATCAATTTCATCTATGAAAATTATACAAGGGGAATTTTTTTTTCCTTGTTCAAACATATCTCTCACTCTAGAAGCACCAACTCCTACAAACATTTCAACGAAATCTGATCCTGAGATAGTAAAAAATGGTACTCCAGCTTCACCTGCTATCGCTCTAGCTAATAAAGTTTTTCCAGTGCCTGGTGGACCGACCAATAAAGCGCCTCTAGGTATTTTTCCCCCAAGTCTACTAAATTTTCTTGGATCTTTTAAAAATTCTACAATTTCTTCGACTTCTTCCTTTGCTTCTTCTACACCTGCAACGTCATTAAATGTAACTTTACCCTTAAGTTCATTCATCATTTTTGCTTTTGATCTTCCAAAACCCATAGCTCCACCTTTACCACCTTGCATTTGTCTCATGAAAAAAATCCAAACAGCAATTAATAACAACATCGGAAACCATGAAAGCAGGACACCAAATAATGATGGCATTTTTTCTTCAATAGGTGCAGCGGAAATGCTCACTCCTTTTTCAGAAAGCTTTTCAATTAAATTTGGATCGTTAGGAGAATAAGTTGTAAATGAGTTTCCATTTGAATACACACCTTTGATATTGTTACCTTGAATTTCTACTTTTAATACTTCTCCATTTTCAACAGATGTCAAGAATTCTGAGAATATAACCTTGTCCCCACCTCTAATATTTGTTTGAGGATTTTTAAACATATTATAAAGACCAATAGTTAAAAAAACTATGATAGCCCACATGGCAATGTTTTTCATATTCATATGGTTAAAATAAGAATTATTATGAATTTAACAAGTGGCATTTTGTGTTAAGTGGCATTATTTTAGGGCTCTTTAGAGATAATTATTGATTGATTGACCTTTTCAATAATACAACCACCTAATGTAGCTCTATTCAATCGATTATTTTCAACTTCCCGGATAATTTTTTCTAATTTTTTTCCTCTCACAGAATAATATTTTTCACCAATTAACTTTAATGATTCTGAAAAAGCTCTAAAAGTAACCTCTTGGGGTTGAAGAAAAAAATCACTATTGATAACTAATCTTTTTTTATTATTTAAAAAAGAGGTATTTTCTCGTAAATTTTTATCAACATAAAACTCAATTACTTTGTTTGCATATTTTAAATTTTTAATCGTTTTTTTTAGTTTATTTTTATCTAAACCATCTCTTTCAAGATTTTCCATTAATTTTCTTACTCGAACTCTTTGATATTTTTCTTCATAGTTTGTTGGATCTTCTACATAAAAATTAAAAACTTTTTTTGAAATAAAAATTAAATCCTCTTTTTTTATATCAATTAAAGGTCTTAATATGTTCTTTTTTTTTATTGTTGTCTTTATATCTAGAGATGTGAGACCTTTTATTCCACTACCCCTCAGAAGTCTTATAAAAAAATTTTCAATTAAATCATCCTCGTGATGCCCCATTAAAATATCTTTAATTTTTAATTGATTACATTTCTTGAAAAGTATTTCATATCTTTTTGTCCTAGCAATTGACTGGATGCTTTTCTTTGGTTTCTTTCCTTTCCAGGTTAATACTTCTGATTTTATAAAGTTTCTTTTAAGCAAATTTAAAACGAGTTTAGCCTCTTTTGTAGACTCAGGTCTAAGTTTATGGTCGATAATATAAAACTTTGATTTTAAATTTTTTTTAATTGCATAAATTTTAGATAAAAAAGCTAAAGCAAGACTATCTGGACCACCTGAGACAGCAACTGCAAAACTTTCATCTAAATTTAAAGAGATCTCAAATTTTTTATAAATCTTATTTATTCTTTTATTATTTAAGTTATCTCTTAAAAGTTTAGGAATTTTGGTTGTTGCATTCGAATTTCTGAGACTCATATTTAGCTTTTTGTATCACAGATTGGTTTGCCTCTGGATATTGTTCTTCAACACCATTGATCATTTTGCAACCTTGATCTTTTTCTCCAATTTGTACCATTGATACACCAAGCTTTAATAAGTTTATAGGTGCTTTTTCACCTTTAGGGTATCTTTGATAACCTTCTAAATATGCTGAGGCTGCATCCGTATACAATTGTCGTATCCTAAAAGTTTCTGCATACCAATATTGAGCATTCCCAGCCAAATTATGTTCAGGATTTGTGTCAACGAACTCTCTGAATGCTCTTTCAGCAGTTGAATAATCACCAACTTTTAAAAAGCTTGTAGCAAACTGATATTGTTTATCTGGAGACTCATTTGGAAGAATTTTCTCTTCAGCTTGAAAAGTTTCAGTTACTACTAAAGCTGTTGAGTCCACAGAATTTGTTTTTTGTGATGTTTCATTGGTCGCTGTATCTTTATATGATATCGATCCCAAATCTTGAGGTTGAGAACTTCCAGGTAAAACTTCTAACTGCTCATTATTTGTTTTTTTTGATAATTTATTTATAGCTGCATCAGAAGATACAACACTTTCTAAGTCCTGAAATCTTATTTGATTATCTGCTTGCACTTTTGACATTCTGCTGGATAGTTTGTCTAACTTAAAATTTATTTCCTCAAACTTATTTGTAAGTTCCTGAAATTGATTTTCAATTTCTGAAAGTTTTAATAAATGTCTTGTAAGAACATCTTCTGAATTATTATCTAAATTTGAATTTAAATTTACAGAGCTATCAGTATTTAATTCTATTGATCCTGAGTATACTGCTTTTTCAAGAGTCTTTATATCTTTCTGAAGTTGATCTAATATTTCATAAATATTATGATTGTCAGCGTAAGAATAAGTTATCAAAAAAAAATTACTTAAACAAAATGTTATAATATTAAATTTTCTAAAAATGTGTCGCATTAAAATAATCTTATGATTAAAATAATGGCAAAAAAAAGACCCTTAACTAATTGAATTAATTAAGGGTCTTAAATTTTTTAAAATTAATTTGCTTTTACTGTAACAGATCTTCTGTTTTTTGACCAAGCCAAAGGATTAGAACCAGAGTCAACTGGTCTTTCTTTTCCATAACTTAGAACTGAAATTCTGTTAGAGGAAATCCCATAAGTCATTAAGTAATCTTTAGCAGCATTAGCTCTTCTTTCACCTAATGCTAAGTTATATTCTCTTGTTCCTCTTTCGTCAGCATGTCCTTCAAGCACGATTGTAATGTCAGAATTTTTTCTTAACCATGCTGCTTGTTTTCTTAAAGTTTCTCTTGATGCGGTAGTCAAAACTGACTCATTAGTTGCAAAGAAAACTCTGTCAGGAACACCTGAAGCTAAATATTCAACTGTATCAGTTCCAGTGTAAACATCCCCTTGCATTTGTCCTGTAGATTTTTTTGATGTTGCGCAAGCAGACAACACTAAACATGCAAATAATACTAAAAAAGTGTTCTTTAAAATTTTGTTTAATCTCATTAATGCTCCTTGGTCAATATTTCTTATAACTAACTTTTTCACAACTAATTAAATGTTTCAAGGTAAAAAATCAAGATATTTTCATTTAATTACTTAATAAAGATGACCATGATGGGTCTGATGCATCAGTTGGGGTATCTACAAGCCTCTCATTATAGCCTGTTAAATCAATTGACCACAATTTAGCAGAAAAACCCTCGCCTTTATCATCAGTTTTAGTCTCTCTATAAAAAATTAAAACTCGTCCATTAGGTGACCAGGAAGGAGCTTCTTGATAAAAATTTTCTGTCAACAATCTCTCACCAGATCCATCAGTTCGCATCACACCGATGTAGAATTTACCTTTATGTAATTTTGTAAAAGCAATTAAATCACCTCTTGGAGACCAAACTGGGGTACCATATAAACCATTTCCAAAAGAAATTCTTTTAACATTACTACCATCACTTTTCATAACATAAATTTGTTGGTACCCACTTCTGTCAGAGTTAAAACAAATAAATTTTCCATCCGGGGAATAAGATGGTGATGTATCTATAGAGGGATGATTGGTAATTTTCTCTACAATTCTATTTTCTAAATCCATTGTATAAATATCTGAATTTCCATCTTTAGCAAAACTCATTATAATTTTTTTTCCATCTGGAGAAAATCTAGGAGCAAAAGTCATTCCTGGAAAATCTCCTACCACTTCTTGAATACCTGTTTCTATATCAAGAAGATAAACTCTAGGTAAATTTCTAAAATAAGATAGATATGTTACCATTTGGCTTGTAGGATTAAACCTTGGTGTCAAAACAAGTTCATTTCCTAAAGTTAAAAATTTGTTATTTGCACCATCTTGATCCATGATGGCTAATTTTTTAATTCTCTTTGTTTTTGGACCCTCTTCAGCAACATAGATTATCCTCGTATCAAAATAACCTTTTTCTCCAGTTAATCTCTCGTAAACTTTATCTGTTATTATATGACCAACACGTCTCCAGTTGTTTGGCACTGTCGTAAATGCTAAAGCCATCATTTCTTTTCCAGCAAGCACATCCCATAATCTAAACTCAACTCTAAGTTTATCATCAACATTTTTAACTTTACCTGTTATTAAAGCTTGAGCTTTAATTAAATTCCAATCCTCAAAACGTGGTTTTAGGTGAGCAATATCAGGTGCTTGAAGAAAAGCATTTTTATCTAATGGATTAAAAAGACCTGAAGTTTTCAAATTTTTTTCGATAACTTTAGAAATTTCTGACCCAATATCTTTTTTCTTTAAGGTTTTCTCAAAACTCTTTTTTGACTCGTCATCAATTGATAATGGTGACACTGCAATAGGCAGTGGATTCAAGTTTCCTCGTGTAATATCTACCTCAATTAGACCTAATGCTTTAGTAGGTATTATAAATATTAAAAATAAAATAATTAGATTTCTCATTAAAATATTCTATCCCTCTAACATTTCTCTTGCATCAAAATTTAATTGTAATTCTTTCCATCTTTCATAACCAGTTGTTGGAACTCTTAAGGGCTGGCATAATTTTATTGCTCTTAGAGCACTTTCTGCCAAAACCTTATAAAAACCCTGACCAGGTTTATTCATTCTTGCATGATCCAAAATCTCCGACTCTTGGATTGTTCCATCTGGATTCAGTTGAAGTTTAATTCTTACTAATAAATTTTCATTGTAAGGTAGACCTAAAGGAATACTCCAACAACCAAATATTTGAGCTTTTAAAGCATCCTCTTCGCTTAAAGATAAACCTGCATTTTCAACATTCTTTTTTTGATCTTGCGTAATTTTGTTATTTTTTTTTATCATTTCAGCACTTTCAACTTTAGATTTATCAATTAAGGCTGCAATATTATTTGGATCGAATAACTCTTTTTTTTCAAATTCAGAAACTTGCTTAACTTCATTATCAATTTTTTCTGGATTTTGTTTATCCTCTTTTATTTTCTCAACCTTTTTAGGCTTATCATCTGGTAATGGAACCGCATCTGGTTTAATTTTTTTTACTTTTTTTGGAGGTGCTTGTTCAGATACCAACTTTTTTTCTTTCTCTTTAATTTTTTCTATAATTTTTTTTGCCTTAGGTGCGTATGGAATGTTGGTTTTATCTGTGATCTGTATTAATTCTACAGATACTATCGGGGGAAGATCAATTGGTTTTTTAGCTAAGAAAGGTAAACTAAAAGCTGTAATCATTATTAAAAATAGATGTGATACAGAAGATATAATTATACTTCTATTCACTTCTTACCTTTCTTTATATGGTTCAGATATAAGTGCTACTTTGGTAAAACCAGACCCAGATAGTAAGCCCATAATTTCCAATACTCTTCCATAATTTATTGTTTTATCACCCCTTACATAAATTCTTGTATCAGTTCTATTCTTTGAAACCGCTAAGACTTTTGCTATTATTTTTTCATATTCAACTTTTGACTCTTGAATATAAATTTCACCTTTAGAGTTTATTGTCAAAGTCAGTGGTTCAGCTTCCTCAGGAAGAGAGTCGGCAGAACTTTCTGGTAAATCAACCTGAACTCCTACTGTTAACAAAGGGGCGGTAACCATAAAAATAATTAAAAGCACCAACATTACATCCACAAATGGTGTTACATTTATTTCGCTCATTGGTTCTTTTGATGAACGATTTAATTTAAAAGCCATTTTAGATAATCGTTAAAAATCTTTTTGAGAAATTTTCTAATTTTTGAGAATACTTAATTGAGTCATTATTAAATTTATTATATGCGACAACCGCAGGTATTGCTGCTAGAAGACCTAACGCAGTTGCGAATAGTGCTTCAGCTATTCCAGGTGCAACAATTGCCAAACTGGTATTTCTTGAAATTGCTATAGATTGAAAAGAGTTCATAATTCCCCAAACTGTTCCGAATAGGCCTATGAATGGAGCTGTTGATCCAACTGTTGCTAAAAAAGTAAAACCTTTAGTGATTTTTGATATTTGTTTTTCAATACCCGTCTCTAACATTGTGGTCATTCTATTGTTTAAGTCTGTTCTAGATCTTCTCTTCAATAAGTTTTGCATCGCATCTTTAAATATTAAAGCCATCGGATCTTGAACGTTTGCAGGAAGATTATTATAAAAAGTTTCTGCAGATTTAGAATTCCAAAACTTTGCTTCAAACTCTTCGGTAGATTGATTTATTTTTTTAAACAATCTATATTTTTCAATTATTACTGCCCATGAATATATAGAACAAGCAATTAACATTATGATAACTGACTTAACAATTATGTCAGCTCTAATAAATAAATTTATTAAAGAAAAATCAGCACTTGAGGCTAGCCCAACTGCTTGAGACGTGATATCAGCTTCCATATCGTCTTCTCACACTTAAATGTGTCATGATTTTGTCTGAATATTTAAAGCTATTCGTCAATTTTGTAAGTTTCATGATAAAAACTTGCTATCAAAATCGCATCAGCTTTGTTTGAATCTTTCTTTCTTGATAATTGAGAGGAAAAATAAGGAAATATTTCTATTGCTCTTGTCCTGCTGGCATCTTTCTCAGAATTTAAAAGATTAAAATATTTTTTCCATTTTGCGGGCCTTACAAAGTACATAGGCAATTGCATCGCGGTACAAATACCCTTTAAAATTCCAAACGATTGTCCAAAATTAAACATACTGGTAACACCTTGACCAGGCATTGCAGAAACATGTTCAATAACAACTCTAATTTGATTTTTTTCTAATTGTTTAATTCTTTTGCTAATTTCATTATAAACTTGTGAGCCATTTACTTGTTTTTTATTTTTTTTCCCATCTGTCATTATAGGCATTTCAATTACGTCTAGGATTTTTCCATTATCTAAAAAACAAATTGAACCAGAAATTCCAGGATCTATACCTATTATTAACATAATTTAGTTCACAAATTCAGCATTAGAATAAACATTTTGTACATCATCATTGTCTTCAAGTAATTCAAAGAAATTTATTAAATCTTCATTTTTCTCTTTAGAAATTTTTACACTATTAAGCGGCACCCATTCAATTTCTGTTGAAATGAAATTAGTAATTTCTTTTTCCAATTCTTTCTTAACATTATAAATTTCACTAACAGGACATTGTATTTCGTGAAAATCATTTTCCGATTTACATTCATCAGCTCCAGCATTGGTAGCTAGCTCAAAAATTTGATCATCAGAAACCTCTTTTTTACCGATCTTTATTATTCCTAATTGATTAAAATTATGAGAAGCAGAACCTTGGGTTCCTAGATTGCCACCAGATTTTTGAAAAATTGTTCTAATACTGGACGCTGTTCTATTTTTGTTATCTGTTAATGCTTCTATTATTACTGCTACTTTTTCTGGTCCAAAGCCTTCATATCTTAAATTTTCAAAATTTGACTCGTTGCTAACTGAAGATTTATCAATCGCTCTTTCTATATTTTCTTTGGGCATATTTGCTGATCTTGCAGCTTGAATCGCAGATCTTAATCTCGGATTCATTGCTGGATCTTTATCCCCAAGTTTTGCTGCAACAGTAATTTCTTTCGACAACTTTGAAAAAATTTTAGATCTTTGCTTATCGGCTTTACCTTTTTTATGTTTTATTCCTGCCCAATGAGAATGTCCTGCCATAAACTAATTAAGTATTCTTTAGCTGACCTCCAAAAACATAGCTTTCAATTTTATTTGCTAAACCAGTTTTTATATCACAATCAACAATTACTCCACTTAAAGTAGCATCACCAGTTGCTGGAAAATGTTTGGTAGACTCTTTTTTCATAAATCTGTTCAAAGAGTTATCTTTATTCATACCAATAACCGAGTCATAATCACCACACATACCTGCATCTGTTTGATAAGCTGTCCCATTTTTCAAAATTCTTGCATCATTTGTTGGAATGTGTGTGTGTGTTCCAACTACTAGAGTAGCTTTACCATCAAAAAAATATCCTATCGCATTTTTTTCACTAGTAATTTCTCCATGAAAATCAACAATTAGAAAATCATAATCCTCTTTTAGTTTGTGCTCTTTTAAAAATTTTTCTGAAATCTCAAATACGTCATCGCATTTTTTCATAAAAACATTTCCCATTAAATTTAAAACACCGATTTTTACACTTTTTTCATTTTGAAAAACTTCAAATCCTTTACCTGGTGCTGGCTCAAATAAATTTTTTGGGCGAAGTAACCTATTTTCATTATCAATATATTTCATAATATCTTTTTGATCCCAGACATGATTACCAGTAGTAATGACATCAACACCACATTTAAAAAAATTCTCACAAATTTCTTTTGTTAATCCAACTCCTGCCTCAGCAGCATTTTCTCCATTGACGATTACAAAATCAATTTTATTCAATTCTTTTTGGCTTAAAAGATTATTCAATATTTTCGAACAACCTGAGTTCCCTACCACATCTCCTAAAAATAAAATTCTCATATAAAATTTTTATCTGTTACAATAAAATCCAGTTTCATATCATATTTGTTAGCTGGTATTTTTTTTACTTTTTGAAAAGAATAAGCCAACCCAATTAATATAACTTTTTTGTTTTTTTTTACCTTTTTAATATACCTGTCGTAATAACCACCTCCATAACCTATTCTATTTAAATGATTATCAAAAGCTACAAGTGGTACTAAAAGAATACTTGGGTAGACAATTTGATCTGATGAAGGTTCAGGTATTCCATATTTATTTATTGATAGCGGCTCTTTTGTCGACCAGTATAAAAAATCCATTTGATTGTTTTTTTTAATTTTTGGCAATGATATTTGATAGCCAAGTTTTTCAAGTTTATTTAGAATTTGAATTGAATCAACTTCATGATTATATGGATAATAACCACCAATTATTTTTCTATTTATTTTTTCTTTTTTTAAAATTTTTACAATATTACTAAATTTTATGACTAAATTTTTATTGTTATTTAGTTTTCTTGCTTTTAATAATTTTTTTCTAATCTCAGATTTATTCACTAGAATTTTACTTAGAAATATTTTCTAAATTTGCTTTTTCAACAAAACTTGAAATTTCATCAGCAGCTTCGTCAATTAACTTCTCATAACTTTTTTGATTTATTTCAATTTCATTTTTTAATTTAAGGTGATCTTTATTAAGTGAGTTTATTTCCAGCTCTTTCTTATCTCTATACTCATAAATTAAAGTTTTAAGCTCTTTAAATTTATTTGAGAGATCTCTCAACTCATTCTTTTTTTGATCTACTTTTTTTTTAGTCTCATAATATTCATCCATTACTTTAACAGCTGTGATTAACAGAAGTTTATTCTCTCCAAGATTTCCAAGCTCATTTTTAAGATTATTAAATTTCTGATTGATTTGGATTAATAATTCTTCAAGATGCTCTTCCTGGCCATCCTCACAAGACAACAAAAATTCTTTACCATTAAACTTAATACTTACGTTTGCCATTTATCTATCTCATCCAACAAAATATCTGTTTCTTGATTTAATTCATCAATTTTTTCAGAAAACTCAATCTGTCTTTTTTGTTCAGTTTTTTCTTGATTTTGTAATTCGTCTAATTTTTTACTTAAACTATTATAATCATTAATTAAACTTTTATATTTTTCTTCTATTTCTTGCTTTTCAATTTCTAATTGATTTTTTTGACTACTTAAATTCTCTATATTTTTTTTAACGTCAGGGTTTTTTAAGTTTAAATTTTTTAATTTTGCTAAAGCTAAATTTAATTTTTTTTCTTTTTCGATCACAGAATTCATATATATATAATTATATTATTAAATAGAATCTTCTTAGTCTAGGCAGGATAATTACTTGAGTAAACTTTATAAAGAATTAGCGAATTGTATAAGATTTTTGTCTATAGATGCTGTCCAAAAAGCTAATTCTGGGCATCCAGGTATGCCAATGGGAATGGCTGATGTTGCAACTGTTCTTTTTAAGGATTTCTTAAACTTTAATCCAAAAAATCCGAATTGGATTAATAGAGATAGATTTGTTCTGTCAGCAGGACATGGTTCTATGCTACTTTACTCGCTCCTCTATCTGACGGGTTATAAAAGTATTTCTTTAAGAGAAATTAAAAAATTTAGACAACTTAATTCAATATGTGCAGGCCACCCCGAATATCATCCAAGCACTGGCATAGAAACTACAACAGGGCCTTTAGGACAGGGAATATCTAATGCAGTTGGTTTTGCAATCTCGGAAGAAATTTTAAAAAAAAGATTGGGAAAAAAAACTATCAATCATAAAACTTACGTTTTAGCGGGTGATGGCTGCTTGATGGAGGGAATAAGCCATGAAGCTTTAAGTCTTGCTGGACACCTAAAACTTAAAAACCTGATATTACTTTTTGATAACAATTCAATTTCAATAGATGGTCCTACTAGCTTAGCAGTCTCTGATGATCATGAAAAAAGGTTTAAAAGCTATGGGTGGAATTATTTAAAAATAAATGGACATAATTTTAAAGAAATAACAAAGGCTCTTGAAAAAGCACAAAAATCAAAAAAACCTATAGCAATCTCCTGTAAAACTACGATTGGATACGGATCTCCAAATAAAAGTGGTAAAGCATCATCTCATGGCAGTCCATTAGGTGAAGATGAAATAAGATTAGTCAGAAAAAAATTGAACTGGCCACACAATACTTTTGAAATTCCAAAAAACTTAATGGATCAATGGAGATTAATCGGTAAAAAAGCATCAATAAAAGCTAATAAGAATAAAAAAAAATTTTCACTAAAATTTAATAAAAATACTATCAATGCAGAAATAGAAAAAGCAAAATCAGACTACTTAAAAAAATTACAACCAATAGCTACTAGAAAATGTTCAGAAAAATTTTTGGAAATTGCATCCAAAATTCCAAACTTAATTGGTGGATCAGCAGATTTAGCAGGATCCAATAATACCAAAACCAAAAATCATAAAATTATTCAATCAAATGATTTTTCAGGAAATTATATCCATTTTGGAGTTAGAGAACATGCGATGTGTGGAATTATGAATGGTATCTCACTTCATAGTGAGCTTGTTCCTTATGGTGGAACTTTTTTAATATTTAGCGACTACTGTAAACCATCAATAAGACTAGCTGCTATGATGAAACAAAAAGTTATTTATGTTTTTACACATGATTCGATTGGTCTTGGAGAAGATGGACCAACCCATCAACCAATAGAACAATTGACAAGTTTACGATCAATACCAAATTTGAATATTTTTAGACCCTCTGACTTAATAGAAACTTTTGAGTGTTGGCAATTGGCATTAAATAGTAAAAGTTCTCCAAGCGTAATAGCCCTTACAAGACAAAGCTTAAATCCAGTTCGTACAAAAAAATCATCAAAAAATTTGTCTTTAGCTGGCGCTTATGAAGTTTTAAGAACGAGTAATAAAATAAGTGCAACTATTATAGCAACAGGATCTGAAACTAGTCTTGCAATAGACGTTAGTCATAAATTAGCCACAGATGGCATTTACTCAAAAGTAATATCAATGCCTTGCCAGGAATTATTTGATAAACAAAGTGAAATCTACAAAAATAAAATTTTAAATGAAACTAAGCTTGTAGTTTCTATAGAAGCCTCTGAGACTGGTTATTGGAAAAAATATACTGGCAGCAAAGGACTTAATTTTGGAATTGATGATTTTGGAAAAAGTGCGCCTTATAAAGATATATATAATCACTTTGGATTAAGCTCAAAGATAATAGTAAAAAAAATTAAAAAAAAATTATGACAGTCAAAATTGGAATAAATGGAATGGGTAGAATTGGAAGAATGATTGTTCGATCAATTATCGAGAATAAAAATAAAAATATAGAAATTAAATACATCAATAATAGAACTAATTCTGAAACATGTTCATCTCTATTAAAATATGACTCTATTCACGGAAAATTTAATGCAGAAATAGACTTTGATGAAAATCATATTATTATCAACAAAGATAAAATTTTATTTGGCCAAGAAACAAATTTAAATGATATTAATTGGAATGAATATGGAGTGGATTATGTTTTAGAGTGTACAGGTAAATTTAACTCTAAAGAAAAATTACTAGCACATATTAATAATGGTGCGAAAAGAGTTATTGTCTCTGCTCCGTGTAAAGATGCTGACAAAACTATTGTATATGGAGTAAATGAGACTGAATTGAAAAAAGAGGATAAGATTATATCTGCTGCTTCTTGCACAACAAACTGTCTTGCCCCTGTGGCCCATGTTTTAAACGAAAATTTTGAAATTGAAAAAGGGTTCATGACCACAATTCACTCCTTTACAAGTGACCAAAGAATATTGGATAATTCTCATAAAGACCCAAGAAGAGCTAGATCGGCAAGCCAGTCTATTGTGCCAACCTCAACAGGTGCATCAAAAGCAATTGGTGAGATTATACCTTCCCTTAAAGGTAAATTAGAAGGTGTGGCTATGAGAGTCCCTACGCCCAATGTTTCATTGATTGAACTAGTCTTTTGCACAAAAAAAGACATTACAATTGATAAAATTAATTTAGCATTTCAAAATTTTAGCAAAAAAAATAAAATTCTTGAAACTACGAAAGAAAAACTTGTTTCAATCGACTTTAATCATAATCCTGCTTCTTCAATAGTAGACGAGAGCTTAACAAAAGTGGTGAGTAAAAATATGGGTAAAATTTCAGCCTGGTATGATAACGAATGGGGTTTCTCAAATAGAATGTGTGATATTGTAGAATATCTTCATAAGAATTCTTAATGAACAATATTAAAGATTGTGAAAATCTTAGTAGTAAGAGAGTTTTATTAAGATTAGACCTAAACGTCCCTTTGAAAAATGGCGACATTGTCGACGAAACCAGAATAATTAAAATTATACCTGTTATCGAATTTTTAATAAAAAGAAATGCAAAAATTTTAATAATTTCTCATGTCGGACGCCCTAAAGGCAAATTTAGTAAAGATCTCTCTCTTAAACCAATTTGTGATTGCTTAGAAAAAAAGATACAAACTAAAGTCAACTTTATAAGTGAGGACATTTTAAGAATCAAAAGAGATGATTTATTTAAAGAGCCTGAGGAGAAAGTTGTCTTTTTTGAAAACATAAGATTTTATGCAGCAGAAGAAAATAATGAGTCAAATTTTTCAAAACACCTAGCTAGTTTTGCAGATTTGTTCGTAAATGATGCTTTTTCTTGCTCACATAGAACACATGCCTCAGTAAGCAAAATTACAGAATTTCTGCCATCATTTGCTGGATTACAATTTGAGACTGAGGTAAATGCTTTAAAAAAAGTTACTATTGAAATCAAAAAACCAATTACTTGTATTATTGGTGGATCAAAAATTTCTACAAAAATAGACATAATCAAAAATTTAATACCTAAATTTAATAACATAATCTTTGTGGGAGGTATGGCTAACAATATTCTGAGCTTCAAAGGTAATAAAATTGGAAAATCAATTAGTGAGGAAAATTGTGAAAGTATAATACAAGAAATTTTTGAAATTTCAAAAAATGCACTGTGTGAAGTTACTTATCCAGAAGATGTTTTAATAGGCAAAAGTGCAGATGACGATGCTCAGATAAAAGATCTCAAGGACATAACAGATGATGATTTAATCTTAGACGTGGGACCTAAAACACTTAAAAGAATAAAAAATATAATTGAAAATAGCGAAACAGTTCTTTGGAATGGTCCTGCTGGTTATTTTGAAAACCCCAATTTTGCTAAAGGTAGCATTGAGATTGCAAAAACAATTATAAAAAAAAATAAAAATGATTCAATTTTTTCTGTAGTTGGTGGAGGAGATACTGTGGCGGTTGTTAATCAGCTTAATGCAATTAAAGATTTTAATTTTGTTTCAACTGCTGGTGGTGCTTTTTTAGAATATCTTGAAGGAAAAGAACTTCCTGGTATAAAAGCCCTAAAATAAAAATGTCAGAACTAAATAATACAGCATTAAAAATTTTAGGAAATGGTAAAGGGATTTTAGCTGCAGATGAAAGTACTGCAACAATGACAAAAAGATTAGATAGTGTAAATGTCCCCTCAACCCCAGAAAATAGATTGTTGTTCAGAGAAACACTTTTTAGCTCATCCTCAATGAAAGATTGTATTGGAGGTGTAATTCTTTACGATGAAACAATTAAACAAATATCATCGAAAAAAAATACAATTCCAGAATTAATATCAGATACAGGTTCATTGCCAGGTATCAAAGTAGACACAGGAGCAAAAATTTTAGCTGGTTCTCCAAACGAAAAAGTCACTGAGGGCCTTGATGGATTAAGGGAAAGATTAAAAGAATATTATAAATTAGGTGCAAAATTTACTAAATGGAGAGGTGTTTATAATATAAATAAAAATTATCCAAGCAAACTCTCAATACACTCTAATGCACATGCATTAGCAAGATACTCTGCGTTAGTTCAAGAATGCAATATGGTTCCAATAGTTGAGCCTGAGGTCTTAATGAATGGTGATCATTCAGCTAAAGAGTGTTTAGAAAAAACCTCTGAAGTTATAAAAAGATGCTTTGAAGAACTAATAATACATAAAGTAGATTTAAAGGGAATTATACTTAAACCTAACATGATTTTAGCAGGAGATAAATCTAAAGAAAAAATCACTAATGAGGAGGTGGCGAAATTAACTTTAGAGTGTTTAAAATCCTCAGTGCCTTCAGAAGTTCCAGGTATAGCCTTTCTATCTGGAGGTCAGTCCGAAATAGAAGCAACAGAAAATTTGAATTTAATTAATAAACACAATAATACGGGCTTTGTAATGAGTTATTCTTATGGCAGGGCTCTTCAGCAAGGCGCCTTAAAATATTGGTCTAAAGACATAAAGGATCTTGAAGGCACTCAGCAGATTTTTAACCACCGAGCTAAAATGAATACATTAGCTGCTCAAGGAAAATGGTCAAAGGATCTTGAGATATAATAAAAAAAAATTTATTTACCTAATATCCCCACCTAAGATTGAAAGAAATTTTTTTAAAGATTTAAATGAAGTATTAAAACAAAAAAAAACAAGTTATTTTCAACTACGACTAAAAAAAAATAGTTTTAAAAAAAAGTTAATAATTGGACGTAAAATTCAAAAGATATGTAAAAAATTTAAAGTAAAATTTTTGGTAAACGATGACGTATACTTGGCAAAAAAGTTAAATGCTGATGGATGTCATCTTGGTCAAAAAGATATGAAAATTAAAGAGGCAAGAAAATTAATTGGAAAAAAAATAATTGGGATTACATGTCATAATTCAATTAAATTAGCAAAAACTGCGATAAAAAATAAAGCGGACTATTTAGCTTTTGGAGCTTTTAATTCATCTAAAACGAAAAAAGTTAAATATAAAGCATCCATAAGTTTACTTAAAAAAGCTCATAAGATCACAAACACCCCAATTGTTGTAATCGGTGGTATTAACTTTAATAATTATAAAAATCTTTTGTTGAATAAGGCAAACTTTTTAGCTATTTCAGGCTACATTTGGAAAAATAAAAAACTTAAACCAAAGAACGCGATAAAAAAATTAATATGAAAATAAATGCAGGTGAAATTAGAGTGGGCATGTTGCTAGAATATAAAAATGATTTGTGGCAGGTGCTGAAAACACAGCATGTTAAACCTGGAAAAGGTGGGGCATTTGCACAAGTGGAGATGAAGAGTGTAAACAAAAATACCAAACTTAATGAAAGATTTAGATCCAATGAAACAATTGAAAAGGCTTCATTAGAGGAAACTAATTTTACATTTTCATATGATGATCAAGAAAAGTACTTTTTTATTAATCCAAAAACTTTTGAGCAAACAGAAATTCAAAAAAGTCTAATTGGTGAAAAAGGGAAGTTATTGACTGAAAATCTTGAGGTAACAATAAGTTTTTATAATGATAAACCAATTTCTGTAGATTTGCCAAACCAGGTAACTTGTAAAATTGAAACTACGGACGCTGCATTAAAAGGTCAAACTGTTTCATCATCTTATAAACCTGCAGTTTTAGAAAATGGATTAAGTATTCAGGTACCACCATTTATTGAAGCGGGAGATAACGTTGTCATAGATACCAGAAATTTAGAATATATCAAAAAAATTTAATTAATGAATTCAATATCTGCAAATCTCAATGTGATGATAAAGGCATGTGAAAAAGCATCTAAAATTTTAATAAGAGATTTTGGTGAATTAGAGAAGTTACAAGTATCCAAAAAAGGACCAAGGGATTTTGTAACTAATTCTGATGTTAAAGCAGAAAAAATAATCATAGAGGAGCTTAAAAAAGCAAGACCAAACTATTCAATCATTAGTGAAGAGAATGGTGTTGAAAAGAACAAAGATATTTCTAATTCATGGATAATTGATCCTATTGATGGAACAATTAATTTTTTACATGGAATACCACATTTTGCAATATCTATCGCTTTGAAATCAGACAATGAGATTATATGTGGATTGATTTTTGATCCTATTAAAGATGAGATGTTTTATGCTGAAAAGAATAATGGAGCTTTTTTTAATAATCAGCGAATAAGAGTTTCAAAAAAAAATAATTTAGATGAATGTTTATTTGCAGTTGGAAAATTTAAGAATGAACCAGACTTTACTTATAGAAGATCCGGATGTGCCGCACTTGATATTGCATACGTAGCATCTGGAAGACTAGATGGATACGCACAAAGTAACTTAAATTTATGGGACATAGCCGCAGGTATAATTCTAATTAAAGAAGCTGGTGGAGTAATTAATGATATTGATCTTAATAGTATTAAAAATATAAAAGTTTTAGCTTCATCATCAGAAATAAATGCCAAATTCATTGAAAAACTGGGCAACTTTTAATTGTTTTAAAAATTTCTTTTGTTATAAGTCTCGTGATGAAAAAAAAAATACACCCTAATTACCATACTATAAAAGTTGAAATGACTGATGGTTCTCAATTTGAGACAAGGTCTACTTGGGGCGCTGAGGGTGATGTTCTTAAACTAGAAATTGATCCAAAATCACATTCTGCTTGGACGGGTGGAAAACAAAAACTATTAGACAAAGGTCGAATAAGTAAATTTAATAAAAAATTCCAAAATTTTAAATCAGAAAATAAAAGTTAATGACAAATGCTCCCTTAATGCCTATGGCAACAGCTGTATGGCTAGTAGAAAATACGACACTAACTTTCAAACAAATAGCTGATTTTTGTAATTTGCATGAAGTGGAAGTCCAGGGTATAGCTGATGGTGAAGTTGCAAAAGGAATTAAAGCTTATAATCCAATCATCTCAGGACAACTTTCAAGAGAGGAAATTGAATTGTCCTCTAAAGATCAATCAAGACCGCTAGAAATAAAAAATACTGACATTCAAATATCGAATTCAGAAAAAAAAATTAAAAAATACGTTCCTTTATCAAAAAGACAGGACAAACCTGACTCAGCATTGTGGCTGATTAAAAATCATAATATTTTAAAGGATTCACAAATTGCAAAGCTTGTGGGAGTTACTAAAAATTCTGTTACCTCAATAAGAAATAAAAGTTATTGGAATTATAATAATCTAAGTCCAAAAGACCCTGTTGCTTTGAATTTGTTTACTCAAAAAGATTTAATACAAGCATTAGAAAAAGCAGAAAGACGAGTTAAAAGGGAGAAAAGAGAGAAAGAAAAACAAAAACGATCAATATAATCATTTGTCGTGTATAAATTAGATGGACATAAAAATATAAAAATGTTAACTACACGTTTTTTTGGAGGTATTTATTAAAATAGAAGTTAAAGATAATAATGTTGAACAAGCTCTAAGAGTTTTAAAAAGAAAACTTCAGAGAGATGGTTTTTTTAAAGTGATAAAACTAAAAAATACTTATGAAAAACCCTCTGAAAAGAAAAAAAGAATTCTTCAAGAAAATATTAAAAGAGTTAAAAAACTTAATAAATTAAAAAATAGAATTTAAATATATCGCGGGGTGGAGCAGTCTGGTAGCTCGTCAGGCTCATAACCTGAAGGTCGGCGGTTCAAATCCGTCCCCCGCAACCAAATAAACTAAAGTTTAAATTTAGATTTTTTACTATCAATCAAAAAATTCTTAACTGTCTCTTGTGTTAATTGATCAAATGATTTTCCAAATTTTTGTATTTTTTCAATAATTGATGGGGGTATAGTTATAATATCACACCCTAATTGTTTCGCTTGAATATAATTATAAGGCTCTCTTACACTTGCCCATAAAATTTGAACATTCTTAAAACTTTTTGCAATCCTTATACTTTTTATAAATTCAGGCACAGGATCTTTGCCAGTATCTGCTGCTCTTCCAGCAAAAATAGAGATAATCACTTTTGTTTTTTTGTTAATCACCTTTAAAATATTTGCTGTTTGCTTAGCTGTATAAACAGCTGTTATGTTAAGTTTGATATTTCTACCATTCAATTCTTTAATAACTTTACCAGTGAATTTTTTTTTAGAATTTATAACAGGAACTTTTACATATACATTCTTACCCCACTTATTTATCTTAACCCCTTGCTCAATCATTAATTTTGGATTATCGGCAAAAACCTCAAATGAAATTGGTTTTTTATTACAAACTTTGAGTATTTGTTTTGAATAAGATTTGTAATCTTTAGCTCCTGCTTTTCGCATCAGACTTGGGTTTGTAGTAAACCCTTTCACAAATTTATTTTTATTAAATTTTTTAATGTTTTTTAAATCAGCAATATCACAAAAAACTTTAATACTCATGTTTCTATAAATTTTTTGTAATATCTTCTGTCATTTTCTTTGCATCAGCAAAAAGCATAAGTGTGTTCTCTTTATAAAAAAGATCATTGTCAATGCCTGCATATCCAGGTGAAAGACTTCTTTTTACAAACAGAACAGACTTACATTTTTCAACGTCTAATACTGGCATTCCATAAATTGGACTTTGTGGATCAGTTTTCGCAACAGGATTAGTAACATCGTTTGCACCAATTACGAAAGCTACATCTGCGTTTGCAAAATCATTATTAATTTCCTCTAATTCGAAAACTTCATCGTAAGGTACATTTGCTTCAGCCAACAATACGTTCATATGACCTGGCATTCTACCTGCAACGGGATGAATAGCATAAGAGACTTTAATATCGTTTTTTTTTAAAGTATCAACCATCTCTCTTAATGCATGTTGAGCTTGTGCAACGGCCATACCATAACCAGGAACGATTATAACTGATGAAGCATTCTTCATCAAAAATGCAGCATCATCTGCATTTCCACTTTTTACTGGTCTTTGCTCTTTAGATGAAATACTTGACTTTTCATCAGTTGCACCAAAACCACCCAAAATTACATTAAAGAATGAACGATTCATTCCCTTACACATTATGTAAGATAAAATAGCACCAGATGATCCTACAAGAGCACCTGTAATTATTAATGCTGTATTTTCTAAAGTGAAACCTATACCTGCAGCTGCCCAACCAGAGTAAGAATTAAGCATAGAAATCACAACCGGCATATCTGCTCCACCAATAGGAATTATCAAAAGAAAACCAATTAAGAATGAGACTGCTAATAATATCCAAAATAAATTTGATGATTGCGTTGAACACAACAAATAAATTAGAGCGATTATTGAAATTAAGATTATAGCGTTTAAAGGGTGCTGTCCTTTGAATGTAATTGGCGAACCTGACATAATTCCTTGTAATTTTAAAAAGGCAATTACTGAACCAGAGAATGTAATAGCTCCAACCGCAGCTCCAATTGACATCTCAATTAAACTACCAAGCTTTATGTTTCCTGGTTTTCCAAGATTAAATGCTTCTGGATTTACAAAAGCAGAAATTGCAACAAAAACTGCTGCAAGACCAACTAAACTATGAAATCCTGCAACTAACTCCGGCATCGCAGTCATTGGTATCTTGTAAGCAATAAAAGCTCCAATTGAACCTCCAGCTAAAATAAATATTAAAACATAGACAAATCCACTTGAAAAATTACCAGTAGATAAAAAAGTTACAGTTACAGCTATTATCATTCCAAGAATACCAAAAAAATTACCTTGTCTTGATGTTTCTGGAGACGACAGACCTCTCAAAGCTAATATAAAAAGCACACCAGAAACTAAGTAAAAAATTGCTGATAAGTTCGATGATATCATTTTTTATCCTTTTTCTTTTTTTTGTACATTGCAAGCATTCTTTGAGTTACTAAAAAACCTCCAAAGATATTTATTGCAGCCAATGCAATGGCTAAAAAACCGAAAATGCTAGAAGTATTAAACACACTATTTGAATTACCAGATAATCCTGCAATTATTGCCCCAACAATAATCACAGATGAAATAGCGTTAGTAACAGACATTAAAGGAGTATGTAAAGATGGAGTAACGCTCCAAACAACATAGTACCCTACAAATATTGAGAGGATAAATATACTAAGCCTGAATATTAAAGGATCAATTTCCATATTTTATTTAATGAGTGTTTTTTCTATTATTTCGTCCTCTAAATTAAAATTTAATTTTTTATTTTCTTTATCAAATAAGTTTTCAACAAAATTAAACATATTTTTTGCATATAAGCTAGAAGCAGACATGGGTAGTTTGTTTAAAATATTACTTTCACCCATAATTTTAACTCCATTTTTTTGAATAATTTCATCTACTTTTGTAAATGCAGTGTTGCCACCCTGTATAGCAGCTAAATCATAAATAACAGATCCAGCTTGCATGTTATTAATCATATCTTCTCTAATAATCACAGGTGCTTTTTTTCCGGGTATCAATGCAGTACAAATAACAATATCAATTTTTTTTAAAGTTTCAGAAAGTAATTCTTCTTGTTTTTTTTTAAAATCATCAGATGCCTCTTTTGCATAACCACCTTCGGTTTCTAAATTTTCAGCACCCTCGACTGTCAAAAATTTTCCACCTAAACTTTCAACTTGTTCCTTTGATGCCATCCTCACATCAGTAGCAAATACTATTCCACCCATTCTTTTTGCCGTTGCTATTGCTTGTAATCCCGCAACACCAGCTCCAACAACTAAAATTTTTGCTGCTGGAATTGTGCCAGCGGCTGTCATCATCATAGGTATGGCTTTCTCAAAATTAGCAAATGACTCTATTACTGCTTTATATCCCGCTAGATTAGCTTGTGAAGATAAAATATCCATAGACTGAGCTCTAGTTATTCTTGGTAATAATTCTAAAGAAAAAAGTTTTATCTTTTTGTTTTTAAGCTCGTCTAACTTTTTTTTGTTATCGTATGGATTTAGTACTCCAATTAAAGTTTGGTCCTCTTTTAAAAATGAGGATTTATCATCAGACAATAGTCCTAATTGAACAACAATATTCGAAAGATTTATAACTTCTTTTTCATCATCACAAAATTTAACACCTAAATTTACGTATTCTTTATCAGAAATTCCTAAATGTGCTCCATAATTTTTTGATAGATATACATCTAATCCTAGAGATTTATACTTTTTTGCAATCTCAGGGGTGATTGAAATTCTTTTTTCGGTTTTTTGATTTTCTGAGACTGATCCAATTTTCATTTAAAAATTTTATAGTAAGAATAACGCCATTAATATCAAAACTGTCACTACCGCGATAGTTCCCCACAACACAAATTTGGTAAAATTATTCCAAGTTTTTTTATGGTTTTCATTATCCATAAAAATTATTTTTGTCTTGCTTTGAATTTAGGATTAGTTTTATTAATTATATAAACTCTTCCTCTACGTCTCACGAGTTTAGAATTTAAATCTCTTTTTTTTATCGATTTTAGCGAACTTTTTATTTTCATAGTTTTTTAAAGAGTTTAGCCTGGCAAAGTCCTACTCTTCCATGTCTTAAGACAAAGTACCATCGGCGCTGAAAAGCTTGACTTCCGAGTTCGGAATGGGATCGGGTATTGCCTCTTCGCTATAATCACCAGGCGACGTATTTATACCTAAAGAAAAATTTTAGTCAAAGATAAATTTTAAAAGGTCTAACTTGTAATTGAATAGATAATTATTGCTTTTAAAGCGATAAATGCATCTTTTAAACCAATTTTTTTTCCTTCCTCATATGATCTACCATTATATGAAACCGGGACTTCAAAAAATTTATATTTTTTTTTTGATAGTTTAATTGTGACCTCAGGTTCAAATGAAAAAGACTTTTCTTTAAGTGTGACATTTTTTAATGCTGATGTTCTAAAAGCTTTATAACCAGTTTCCATATCTGTAAGGTTTAAGTTTATAAATAAATTGCAAATAAAAGTTAATATTTTATTTGCTAAATAATGCCAAAAGAAATGAATTCTTACATACTTTCCTCCCCCTAAAAATCTTGAACCATAAACAACATCTGCATTAGCTTCAAAAAAAGGTGTCAGCAATTTTTTATAATCAAAGGGATCATACTCTAAGTCCGCATCCTGAATAATTGTAACATCTCCCATAACATAATTTAGTGCAGTTTGAATTGCTGCACCCTTTCCTAAATTTAATTCATGAAAATAAATCTTTATTTTTTCTTTGACTTTCAGGTTTTCAAGTATTTTGATTGTACCATCTTTTGAATTATCATCAACGATGATTATTTCATAGTTAAAAATTTTATAATCATTTAAACTTTTTAAAATTTTTTCTAAAATTAATTCAATTGTATTTTTTTCATTGTAACAAGGAATTATTATAGAAAGTTTGAAATTATCTTTTTTAATCATAATTAATTTTTAATTTTTTAATTTTTTTATAATCAAATATCCATTTTTTTTAGTAACACCTAATTCATTATATGAACAAATAAAAGGAGTATTCCAACAAAGTCTTCCTTGCCAACCATTTTTATTATTGTTCTTAACATCAGGATAGTAAACATTTATATATTCATTACTAATATCTTTATTTTGAATGTATCTATTTTCTACTTTTTGAATACCGATAAAAATATCTTCTGTTTTAATTATTCTTAATAAATTCTTTGAAATATTAAAAATTAGGAAAACTAAAAAAAAAATCATAAAATTTTTTTTTGAAAACTCCTTTAAACTAAATATATTCATTAATGACAAGAAAGCTAAGATTATGAAAATATGAGTCGCAAATCTCACAACTGGTGAAAAATTCAACCAATAAAATAAGCTTATTATTATAAAAAATAAAA
>CABYNA010000006.1:0-66115 GCA_902520215.1 uncultured Pelagibacteraceae bacterium
GAAATTGATATTTTAGTTGATTATTTTGATGATTTTTACACTAATTTAAGTAAAAAAAATTTGAATTTTTTTTTAAAAAGTGTAATTAGTGCCTAATTATGGCAGTACCTAAAAGAAAACAAACCCCATCAAGAACTGGTATGAGAAGATCGCAAAATATGAAATTCTCATCAAAAAATGTAATTGAAGATAAAAAATCTGGTGAATATAGATTATCTCATCATTTAGATTTAAAAACTGGAATGTATAAAGGTCGTCAAGTTTTAGACCCAGAAGAATAATAATTATTTAAATGTCAGATTTAACTAAAATTGCAGTTGATGCAATGGGAGGTGATGGATCACCTAAGAAGATAATTGATGGCATTATTCATAGTCATAGATCAAATAAAAAAAATTTTTATAAAATCTTTGGTGATAAAGTTAAAATTGAACCACTCATTAAAGATAAATTAAACAAGGACTTCTACGAAGTAATACATACGGATAAAGTTGTTAAAAGTACAGATAGTCCACTTGAAGCTGCAAAAAAAGGCAAAGATACAAGTATGTGGCTTGCGATTGATAGTGTAAAAAAAAAAGAAACTGATATTGTAATATCTGCGGGAAATACTGGTGCTCTACTTGTCATTGCTAAATTAAATCTTAAAATGATTGAAAATATAGATAAGCCTGCTTTATCTGCATTATGGCCAAATAAAAAAGGTATGAGTGTTGTTTTGGATTTAGGTGCTAATATTGAATGTAGCTCAAAAAATTTAGTTGATTTTTCAATTATGGGAGCTTCTTTATATAAGTCTCTTTATCCAAAAGAAACACCTAATACAGCTTTATTAAACATTGGTTCAGAAGAATTAAAGGGTAATGAAATAATAAAAGAAACTTTTCAAATACTTAATGAAAAAAAATCTAATAATTTTAATTTCTCAGGTTATATTGAGGGTAATGAACTCATGGATGGAAATGTGAATGTCATTGTTTCTGATGGTTTTACAGGTAACGTTGCTCTTAAAACAGCAGAGGGAACAGCAAATTTTATTACAGATGAGCTAAAAAAAGTTTTTAAAGAATCAATTTTAGGCAAATTATCTGCAATATTGAACTTCTCAAATCTGAATAAATTCAAAAAACGATTAGATCCTAGACTTTATAATGGTGCAATTTTTATCGGTTTAGACTCACCAGTTGTAAAAAGTCATGGGGGAACAGATTACATTGGTTTTTCAAACTCATTAGATGTATGTAGTAAAATTGTTAAAGGTGATTTGATCAATAAAATAAGAGAAAATATATAATTAATGAGAATTAATTTAACTAAAAAAGATCTTGTAAACTTAATATATATGCAAATTGGATTCTCAAAACAAATCACAGAGAATCTAGTTGAGGAATTTTTTTCTATAATATTTTCAAATTTATGCAAAAAAAAAACTGTGAAGATATCAAAGTTTGGAACATTTTTGATAAGATCAAAGAGTTCTAGAATTGGCAGAAATCCAAAAACTAAAGAGGAAAAAGAAATTTCCAAGAGAGATGTTGTTCTATTCAAACCATCAAAAGAATTTAAAAAATTGCTAAATAATAGTTTTAAGAATGCAACCTAATAACACTTGATTAAGATAGAATTTTGCAATAGAAAGCAGAAATTTGGTCCCTTCGTCTATCGGTTAGGACACGTGGTTTTCATCCTCGAAAGAGGGGTTCGATTCCCCTAGGGACCGCCACATTTATGATATTTTATGTTTATATGCTTAAAAGCGTAAATAATAATATTATCAAAACATATGTTGGGTACACAAATAACCTTAATTTAAGACTTAAAAAACATAATACAGGTAGAGGAGCAAAGTCTACTCGAGGTTTCAAGTGGAAAATTATCTATAAAAAAAGATTTTATGATAAAAGATTGGCAATGTCTTTTGAGTATAAATTAAAAAAAGATAAAAAAAAAAGAAAACACTTGTTAAGCATAAGTTGATATGAAAATTGCATCAATACTGCCATATAAAGAAAACTATACACAGAGAGGAGCTGGAGCAGTTGCTTTGTGGATAAGTGATTTTATAAGGGATTCTGAATATAAAAAAAATACTTACATTATAGGTAGTACAAAAAACAAAAATTATTTAACAAAGAATTATATAAATATAGATAATATTAATTCAAAACTTAATAGCACAACTAAAGAGTACTCAAATAAGATTATTAAAAAAATCAAAGATTTAAATTTTGATATCTTGGAATTACATAATAGACCAATTATGGTTAAAGAATTTTTTGGAAAATTAAATTCAAAAATAATTTTGTATTTTCATAATGACCCAACTACCATGAAAGGTGCTAAATCAGTTGATGAAAGAATCTATCTTTTAAAAAATGTTGATAAAATTATTTTTATATCAAAATGGGTAAAAAAAAGATTTTTTAAAAATTTACCAAATTTGTCAGATAACAAGACACAAGTAATTTATCATAGTATTGATCCGATAAAAAAAAATACCAAAAAAAATAAACAAATAATTTTTGTTGGAAAATTAAATGAATCCAAGGGATATGACCTATATTGTAAATCAATGATTAAAATTTTAAATCATTATAATGATTGGAGTGCTATTTCAATTGGTGAAGAAAGAAGATTTCAAAATTTTCCAACTCATAAAAGACATTTTAACCTTGGTCAAATTCCACATAATAAAGTTTTAGATTATTTAAGTAGATCTGAAATTGCTGTTATACCCTCAAGATGGGAAGAGCCATTTGGTAGAACTGCATTAGAGGCTTCTTCACGTGGCTGTGCAACAATAATCTCTAATAGTGGTGGACTTCCAGAAACGACTGATTATGCAATAAAACTTAAAAAATTAGATACTAAAAATATTGAAAATGAAATTATGCGCCTTATTAAAAATGATAAATTAAGAAAAAATATTCAAAACAAAAGTAAAAAATTTGTTAAACACAAATTAAAGAGTAATTCTCAAAAAATTGATCTTATGAGAAACTCACTATTTCCTTTCAAAAAAATAAATATTAATAAAAATAAATTAAGGATTTTAAATATTTATAATTTAGCACAAAAATTAAATCATAGAATTTATAACCTTTCACTAGGTAAAAAATTTACTAATGGTTTTATTAGAAACGGTCATGATGTAATCGAAATTAGTGATAGAGATTATGTGAGATTAAATAAAAGTATTAATTTATTTGGCGCTAAAGAAAAATTTCATAATTATTTAATTGAAACTTTTAAAAATTATAACCCAGATTTAATAATTTTTGGACATTCTGATAACATAAATCAAGAAATCTTATCTGATTTTAGATCAATTAATAAAAATATAATAATTTCTCAATGGAATGAGGATCCATTGATGAAAAATTTACCAGATACATATGAAAATATTAATAAATTAAGTAAATTTTTTCCTATAGTAGATCATTCATTCATAACAACCAATCCTTCTACCCTAAGTCTATCTAAAAAATATCTCAAAAATGTTCATTTTTTTATGACACCTGTGGATAAAAATATCGAATGTTTTGATGTTTACAATTTAAAACCTTCTAACGATATTTTTTATGCAATGAGTCATGGTGTTAATCGTGCAACTTTAAAAATTGGAAAAACGGATAGCAGAGTCATTTTTTTAGAAAAACTTATAAAAAGAATGAGTGGGATAAAATATGATTTTTATGGAATTGGAAAGCAAGAACCTATTTGGGGTAATGAATTTTATAAATCGTTAATTAATTCAAAAATGGCCCTAAATCTTAGCAGGGGAGAACCTACAAAGCATTACTCGAGCAATAGAATTGCCTCACTTATGGGAAATGGATTACTAGTTTTTATAGACAAAAAAGTTAAAATGGGGAGTTTTTTTAATTCAAATGAATTAGTTTCTTATAATGACGTCAATGATCTTGCTGAGAAAATTAGATTTTATAAAAAAAATGATAAATTGAGAGTCAAAATAGCTAAAAAAGGTAAAGAAAAATATTTTAAATTATTTAATGAAATAAAAATTACAAATTATATTATCAATAAATCTTTAGGTAAAACTGTATCTCTACTCTAAAGTCATGTCTATTATTAATTTCTTGATAAAGCTTCCAATTTTAAAAAGATTAATTCCTTCATTTTATAAAAAATACTTATTCTTTTTTAACAAATGCTCAAAAAAAGTAATAATTAATAATGTTATTTATGATCTTGATTTAAGACATTTAATTGATAGACGTTTTTTTTTTCACAATGGTTATGAAAATGAATTATTTAATCCCCTTAATGATATTATAAGTAAAAATAAAATTGATTTTTTTTTGGATATTGGTTCTTGTTGGGGTGTTTATTCATTAAGATTAGCTGGAATTCACAAAAACCTGAAAATTCTAGCTTTCGATCCAATAAAAACTAACATTGAAAGACTGAATATTTCAATAAAAAAAAACAATTTTGAAAATATTGAATGCTTTCATACTGCTATTGGATCAAAAAAAGATAAAGTTACTCTTGGTGCAACAGAAAAATATTCTCCAAATTATGAAATTAATGAAATTAATTCGGTTATTAATGAAACAAGTGAATTAAATTCTTTGGATTTTTTACTTGAAACGAAAGATAAATCTTTAGTTTTGAAAATTGATACTGAAGGTTATGAATTTGAGGTCTTAAAAGGTGCTATAAATCTTTTGAATAATAATAAATGTTTTTGTCAAATAGAGATTAAAGACAATAATAAAGAAAAAGTTTTTTCATTTTTAAATGATTTAAATTATAATTTAGTTTCAATAAACAAAAAAAACAAAACTGATTTTTTCTTTTCTAATTTTATTGAAGATAAAATAGTAATTTAAATTTCTATTTTGATTTTATTTAAAGCATTATTTTTAAATATATTTGCTTCTCTTATATATCTTCTAACCATTTGAGTTGATTTATGACCTGTCATAGCCATAATGCTCCTCTCATCAGCACCTAAGTCAGCGGCAACTGTTGCAAAACCTGACCTTAAACTATGACCAGCAAAATTTTTATTTTCGATACCCGCTAACTGCAAATACTCTTTCATTAATAAAACTACAGATTGGTCAGTTAATCTTTTATCTGTTAATGATAAACCTTTAGAAAATCTTCTAAAAATAGGTCCAGATTTAATTTTAGAAATTTCTAGCCACTTTTTAAGATTGACTACAGGGCAGTAGTTTTCGTTAATAAAGAAGGGTAGTCCTTTAATCATTCCTTGACCGAATTGATCGGTTTTTGACCTTCTGATAGTGATTTTAAGACCTTCAGGAACAAATTCTAAATCTTCATAATCAGTTGAAATAAGTTCAGTTCGTCTAAATCCGCCTCCAAAGCCAATTAAGATTAATGACTTGTCTCTCAATTTTTTAATATCCTCAATTTTTTGTTGATCTATTACATTAATTATAGATTTTAAATGATTGATTAATAATGGTTTTTTACCTTTTTGAATGCTTCCTTTTACCCTTCTTATTCCCATTAAATTTTCAACAATTATTGGATGTTTTGTGTCTAGATAATGCCCTTTTAGTTTATGAACCATACTAATTGATACTAAACGTCTTCTTAAAGTGCTTATTTTCGAATTTTTAGAAAGGTACGTAAGGTATAATGAAACTATTTTAGGCTCTGTAGGTAAAGAATTTAAACTATGCTTAGCACAAAATGCTCCAAAATCCTTAAAGTCTGATTTATAGGCTCTTAGAGTATTATTTGCCTTTGAACTTTTGAGGTTATTCAAAGTTGCCTCATGAAGCGATTTTAGGTCTGTTGTCAGTTCACTCATTTAATTACTATTGATAACAATTAATTATCACTAGTAATATATCATGTGATTTTTAATGTCAATAGTTTAAATATAAAAATTATGGGTTCAATTGATGGAGAAATTCCTGCTGTATGGTTTTTAATTACCTCTGTGGGATTTATTATTTTAAGTTCAATTCAGTATAAAAATCATGGCAAAAGCATTGAAACTATTTTTTTATCTATCTTAGCAATCTTATTTTTAATCAGCTATTTTATCTTAGTTTTCAAAGCTTAATTTATCCCCAATATTCACAGGAATTTCTATAAATTTTCAGAATCAATTAAAAGGTGATACAGCTTTAAAATCATATCTGTTAGAGTGTAGTGAATTAAGGGGCAACCCTTAACTGGCCAATTGGGCAAAAGCCGAGAGGTACAAATCCAAGGGGCAGAAAGTTCTGCAAAGCATCGCTGAACATGCAGAACGGGAGGCATGGCGGTAGCGCATCAACGACGTGCCAAAACAACTGTTCTTTGCACCCTTAAAAGTGCAAGGAAACAGGGGTTTCTAAGGAAAAATGCATCTTAAAGGCACTAAATTTCAATTAAAAGTCTGGAAATACCTTAAAACTATACCAAAAGGTAAAATAAGAACATATAAACAAGTTGCTGCTGCCATAAACAGCCCTAAATCAGCCAGAGCTGTGGCTAATGCTTGTGCTAAAAACCCATATGCCCCAAAAATACCTTGTCATAGAGTGATTAGATCTGATGGAGCTCTTGGAGGTTACTCTGGTAGAGGTGGAATCAGGCAAAAGCTTAAATTACTAAGATCTGAAAAAGCAGCTATTTAGAGCAATTTTAAACCTTTTTTAAGTAAAAAAAGTGAGTAAAATCAATGCTTTTTTTAACTTTTTTTGGGATTACTTAATAAACAACATAATTCACCCTTCGGTTGTACCATATATTAACCTATACTAAAAATAGACCCCTCTTTGGGCGTTTAAATGCTATATTCAATTAGTGCATCACTCTATTATTCAACTATATCAAACCTTTTAGACTGCCCTACTTTTTTGGAATTTTCATAACCAAAATCGGAAAAAGTCCCTATTTTAAAAGGTTATTTGATGTTTTTCATAATTTGCTAAAAATCTCGATTCTTGAAGCACATATTAGGGTGATTTTGATATTAAATAATCCGAAATATTCAAAAATTTATTTTATTTATATTTTTTATAAAATATAATAAATACAATTGTTTATAATAGATACTTAAGGTAATACTTTAAATAATAGTAAATAAATATTACCTATTATTTAACTTTTTTAACTAAGTTCTCTCTTCTTGAGATGTAGATACCACTTAATACAATAATAAACAAACCTAAAAAAGTCCAATTATCAGGGAAATCACTAAAGAAATAATAACCTATAATTATGTTTGTAATGATTTCAAAGTAACTAAATGGAGCTAATTTTGAGGCATCAGCGTATTTTAGAGATAATATTAGAAATAAATGACCTACGCAGGCAAATACGCCAATAGCAGCCATCATTGACCACTGATTAATTGTTGGTTTGATCCAAACAAAAGGCATCACACATGAAATAATAACAGCCCCTACTACACCGGTTAACAATAAAGTTAATAAAGGGTTGTCTGAAGTACTTAACTTACGAGTAATAATTAAATAAAATCCATACATTATTCCTGTTCCAAGCGCAGCAATACTTGCTAAATTAATTTCTACAAAACCAGGTCTTATAACAACCAAGGATCCTATAAATCCTATAATTACAGCTGACCATCTTCTAAATCCAACCTTCTCACCTAAAAAAATTGGAGAAAAAGCTGTAACAATCAAAGGTGCAACAAATGCCAAAGTTAATGCTTTTGCTAAAGAGATTACTGAAATGGCATAAAAGAAACAAATATTTGCTGTTAAAAGTATTAAGCCTCTTATAAATTGTAGTTTTGGTTTGTCTGTCCAAACAAGATTTTCTCGAAAAAAGAAAAACATAATTGGGAAAGTGAACGCCACAGTAAAGAAATATCTTGCCCAAGTTATTTGTAATACAGGCAATTCAGCACTTAGATATTTTGCAAAACCATCCATAATTGGAAGCATTACCCACGCTAAAAGATTAAATGTAATAGCCTTCATATAAGAAGGATATATATTAATTAAAGTATTTTAAAGCAAAGAATACAACAATTGGAATTGTTATAAAAGACATAAGTGTTGACACAACAATTGTACTAGCAACACTATCAACAATTTTTTTAGGTGAATAAATTGATGCAACAAGATAATTAAGAACTGCGCTTGGCATTGAACATTGTATTAATAATACACCAGCTGCAAACCCCTCAAGACCAAAATATAATATCAATAAATAACCGATAATAGGTCCCACAATAACTCGACCTAAAGATGAAAATATTGCCTTATTAAGTGAAAAAACTTTAAGTCTTGTAAGTGCTATTCCTAGTGACATCAAAATTAAAAATATTGTGGCATACATTAATAAAAAAGTAGTATTTTCTATAAATCCTGGAAGTTCATAATCATAATAAAGTAAAAAAACTGCAATAATGATTGCATAAAAAGGTGGGCTTTTTAGTATGACTTGTAAACTAAATTTTCTATCTGCTAAAAAAACACCTAATGTAAAGTGACACAAAATGATTAAGGCAGAAATAGCGGCTGAAACACCAAGACCTTGAGAACCATACGCGAATAAACATATTGGTAGACCCATATTACCAGTATTAGGCATTGTTAAAGGCGGAAGTTCTCTTATTATATCTTTAGTATTTAGAAGAAATAATATGATTATTCCAACAATAATGAACCCAACAATTGCGATTGCATAGTACCAAAAATAGTTAATAAAAATAGTAAACGATATATTTACTGGATTTAATGCATAAATAATCATTGCTGGTGTGCCAACATTTGCAGCAAAATTAGTTATAAATGTAGTGTCAATTTTAGGATTTTTTTTACCAAGATAATATCCAATACCCACAACAAAGAATACTGGAAACAAAACTTCAAAAAGTTTTATATAAATATCCATTAATTATAAAGTCTTATTAAAGTTGGAAATTTGAGAATATTTTTATTTTTTTTAAAAATTGATAGACAATTTTTTATATTTTTTTCAGTAGTTTTATGGCTTATAATAACAATTGTAGCCTTGTTATTTTTCTTATCAGGAGTTTGAATAATTCTTTTTACTGAGATCTTAAATTTAGATAATCGATTTGTTATTAAAGATAAAACGCCCTGTTTGTCCTTAACCTCAAACCTAAGATATAATGAATTAGAGTAATTTTGATTATTAAAGTGTTTTATAGATTTTCTTTTATTATAAGAAATTCCAAAAGGAGGTTTTATATTTCCTCTCAAAATTGATAATAAATCTGATAATAAAGATGATGAGGTTGGTCCAGGACCTGCTCCCTCCCCTTGTAAAATACTTTGGCCTACTGGTTTGCCTTCTGTAATAACCGCATTCATTACACCATTCACATTTCCGATATATGAGTTTTTACTTACTAAACATGGATGTACTGTTTCGAATAATTGATTATTAATAATTTCAGAAATCCCAAGTAATTTTATCCTCAAACCTAATTGATTTGCTATTTTAATATCTTCTAGTTTAATGTTTTCAATTCCTTCCATTATACACTTACTTTTTGATATTTTAATATTAAATGAAAGCGCTGATAAAATTCTAATTTTAGCAAAAGCATCAAAACCATTAAGATCTAATTTAGGATTACCTGGTTCAGCATAACCAAGTAGCTGGGCTTTCTTTAAAACTTTTTCAAAACTTTCGTTACTATTTTCCATTTCTGATAAGATGTAATTAGTTGTCCCATTTAAGATTCCATAAACTTTTTTAATTTTATTGGTTGCTAAACCTTCTTTAATAGTTCGAAGAATTGGAATTCCTCCAGCTACGGAGGCTTCGAACTCAAGATTTACTTTATTCATTTCAGCTAGTTTCGCTAAATGGTCCCCATGTTTAGCAATTAATGCTTTATTTGGCGTTATTACATTTACTTTATTTTTCAAAGCGTATTCTACTATCTTTTTGGAAATACCATCAGATAAACCAATACATTCAAATAAAATATCTATTTTTTTTTCTTTAAAAATTTTTAAGGGATTCGAATAAAAAATTTTTTTATCTATGTTAAATCGTCTTTTTTTATTTTTATTTTTAGCAGTTATAGCTACAATATTTATTTTTTTTCCAGTTTTTATCTCTATTTCTTTCTTTTTTGAATTTAATTCATTGTACAAAAATATTCCGACCTGACCCAATCCAACTAGTGCAATATTTATATTTTTATTCATTAGTTAATATCTGGAAATTTACTTTTTTTGATATAATTATTAATATAAATTTCATACTCTTCAATTGTCATTAATCTAATATCATTTGATTTTCTTATTATTTCGGTCAGTTTGTTATCATTTTTTTTATCACTTTTCTCATTCCAATATTTAGAGTCAATATTAAATGAACATGCGTTTAAAAATATGAAAAGAGCTATAAATAATAATCTATTCATTTTAAACCAGCATTTTTTGGAAAATTAAATTTCATATTCATATTTTGTATTGCTTGACCCGCTCCCCCTTTAATAAGATTATCAATAGCAGAAAGTATAATTATCTTATTCTTATTTTTTGATTTACAAACAGATATATTGCAATTATTCGTATTAATTACATCATTTGTGCTGATTAATTTGTCTTTATTTAATATTTTTATAAAATTTGCTTTTTTATAATATTTTTTCAACGTGTTTAATATTTTTGATACTGAAGAAGTCTGATTAAGCTCAACATAAATTGTGCTTAAAATGCCTCTAAACATAGGTGATAAATGAGGAGTAAAATCAAATTGAATATTTCCTTTAACGCATCTCTTGATCATTTCTTCAATTTCAGAATTATGCCTGTGTGATGCAACACCATAAGCACTTAAAGATTCATACAAATTTTTATCTTCATATTTTTTGTGTACACCTCTTCCAGCACCAGAATATCCTGATTTTGAGTCAATTATAATATTATGATTTCTTATTAATCTATTTTTTAATAAAGGTATCAAAGGTAATAGAATAGAAGTCGGATAACATCCAGGACAAGAAATAATTTTATAATCTTTAACTTTTTTACCAGTAATTTCAGGTAAAGAATAAATACTATTCTTGATATTATATTTTGCTTTATGGTCTTTTTTATACCATTTTTTGTAATCTAAAGCTTTTTGAAGCCTAAAATCTGCGGCAAGATCAATTAAAACGTTCTGTTTATTCAAATATTTTGAAATTACTTGCGCTTCTCCATTGGGAAGTGCTGTAAATACAACATCAACTTCATTCAAAAATTTTTTATTGAATTTTACGATTTTGGGTAATCTATTTAATCCAATCGTTTTATCATAATAAGAAATTTTTTTTCCTACTGATGTGTTACCACATAAATACTTTATTTTTACATATTTATGTTTGTTTAACAATTTTATCAATTGGATACCAATATAACCAGTTGATCCAGCGACCAATACATTAAGCTTAGACATTTCTTATTATAACAGTTAAAAATTAAAAAAAAATTATCTTTTAGAAAACTGAAAGCTTCTTCTAGCTTTTCTTCTTCCAGGTTTTTTTCTTTCAACTGCCCTGGAGTCTCTCGTGGTTAATTTTTCAGTTCTAAGAGTAGATTTAAAGCTTTCATCAAATAATACTAAAGCTTTTGAAATTCCATGTACCATTGCCCCCGCTTGTCCTGTTGGACCACCGCCTTTAACATTACATCTCACATCATAATCTGTCGCTTGTTTAATTAATTCAAAAGGTCTGGTAATTTGCATTTTGTGATTCTCACTAGCAAAATACTCATTATATAATTTGCCATTAACATAAATTTTTCCTGAACCCTTTTTAAGCCAGACTCTTGCAATAGATGTTTTCCTTCTTCCGGTTGCATATTTGCTATCCTTAAAATCAAGTTTTAGTTTTGTTGTTTTTGATGAAGTTTGAGCGTTTTCCATATTAATTTCTTGCTATATTCTTGCTATTTAACTTATCTAATTCAATTACTTTAGGATTTTGAGCTGAGTGAGGATGATTGTCACCAGCATATATTTTAAGTTTTGTAAGTTGTTTTCTGCCTAAAACACCACCTGGTAACATTCTTTTAACTGCTAATTTTAATGCCTCACCAGGTTTTTTTTCATGTAATTTTTCTGGAGTTGTTTCTTTAATACCTCCTGGATGGCCAGTGTGTCTGTAATATTTCTTATTTTGAAATTTTTTACCTGTAAATTTTGCATGCTCTATATTTTTGACAACTACAAAATCTCCTGTATCCATATGAGGAGTGTATGTTGCTTTATTTTTTCCTCTAATGATTTTAGACACAATTGTTGCAAGTCTTCCTAAAACAGCATTTTTCGCATCAATTTCAAACCAAGAAGAATTAAGCTCGCTTTTTTTAACAAATTTAGTCATTACGCGAGGATTAATACTATTATTAGGTTTAAAGTCAATTTTATATTTATCTTGTAAAACAACTCTATTCTGTTAAAAAGAGGTTGCCGATTTGATCCTATTGCGGGCATAAACTGCTAAAAAGGAAATTCTCACTAAATCGGTAGGCATTTGAACTATATTGTGCGCCTTGCATAAAGCAAAAGCACTAAAAAAGGGGTAAAAATGAGTACAAAAAGAAATAATCCAGAAACTATAGCCATTCATGGTGGTGACTATAAAAGTGATCCAGCCACAAATGCTGTAGCTGTACCTATCTATAGAACGACATCGTATCAATTTAATAATACTGAGCATGCTGCTAATCTTTTTGCATTAAAAGAATTTGGAAACATCTACACCAGAATTATGAATCCGACCAATGATGTTTTAGAAAAAAGAGTTGCAGCTTTAGAGGGAGGATTATCTTGTGTAACAGTATCTTCGGGTCAAACAGCTTCATCTTTTGCAATATTAAATGTGGCTCAAGCGGGTGATAACATTGTAAGTTCAACAGATCTATATGGTGGAACTGTATCTTTATTTACTCATACATTAAGTAAATTGGGAATTGAAATTAGATATGCGGACCCAAGTGATCCAAAAAATTTTGAAAAAATGGTAGATGATAAAACAAGAGCTTTTTATGGAGAAACTTTGCCAAATCCTTATCTAAGAGTTTTTCCTATTAAAGAAGTTTCTGATATTGGCAGAAAATATAATATTCCATTAATCATGGACAACACTGCATCACCAGTTATTTGTAAACCTATCGAACATGGTGCAGCCATAGTAATTCATTCCCTTACTAAATATATTGGTGGACATGGAACCGCAGTAGCAGGGAGCATTGTTGATAGTGGTAATTTTGATTGGACTGCTGATCCAAAAAGACAACCTTTATTTAATGAACCTGATGCTAGTTATGGTGGTGTAATATGGGGTAAAGCAGTGCCTGAGCTTACAGGAGCAAATGTTCCTTTTGCAGTGAGAGCTAGAGTATGTTTACTAAGAGATCTTGGTTCTGCATTAGCACCTGATAATGCATTTGCTATAATTCAGGGTTTAGAGACTGTAGCCTTACGTATGAAACAACATTGTGAAAATGCTGAGAAAGTTGTTAATTTTTTAAAAAAACATAAAGAGGTTACAAAAGTAATCTATTCTACTGAACATAATAAACCAATTGCTGATAGAGCAAAAAAATACCTAAAGGGTGGTCATGGGCCAATGGTTGGTATTGAATTAAAAGGTGGAATAGAGGCTGGAAAAACATTCATTGAGTCTTTAAAAATGTTTTATCATGTTGCAAATATTGGTGATGTAAGAAGTTTAGCAATACATCCTGCTAGCACAACTCATAGCCAATTGAATGAAAAAGAACTTGCAGCATCTGGAGTTACACAGAGCTATGTAAGACTCTGTATTGGTATTGAGCATGTAGATGATATCATTGAGGATTTAAACCAAGCTTTAAACAAATCTTCTAAAGGTAAATTAAAGGCAGTTAGTTAAATCTTGTATTAAGAAATAAAAAATAGATACAAGAACTTATCAAAAAGATTGAGCTTATTTGGTGCATAGATGCAATATAGATTTGTGCACCATATAAAACTGTAATTATTCCTAAAAAAATTTGTAATAAAATAAAGAAACCCAATAAATTTATAGACTTGTATAAATCAAAAATTTTGTCCTTATAAATTTTGTAAAACATAAATAAATAATAAAATCCAATTATATAAGCTAAGTTTCTATGAATAAATTGAACCAAAGATGGATCGCTAAAAGCAGATAGTTTAAATAAATTAACAAATTCATTGTCGTCAGGAAAATATGCTGTACCCATATTTGGCCAGGAATTATAAATTTTTCCAGCATCCATACCAGATACAAAAGCTCCTATAACAATTTGTGTAAAGACCAATGTTAAAAAAACGAGTGGTATTAAAGGATTTATTTTATTTGTTGTATTATAACTCAAATTTAGCTTGAGATAGTTCCATAATATTAATGATAAAATAATAAAAGCAATTAATAAATGAATAGATAATCTAAAATGACTTACATCAACTCTATCTACAAGACCACTACTGACCATATACCAACCAATAAAGCCTTGAAAACATATTAGAAAAAAAATTAAATACAAACTATACAATTTTGAAATACTAATTTTAAAAGAAAAATAAATTAATGGTATTAAAAATCCTATACCAATTAATCTTCCTAAAAAACGATGTGCCCATTCCCACCAAAAAATAATTTTGAATTCTTGCATATTCATATTGTAATTTTGTAATTTGAATTCCGGTATTTGCTTATAAAGATTAAAATATGAAATCCAGTCTTCTTGATTTAAAGGTGGTAAAAATCCTGAGAAAAGTTGCCATTTAGTAATTGAAAGACCCGAGTCCGTTAATCTTGTTAAGCCACCAACAACAATCATAATGGACACAATCCAAAACATTGAAATTAACCAAAGAGATAATTGATAATTAATCTTATGATTTGCTGTATACATATGCGCATAAATATAATAATTTTTTAATTATCCAAATATATAAATGTCGCCACAAAAACGAAAAAAACTAAGCAAAATTAGATCAGAACTAGATAAAATAGATAATTCACTTATAAAAATTATAAAAAAAAGAACATTTCTCGTAAAAAAAGTTTTAGAACTTAAAGATAGAAAAAATCAAATAGTTGATCAAAAAAGAATTAAATCCATACTTAGTAATATAAGAAAAAAATCTTTAAAGAATAAAATTGATCCACGTATTACTAATAGAATATGGAAAAATATGATCTGGTCTTATATTGATTACGAAAGAAGAAATTTTAAAAAAAAATGATTATTTACTATGTGGTGGTAATTTTTTTTCAACAAAAATTTCATGTTTTCTAGTTGAAGGATTATATTTTCTAGCTTTTAATTTTACTTTAGCTTTTTCTCCACCAGCAGGTTTTTTTACATAATAAAAAAAGGGACTATCTGGTTTTTCTTCAGGAACTAAACGAACTTTTATATGAGTTTTTTTCGCCATCTTATTTAAATTTTTTTAAACTTTTTACAATATTTGAAATCTTATTTAACTTATTTTTTAAATTATCTGTTCTTATAGAATTATCTGCCATTTCGTCAAGCTTTAAAGGTTCTTTATTATTTAGTATCTTTTTTACACCTTTGATAGTCATTCCTTGATCTTTTAATAAAAAATGAATTTTTTTTAATAATTCAATGTTTTTTTTGTCATAATATCTTCTATTTCCAGTGAGTATTTTAGGTTTAATTTGTTTAAATTCTTTTTCCCAGAAACGAAGAGTATGAGTGGGTAAAGAATCCCCTTTTTTTGACTTTAAATTTAATATTTTAACAACTTCGCTTATAGTTTTGTAGGAATTATCTTCTTTATTCATCTATTTCATTTTTTGATTTTATTATTTTTTTTAAATTAGTAGATTTATGAGTAATGAGTGTTTCTGATACATAATTATTTTCCTCTATTTTAATCCCAGAAACAATGTCCCCGTTTGTAATGCCGGTAGCACAAAAAATTGAGTCACCTGTAATTATTTCATTTAGCAAATACTTTTTATTTAAATCATCTATACCCATTTTTTTTGCCCTATTTACATCATTTTCATTATCAAAAATGAACCTACCTTGAAAAAAACAATTAAAAGCATCTAAAGCAGAAGCTGCAAGCACACCTTCGGGTCCGCCACCAATACCCATAAAAATATCTATATTATATTTTTTATCAGAAACTAATAAGGCTCCTGATACATCTCCATCAGAAATAAGTTTTAAATTCACATTCAAATTCCTTAGTTCTTCAATAATCTTTTTATGCCTTGGTCGATCTAAAATACATGCAGAAAGTTCATTAGGTTGTTTATTCTTATAATCTGCAAGATTAGAAATATTTTTTTTAACTGAATAATCCAAATCAATAATACCCTCAGTGGGTACGTTTGCGGAAATTTTGTTCATATAAGTCTCTGGCGCGCTAAATAAATTTGATTTTTCAGCAACTGCAATAACAGACAACGCTCCTGGCAGGTTATTTGCTGCAAAATTAGTTCCCTCTAAAGGATCCACAGCAATATCTAATTCGGGACCATTCATGGTACCTAAAGTTTCACCAATATAAAGCATTGGAGCTTCATCTAGTTCACCTTCTCCAATTACCACCTTTCCTCTCATTTCTATTTCATTAAGTTTATTTCTCATTGCATCTACAGCAGATTTATCAGCTGCTATTTTATCTTTTTTTCCAACAAAATGGTAAGATGATAAGGCCGCTTTGATTGAAACATTTAAAAATAAGTCTTCAAATTTTTTGTCTAATGACATTATTTTACAGTTTCAATAGATATGTTTTTCTCTAGTTTTGATTCAAATTCTCTCAATCTTTTCCAAACTGAAATTAGCTCAACAATAATTGGCCAGCTTCTAACTAAATATTGTAGTGATGTTTCAACTCGACCAAAAGCTCTAATAATTTGTTGAACAAAACCGAGTGTTATTGCACCAGTTACAATCGTAGGTGCTAATGCTAAATATGGAACAATTACCATACCTTGTAAGTAACTCCATTTTACTGCATTAAAGTAAAGGTAGTGAAAATACATTTTATAATGAATCTTTCTAACACCTCCATATAGATCTGTAATTTTTGCAGGTTGTGCACTTTCTTTAAAATCCTCTCCTAAAACTAATTCTTTCCTATAAGCTGCCTCTTCTTTTTGAATATCATATTCAATGCCAGGAAGTTTAATCCCTACACTGGCCAATAATATTGTTCCACCCAATGCTGATATAATCGCAACCCAAACTAAAGCATGTTCAACTTCGCCAATC
The DNA here is from genome assembly GCA_902520215.1 of uncultured Pelagibacteraceae bacterium. Taxonomy (GTDB): domain Bacteria; phylum Pseudomonadota; class Alphaproteobacteria; order Pelagibacterales; family Pelagibacteraceae; genus Pelagibacter. The sequence continues at coordinate 17,211 of CABYNA010000006.1, forward strand.
CATGGTAATACTGTAATACTTTTTGATAAGCCCCATAAAATTGGAGTAAAAGCAATTAACGTCATTACACTTCTAAGTAATTCCGCCCCTAGCCCTTCCATTATTCTAGCAAATTTAAGAGTGTCCTCTTGAACTCTTTGAGACGCTCCTTCTATAGAAGAGGCATCATTCCATTTGTCGTGATAAAAATCTGCCATTGCAGTTCTCCATCTAAATGTCCAGTGGCTGGTAAAATAATCACTAAAAATAACTACCAAAATGTATACAGCTGCAATTTTAGCAAATGTAAAAAGATACGCGATAAATTCTTTTTCAGACACAGAATTAGGATTAGTGAGAGCTTTTTGTAAAGTATCGTAAAATTCACCAAACCATTCATTAATTCTCACATCAAGTTGAACCTGATACCAAGTAGCTATTAAAATGAGTAACGTTCCACCTATACTCCATAAATACCATCTTCTATCTGTAAAAAATTTAAACATTATTTATCTATTTTAAAAAATTATCTGCGTAAGATTTTTTTACTATCTTTCTTTTTTTTGGCTCAATTAGCTCATAATCAATTTTTTTTTTCTTTGCATAATTTATCGCTAATTCTTTGGTAGAAAATTCTAGTTTCAGCTCAGTATATGTATCATTAGAACTTTCCCATCCCATTAAAGGATTTTTTGTGGGATCATTAGTTTCAAATTCAAGTATCCATTTGTCAAGTTTTCCTAAACCAGATTGCATTGCACTTTTATTAGGTATGTAAATTTTAGCTTTTTTCATATCAATGGTCGGAGTGGCAGGATTCGAACCTATCGAACAAATCTTACATCCGACTAGTGTTTATACCAATTCTTCTTCAAATTGAATTGGAAAAATTGACAAATATGCAAGTAAATGAGTATTGATTTTGTTGAGAGAGTTGCGATTGGTATATCTAAAATCCTCTCAAAATCCTCTCGTGTATTATGAATTAAATAAAATAACTGTGTTTAATCTCGATTTCAGAGTAAGGAGATATTTTAGCGTCAGCGGAAAAATCTATCTTGCCTCTTTTTTTTGGAAAACTAAATCTTATTGATCCATCCATTTTAGAATTTGAAATTTGATTATTAATTTGATTTGAACTTAAAAGGTAAAAATAAGTACCAACATTTTTTTGTTCTTTTTGTTTTTCATGATAATCATCTTCATCTTCGTCAATAAAATCTAAAAATTGATCCCTTTTTTCTTTTGTTTTCGGTTTTAAAATTTTAAACATTTTTTTTAAATCCCATTTATAGTCTTTATTTAAAATTACCGTATCAGGTGCAATAAATAATCTATCAATAAGTTTTTTGTTTAAAAAATTGCTTAATTCTTTATCTTTTTTAAAATTCCCATATTTTATTTCTTTTACAAAAGAACAATCTGTAGTCCCATCCCTGTTGCCACTATAATGTAAAATATAAGATTTTTTTTGTTTTTTATCAGATAGAATCCCAACACAGTCACCCCATGACTCAGCTAACTCTAGTATTGTAAGATTGGTTCTGAACAAAGTTAGAAACGATAAATCATTGTCTAAATAATTATATAATGATCCAGATGTATAGGCTGGTAAAATTAAATCCATATCTGGTAATAATTCATCGTATTCAAAAGCATATTGAAGCTCTCTATGACCATTTAATGAAATTGCTAAAGATAATTTTACTGAGCCATTTTTTGGGTTTGTAAGTTCTTTGATAAAGACGTCTTTATTAAATCTTTTTTTAATATTCTTAATAGTAAACTGAGGAAAAATTCTTTGCTTATATAAGTCAGTGTTATCAAAACCATACTTTTCATCTTTTGTAATCTCATTTTCTAAAGGTAGCCAATCACTAAATTTATGTTTAATTATCTCTGATTTAGTTTCATTTGAAAAAATTTTCTCAATTTCATCAAAATCCTTACAATAAGATAGATTAAAGAAAAGATCGGCTATTTGTATTGCATCATTTGATTTATTTTTAGATAAAAGCTTATCAAAATTTTGTGTAATTTTGTTTGTTTCTATTAAGCTTCTAGGTTCACCTTTGTAATGATCTTTTGTAGAGAAATTTTTCTGGTATCCATATTTCTTATTATTTTTTTTCCATTTTGAATTCCATTTAAATTTCTTTATTTTTACCCATTCCCAACTAGTACCAACAACATCGCCTGATTTGCGTTTATGACCTGGTTTTGTTTTCTCATATCTGTCAGAAAAACTGCTCTCAAAATCAAAAATAATAGGAATTTCACCCATTATTAAATCGATATCTCTTCTCGATGGTGATTTACCTCCTGTTATCCAGCCAGAAAATGGTCCACTAACTGATTTTGCAATCTTAATTTTATTAATAACTTTAAAAACTTCAGCAAAATAAAATAAAAATAATTTGAATATTATCATCTGTTTATAACCTTTTAAGTTTATAAATTCTTCTCTTAATTCAGATATAGATTTACCTAAATCTATTAGAAGTTTATTTGGTGGAATTGGTTTAATCGTTTTTATTCTAGATAAGTAATCTGTTTTTGGAAATTTAAAATTTAATCTCCAGTTCTTATAATCAATAAAACATTTTTTATAAAAAATTAATCTTTCATTAAAACTTATTTTAGGAGTATTAATTTTCTTAATATATTTTTTGTATTCTTTTTTTGTATCGCTCATCGATAAATAATAATTAAATTAGCATAATTATTAATATTTATCCTCTCGTTTATCCTCTGGTTTTATATAATGATTAAATAAGTATTGAATATAAGTACTTTTAATGGTCGGAGTGGCAGGATTCGAACCTGCGACCCTCTGGTCCCAAACCAGATGCGCTACCAGGCTGCGCTACACTCCGAGAATGTTCGTTATAGCGTTTTTACTTATGTTTTCAATAAAAAGAAAAAGGTTAAATGATAAGGAAAAGTAGAAATAATTGATTTTACCTTCTATATTTTAATATTATTTCTAAAAGCGACAATGTTTATATTAAATAGATATTATAAATTTTACAAATACAACGGACTAATAAAAACTATTACAAAAATTTTAATAACACCGTATCGAATTGTTAAAAAGTATATTTATCAAAAAAATAAAAAAAATATCTTTAATCAAAAAACTTCAGAAAAAAGATTTAATCTTATTTATAAAACTAATTTCTGGTCCTCAAATGAAAGTGTTTCAGGTTATGGATCTGAGTTAAAAAATACCATAAATATCGAGAAAGAAATAATTAATATTATTAAAAAGTATCAAATTAAAAGTGTTTTAGATGCACCATGTGGAGATTTCAATTGGGTTAAAAATGTTTTAGATAAGGATTTGACTTATATTGGTGGAGATATTGTGCAAGAAATAATTGATAATAATATTAGAAAATTTAAGAATAATTACTTAGATTTCATTAAGCTAGATATTACTAAAGAAAATTTACCAGATTCAGATTTAATGATTTGTAGAGATTGTTTAATTCACTTGTCATTTAAAAGTATTAAATTATTTTTTGAAAACTTTAAAAAAAGTAAAATTAACTACATATTACTCACAACATATAAGTTAAAAGATTCAAATAAAGAAATAGATAATTTGGATATTCCTGATGGGGAATATAGAGAAATAGACTTAACTAGACCTCCCTTTTTACTGCCTAAACCACTACAAGAAATACTAGATAAAGATGAACTAAATAAAAATAGTATTTTTAATTGTTACCTAAATCTTTATACGAAAAATCAGATTAATGAATTAAAAATTAAATAAATAAATTCTTATATTTTTTGATAAATTCAACTCTATCTCTCCGCCTTATACCAGCTAAATGAATTATTACAGGATTAAAATAATAATTTGATATTTCATTATTTTTTGGATCATTAAAATTTTTATTAGGCATACTATTCCAAATTCCTGATAAAAATTGAATCTTATTTAAAGTAGACTTATTTGGTTTATTATCTGACAATTTTGAAATTTCGGCTTTAAAACCAATTTCATCCATTACTGCTGCATTATCTGGCCAATAATGATTTAAATATTTTTTTTTATTCCATACATTTTTAAAAAAGTTTAGAGACCAATTGGTATTTCTTACAAGGATTACTCCAACATTAGGACCCCATGTTAAAAAATCAACATTATTATATTTTGTTTTATGTTTGGATTTAAAAAATTGATTATGAATAAAAATATGTTTTGTTTTATCAACATGATCTAAAATATTTTCATATCTACATACAAAAGAATCGGCATCTAACCAGAGATAGAATTCATGGCTTTTAGCTTCAAGATGTTCAATTAGCATCTTTATTTTTAACCAATAAAAATGTCTCTCAAATGATGTTCTTTTATCAATTTCATAATCAAATTTAAAATGATTGGCATATTTGATTATTGTTTTTTCTGATTCTTTTCCAATATTTCTATATCTATAGTTGTAACCTGATAAAATTTTAAGTTTACTATTTTTGAAATTTTTGCTTCTACTTTTAAAAAAGAACATTTATTAATTATTAAGAATTTTCAATATTTTTACCTTATACATCACAATTAAAATGTAAATTAAAAAGACCAACAACTGTCTCTGTAAAAACTATAATTAACTTTTGCTTATAAATGGATATAAGATAAGCATAACATTTGTTTTATAAAATAATGATTATTGAATGTATTAATTGTAATAAAGTATTTGAAGTAAATTCAGAACTTATTCCTGAAAATGGAAGAACTATTCAATGTGGCTCGTGTAATCATGTTTGGTTTTATAATCCAAAAATTGCAGGTATTGAAAAAGAAATAAAACAGAATGTTGAAATCAATGTCAAAGAAAAACCAACTATAAGTCAAACAAAAAAAAATGAGGCAAAAAAGTTTAAAAAAGAGAGCTATTCTAAATTAAAATATAAAAAAAATTATGAGATTACAAAATATAAGCCAAGAAAAAGCTTATCATTTACTAAATTACTTTCGTATTTAATTGTATTTTTGATAACTTTTGTTGCTTTATTAGTTGTCATAGATACTTTTAGTACATATTTATATCAATTATTCCCTTCTCTTGAGCTTGTTATATTTAGTCTTTTTGAGATATTGAAAGATATTAAATTATTTATTAAAGACTTATTTTAATCATGATTAATTACTTATCTAAACCTTTTAAATGGTTTTTTAAACTTGAAGCAGCTAGCGGTTTAGTTTTACTATTTGCGGCTATAATTGCATTAATAATCAGCAACTCTAATTTATCTGATTTATATTTTTCAACTTTAAATAAATACTTATTTATAGGTATTAACAACTTTGGGTTAAAATTGTCTGTTTTACATTGGATTAATGACGCCTTAATGGCAATATTTTTTTTCTTTGTCACTTTAGAAATAAAAAGAGAATTTTTACAAGGAGAACTTTCAAATATAAAACAAGCTTTACTTCCAATAATTGCTGCTGTAGGCGGCATGTTAGTTCCTGCATTATTTTATGTATTTATAAACTTTGGTGACAGCGAAACTATGAATGGATGGGCCATTCCCTCTGCTACCGACATTGCTTTCTCACTTGGTGTATTATCTCTATTAGGAAAGAGAGTGCCGTTATCTTTAAAAGTTTTTTTAACCGCTTTAGCAATTATTGATGACTTAGGAGCGATTGTTATAATTGCTTTATTCTATTCAGGTGATTTGAGTATTAAATACTTAACGTTTATGCTGTTAGCTTTTATTATCCTGTTAGTAATAAATAAATTTAATATAAAAAAATTTTTACCTTACTTGGTTGTAGGTATATTTCTGTGGGACTTTACACATAATTCAGGTATTCACGCTACTATTGCTGGAGTTTTATTAGCCATGACCATACCTCACCGAAAAAAAGAAAAAGATTTTTCTTTGTTAATCAAAGTTGAACATGCAATAAGTCCCTACGTAGCTTTTGGTATTATGCCTTTATTTGCTTTTGCCAATGCAGGAGTATCGTTAGAGGGCTTATCTTTTAGTTCTTTATTAGACAAAGTGCCACTTGGAATTGTGTTAGGATTATTTGTGGGTAAACAATTAGGTGTCTTTGTATTTTCATATGTTTCAATTAAAACAAAAATTGCTCAAATGCCAAATAATTCAAATTGGTACAACTTTTATGGCGTGGGTGTTCTAACTGGTATTGGTTTCACAATGAGTCTTTTTGTTGGAAATTTAGCTTTTATTGAGAATATGCAATATATGGATGGTGTAAAAATAGGAGTACTAACTGGGTCACTTTTATCCACTTTATTTGGTTACTTCTTAATACTACTTACACCTAATAAATGACAAAAAAATTTATATTAGGTTTTACATTTATTATGTTTTTTTTTAAAAGTTCAGCTATCGCAAATTATGAAAAAACTTTTTTTGATCTAAATATTGAAAGTATATCGGGCGATATAATAAATTTTAGTGATTTCAAAAATAATGCAGTATTAGTTGTGAATACGGCAAGCTATTGTGGATTTACAAGTCAATATGAAGAACTTCAAACTCTTTGGGATAAATATAAAAGTAAGGGTTTAGTTGTTCTTGCTGTACCATCAAATTCATTTAATCAAGAAAAAAATAAAAACTCAGAAGTTAAAGAATTTTGTGAAGTAAATTTTAATATCACCTTTCCACTTTCAGTTATTACTGAGGTAAAAGGAAATAATGCACATGAGTTATTTAAATGGGCTAAAACTAATCATGGTAGCTCAGCAGTACCAAAGTGGAATTTTCATAAAATTTTAATAAACAAAGAAGGAAAAGTTGAAGACACTTTTTCCTCTTTCACTAAGCCATTATCAAATAAAATAATTAATAAAATAGAGAGTGTTTTATAAATTTAGAGTGAGCCCATCGAAAGCAGGTATTGTGTTTTTTGGTAAAATTTTCTCAAGAACTTTATAATCTAATACCGGGGATAAATTTGTTAAAATAGCTTTTTTAGGTTTGAACTTTTTTATCATAGAAAGAGAGGTCTCTAAATTAAAATGTGATGGATGGTAATTATACCAAAGGCAATCTATGACTAAAAACTTCAAATTTTTGAAATATCTAAAATCTTTAGCGTAAATTTTACTTACATCACTAATATAAGCCAATTTCCTATCAATGATAAAGCAATTAGATTTAACTTTTCCATGTTCAACTTTAATTGATTTAACAGAAATTTTTTTCTTATTATTGGATGTAAAAAAAGTTTTAGGTAATTTATGCAATTTTAAAGTTGCAGGATACTCTCTAGAGTAACTTTTGAATATATATGAAAAACTATTTTTTAAGTATTTAGAAGTAAATGGATCAGCATATACATCAATTTGATTTTTGCTGCTTATATAAAATGATCTTAGATCGTTTATTCCATGTGTTTGATCACCATGCATGTGTGAAAAAAGTACTTTATCTATTTTTTTAATCTTATGTCTTAATAATTGTTGACGTAAATCAGGTGAAGTATCAATCAATATATTTTGATTAGAGGTTTTTAATAGTGCAGAACATCGTGTTCTATAATTCTTCTTGATTTTAGGATCACAATTACCAAAAAAACCATCTGGTCTTGGTACACCCATTGAACTACCGCAACCAAGTATTATAAACTTCATATAATTTTAATTAAAAAAAAGATTATTAAAATTATTAGTGGTAATTTTGATAAGTTCAGATTTTTCAATGCCCTTTATTTCTGCAAGTTTGGCTGCAGTAAAATCTATAAATGATGGTTCATTTTTTTTTCCTCGATTTGGCACTGGAGCTAAAAAAGGACTATCTGTTTCAATGAGAATTCTATCTAATGGAAGAGACTTAAATGTATTCTGAAGATCAACAGAATTTTTAAAAGTGATAATACCACTTGCAGAAAAATAAGAATTAAATTTTAAAAGCTTTTCTGCAAATTTTTGAGATCCTGTAAAACAATGCATCAAAATTTTTAACTTTTCATCTTTATATTCATTTAATACTTCGTAAGTTTTTTCTTCAGCATTTCTTGAATGAATAATTAATGGTATATTTGCTTCTAATGCAGCTTTAATGTGTATTTTAAAACTTTCTATTTGTTTATCTCTATCTGAATTATCATAATAAAAATCAAGACCAGTTTCCCCTACACCAATAATCTTTTTATTTTCATTTAAATTTTTTGTAAAAAATTCTGAGTTGACATTATTTTTATCTGTTTCATGCGGATGAATTCCAATTGTACCAAATATAATTTCATCTTTATTCACAATGTCTTTAACTCTGGAAAAGCTCTCAATAGATGTTGAGATTGTTAATAATTTTTTTAAACCAATTTCTTTTGATCGCTTTATAACATTTTTTAAATCACTAAATAATGGCTCATGATCTAGATGACAATGTGAATCAATCATTTTCTTTCTATTTTGTTAAATAATATATCAATTTTATTAATAGCACTTCCTTTTTTTAAAAATTCATTATTTCCGATTGACTGAAAAATTACATCTTTTTCTTCAAGATTGAAAATCTTAAGTGCTTTAATAGATGATTGCGGAATAATTGGATATAATAAAAAAGTTACTTTTCTAACAATTTCAAGAGTTGTATAAACTATTGTATTTAACCTAATTTTATCATCTTTTTTTTTCCACGGCTCCTGGTCATTAAAATATTTATTGGCTTCAAATAATCGATTTACAATATAATCAATATAATAGTTAATATTTTGATTGTCTATTTCCGATCTCAACTTATCTAAATTCTGACTATATTCATCTAAAATTTTTATATCATCATTTTCAAATTTAATTTTTTCTGGCACCTTGCTATCACAATTTTTAATAACAAATGCAGATACACGTTGACATAAATTACCAAAATTATTGGCTAAATCACTATTAATACAATCCTCTAATCTTTCTTGAGAAATATTACCATCATTTCCAAATGAAACTTCTTTTATTAAATAATATCTCAAAGGATCCAGTCCATATTGTTTTATAATTTCTAATGGATCCAATATATTTCCTTTTGATTTAGACATTTTTTCCTCATTAGATAATATCCATCCATGTCCATAAACTTTTTTTGGAGGAGTAATTTTTGCAGCTAATAGGAACGCAGGCCAATATATTGCGTGAAATCTTAATATATCTTTTCCAATCAAGTGAACAGATGCTGGCCAAAATTTTTTATATAATTCATCATCTTTATTGGGATAATTTAAAGCACTTATATAATTAGTGAGAGCATCTAACCACACATAAATTACGTGTTCATTATCATTCGGAACTTTAATACCCCAAGAAAAACTTTTTCTACTCACTGACAAATCTTTTAATCCACTTTTAACAAAACTTATGACTTCATTTTTTCTAGACGCAGGACAAATAAAATCAGGATTTTTTTCATAAAATTCTAATAATGGCTTTTCCCACTTAGATAATCTAAAAAAATAAGACTCCTCATCAACCCATTCAACAGGAGATTTAGATGATATGGCCACTTTTTTATTATCAAGATCTTCAATTTCATCCTCATTATAAAACGCTTCATCCGATACTGAATACCAACCAGAATATTTTGATAAATAAATGTCATCATTTTTTTTTAATTCTTCCCATAAATATTGAACAGATTTTTTATGTCGAGACTCAGTTGTTCTTATGAAATCATTATTTGTTAAATTCAAAGTTTTTGACAAATTCTTGAATGTTTTACTAATTTCATCGCAGAACGCTAGAGGTTCAACTCCTTTTTTTTCAGCAGCTCTTTGAATTTTTAAACCATGTTCATCAGTCCCAGTCAGAAAATAAACTTTATATCCATCTATTCTTTTAAACCTCGCAAAAAAATCAGCAATAATACTTGAATAAGCATGTCCCATATGTGGTTTTGCTGAGGGATAATAAATGGGTGTTGTAATATAATAATTTTTATCCATTTAAAAACTTTGAATTTATTTCTAAAAATAAAGATTCATCATCTAAATTGAATTTTTTAAAATCATTTATTCTTTTCAAAAAATAATTGTAAATATCTGAATTTGAAACTGAAATATCTTTTATCAGAAATAATTCAAGTATATTGTAAACAAATGTTTTAGATTGCTTATCATTCTTATAAATATTTTCACTTATCAATTTTAATAAAAAATTTTTTAAATTTATATCTTTTAAATCAATTTTTTTTTCTTCAGAAAATTTTAAAAGATTATAAATTTCTCCAGGAGTAGAATAATAATTTAATAAATCTTTATTTATGAGATTATCGATATCATTATCAAAAAGAAGTGAGCTGATTTCATTAACTTTATCATGCTCTAAGGATATATTGAAATTAATACAACGAGATAGAAGTGTTGGAATTATTTTCTTATTACTATTTATTAAAATAAAAAATATATTCTCATTAGGTTCCTCTAACGTTTTTAACAGAGCATTTACTGAATTTAAATTCAAATATTCGATATTATCAATTAAAACAAATCTTGGCTTATTATTGAATGAAGACTTATTGAGTTGAATTATTAATTCTCTAATTTGTACTATATCTATGTTTTTTTTATCAAGGTTAATGTCTATTAAATTAAAATTTGGACAAGAACCATTTTGAATTAACTTAAATGAGCGATTATCTAAATTTATTTTAAATTCAACTAAATCATAAGGCATTTCTTCATCTTTTGATAAAACAAAATTTATCAAATGATAAGCGAGAGTACATTTGCCAATACCTTTTTGACCAGTTAATAAAATCTTTGATGGTAATCTTTTTTGATCAAATAATTTAGCAAAGAATAAAAGGTTATCCTGTAATCCATAAAGATTTGTTTGAAGGTTAGGATATAAATTCATTTTAATAATTTTTCAATTTTATCAATTATGATTTTTTTGTTAAATTCTATTGGAAAGTTTGAATTAATTATTTTATATCTTTTTTTATTTTTTGATATTCTTAAAAAACCATTTTGTACTTTTTTATAAAATTTTTCTTTAAATGTATCGTAACGATTAAGTTTTTTTCGTTGTTTCAATCTTTTTTGCATATTGTTTATGTTAACAATACTTAAAAATGTAAAATCTACTTTAAATGATTTTAAAATATGATTATTAATCTTTTTAATAATATCTAAATTTACACCCATTCCAAAATGTTGATAGGCAATTGTAGAGTCGGTAAATCTATCAAGTAAAATTACCTTTTTTCTAAAATTTTTTTTCAAATTGTCCATATTTTCACTTCTGGCCGCTAAATAAAGTAATAAATCGGTTTTTTTTTTAAAATTAGATTTTTTATCTAAAATTAATTTTCTTATTTTTTCTGAGTTCTTATTTCCTCCAGGCTCTCTTAACTTTATATGAGGTATTTTTTTTCTTTTTAAATATTTAGAAACATTATCAATATGAAAAGTTTTTCCACTACCTTCAATACCCTCAAAGGCTATAACAATTTTTTTAGACATCACCCCAAATCAAATAATTTAAGGATTTCATTAACCTTGAAAAAATATTTACTTTGATCACTTGCTCTTTTGCCAAAAGATCATATTCATCAATTAATTCATCATCATAAATAATCCTTAATTTTGCTAAAACTTGATCTTTACTAATTGGAGCTTCCACAGGTCCTTCATATAACATTTTAACTTTTAACAATTTTTTCTTACCCTTTTTAATAATTTTATAGATATTTTCTTTAGTATAAACTTTAACAAAATCCTTTTTTCCTAACCAAACATCAACGCTATCAAAATCTTCTCCCGATTTATTTATTTCTACTAAATCAAAATTCGTTAAACCATATGTCAATAGTTTTGAGCTCTCTCTAGATCTAGAATTTTTAGTTTCGAAACCACTAGCTACTGCAATTAGCCTTCTACCTTTTCTTTCTAATGATGATGCTAAAGAATATTTTTCCACTGCTAGATATCCAGTTTTAATTCCATCTGCACCTATATTTTTGTATAAAAGTGGATTTCTATTTCCTTGAGTAATTGGATCACCACCAGTTCTATCCCATGTAAATTCTTTTTCACTGAACCATTCGTAATATTCTGGATAGTTTTTAATTAAATAATGAGACATTATCATTATATCTTTTACTGTTGAATAATTGTCAGGATCATTAATTCCAGATGAGTTAGCAAAATTTGTATTGCTCATCCCAATTTCTTGTGCTTTGGAAGTCATCATAATAGCAAATTCCTCTTCTGTACCTGCTATCCCTTCAGCTAATGCAACACAAGCGTCGTTTCCTGAGGCAACAATAATACCTCTAAGTAAATTTTCTACACTCACCTCATCGTTAACCATAACAAACATTGAAGAATATCCAGAAGTTGATAACCGCCAAGCTTTCTCTGAAATAATAAATTTTTCATCTAAAGTTAAATCGCCTGATTTAATTAAATCAAAAGCAATAATGGAGGTCATTATTTTTGTCATTGAAGCAGGATAAATTGATCTATCTGGTTCTTTTTCGTATAAAATTTCACCCGACAAAAAATCTTGTAAAATTGCTGTTCTTGCTTTTATCTCAATATTAGAATATGCAATATTGGAAATAAAAAAAGATATAAGAATTGTAATTAGAAAATTTTTAAACATTTTTTAGCACTTCTAAGTTTTCGAAATTAAGTGATTTTAACTTCTCAAATGACTCTTTCAAACTTTTTATATCATTAAAAGGACCTATTAATACTCTAAATTTAGTTTGAGATAATTTTTTAATCTTAGAGTTTTTTATAGAAGTTTCATCTTTGATTCTAGAAATCATCATTTTGGCAGTAGATTTATAGTAAAAATCAGCAATCTTTATTGAGTAAGAAAATTTTTCTTTAATTATTTTTTTTTCTTTTTTCTTAGTTTTGCTTAAATCATTAATTTGAATACCATCAATTGGCGCCTTTTCTGCAACGTTTTTTTCCTCATCGAAAGTTTTACTTTTTTTTGCAATAAAAGTAGAATTTCTAGATATTAATACTATTTCTAATAAGGGTTCATTGAAATCAAGGTCTAAATCTTCGGCAATTCTTCTAGATATAACAGAATTGTAAAAATCTGAAAATTTTTGGTTATTAGATTTTACTTCTGCAATTAAAGACTTTCCATTTTTTGGATTTGTAATCTTAACAGCAGATTTTCTTTTAAGTGATTTGTGATGAATCATTAATGATCTATCATCTAATTTTTTAATTTTTTTTACATTTTCGTCGAAAATTAAAGCAAAGCCACTATTACTATATTTTTTCTCTATTTTTGTTTCAATTTTATCTGGCTTAATTGCTACTTGCTCACAACCTATCAAAAATATTGATAACAAAAATATTAATAAAATTTTATAATTCATTTTTAAATTTATCTTTTAAGGTACAAACAGCTAAAGCAAATCTTAAAGATCTATTCCATTGGAGAATTATTTCGTAGTTATCAAATACAATATATGCAGGATTTAAAGTATCTGCACCAGGAATAATATCTTTGTCTGGTGTGATTATTGCAACATTATAATTCGATTTTAAAAAGCTTATATCATCATAATTATCAATATATTTCTTAAAAAATCCTAATTTTTTTTTATTTTGGAGTTTTTTTGCAGAAACATTCAAATATTTTTTTGGAATATCTTCTTTAAGATCTATTCTATAAAAACAAGGTGAATTTTTTTTCCAACCAATTTTTTTAAGATAATTAGCTGCTGAAGCATAAGCATCATGAGAATTTTTTAAATCAATATAATTATCAGTATTAAAATCAATTGCGTGATTTTTTATGGTTGAGGGCATGAATTGAAAAAAACCAAATGCACCTGCCCATGAACCATACAATGATTTGTAATCTATCTGATTTTCATCAATTAATTTCAATAAGATTAAAAGCTCTTTAGTAAAAAATTCAGATCTTCTTTTATCATAACTTAAAGTTGCTAGTGAAGAAACGATATCCATTTTTCCAACATAAGTTCCATAATTTGTTTCAATGCCCATCAATGACAATAGAAGTTCCTTCTCAATTTTAAACTTATTTTCAACAATATTAATTAAATCTTTATTATTTAAATAGAAGTCAATACCTTTATTTAATTTTTTTGTAGAAGATCTCTTTGATATATAGGTTTTGGTGTCTTCATAAAATTCAGGCTGGTATCTATCATATTTTATAACATTTGCTAAGAACTTAGTATCTGTCATTACCAGATCAAAAGTTTTCTCAGAAATATTATTTGCTAAAGCTCTTTGTTTGAAATCTTTTTTCCACTTTTCAAAATCTGTGTTCTCATTTGCAAATAAGTTAGAATTTAAAAAAAATAGAATTAAAAAAAAAATTTTAATTTTTTTCATATAAGTCATTTAAATATATAATTACAGCAATCCAAATAATAATAAAACTTAGAAATTTAACTAATGAAAAATCCTCTCCATAATAAAAATAACCTAAAATGAACTGTAATGTTGGCGTTATATAAAATATCATTCCGGTAGGTCCTAATCCAATTAACTCAACCCCTCTTACATATAGAAACAAAGGAATCACAGTCATCGGACCAGCTAAAAGTAAATATAGACTTAATCCTGGATTACTTAAGTTAAAATCGTTTAGACCATTATTTGCAATTATATAAAATGCAACTAAAGCAAAAGGGAAAATATATAAACTTTCAATTAGCAACCCAATATCGGTATCAATTTCGATTTTTTTTCGAACTAAATTATAAAAGGCCCAACTAAAAGCCACAATGAGACCAACCCATGGTAATGATTTAAGATTAAAAAAAATTAAAATTAATATTGAGACAAAAACTAGAATAATTGAAAAAATCCTTTTTTTGTTTAGTTCCTCTTTAAAAAAAATATACCCCAAAAGAACACTAATTATTGGCATTATAAAATAACCAAAACTAGCATCAATAATCCTTTCTGATGCAACAGCATATATCCATATAGACCAATTAACAAAAATTAAAAAACCAGACAAAAATAATGCAATTAACTTTTTTTTATCTTTAATTTCTTTATAAAAAATTTTCCACTTAGATAAAAATGTTGTGGTAAAAATCAACATTATTGCTGTCCACAAACATCTATGAACAACTAATTCAGTATGACCAATAAAAGAAACTGACTCAAAATATATAACTCCAATAAATCCCCACCAAAAAGAACCTAAGGAAGTTAATATTAAACCTTTATTAAAATCATTTTTCATACTAATTAAATGAATAAAATATCATCAGTAATTAGACTATTTTATTGTTGAATTAAATATTTTTAATTATAAAAGCTTCTACACGGAGAGATGGCTGAGCGGTTGAAAGCACCGGTCTTGAAAACCGGCAAAGGGGCAACTCTTTCCTGGGTTCGAATCCCAGTCTCTCCGCCATAAAATTGTTAATATTTAAAATTTTTAAATAAATTATTAATCTTGTTATCTTCAAATTCAATATTGGTTTTTAAACCATTATAAAAATTGTAAAGATTATTATCGTCTATTTCTAGGAATTTTATTAATTCATTTAAATCTTCAACATTTAATTGATCTAAGTATTTATTAGTGAAAGCCCCTAAAAGTTTATCCATTTCTTTCGTACCGCGATAATTTGATCTGTATATAATTTTTTTTTTTATTTGTTCTATATCAGCGGTCATATTAGGAATATAATATTAGTTTATGGATATTAAAAGAAATTATGAATATTTATTATCTGACCTAAAATCTATAAAAGGTGTTGGTTTAAAAACATCAAATTTATTAAAAAGAAAAAAAATTAATAGTATTTTTGATCTGTTATGGAAATTACCAAAATCCTATACGGATCGAAGTTTATCTTCGAAAATTAAAGATTTAAAAGTAAATGAAGTACAAACTATAACTATAATTCCTCAAAAATATCTATTTCCAAGAGTAAAAAACTTACCAAATCGAGTTTTATGCAGAGATGAAACTGGTGAAATAGACTGTGTTTTTTTTAATAGTTACGAAGGATATATTAGAAAAATATTACCTATTGGAAAAGAAGTAACAATTAGTGGTAAGATTAAATACTTTAGAAATAAATATCAATTAACAAATCCTAAATATATTTCGGAAGACTCATCTATAATAAAACAAAAGCATAATAATTATTCTTTAACTGAGGGAATTAGTGAAAAGGTTTATAATAAAATAATATTTCAAATAATTAAAAATTTACCTCAAATTGATGAGTGGCACTCAAAAGATATATTAAAAAATTTTGGTAATATTGGTTGGAATGACTCAATCAAAAAATTACACAAGCCAGAAAACATTGGTAAATTCAAGGAAAATTTCTATCAAAGACTTGCTTTTGATGAAATTTTTTCAACTTTTTTAGTTAATTCAGAAATTAGAAAAAAGATCAAAAAAGTAAAAAAAACAAAGAAAAAATTCGATGTTAAAAAACAAGGTGAAATAATATCCAAATTAGATTTTTCCTTAACCAATGATCAAACTAAAACATTAAATGAGATTAACAAAGATTTGTGCTCAGATAACAAGATGTTCAGATTACTTCAGGGTGATGTTGGGAGTGGTAAAACAATTGTAGCGTTATTATCTGCATTCAATACCATCAGTTCTGATTTTCAAGTAGCAGTAATGGCTCCTACAGAAATATTAGCAAGACAGCATTTTTTATTAGCAAAAAAAATATATCCAAAAAATATAAAAATAGAATTACTTTCTGGAAAATCATCATACAAAGATAAGAAAAAAATTTTAAATAAACTTATTAAAAAAGAAATTGATATTATTTTTGGAACACATGCCTTATTTCAAAAAAAAGTAGAATTCAAAAAACTGGGTTTAATAATAATTGATGAGCAACACAAATTTGGAGTTAGTCAGAGAAAAAAATTATCTGATAAAGCTGGGAAAGATTGTGATGTTCTTTTAATGACAGCAACACCAATTCCACGTACTTTAACAATGACTATTTATGGAGATATGGATCTTTCAATTATACGAGAAAAACCGAATAACCGAAAACCTGTAAAAACTTATAGTAAAATTGAAAGTAAGATTGAAGATATAATTAAATTCATCAAGAAAGAAATACAACTTGGAAATCAAATTTTTTGGGTATGCCCTCTTATAGAAGAATCAAAAAAAATTGATCATTCTTCAGCTATTAAAAAGTCTGAATATTTAAAAAAAATTTTTCCAAATGAGGTTTATTTACTCCATGGAAAAACAACCATTGAGGTAAAAGAGGAAATCTTAAACAAATTTTTAAGAAATGAATTTAAGATATTAGTTTCAACTACTATCATTGAAGTTGGTATAGATTTTCCTAATGCAAATGTAATCATAATAGAAAATGCCAATAAGTTTGGTTTGTCTCAATTACATCAACTTAGAGGTAGAGTTGGAAGAGGCAACAAAGAGTCTTCATGTATATTAATGTTTAAGTCAAATCTAAGTGAAAATGCTAAAAAAAGAATTAATATATTAAAAGACTCTAATGATGGATTTAAAATATCTGAAGAGGATATGAAATTAAGAGGTTTTGGAGATATTCTTGGTTTTAAACAAAGTGGAATAAAAAACTTTAAATTGGCAGATCCAATACATAATCATAATCTTTTTATTTTAGCTGAAAAAGAAATTAAAAGAATTGAAAATGAAAAAGAGGATATAGGGAGATTTAAACCATTAATTAAATTATATGATCGTGCAGATATAATTAACGATATAGCTTAATTCTTACCTGTGGATGTTCCTGCAGAAACAATAAATTTGGATGCCTCTTCAAATGTCATATTCAGATATATAACTTCATCTATAGGAAACATTAGTAAAAAACCACTTGTAGGATTTGGTGTAGTTGGAACAAATACGTTTATTAATTTTTTATTTGTTTTTTCAGCCATTTCACCTTTATTTTCTTTTGTTGCAAATCCAACGGCCCAAACACCTTTTCTTGGGTATTCTACTAAAACAACACTTTTTTTATCATTGTCATCTTTATTAGAAAATGTCTCGGTCATTTGTAATATTGCCGAATAAATAGTCCTTAAAACAGGAATTCTTTTAAATAGATCATCAATAAGTTTGAGAATTCGTTTACCTAAAAAGGATAAAGATAATCCCCCAACAATTGTTATAAATGCTATAGAAATAATTATTTCTATTCCAGGTATTGCAAAAGGTAAGTAGTTATTAGGATTTATATTTTCTGGAATTATTTTAGAAGAAATTCCTATTAAAATTTTACTTAAATATAAAGTAAAACCAATAGGAATTAATACCACTACACCCGTTATAAAATAATTTCTTAGAATAAGAGTAAGTGATCGTTTTTTTTTATTCTTTTTCATAAAATTTATTTAAAACTAGAGTAAACTACAAAAGAAATCGCAATAATAAATAAAAATACTAATATTTTATTATTTAGATTCATTTTAAAATATATTATCAATGATAATTAAAAATGGATAGAAGAAAATTCTTAACTTATGTTGGTTGTACTTGTTGTAGTTTAGCTCTGAATTCATGTGCTACTGCACCAATCACTGATCGAAAACAATTAAAACTAATCCCTGAAGCTAAGTTAAATGCTCAGGCAGCCCAAATTTTTGAAAAAATTAAGGAAAAAGAAAAATTAATAATAGGACCAAAACTTAATCAAATTAAAGAAATTGGCAAAAGAATGGAAAATTCTATAGGAGAATATTTTTATCAATCAAAACTTGATGATCCGACAATTGGTTTTGATTGGGAATATATTTTAATCGATAAAAAAAATATGAGAAATGCATTTTGTATGCCAGGAGGTAAAATAGCAGTTTTTTCAGGCATATTAGAAGTAACCAAAAATACTGATGGCTTAGCTGCTGTCATGGGTCATGAAATTGCACATGCTGTAGCAAAACACTCTGTAGAACGAGCGAGCAGAGGTGTTGTTTTAAACGTAGGGACAAATGTTATCGATATATTATCTGGTGGAAAATTATCTCAAGTTAATAGAACAACAGGTATGAATACTATTGGTATGGTCTCTCAACTAGGTATAATGAACCCTTTCAATAGAAAGCAAGAAACTGAAGCTGACTATTTGGGTATGATCTTTGCCTCTTTGTCTGGTTACGATATAAGAGAAACGCCTAAAATTTGGGAAAGAATGAAAAAATTTAGTAAGGGAAAAAAACAATCTGAGTTTCTTAGCACACACCCCTCACCTGACAATCGAATTAAAAAAATAAACGAGTGGACAAATAGTATAATTTTGGATTACCCACCAATTAAAATATAAGTATTAATTGATGGTGAGCCGTGATGGACTCGAACCATCGACCCATTCCTTAAAAGGGAATTGCTCTACCAACTGAGCTAACGGCCCAAAATTACTTCGTATATACATATTTATTTTAATATTTCAAATAGGAATTGATGAGACATATAGTTTCTTTATCACAACTTATCTATGTATTTATCATGAAATTCATTAAAAGTGCCTTTCTGAATATTTTTTCTTATTTCGCTCATTAATTCTTGATAAAAGTTGATATTATTTAACGTTAAAAGCATCGACCCTAAAATTTCATTAGTATTGAATAAATGATTCAAATAATTTTTTGAATATTTGTTTAAATTTAAATTTTTACACTTTTCATCAAGAGGTGAATTGTCATTTTGATATTTATTATTTTTAATATTTATTCTTCCATTCCATGTAAAAGCCAGACCTGTTCTCCCTGATCTAGTCGGCATTACACAATCAAACATGTCTATTCCTCTTTTAACTGCACCTAAAATATCAGAAGGTGTGCCTACACCCATTAAATAATGTGGTTTATTTTTTGGAAGATTTTCCTTAATGTCATCCAAAACTTTAAACATTTCCTCTTGTGTTTCACCAACTGCAAGACCACCAATGGCATATCCATCAAAATTTATATTTAACAAACCTTTTAGAGACAAAAGTCTCAAATCTTTGAAAAGGCCTCCTTGGACTATGCCAAAAAGAGCTTTATGAGGATTTTTTCCAAAGGCTTTTTTGGATCTATCAGCCCAATATAATGATAGTTCCATTGATTTTTTAATCAGTTCATAGTCATCCGTTTTCTTTGGACATTCATCCATGATCATTACAATATCTGAGTTCAAGCCAAGTTGAATTTTTATACTTTCTTCTGGGCTCAAATAAAATTTTTTTCCATCGACATGAGAGTTAAAAATTGCACCTTTTTCTCGGTCTATTTTATTTAATTTTGAAAGAGACATTACTTGAAAACCACCTGAGTCAGTAAGTATAGGTAAATCACAATTCATAAAGGAATGTAATCCGCCAGCATTTTGAATTCGTTCAACTCCTGGACGGATCATTAAATGATATGTATTAGCTAAAATTATATCTGAGCCAGTTTTTTTAATATCGTCAATCGTACAAGCTTTTACAGTTGCCTGAGTTCCAACTGGCATAAAAGCAGGAGTTCTTATAACACCTCTATGCGTTTCTATAATTCCTTCTCTTGCATAACCATCTTTGTTCAATAATTTAAAGGCAAATTCTTTTAATGCCATTAAATATTATAATGATTTAAAGCTAATTATTTTATCTGGATCTGTGACGGCACCATTATTGTTTTCATCACCACGTTTAATTTTATCAACAAATTCCATTCCTTCGATCACTTTTCCGAAAACTGTATATTGGTTATCTAGAAAAGGAGCAGGTTTAAAACAAATGAAAAATTGGCTATTTGCACTATTTGGATCTTGTGATCTAGCCATAGATAAAGTTCCTCTATCATGAGGTAAATTATTAAATTCTTGTTTCAGGTCTGGTAAATCTGATCCTCCCATTCCTGCCATTCTTAAATTAAAATCACTTGATGATGAATTTCCAAATTTTACATCACCAGTTTGTGCCATGAAACCATCAATAACTCTGTGAAAAACAACATTATCATATTTACCGCTATTAGCTAAATCTTTAATTCTTTTAACATGATTAGGTGCTACATCTTCAAATAATTCAATTTTAACATCTCCATCTTTAAGTTTCAAAATCATAATATTCTCCTCTGACATTACTTGGTTTATGGTTAAAAAAAAGAAAATAAATATATTTATTAAAATTTTATTCATATTTTCTTTTTAGTAATTTAATTGTACTTTTGGTAGTAAATTTTTTGATATCACCTTTTAAATTTACTATTTCTTTAACAAATCTTGATGAAATAATCTGATTTTCAACATCAGACATTAAAAAAAGAGTTTCAATATTTTTATTTAATTTTCTATTCATCCCTGCTAATTGAAATTCATATTCAAAATCTGAAACTGCTCTTAATCCTCTTAAAATAATATTTGATTTATATTTTTTGCATAATTCAGTGGTTAAAGAGCTAAAAGAAATTACGACAACTTTTTTTTTATTAAGTTTCAAATCATAAAATAAAGCTTTTTTTACGATTTCAATTCGTTCATCAGAGTCGAATAAATAATCCTTATTTTCAACGTTAGATACTGCAACAACAATCTTATCAAAAAGTTTTAAACCTTTTTTAATAACATCAATATGGCCAAACGTAATTGGATCAAATGTTCCAGGATAGATTGCAACTTTATTCATTAAACTAAGTTATCATCTATTTTATCAGCTGAAACAACTTTTTCTTCTCCAGTTAATTTAATAATTCTAACACCCTGAGTATTTCTACCCGCAGTTCTAATTTCTTTTACCGCCACACGTATTACTCTTCCTTTGTTAGTAGATATAAGTATTTCATCACCATCATATACAGGGAAAGAGGATGAAATATTACCATTTCTTGGTGAATTTATAATTCCGATAATTCCCTTCCCACCTCTATTAGTTACTCTATATTCCGTATGACTAGTTTTTTTACCAAAACCATTTTCTGTTATTGATAATATGAACTTTTCTTTAGCTTTTAATTCTGATTGCTCATCTTTTGATTTCTTCCCATTTTTTTTTGATTTATCATTATCTATAATTGAAAGAGAGACAATTTGATCGTTTGGAGACAAAACAATACCTTTAATTCCTTTAGAGGATCTACCCTTAAAAACTCTCAATTTTTTTGACTCAAAACGTATGCATTTTCCTAATTTGGTGCTTAAAATTATATCTTGATCATCCTTGCAAATTTTAACTCCCACAATCTTATCATTGTTGTCTAATTTCATTGCAATTTTTCCAGATGTATTGATTGAAGAAAAATCCTCTAAACTATTTTTTCTGATTTTCCCTTGAGCTGTAGCAAATACAATTTGATAATTTTTCATTTCAGATTCATTATCGGGAAAAGGCATAATAGAACTTATTGACTGATGGTTTTTTAGTGGAAGAATATTAAACAAGGATTTTCCCTTAGAAACTGAAGATCCCTCAGGTATTTTCCAAGCTTTTATTCTATAAACTAAACCTTCTGTAGAGAAAAACAAAACTGAGGTATGTGTATTGACTGATAGAGTTTGGACTACAGAATCTTCGTTTCTAGTAGTCATGCCAGTTTTTCCTTTACCTCCTCTTTTTTGTGTCTTAACACTGTTCAAAGATCCACGTTTGATGTAACCCTGCAATGTAACTGTGATCAATACAGATTGTTTTTGAATGGTTTCTTCTATATCGTAATTTAATACAGCATCAATTATTTTAGTTCTCCGGGGTGATGAATATTTATCTTTAATATTCTTTAACTCTTCGCTAATAACTTTTAACAATTCTTTTTTAGATGAAATTATTTTTTTATATTTCGTAATTAATTCAGCTAACTTCTTAATTTCTATTTCAATTTCATTTATTCCTAACGCTGTCAGTTTTTGTAATCTTAATTCTAAAATAGCATTCACTTGTAAAGTTGATAGGGAGTATAAAGTTTTTGATTTTGAATTTTCTACAAGTGAAATTAATTTTTTTGACTTATTAATTTTCCATTTAGTTTGTAAAAGAGATTTCTTTGCATCTTCTGGATTTTTTGATGATCTGATTATTTTGATAACTTTGTCTAAATTTTCAACTGATACCGATAAACCTATTAAGATATGTGCTCGCTCTTCTGCTTTTTGTAAATCAAATTTTGTTTTTTTGACTACAACGTCCTCTCTAAAGGATAAAAAATTTGATAAGAAATCTTTTAAGTTACAAGTTTCAGGTTTGCCATCAACTATTGCAAGTGTATTAAATCCAAATGAACTTTCAATTTGTGTATTCTTATAAAGTTGTCTTTTTATTGTTTCAGGTTCTACTCCACTTCTCAAATCTATTGAAACTCTGATTCCTTCTCGATTAGACTCATCTCTTATATCTCTTATACCCTCAATTTTTTTTTCTCTAACAAGCTGAGCAATTCTCTCATTCAAAACAGATTTATTAACTTGATAAGGAATTGATGTGATAACCAATCTTTCTCTTCCATTTTTTAAACTTTCTATAGAAATTTCACCTCTAATTTTAAAAGAACCTCTGCCTTTGTTATAACCTTGTTTAATCATATCTTTTCCAATGATCACTCCTCCAGTTGGAAAATCAGGTCCCGGTATGTGCTTCATAAGATCTTTAATTTTAATATCTTTATTTTCAATTAAAGCTAATGTTCCGTTAATTATTTCACCTAGATTATGTGGTGGTATGCTAGTTGCCATTCCAACTGCAATCCCACCTGCACCATTTACTAATAAATTAGGAAATTGAGCTGGTAAAACTGTTGGTTCTTTCTCCGTTTCGTCATAATTATTTTTAAACGAAATTGTATTTTTTTCGATATCATCAATTAAATATTGTGAAACTCTAGATAATCTAGTTTCTGTATATCTCATCGCTGCAGCGGGATCGCCATCAATAGATCCAAAATTTCCCTGTCCATCAACTAAAGGTAAGCTCATAGAAAAATCCTGAACCATTCTTACTAGAGCATCATAAACTGACTGATCTCCATGCGGGTGATACTTACCAATAACATCTCCAACAATTCTTGCAGATTTTCTAAATTGTTTTGACCAATCATATCCACCTTTGTACATTGCATACAAAATTCTTCTATGAACTGGTTTCAAACCATCTCGTATATCAGGAAGTGCTCTACTGACTATAACACTCATTGCATACGATAGATATGATGAGCTCATTTCATCATGCATTGAGATTAATTTTATATTCTTATCCTCAGGTATTTCAGTTTTTTGCATAAATACTAAAATGGAATTTCATCATCCATGTCATTTGAAATTTGTGACATGTCATCATTATTAGATTGAGTATTATCATTTGAAATACTTCCACCTGAACTACCTCCACCTAACATAGTTAAAGATGAGTTATATCCTTGAATAACAATTTCAGTTGAGTATTTGTCTTGACCAGACTGCTCATCTTTCCATTTTCGAGTTGTTAATTGTCCTTCAACATATATTTGGGCTCCCTTTTTTAAATATTGTTGAACAACATTTACTAATCCCTCATTGAATACAACTATACGGTGCCATTCTGTTTTTTCTTTTTTTTCACCAGTATTCTTATCTTTCCAAGATTGACTTGTTGCCAGACTTAATCGTGCAACACTTTTGCCATTTACCATTTGTTTGATCTCTGGATCTGCGCCCAAACGACCAATTAAAAGTACTTTATTTAAACTTCCAGCCATAATATTTTAATATTTGTTAAATTTGTTAATAAGAATTATACCACAATTTACTCTGAATATTAATTTTATTAAGTCAAAGCAACAAAAATTATGATGAAAAAGATAGTTATTAAGGGAGCTAAAGAACATAATTTAAAAAATGTTTCTTTAGAGATACCCAAAGATAAATTTGTTGTCATAACTGGTCTATCAGGATCAGGAAAGTCGTCTTTAGCTTTTGATACAGTCTATGCAGAAGGTCAAAGAAGGTATGTTGAGAGTTTATCTGCTTATGCAAGACAATTTTTGGATAAAATGAAAAAGCCTAATGTTGATTTAATTGAGGGATTGAGCCCAGCAATATCGATAGAGCAAAAAAATACTTCCAAAAATCCAAGATCAACTGTTGCTACAGTTACTGAAATATATGATTACATGCGTGTTTTATATGCGAGAGCGGGTATACCCTTTTCACCTTTTACAGGTAAACCAATCACATCACAAACGATTACACAAATTGTGGATAAAATTAAAGAGCTACCAAAAAAATCAACCATATATATTTACGCTCCGGTAGTCAGAGGAAGAAAGGGAGAATATAAAAAGGAAATCCTTAATTATAAAAAAAGAGGGTTTCGAAAAATAAAAGTAGACGATGTAATTTATGATATTGATAAGGTTCCTGAATTAAATAAGAAAATTAAGCATGACATATATATTCTGGTCGATAGGATAGTTTTAAATTCATCTTTAGGAAACAGATTAGCTGAAAGTATTGAAACATCAGTAAATTTAGCGAATGGTTTAGTATTCGTTGAATATGAAGATGAAACCTTACCAAAAAAATATAGAAAAGTAGAAAAATTAATATTTTCAACTAAATTTGCATGTCCTGAAAGTGGCTTTACTATTGAGGAAATTGAACCAAGACTTTTTTCATTTAATAGTCCTTTTGGTGCTTGTGAAGAATGTGAAGGAATAGGAATTAAACTAAATGTTGATCCAAATTTAGTGGTACCAAATCACAAAAAAAAGTATTGCTGATGGTGCTATTGAACCCTGGGCTAAAACAACCACTCTATATTATGCACAAACATTATCATCTTTAGCAAAACATTATGGCTTCTCGTTAGATGAAAAATGGTCAAAACTCTCAAAAAAAATAAAGGATATCATTCTTTATGGATCTGATGATGAAGAAATCAAATTTTCATATGATGATGGTTATGAAAAATACTCACATAAAAAGACATTTGAAGGAGTAATAAATAATCTAGAGAGAAGATATTTAGAAACTGATAGTGATTGGAAAAGAGAAGAAATAGCCCAATATCAGTCAGATACTAAGTGTGAGAGATGTAATGGTCATAGATTAAAAGATGAGGCATTATGTGTGAAAATTGACGGCCTGCACATTAGTGAGGTTACTGAAAAATCGATTTTAGACGCTGCAAAATGGTTTGAAGATTTAAAATTCAATTTAGATAAAAGACAAATCAAAATTGCTGAACATATTCTCAAAGAAATTAATGAAAGATTAAATTTTTTACTAAATGTTGGTCTTGATTATCTAACATTATCAAGAGAGTCTGGTACTTTATCAGGTGGAGAAGCACAAAGAATCCGTTTGGCATCTCAAATCGGATCTGGCTTGACTGGAGTGTTATACGTTTTAGATGAACCATCTATTGGTTTGCATCAAAAAGATAATGTAAAACTAATCAATGCTCTTAAAAGATTACGAGATTTAGGAAATACAGTTATAGTAGTTGAGCATGATACTGAAACGATGGAAAATGCAGATCATATTATTGATCTTGGTCCTGAAGCGGGAAACAAAGGTGGTGAAGTTGTTGCGCAAGGAACTTTTGATGAGATAACAAAAAATAAAATAAGTATCACGGGAAAATATCTTTCAAACAAATTAAGAATTGATGTTCCTAAGAAAAGAAGATTAGCAAAAAATGGAAGGTTTCTCGAAATAACAGGTGCGACTGGTAATAATTTGAATAATGTTAATTTAAAAATACCTTTAGGTAGTTTAACTTGTGTGACCGGTGTATCAGGAAGTGGTAAGTCAACATTGATCTTACAGACATTATACAACGCATTAAACTTAACTTTGAATAATAATAAGTCTAGAAAAATTCCAAAACCATTCAAAGGTTTCAAAGGCACAGAATTAATCGATAAGATAATTGATATTGATCAATCACCAATTGGTCGAACCCCAAGATCAAATCCAGCAACTTATACAGGAGCTTTCGGGCCGATTAGAGATTGGTTCACAGGATTACCTGAGTCAAAAACAAGAGGATATAAACCAGGAAGGTTTTCTTTTAATGTCAAAGGAGGTAGGTGTGAAGCTTGTGAGGGAGATGGAGTTATTACTTATGAAATGCATTTTCTCCCAGACGTCTATATACAATGTGATGAGTGTAAAGGAACTAGATATAATCGGGAAACCTTAGAGATAAAATTCAAAGATAAAAGCATTGCGGATGTTTTAAACATGACAGTTGATGAAGGTTGCGAATATTTTGAAAATATTTCAAATATAAAGACTAAATTGCTAACTTTAAAAAAAGTTGGTCTAGGCTATATAAAAATTGGTCAGCAAGCTACAACTCTATCAGGGGGTGAAGCACAAAGAATTAAATTAGCCAAAGAATTATCAAAAAGATCAACGGGAAGAACAATGTACATTTTAGATGAACCGACTACTGGTCTTCACCAACACGACATCAAAAAATTATTAGAAATTTTACATACATTTGTTTCATTAGGTAACACAGTGGTTGTTATAGAACACAACTTAGATGTCATAAAAACTGCAGATTATATTGTCGATATGGGTCCTGAGGGTGGTGTAAAAGGTGGAAAAATTATCGCTGAGGGAAAACCTGAGGAAATTTGTAAAGTTAATGGAAGTTATACGGGTAAGTTTTTAAAAAATCTTTTACAATAAATACCATTGTCATCTCACTCTAAATCAGTATAAAATTATGTATGGGTAATTTACTTTCATCTTTATCAAAAACTATTCACTTTTCTTTAGCCATTGCAGTTCTGTTATTTTTAGGCTTATTTTATCAAAATGATGGTTTTAGTTTTGATGCACTTTTTTGGAGTTGGTTTGCAAGATTTGTGCATGTAGTAGTTGGTATAATGTGGATTGGCTTGTTATGGTATTTTAATTTTGTTCAAATCCCAAACATGACAAAAATTCCAGATGAACAGAAACCAGCTATTGGTAAAGTAATTGCGCCAGCTGCATTATTTTATTTTAGATGGGGTGCAGCATTTACAGTTCTGTCAGGTTTAGCACTTGCAGGTCTTAATGGATATTTGCATGATGCAATGACTTTAAGTATAGGATCTGGCATTCCAAAACACACAGCTATAGGAATTGGAATGTGGTTAGGTCTAGTTATGGCATTTAATGTGTGGTTTGTAATATGGCCTAATCAAAAAAGAGCTTTAGGTATAGTTGAGTGTGAACCTGATCTAAAAGCCAAGTCAGCAAGAACAGCTATGTTATTTTCGAGAACTAATACTTTGTTGTCAATACCAATGCTGCTTACTATGGTAGCTGCTCAAAATCTTTATTAACTACTTTCGTCTTCTCTTAAGACAGTTTTTTGTGAAACTCTTAGTCTAACTAAGACTGTATTGGCTATATAGATAGATGAATAAGTTCCAAAAATTACACCAAATATCATAGCCAAAGAAAAACCTTTTAGTATTTCACCGCCAAAGAAAAATATTGATAGCAAAGCTAATAAAGTTGTTATTGATGTAATTAAGGTTCTAGATAATGTTTCATTGATGGAGATATTAGTTAAATCATAAATCTTAATGTCAGAATATTTTCTTAAATTTTCTCTTACTCTATCAAAAATAACCACTGTATCATTCATAGAGTAACCAACGATAGTTAATACAGCTGCGATAATAGATAAATTGATTTCAAGACCAAGCAATGAAAATAAACCTAGGGTTACCAACACGTCATGAAACAAAGCTAATATAGCTCCTAAACTAAATTGCCATTCAAATCTGATCCAAATGTAAATTAACATTAAAGTTAATGCCACTGCGATAGCTATTACTCCAGATTTAAGTAACTCAGCACTTACTTTCGGTCCTACGTTTTCAACTCTTCTAAAATCAAAAGTATTACCAAATGATTTATCTAAATTTGATTTTATTTCCTCAATAATATTTTTGTTATTATTAATTTCAAATTTAATAAGAAAGTCTGTTTCATTGCCAAAATTTTTTACTGAAACATCACCCAAATTCATAGAATTTAAATTATCTCTTAGAGATGACACATTAATTTTGCTGTCAGTTGACCTTAATTCAATTAACGTTCCGCCCTTAAAATCTATTCCAAAGTTAAGACCTTTGAAAGTCAGTAAAAATAAAGAAATAACGACTAAGGATATAGAGAGTATGTTAAATTGATTATAATATTTGTTAAAAGCAATCATTTAAATTAAACCTTCTTTTTCTTTGTTTCTGTACACATACAAAACAGTTAATAACCTTGCTATGAAATAAACTGAAAATAATGTTGTAAATATTCCAATCCCAAGTGTAAGTGAAAAACCTTTGATTGGACCTGAGCCCATAAAAAATAAGATAATAGCTGCTAATAGTGTTGTTATATTTGCATCAAGTATAGCGGTTCTAGATTTTGTGTAACCACTATCAAAAGCTATTAAATTATTTTTTTCATTTTTTAGCTCTTCTTTAATTCTCTCAAAGATTAAAACATTTGCATCGACTGCCATACCAACTGTCAAAATTATTCCAGCGATCCCCGGAAGAGTTAAGGTCGCCTCGAATATAGTCAATATTCCAATGAGTAAGAAAAGGTTAAGTATTAATGTTATATTTGTAATTAAGCCAAATATCTTATATTTTACAAAGATAAATACTATTACTAAAACAAAACCAATTGCTAATGCAATCATCCCTGCATTTATTGAGTCTTGTCCTAAGTCAGGACCAACTGTTCGTTCCTCAATAATATTTAAAGGTGCAGGTAATGCACCAGATCTTAATAAAAGAGCTAAATCTGTTGCTGATTGAAAAGTAAATCCTCCACTGATTTGACCTGATCCACTTGCAATTGTATCTCTTATAACCGGTGCACTTATAATTTTACCATCCAATACTATTGCTAATTGTTTACCAATACCAGTCGATGTAGCTTTACCAAATCTTTTAGCTCCAACTCTATCAAGTGTAAATGTAACCACTGTTTCATTCGTCTCACTATCCATTCTTGGTTGAGCATCTAGCAGATTGTCTCCACTTAAAATAATTCTTTTACTTACCAGAGCATCTTCTTCAGACTCATCTTCATAACTAAGTTTTTCCGCTCCAAAAGAGTCTTGATCATTATTAGTTACAAATCTAAATGTAAGATTTGCAGTTTTACCAAGCAATGATTTAATTCTCATTGGATCATCTAATCCAGGTAATTCAACAAGAATTCTGTCATTTCCTCTTTTTAAAATATTTGGCTCATTAGTTCCTATCTCATCAATTCTTCTTCTTACAATTTCTAATGCTTGATCTTGGGAAGATGTTTTTAGTTTAACAATACCTTGGGTTGAGTAATTGACAAAAAAAATATTATTTTCCTCAGTGATATCTAATTGATGAGATTTAAATCTTGGATAATAAGGATTTAATTCACTTTCCTCATCATTAAACGTATCTAGAATAGTTTGTTTAAAGTTTTCATCTACAGAAAAAGATAATTTTTGTCCTAAAATTTTTAAATTTTTAATTCTTATATTTTTGTCTTTGAAATAATTTCTAATGGTAATTGAAAGATTTTGTATTTTTTGCTCAATAACTGGATTATTATCAATTTCGAGTAGGAGGTAAGAACCTCCCTGAAGATCTAATCCAAGATTAATTTTCTTATTTAGTAAGTTATTTTCAAACTTAAATAAATTTGATGATGCAATTAAAATAAAAAATAAAGAAATTAAAATTACTGATATTATTCTGAATTTTGAAAAATATAACACTTTACTTTAACAAAATTACTTTTTAACTTCTTGAGAGTTCATCAGACTTTGTACACCTGTACCTCTGATAACTTCAACAGTCACATTTTCAGCAACCTCAACTTCTATTTTATCGTTGTCTACAACTCTGGTTATGGTTCCTGTAATACCGCCTGAAGTTACAATCTTATCACCTTTTTTTAAACCCTCGACCATAGCTTTATGCTCTTTAACTTTTTTTTGCTGTGGTCTTATCAAGAAAAAATAAAAAATAACAAAAATTAATATTAGTGGTATAAATTGACCTATTCCTGAACTTTCCATAAAACTCCTTAATTAAAAATGAATTTTTATACTATCTCTTAAGTTAAAACAACTTTAATTCAGACTAATTTTTTCTAGATTATTCATATAAGGTCTAAGCACTTTTGGAATACTTATAGACCCATCCTTTTGCTGAAAATTTTCTAATATGGCAATAAGAGTTCTACCCACTGCTAAACCACTTCCATTAAGCGTTCCAACAAATACTGTTTCTTTATTTGAATTTTTATATCTAGCTTTCATTCTTGTTGCTTGAAAAGTCGAACATGATGAACATGAAGATATTTCTCTATATTTGTTTTCTGAAGGTAACCATACTTCTATATCGTAAGTCTTTTCTGCACTAAATCCCATATCTCCACTACATAAAATCATTTTTCTATATGGTAATTCTAACAAATCTAAAATTCCTGTGGCACAATTTGTCATTCTCTCTAATTCTTCAAGACAATTATCTTGTTCTACAATACTAACTAATTCAACTTTATAAAATTGATGTTGTCTAATCATCCCTTTTGTATCTTTACCATAACTACCAGCCTCTTTTCTAAAGCACGGGGTAGATGCAACAAACCTCATTGGTAATGTTTTAAAATCTAAAATTTTATCTTTTACAATATTAGTTAAAATAACTTCTGCTGTAGGAATTAAAAATTTTCTTCCACTTCCCTCTTCTAATTTTACTTCAAATTGATCATTTTCAAATTTAGGTAGTTGACCAGTTCCAAACATCGTATTTTCTGATGCTAATAAAGGTGGTGAAATTTCCTCATATCCATTTTTGGAAGTATGTATATCAAGCATAAAATTTGAAATTGCTCTTTCAAGTAACGCTAATTTATTCTTAACAAAAACAAATCTTGAACCAGTGGTTTTTGTGGCAAGATCAAAATCTAACATGCCAAGTTTTTCACCTAATTCGTGGTGTGATTTTGGAGTAAATTCAAAATTAGGAATCTGGCCCGATTTAGTTAATTCAACATTTTCATTTTCATTAGATCCTACAGGCACATCATCGTGAGGTATATTAGGAATACTTGATAAAATTTCATCTAAGTCTGATTTAATTTTTGATTGTTGATCAGTAATTTTATCAATAGATTGGGTAATTTCCTTTGACCTAGAAAATAAAGCCTTATCTTTTGTTTTTGAAATATCTTTCTTTTCTTTCTCTAATATTTCTTTTTTTTGAATTAAATCTCTATTATCTATATCTAATTTTTTGAGTTTATTGAGATCTATTTCAATTGATCTTTTTTTTAATGCTTTTGAAAATGCATCAAAATCTTTTCTAATTTCTTTAATGTTATGCATCAGAATTTTTTAAATTTTTATTCTCAATAAGTTTTACTGAAAATATTGATAATTCATATAGAATTAATAATGGTATCGCTAAACCAATTTGTGTGATGGGATCTGGGGGTGTGAGTAAAGCTGCGGCTGCAAATATAATAACCACAACATATTTTCTTCGTTTCTTCAAAAAATCAGAATCAACTAACCCTACCCTTGCTAACAAACTCAACACAACAGGTAATTGAAAACTTATCCCAAACGCAAATATAAGCTTCATTACCAATGAAAGGTATTCGTTAACTTTTGCTTCTAGTTGAATCGGTAAATTTGTTGAAAGACCAGAGCTTTCAAAAGATAAAAAGAATTTTATAGCTAGAGGCATTATTAAATAATAAACCAACATACCTCCTAGTAAGAATAAGATTGGGGTTAAAACTAAATAAGGTAAAATTGCAATTTTTTCATGTTTATAAAGACCAGGAGCAATAAATTTCCAAATCTGCATCAAAATAAATGGACAAGTAACAAAAAAAGCTGTGAAAAAAGATACTTTCAAATAGGTAAGAAAAGTTTCTTGTAAAGCTGTGAAAATTAATCGTCTATCAGTTCTATCATCTTTAACCGCTTGTGCATATGGCTCTACTAAAAAACCATAAAGATGTTCAGCAAAAAAATAACATCCTATAAAAAAGATTATTAGAAAAATAAAACTATGAATTAGTCTTTTTCTTAACTCAGCTAAATGACTTACAAAGCCACCTTCATTTTCGTCATGACTCATCTTTTTTTTCTTCTTTTTTTTCTATCTTATTATCCTCAAGATCAATATTTGAGACTTCATTTTGAATATTATTGACATATTTTTTTGCAGAGCCGATCCATGAACCAACTTTTTTGAGCATTATTGGAAAGTCTTTAGGTCCCAAAACTACAATAGCTATTGCAACTATTATTAAAATCTCAAACCAACCAATAGTAGGCATGTGATTTATTCTTTTTTGTTCGAATCTTGATTATCGTCAGAAATATTTTTAGGTTCATTGTCATCAGTCACATCTGATGCCATACCCTTTTTAAAACTTTTTATTCCTTTTGCTACATCGCCCATAAGGCTAGAAATTTTTCCTCTACCAAATAATAATACTACAAGTATTACAACGATCGCTATTTGCCAAATTCCAATGCTCATAGAAAACTTATAACCTTTTTATCAATAATTGAAAAGTCTAATTTGTAGGCTTAGTTCTTCTCATCTGAGTCAAGAGTGCTACTTAACATTTCATCAATATTTGAATAAATGTCCTCTTTTTTATCGTCTTGTTTTTCTTTGTAGAATTTTCCAGTACCAAAAATAGCATTATCAATATTAGTACTATCAATTAAACCTGCAGCTCCAAGTTCATCCACTGTTGGTAAATCAGATAATTTTTGCAAGTTAAAATGACTTAAAAAATCGTCCGTCGTAACATATTGAATAGGTCGACCAGGGACATTTTTTCGCCCCCCGGGTTTAACCCAATTTAATTCCATCAAAATTTCTAATGTGTTAGTTCCAAAAGCTACTCCTCTTATTTCTTCTATCTCTGCCCGAGTAACTGGTTGATGATAAACAATTATAGCAAGAGTTTCTATTGCAGCTTTTGATAATTTTTTTTCAACAGTTTTTTCTTGGGTCATTAAATTTGAAAGATTAGGTGAGGTTCTAAAAGACCATCTTTTAGAAATGCAAACTAAGTTAATACCTCGATTTGAATATTCTGCTTGTAATTTTAACAAAATTTTTTCAACATCTGTTTTTTTAGATATCTTATTTTCAATAGTTTCAATATCTAATGGTTCTGCAGCAGCAAAAACAATTCCTTCAATTTCCTTTTCAATTGAAGATAATTTAGTTGGAAAATTAATAATATTGTCTTTTTTCTTAATCTTTTTTTTTATCATTTGTTTTCTTTTATATAAATATCATCAAAAAGGTTTTCTTGCTTTATGCTTAGATTGCCCTCTTTGACCAACTCAAGAGAGCCAGCAAATATTCCTGCTTTACCGGTTCGTTTGTACTTTGATCCACTTTTAAAATTTTTCGGAATTAAATCATCTAATTTTTTCCAGTCCATTAATTTTCCAAAAAAATCTTTTATAGTTTTTATACCTTCTTCTGTTGTAAAAACTGGTAATTTTGGAATGTTAATTCTCTGAAAATCTTTGGTCATAATTATAGTGGAATATGTTTTCATGAGGTCAAATAAATTTAATTTATATTCACTATTGTAGATGGGCCTTATGCCTGCTCTCATACCTCTAGTTCTAATTTCTCTTCCCAATCTTTTTCTTTTAAGCATTTGTTCAGATAATAACCTTATTAATTCAAGTTTCTTAAGTTGAAGTTTTAATTTTTCAGCTACTTCTTGAACTTTAAATTCTTCTTCAGGGGTGCCTGGTAATAGTAATTTTGATTTTAAATATGCTAACCATGTTGCCATTAATAAGTATTCTGAAGCAATCTCTAAATTTAATTTTTTTTCTTGAGTAATAAAATCATGAAACTGATCTACTAATTTTGTAATAGATATATCCTCAAGATTAACTTTTTGAGCTTTTGCAAGATCTAAAAGAACGTCTAATGGACCATTATAATTTTCAACATCTACTTTAAAAAGTTTAGAATCATTTTCAATCATCAATCAATATTAACTTAAAATTTTGTAAAATTGTGATGTTTTTTTTATGATAAAATGATTTATCAATGGTGAATTATTTCCTACAATTTTCATTTCATTTAAATTTCCATTACAATGTAAGGCTAAATTACAACCTGCACTAAACGTTTTGATTGTATTTTCCTTTAAATTACCCTTAAGACTTTTCATAGATAAATCATCAGAAATCAAAATATCTTTAAAACCGATTTTATTTCGAATTAATTTAATTAATTTTTTTGATTGAGTAACACAATTTTCTTTGTCAATTTGGGTAAAAATTATGTGAGCGGTTATAGCGAAAAAAGTTTTTTTATTTTTAAATGGAAAAAAATCTTTCTTAGATAAATAACTCAATTTTTTATTTACCATCGGAGTAAAATGGTGACTATCTACTTTTGCTAGACCATGTCCTGGAATATGCTTTATGACTGTTCCAATACCATTTTGATGAAAATAATTAATACAATAATCTCCAATTTTAGATACGATTTGGGGATTATTGGAAAAAGATCTATTCCCGATGACATTTGATGCACCTTTAATTCTTAAATCTAAGATAGGGGAGGTATTAATATTAATACCAAGAGATTTTAACAAATATGAAGTTTTATCAATAAATAATTTATAATAAAATTTAAATTCATCTACATTTTTAACATATTTTTTTCCAAAAAATTCTGAAGTCAAATTATCGAATGATATGATATTTTTTAACCGATTAACTTTACCCCCTTCTTGATCAATTAAAATGGGATACTTTTTATCTTTGAATAATTTTCTTATTGACGTGGTGAGTTTTAAAGTTTGATCAAGATTTTTAATATTTCTTGTAAATAAGATAACTCCCCAGGGTTTATATTTTTTAAGAAATGACTTTTCTTTTGCTGAAAGTTTTGTTGATTTGATACCAACAATAAATGATCGACGTTTATTCATTATTTTCTAATAATTTCCAAAAATTAAATTTTTTCTTTTTTTTATTGTTTGTTTGCTCAACGTATTCAATAATATTTTTCGTATCATCTTCTAAAATTGGTAATTTTTCCGAATAAATATTTATCTTGTTCTCGATATTGTTGAGTGATCTATAAGATTTTTTTTTATAGGCATCAGAAAAATAATATTTTGCTGTAAAAAAAATAAAAAGACCAATAATAAAAACAAAAATAATATATTTGATTTCTTTAAACATTACATTTTTTCAGGAGCAGAAACACCTACGATATTCATTCCAGATTTAACAACATTTGACATAAGTTTTAATAAAACTAACTTGTCATTCGATATCATCTTATTCTTATTTATAAATCTTTTTTCAGGATTATCTTTTCCCAAGTTCCAATAAGAATGAAAGAGAGAGGCTAGTTCATAAAGATATACTGGAATTCTATGTGGTTCAAGCTTCTTGCTTGATATTTCGATACACTTTGGCCACTCGGATATTTTTTTTAAGATGTTTATTTCATGGTCAGAATATTCAAAATTATATTCATCAATCTTTAAATCTTTTTTTAAATCTATTTCCAGATGTCTAAAAACAGATGAAATTCGAGCATAACAATATTGTACATAATACAAAGGATTGTCTTTTGATTTTTCAATTACATTATCAAAATCAAAATCGAGTTCGACATCATTACTTCTATTTAACATAATGAATCGAGTAGCATCTTTTCCAACTTCATTAATTAAATCATCAACAGTTATATAATCACCTTTACGTTTTGACATTTTGAATGGTTTTTTATCTTTTATAAGTTTTACAAGTTGACTAACTTTACAAATAAGTTTTCCTTTAGAGTTCGACAAAGCATCGACAGAGGATGTGATTCTTTTAATATAACCCGCGTGATCTGCACCTAAAATATTTATCAAGTAGTCAAACTTTCTATCCAATTTATTTTTGTGGTAGGCAACATCACTGGCAAAATAAGTCCAAGCACCATCAGATTTTTGTAATGCTCTATCTTTGTCATCACCAAAATCAGTTGATTTGAAAAGTAATTGTTCTCTTTCAACCCAATTATTATCGTCCTCACCAGCTGGCGCTTTTATTTTACCTTTATAAACAAATTTATTCTTTTGAAGATTTTCTACTACTTTTTCAACTTCTTGATTAAGCACTAATTTTTTTTCACTAACAAAATTATCGTGAGTTATACCAAGACTACTAAGATTTTTTTTAATTAATTTTATTGCCTCGTCTATAGAAAGGCTCGTTAATTGTTCAGATATTGCATCGTAATTAGTAAAATCTATTTTTGGATTTGAAGAAATAATATTATTTGCAAACTCAATCAAATATTCACCAGGATAAAGATCTTCATTATCTGTAGGAAAAGTTTCATTAAATTTAATTTCTCTTATTCTAAAATATACTGATTTTGTAAAATTAATTATCTGATTACCATAGTCATTTACATAATATTCTTTAGTAACTTTATGATTATTAAATGATAAAACATTTGAAATTACATCTCCTAAAATGGCACCTCGGCAATGACCCACATGTAAAGGCCCTGTTGGATTAGCAGAAACAAATTCAATTAAATAATTTTTCTTTTGCTCATTTGTATTTATTCCAAATGTTTTAGCGTTCTTAATAATTTCTTTTGAAAAATTTGTCCAAAACACAGGTTGAAATTTAATATTTATAAATCCAGGTTTTACGATTGATATCTCTCTTATTGACTTGTCTTCATTTTCAATACTCTTTGCTAAGGTTTCAGCTAATTCCAAAGGGGGCTTTTTATTTATTTTTGACAAAACCATTGCAACATTTGTAGAAATGTCACAATTAAATTTCTCAGGTGGAATTTCTGTGTTTATTCCATCTAAATTATCTGGCAAAATTATTTTACCCTTTTTCGATAAATCCAAAATAATCTTTTTTATTTTATCTAAGTATTGATCAAAAATATTCATTTGATATCATTATAAAGGTTGATAGCATATCTGTCAGTCATACCAGAAATAAAATCAGAAACTGATCGATATTTGTTTTTAGATAAATGTTCTTTTGAAATAAATTTTGCTGGATTTTTACTTATTTTGGCAAACAATCTTTTAATTATTAATTTACCTTTGTTATTTTTATTTAGCACATTCTTGTTATTGTACATTTTGGATCTTAAAAAATACCTAATTTCATTATCAGAATTTTTAATTTTATCAGAGAAATCAACCATAAGAAAATCAGTTTTATTCAAATCATTTCTACTTTTAATTTTATTTTGATTAAGATTTTTGATGGTATTACTTATTAAATCTTTGATCATTATGTCAATTGAATCTCTTATAATCTGGTAAGTTGCAATCTTGTAATTTTTTTTGTTAATCTTTTTTTTATATTTTCTATAAATATTTTTAAAAAAATCTATTTCTACTAACTCTTCTAATCTGAATAGATTTGCTTTAATGCCATCTTGTATATCATGGTTATTATAAGCAATATCATCAGATATAGATGAAATTTGGGCCTCTAGTGAAGGAAAGGTATTAAAATTAATCATGTTTTTAAATTTTTTAACACCTATTAATTCATCAACTAAATGAAAATCTTCGACTGGACCATTGTGTTTTAAAAGTCCCTCTAATGTTTCAACAGAAAGATTTAAGCCACTAAATTTCAAATACTTATTTTCTAAAAACATAACAATTCTTAATGTTTGTAAATTGTGATCAAACCCTCCATGAATGCTCATACATTCATTCAAAGCATCTTCACCTGCATGACCAAAAGGAGTGTGGCCCAAATCGTGCGCTAAACTGAGTGTTTCTGCTAAGTCCTCGTTCAAACTGAAATATCTAGCGATGGATCTTGCTATTTGAGCAACCTCCATAGAATGAGTAATTCGAGTTCTATAATGATCCCCTTCAGTATTAACAAATACCTGTGTTTTATGTTTCAATCTTCTAAATGAAGCGCTGTGAATAATACGATCTCTATCTCTTTGATAAGGTGATCTATATTTTGACAAAGATTCCTTAAATATCCTACCTTTACTTTTGAATTGACCTATCTTTGAGTATTTTTTCATCCTTTAAAATAAAATATTAAGTATTATATTACTAATACCAGTGATCAATTATGATTAAAGAAATTAAATTTACTGATAAAGCACTAAAACAGATCAATGTTTTGCTGTCTAAAAAAGATAAAGGGTCTTTTTTTAGAATCGCTATTAAAGGTGGTGGTTGTTCAGGATTTCAATACGAATTCACTTTTGATAAAGAAAAATCAAAAGATGATTTAAACTTTGAAAATATTTTAATTGATAAAACTTCAGCAGATTTATTGAAAGGCTCTGAAGTTGATTATGTTTCAGAATTAATTGGTGAACAATTTAAGATAACAAATCCACAAACTAAGTCATCTTGTGGTTGTGGTGTTTCTTTTTCTCTTTAATGATTATTTCTTCATGGAATGTAAATTCTGTGAGAGCTCGTATAGATAATATCAAAAGTTATCTCTTAAAATATAAACCAGATATCCTAATGATGCAGGAAATCAAAACAGAGGATGTAAACTTTCCCTATGATGATTTTTCAGCAATGGATTATGAAAGTCACGTATTCGGCCAAAAAAGTTATAATGGGGTTGCTATTATATCTAAAGGTAAATTAAAAAATATTAAAACTGACTTAATTAAAGATAAATTAAAGCAATCAAGAATAATTTCAGCTGAACTGGAGTATAAAAAGAAAAATATTCAATTAATAAACATTTATACACCTAATGGAAATCCTGTAGATACAGATAAATATAAATACAAGAAACAATGGTTGGATGATTTAATTAAACAATTAAAGAATTTAAGTAAAAAAAATTCAAATATTATTCTTGCTGGAGATTTTAACATTATTCCAGCACCTGAAGATGTTTATAATCCAAAAAGTTTTGAGGATGATGCTCTGTTTAGATTAGAAATAAGAAAAAAATTAAGAGAAATGATCAACCTTGGTTTTAGTGATGTCTATAGACATTTTAATGAAACTAAGGAAGGTTATACCTTTTGGGACTACATGAGAGGTGCTTGGCAAAAAAATAATGGGATGCGAATTGATCACTTCTTAGTTTCAAATTCTTTAATTGATCAAATTAAAGGTATAAATATTAATAAAGATCCAAGAGGTCGTGAAAAACCTTCAGATCATACACCGATTGAGATAACTTTAGCTTAGAGATTTTATTTTATTAACCAAGTCTTCATTAATATTTCGAGGGCCTTTATCTAATCTATTCTTGTGTCTTCTTTCACCTGGAAGTCTAACCCCATCAAAAGATTTCATTTTATCAAAAAATTCATCTGCATGTTTTTGCCAATTTGTTCCTGAAGTTTTGTCAGGTGAAATTGCAATGATAAATTCTCCCCCGCTTGGTGGTCCACCATCATTATTATCTTTAGCTGCTGTTTCAAAACTAAAATTATCACCAACCAAAGCACCAGCCATTAACTCAACCATCATTGCTATTGCTGAACCTTTGTAACCACCAAAAGGAAGTAATACACCACCATCTGCAATTGCGCCTGGATCAGTAGTCTCTTTACCATCTTTAGTTAAACCAGTTCCAAGTGGAACTTTGTGCCCTTCTCTTTTAGCGACTTGGACCTCTCCCATTGCCATTGATGCTGTGGCCATATCATAAACGACTGGAGTTTTACCAGGTCGCGGCCAAGCAAATGAAATCGGATTTGTTCCAAACAATGGTTTGATTGCACCAGCAGGTGCTACAGCAGGTTTGTATGATGTGCATGCAAAAGCAACTAAACCTTCTTCTGCTAACTTTTCTGTTTCGGGCCACATCGCTGCCATGTGATGAGAATTATTTATTGCAAGCACTGCTACACCATTTTCTTTTGCAGCTTTAGCTAATTCAGGCAACCCTTTATTTAAAACTACTGGCGCTAAACAATTATTCCCTTGAACTTTTATAACTGATGAAGAAATTTTTTTAATTTCAGGCTTTCCTTTACCATTAATTTTTCCACTTTTTAAACCACTTACATATGCAGGTAATCTGAACAAACCATGAGATAAAGATCCATCCCTTTCGGCATTTCTAATCAGGTCAGACAGAATAGAAGCTGTTTCATCATCACAACCATTAGCTAGTAAAGTTTTTTTAGCTAAATCAAAAATTTCATCTAATGTCAGGGAAACTGTACTCATCCCATTATTAGATATTATTTATAACTAAAGATCAATTTCTAATTAACAACCTTTGAAAGATTTTGACATATTACCTATTAAATCAAAATACAAATCCTTACCTGGATCAAGTGTAGCTCCTAATGGATCGATTACACCTGTTGCAACATTGGTATCTTTTGCTACAGCTTTAATAATATCAGGATTAAATTGAGGCTCTGAAAATATACAACTAACTTTATCATGCTCAATTACCTCTCTGATTTCAGCTAATTGCTCAGCACCTGGCATAACGTCTGTATTTACTGTAAATGCTCCAAGAATATTTATACCAAATCTTTTTTCAAAGTATTGATAGGCATCGTGGAAAACTACTGATTTAAAATCTTTATTTAATTCAGACTTAACTTTTTTTGTAAGTTTATCTAAATCATTATGAGCTTTTTTTAAATTTGCTTTATATTTAGCCTCATTTTTTTGATCATTTTCAATTAAGTGCTCAGCCATCTCGCTTAAAATTACTTTTGCATTCATAGGATCTAACCAGATATGTGGATCAAATTCGCCATGTGCGTGTCCTTCGTGACCATGCTCATCGTGACCATCTTTTTTATGCTCATCGTCATGTCCGTGTTCATCATGACCATGTTCTTTTTCCTTTTTATCATGATCGTGATCGTCATGATCATCCTCTTTTTTTGCATGATCATCATGATCGTCTTCTTTATGACCATGATCATGCTCTTCAAAAATATTTCTTTCTCTAAATTTAAGTTTAGTTAAACCTTTGATTTCCATTAATTCAATTTTTTCAGCTTTTTTTGCAATAGTTTTTAATGGTTTTTCCAAGAAATTTTCTATGTCCTCTCCTACCCAAAATATAATATCTGCATTTTGAATCATTTTTGCATGTGATGGTTTAAGAGCAAATCCATGTGGTGAAGCATAACCATCAACGATTAAATCTGGTTTACCAACACCATCCATTAGATAACTTGCAAGAGAATGGATTGGTTTTATTGTTGCCACTACTTTAATTTCAGCATTTACTGGCTCAAAAATTGTTAAGAATGATAATATTGATAGGATTAATGGTAATTTCTTTATGTTTTTCATATGTTGTATATTTAAATTGTTATAATATAACACTATGTAATAATATAACACTTATTAGTCAAGAAAAAAAATGAGCACTGATCAAAATATATTGGTAAAATTAAATGATGCTGGTTTACAGTTGAACAACAAATGGTTAGTCAAAGGAGTCTCACTACAAGTTGAGAAAGGTAAAATAGTTACTCTTATAGGTCCAAATGGATCAGGAAAAAGTACAACAGCTAAAATTGCTTTGGGTATTTACAAAAAAATTGATGGTTCAGTTGAAAAATATACCCATAAAGTTGGATATGTCCCACAGAAAATTTCAATTGATTGGACGTTGCCGCTAAGAGTAAATGATTTCATGGTATTAACTGAAAGTCTTAATAAAGAGACAATTGATGAAGCTTTGTCTTTAACTGGTGTCATTCATCTTAAAGATAAAAATTTAGGAGATTTATCTGGTGGTGAGTTTCAAAGAGTTTTACTTGCAAGAGCTATATCAAAAAAACCAGAGCTGTTAGTGCTAGATGAACCAGTACAGGGAGTAGATTTTACTGGTGAAATTGCCTTATACGAACTAATTAAGAAAATTTCTGATGAATTAAGTTGTGGTATCTTGTTGATTTCTCATGATCTACACACTGTAATGACTGCCACTGACCATGTTGTTTGTTTAAACGGTCATGTTTGTTGCTCAGGTTCTCCAATGGATGTTGCAAAAAATAATGAGTATAAAGCTTTATTTGGTGAACAAGCTTCTCAAATATTATCAAGATATGAACATAAGCACGACCATATTCATACAGAAGAAGGTGAAATTAAAAAAAATTAGATGTTTGATGATTTTTTTATAAGAGCTTTGGTAGCTGGAATTGGTGTTGCTTTTGTAACAGGACCACTTGGTTGTTTTGTTATATGGAGAAGATTATCTTATTTTGGTGACACCTTAGCTCACTCTGCTCTATTGGGAGTGACATTAGCGTTTACTATGGAGTTTAATATTGCGCTATCGGTGTTTATCATTTCATCTCTGATAGCACTTGTTCTAATTCAGCTTCAAAAAAAAACCAATTTACCAGGTGATGCTTTGTTGGGTCTTCTAGCTCATTCATCTCTGGCAGTTGGACTTGTTGTTATAGGTTTTTTGACCTTTATCAGGTTTGATATTATGGGATTATTATTTGGAGATATTTTAGCGGTTTCAGTTGATGATTTGTTAATCATATGGATTGGAGGAGCATTAATCTTATTAACTCTAAAATTTATTTGGAAACCTTTATTCGCTTCAACAGTAAATTATGAACTAGCAGAAGCAGAAGGCTTAAATCCAGACAGAGCTAAGGCAATCTTTACTATTTTAATGGCTGCAATCATTGCTATTTCAATTAAAATGGTTGGATTATTATTAATCACTGGGATGTTAATTATTCCTGCAGCAATGGCTAGAAATTTGTCATCAAGTCCACAGAGTATGGTTATCTATTCAATTGTAGGAGGCTTGTTATCTGTAATTATAGGATTGTTCACATCTTTAGAGTTTAATACATCTTCAGGTCCATCAATTATTACAGCAGCCTTATTATTATTCATACTTTCATTATTTAAAATAAAACAATCTATTAAATTGAAAAATTAATGAGGAATCTGT
Source organism: uncultured Pelagibacteraceae bacterium (assembly GCA_902520215.1). Lineage (GTDB taxonomy): Bacteria > Pseudomonadota > Alphaproteobacteria > Pelagibacterales > Pelagibacteraceae > Pelagibacter. The sequence continues at coordinate 61,038 of CABYNA010000006.1, forward strand.
AAAATGAAAACAATGCATAAAGAACATACTCTGACAAAAAATCAGCAAATTATTTTTGATTTAATTGATAAATCTCCTGAACCAATGAAAGCTTACTCAATCCTTTTTAATGTTCAAAAAAAAGGTATTAAAGCTCCCCTACAAGTTTATCGAGCGTTAGATAAGCTAGTGGAAATAGGAAAAATTCACAAAATAGAGAGTCGAAATGCATTTATTGCGTGTCACAATTCAAGCTGTCGAGTGGCTAAAGCTACAGCGTTTTCTATCTGTGAGATTTGTGAGAAAGTAACAGAAATAAGTAGTGCAGGTCTTTCCAAATACTTAGCTAATTTCAAAGACAAGGATGGTATGAAATATAGTAAATACAATCTTGAGTTTTTTGGATTATGTAAAAAGTGTAGATAATTCTTTATTTTAATAAATTCTTAACATAACTGAAATAATAATAATGAAAGGAAATTTTTATGTTTATAAAAAAATATCTAAAATGGATTAGTACGTTTTTAGTTTTAGTAGGAATACTTCTTACAAATTTAAATATATATCCATTAAATATATATTTTCATGGATTAGGAGTTGTTGGATGGACTATCGCTGGATTTATCAGCAAAGATAAAGCGATACTAACAAACTTCGGATTACAAATTCCATTATTTGTTATTGGGATTTATAAGATTATTTTTTAAATGAAGAATATATTGTTTGTGTGCACAGGTAATTCAGCAAGAAGTATTATTGCTGAAAGTATTATAAATAATGAGTATGACGATTTGTATAAAGGTTTTAGTGCCGGGAGTAATCCAACAGGAAAAGTAAATGAAGATGTGAAGAATTATTTATTATCAAAACATTATGATCTTTCAAATTATAGATCTAAAAATTTTAATGAGTTTATTAATGGTCAAATTAAAATGGATTATGTGATTACAGTTTGTAATAATGCCAATAACGAAGTCTGCCCTATTTGGCCAAATAAAGATCAGATAATTCATTGGGATATAGAGGATCCTGTTAAATTACTTAATGAAACAAATGACTTAAATAAAAAAGACGAAATAATTGAAAAAGTTTACAATAATATTCATAAAAGAATAAAGGAACTGCTTAATGAAAAATAAAAGTCGTTATTTTCTTGCTGAATTAATAGGAAGTTGTTTTTTAGTGATGATTATTGTTGGCTCAGGTTTAATGGCTGAAAACTTAACTAATGACGTTGCTGTAATGTTAATAGCTAATACTATAGCAACAGGAGCAGGTTTATTTGTGCTCATTACAGTATTTGCTGATGTATCAGGAGCTCATTTTAATCCATTTGTAAGTATCGCAATGACAATAACAGGTAAATTAAAAAAGAAACTATTACCCTTTTATATTATTGCTCAATTAGTTGGTTGCTTAATTGGTGTTGGTTTAGCTAATTTCTTTTTTGAACATGAGATTTATGAATTATCTACTAAGTCAAGAGATGGGATTTACATATTCACATCTGAGGTAATAGCAACATTAGGGCTTATAACAATAATTTTTGGTTCAATGAAGTCAGGTAAAATTGCTGTTGCTGCTAGTGTTGGGCTTTACATTACTGCAGGTTATTGGTTTACTTCCTCAACCTCTTTTGCAAATCCAGCTGTTGCTATTGCTAGAACATTTACAGAGTCTTTTACTGGTATTAGTTATTTAAATACTCCTTATTATATTTTAGCTGAGCTTATTGGAATGTTAATTGCTGTACTTATTGTTAAAAAGTTATTTTTTGAAAAAAATTGAAAAATATAAAACTTACCAATCGAATAAGTTTAATTAACAAAAAATTTAAAAAAAAAGAGTTTTATCATTATCTTAAAACTTCTAATCTTTCATTAGTAATACCTAAGATTAAAGACAAATATATAGTAGTTTCCCAAAAAAGAGTTCCAATTAATAAAATTAATTACGAGTTTCCTTCTGGCATAGTGGAAAAAAAGGAAACAACTCTGCAATCAGCATATAAGGAATTAAGAGAAGAAACAGGATATAGATCAAGATCAAAATTGAGTAAAATAATAACTTTTTATACTGAACCTGGAAGACTAACTACTAAAATTACTGGTTATTACACAGAAGACTTAATTAAAATTTCGAAACCAGAACAAGGTATTAGAATTCATCTTTTTAATCAAAGAGAGATATTTAAATTAATATTAAATCAAAAATTCAATAATAGTTCTCATATAGCAATGTTTTTTTATTTAATAACAGGTCTTAAAAAACTATAAACTATAGGTTGTAACAAAATATCCTTTTTATTTTAGGATTATATGATTAAATTAAGTATCAAATAATTCGGAGGCAGTAATGAGAAAAAAACTAAAAAAGAATGAAAAGAAAAAAACAAAAATATTAAAATCAATTGATAAACTTAAAAATAAAATTACAGCTAAAGAAAAAAAATTATCAAGCCTTAATATTAAAATTGCTGGTCTAGAAAAAAAGGTTGCTGAAAAAAAAGCAAAAAAACTTGCTAAGAAGAATGCAGAGCAGTCTCCTGCATCTATAAATAATTAATTCCAAATTGTCTTTCTTCCTTCTCTTAAATGAGAAGGAAGAAAGAAGCTAATTAACAAAATTTAAACAGGGGAAAAAATAATGAATATTTAAATTTTGTAGATTATCTTAAAAAGATTAAGTTACAGAAATATTTACTTATTATTAAAGTTTAATTAATTTAAGTTTATTTTGAATTATTTGAATAAATTACTCTTGGCTCTAAAAATAATTCTCTAGCAAGAGCTTTAAATCTTTTGGTAACTTGTTTTGAGATTATTTCTTGATGTTGTGATGGAATTTTTAAAAATACAGCATTACCTCTTTTATACAATTTAAACTCTTCAAGAAATATCGTAGATATCGAGGTCAATGATTGTGAAAATCTCAATGCTGCACCAACTTGTTTGCTTGAAAAAATTTCATTATTATTCAAAAAAGTTAAATACTCGATCTTTGGATTATACTTGATACTACAGTACCGCCAATAGCATGACAAAGCTAATTGTATTCTTTCTTTATGAGTCAATCTAAGTAAAGGAGTATTTATCGTTTCTTGAAATACCAATTCAGCTTTTTGAAATGCTCCCAATCCCCAATCCATATGACTTAATACACATGCCAGATATAATAATTTCTTATTAAAGTGCTCATTACCTTCAAAAACTGGATGAATAAAATCATAATATTTTTTATAATTTGACCCTAAATCACCTCTTTTTTGCGCAACCTTCTCAATTGCTTTGTAAAAAATTTCAGATTCTTTTACATCTTTAAAATGGTCAATTGATAAAGATCCTTCACGCAAACCACTGATAGAACAAATAATTTTTTTTGGATTTGAAACTTTCATAATTTCATCAAGTATAATACAGCTATAAGGTAAATATGGTGTTCTAGATTTTGAAATATACTCAACTGTTTTAAGTTTGGATTTATTAAAAGAAGAAATTTTTTCAACAAACTTAGATAAAACATTATTATCAATACTATATTGATGAATTATGTGTACTGGATGATTATTTTGAAAAAGATGTAATTTAAATAATGCACGCCAAGTACCTCCAACTAAATATAAATTATTAAATTTCTTTTTTGAGAGCCATTTTTCATCTCTTAATAATTTTTTGATATATTTAGCTAAATTTCTTTTTTTAACTATAGGATTATTTAATAATCTTAAAACACCAACAGGTAATGAGGTTTTATTAGTTACTATATTGTTTTCAACTCTAGCTAATTCTAAACTACCACCGCCAAGGTCAGCAACTAATCCATCAACATTTTCAAAGCCTATTTTAACTCCCTCAGCTGAGCATTCAGCTTCCTCTTCACCTGACAATATATTAATCTTAGTTTTAAAAAGTTTTTCAACTTCGTTAATAAATGGTTTTGTATCAGTTGCTTCTCTTAAAACTGCTGTTGCAATGATTTTAAGATTTGTGATTTTTGAAACATTTAAAATTTCTGAGAATCTTTTTAAAACTTTTAAAGCATATTCGGTACCAGATCTGTGAAGTTTTTTGGATTTATCTAAATTTTTTCCAAGTTCACAAACTGCTTTTTCATTAAAAAAAGGCACACGAGAAGAACTGAAATCTTCATAAATTAGCATTCTTATAGAGTTTGATCCAATGTCTATTATAGCTAATTTTGCCTGATTTAATTTTAAACTATTTTTACTTTTAATTACTTCCACTTTTAATCAATCTTAAGTGCAGTTGTTTAGGCTGCATTCTTAGTTTAGCTTTACCTCTTCCAGATAAGCTCGGATTATTCATAAAATATTCATGAGCTGAAAAGGAATCGCTCTTACTATATTTAATTTTTTTATAATTACCATCTGCTTCAAGTTCCCAGCTCTGATTAGTATCAAGATAATTTGCCAACATTATTTGATCTAAGATCTGTTCATGAACAGTCTCATTTTCAATTGGGACTAGAAGTTCTACCCTTCGATTTAAATTTCTTGGCATTAAATCAGCTGACGAAATATATACTTTTGCATTTCTATTAGGCATTTTTTTTGTACCATTACTAAAGCAGTAAATTCTAGAATGCTCTAAAAATCTTCCTATGATACTTTTTACAACTATGTTTTCTGATCTATCTTTTACTCCTGGTCTTAAACAACAAACACCCCTTACAAATAAATGAATTTTTACACCAGCATTCGAAGCTTCATAAAATTTATCAATAATTTCTGGATCTACTAAAGAGTTCATTTTTGCCCAAATAGCTGCAAATTTTCCATTTTTAGAATTTTTAATTTCAGCATCAATATTTTCATTTAAGGTTTGCCTCATATTTACTGGCGAAATAGAAATTTTATTTAAATTTTTTGGTTTTGCGTATCCTGTTACATAATTGAAAAACTTTTCAACATCTGATGCCATTTTCTTATCACAACTAAATAAAGACAAATCAGTATAAATTTTAGCGTTTACTGGATGATAATTGCCAGTTCCTAAATGAAAATAAGTTTGTATTTTACCCTGTTCTCTTCTTAAAACTAATGATGATTTTGCATGAGTTTTATATTTAGCAAAACCATA
>CABYNA010000007.1:0-59099 GCA_902520215.1 uncultured Pelagibacteraceae bacterium
ATTTTATGCACATCCTCTTTTTTCTTTACAGCTGCGCCTTTTTTTTCGTACGCATCATAAAGTTCATTAAAAATTTTATCAGACATATGTTTATCTTTTCTTTTTCTTGCTGAGTCAATAAGCCATCTGATAGCTAAAGCTTGTGCTCTTTTACTTTTAACTTCAACTGGGACTTGATATGTGGCACCGCCCACTCTTCGTGATCTTACTTCAACAGTTGGTTTAATGTTATTAATTGCTTCGTTAAAAATATTAATAGGTTCATCTTTCGATTTAGTCTTAATCTTTTCAATAGCATCATAAACTATTTTAGTAGCTACACCTCTTTTGCCATCGTACATAATATTATTAATTAATTTAGGAATAATTGTGGAGTTAAATTTTGGATCAGGAACAATATTTTTTTTAGGCTGTGTTTTTTTTCTAGACATTTTTATTTTCCTTTTTTTGTTCCGTATAAAGATCTTCTTTTCTTTCTATTTGCCACTCCTTGAGTGTCTAGATTACCTCTTAAAATATGATAACGAACACCTGGTAAATCTTTTACCCTGCCACCTCTAATTAATACGACAGAGTGTTCTTGAAGATTATGACCTTCTCCAGGTATATAAGCAGTTACCTCAAAACCATTTGATAATCTCACTCTAGCAACTTTTCTTAAAGCAGAGTTAGGTTTTTTTGGAGTTGTTGTATAAACTTTTACACAAACACCTCTTTTAAGTGGTTGTTTTTGTAATGCTGGAACTTTGTTCCTAGCAATTGGTTTGGTTCTTTTTTTTCTTAACAACTGGTTAATAGTTGGCATATCTGTAAATTTTATTATTATTTATTTTTGAATGAAATAACTGACAGGTTATTTGTGGCAGCGTTTAGTGTCTAAAGTTAACACTACATTCCAACCAAAAAATATCGCCAAATTACTTATTAATTTAATTTTGTCAAACTAAAACTAGTTAACAAATGTGTTATTTTTATTGATTTACAGGGGTTTCTGGCTGTTCAATCTGTTCTTGCTCAGATAGAAATTTATTGTCATCTTGTAGAGCTTTTTTGTTCCATTTATTTTTAATATTACCAGTACCAGCGGGAACTAATCGTCCAACTATTACATTCTCTTTTAAGCCATTTAGTGGATCAACTTTACCTTTGATAGCAGCATCTGTAAGAACTCTTGTAGTTTCCTGGAATGATGCAGCAGAAATAAAAGACTCGGTCTGCAGTGAAGCTTTAGTAATCCCCATTAAAACTCTTTCTCCAGTGGCTGGCTTTTTACCCTCTGATTTTAATTTTTCATTAACATTATCAAATTTAATTCTATCAATGATTTCACCCGGTAAATAAGAGGAATCACCAGTAGTTTTTACCTCAACTTTTTTCAACATTTGTCTTAAAATAGTTTCTATGTGTTTATCGTTAATAATAACACCCTGTAATCTATAAACCTCTTGAACCTGATTAACAAAATATTCAGTTAAATCTTTTATACCCATAATTCTAAGAATATCGTGTGGTAACGGCTGTCCATCTAATAAATATTCCCCTTTTTTAATTTTTTCACCCTGATTAAAATTAATATGTTTTCCTTTAGGTATTAAATAGTTAGATGGTTCTGATCCATCTTCAGGCACAATTGATATTCTTTGTTTTCCTCTAACTTCTTTTCCAAATATAACTTGTCCATCATTTTCAGCAATGATTGCACTATCTTTAGCTTTTCTAGCTTCAAACAATTCAGCAACTCTTGGAAGCCCTCCAGTAATATCTTTAGTTTTAGTCGTTTCTTTAGGTAATCTGGCAATAACGTCACCAGCAGAAACTTTTTGACCATCTTTCACTGATAAAATTGAGTCAGGAACTAAATAATATCTAGCCTCATTATCATCTGCTTTTTTAATAACGTTTCCTTTTTCATCTCTTAAAGTAATTCTTGGTTTTAAATCTGTGCTTTTTGATTGAGAACGCCAATCAACTACTGATTTTGAGGAGATACCTGTCGCATCATCTGTTGTTTCTTGAATTGACACACCATCAATTAAATCAACAAAACTTGCAATACCACTTTTTTCAGCAATCACTGGAGTAGTATAAGGATCCCATTCACAAATTTTTGTATTAGCTTTTACTTTATCACCATTTTTAAAAAATAATTTCGAACCATAGGCTACTTTATAGACTGCAATTTGAACACCATTATCGTCCTCAATAGATAATTGTGTATTTCTACCCATGACAATCAAGTTCTTTTTAGAATCCTCTAAAATGTTTGAGTTAATAATTTTTAAAGTCCCTTCATTTTTAGTAACTATTTGTGAGTCTTGTTTAACTGAAGCAGTACCACCTACGTGGAAAGTTCTCATTGTTAATTGCGTTCCTGGTTCTCCAATTGATTGTGCAGAAATCATTCCGATTGCTTCACCTACATGAACCATCTGACCTCTAGATAAATCTCTTCCATAGGAAGTAGCACATACACCTTCTTTAGATCCACATGTCATAACAGAATAAACCTTAACTGATTTTATTCCTGCAGAATCTATTTTATCACAACCAGCCTCATCAATCATAGTTAACTTTTTAATTATAATTTCACCAGTTATTGGATGCTTTACATCGTCAAAAGTAACTCTTCCCAAAGCTCTTTCTGATAAGCTTACAACAACATTTCCACCTTCCAAAATTTCTGAAAGTTCGATGAATCCAGGATTTTTACAATCACATTCTTTTTTTGTAACAGTTAAATCTTGGGCAACATCACATAATCTTCTAGTTAAATATCCTGAGCTAGCTGTTTTTAAGGCAGTATCAGCCAAACCTTTCCTTGCTCCGTGTGTTGAATTAAAATATTCTAAAGCTGTTAATCCCTCTTTAAAATTAGACGTAATTGGACTTTCAATAATCTCACCAGATGGTTTTGCAATAAGACCTCTCATACCTGCTAATTGCTTCATTTGTGCTGCTGATCCTCTCGCACCACTATCTGCCATCATAAATACTGAATTTATTTTCAAACCTTCTGTAGTTTTTTCTGTGGCAGAAATTCCTTTCATCATTTCGGATGCTACTTGATCAGTACATTTTGACCATGCATCAACAACTTTGTTATATTTTTCTCCTCTTGTAATTAGTCCCTCAGAATATTGAGTTTCATAGTCAGCTATTAGTTTTTTAGTATCATCAATAAGTTTATTTTTACTTTCCGGAATGACTAAGTCATCTTTACCAAAAGAAATTCCTGCTTTAAATGCATGTTTAAACCCTAGATCCTTTAATCTATCACAGAAAATGACTGTTCTTTTTTGACCACAAAATCTAAAGACAATATCAATAATCTCTGAAACTGTTTTCTTTGGTAAAATTCTATCAATTAAAGAAAACTTAATATTATTATTTTTGGGCAATAAGTTAGCTAGTAGGAATCTTCCCGCAGTAGATGTATATTTCTCAAATTTTTGATTACCCTTTTCATCAATTGTTTCAAATCTAGAAATAATCGTACTATGGACTTTTATTTGACCAGAAGAAAGCGCAAATTCAATTTGATCCGCATTTAAAAAATATCCAGCTGGCTTATCAGTGACTGGTTCTTGAGATAAATAATAAATTCCTAAAATCATATCCTGACTGGGTACAATTATTGGTTTTCCATTAGATGGTGAAAGTATATTATTTGTTGATAACATTAGTATTCTAGCTTCAAGTTGTGCCTCTAAACTCAAAGGAACATGAACTGCCATTTGATCACCATCAAAATCTGCGTTAAATGCTGCACATGTTAAAGGATGTAATTCAATAGCATCTCCCTCAATTAATTTCGGTTCAAAAGCTTGAACTCCCAACCGGTGAAGTGTTGGAGCCCTATTTAGTAAAACTGGATGTTCTCTGACAATTAACTCAAGTGCGTCCCAAACTGCATTTGTTTCTTTCTCAACTAATTTTTTTGCTTGTTTAATTGTTGAAGCTAAACCTAGTTTATTAAGTCTTGCATATAAAAATGGTTTAAATAACTCTAGCGCCATTTTTTTTGGTAATCCACATTCGTGTAATTTTAAGTCTGGACCTACTACAATGACTGAACGACCTGAATAATCAACTCTTTTACCCAGAAGATTTTGTCTAAATCTTCCTTGTTTTCCTTTTAACATTTCAGCTAGAGATTTTAATGGTCTTTTACCTGTTCCAGTTATTACCCTGCCTCTTCTTCCATTATCAAAAAGTGCGTCAACAGACTCTTGCAACATTCTTTTTTCATTTCGGATGATAATATCTGGTGCCTTAAGATCCATCAGTCTTTTTAAACGATTATTTCTATTAATAACCCTTCTATAAAGATCATTTAGATCTGAAGTTGCAAATCTTCCACCATCTAATGGTACCAATGGTCTTAATTCTGGCGGAATAACTGGAACAACTGTCATGATCATCCACTCAGGTTTTTGTCCAGTTTCAATGAAAGACTCAATTAATTTCAGTCTCTTAATAGCTCTTTCCTCATTTACTTTTGATTTCGTCTCTTTGATATAATCAACAAGATTTTTTCTCTCTAGATCTAAATCAAGACTTTTAAGCATTTCCAGAACTGCTTCAGCACCTATTCCAGCTGTAAAAGCTTCCTCACCATACTGATCTTGATATTTTGCTAATTCTTCCTCATTCAAAAGCTGATTTTTCTGTAAGCCTGTAAGGCCTGGTTCAATAACAATAAAGTTCTCAAAATACAAAACTCTCTCTATTTCTTTAAGCTTCATGTCTACAGCTAGAGCAATTCTGCTTGGTAACGATTTTAAAAACCAAATATGAGCGACGGGTGTAGCTAAATTAATATGACCCATTCTTTCTCTACGAACATTTGATTTTGTCACTTCAACACCACATTTTTCACAGATGATGCCTCTAAATTTCATTCTTTTATATTTTCCACACAAACACTCATAATCTTTAATTGGGCCAAATATTCTTGCGCAGAAAAGACCATCTTTTTCTGGTCTAAAAGTTCTGTAATTAATAGTTTCTGGTTTTTTAATTTCACCATAGGTCCAAGATTTTATTTTTTCCGGGCTGGCTAGTGAAATTTTGATGCTATTAAAATTTTGAGCTTCAGAAATTTCTGAATTTTTAAATAAATCTGTAAGTTCTTTTTTCATTATTAATTTAGTTCCACATTTAATGCCAAAGACTTTATTTCTTTCACAAGCACGTTAAATGACTCTGGTATTCCAGACTCAAAGTTTTCTTCACCTTTAACAATAGTCTCATAAACTTTTACTCTTCCTGCAACATCATCAGATTTAACTGTGAGTATTTCTTGAAGTGTGTAAGATGCACCATAGGCTTCAAGGGCCCATACCTCCATTTCACCAAATCTTTGACCACCTAATTGAGCTTTTCCACCTAATGGTTGTTGAGTTACCAAGCTATAAGGACCTGTTGATCTTGCATGAATTTTGTCTTCAACTAAATGATGAAGTTTAAGCATATAAATTATTCCAACTGTTACTGGTCTGTCAAATTTCTCACCTGTTCTTCCATCCCATAAATAAGTTTGTCCTGATTTAGGTAAATTAGCCAATTCTAACATTTCTGTTACATTTTTTTCTTTAGCTCCATCAAATACAGGCGTTGATATAGCTATACCATTTTGTAAATTTTCACATAAATCCTTAAATTCTGTTTTACTTAATTTATCTACTTTTTGATCAAATATTTCTTCACCATAAACAGATTTTAAAAAACTCTCTATTTTTTCATTTCTCTCAATTTTTTTATTATTTTCATTAACTAAATTCTTAATTTGTTCACCAAATTCTTTACAAGCCCATCCCAAATGAGTTTCAAGAATTTGCCCTACATTCATACGACTAGGCACACCTAAAGGATTTAAAACTATATCCACTGGTCGTCCATCTTCTCTGTAAGGCATGTCTTCAACTGGCACAATTTTACTGACAACACCTTTATTACCATGTCTTCCTGACATTTTATCACCTGGTCTTAATCTTCTTTTGATGGCAACAAAGACTTTTACCATTTTCATCACACTAGGTAATAAATCATCACCACTTCTTATTTTTAAAACTTTATCCTCAAATCTTTCAGTAATATCTTGTTTTGCTTTGTTATACTGATCTTTTAATTGTAATAATGCATTTTCGTTTTTTGGACTTGAAATAGTAAGCTTAAATAGATCATTAATTGGTATTTTACTAATAGTTTCAAAATCTAATTTAGAACCAGTCTCAACATCTTTTATTTTCTTGGAAAGAGTTTCGCCTGATAAAATTTGAGCAGCTCTTTGTTTAATACTTCTTTCTAAAATTTCTTCCTCAACAATTTTATCTTGTTGTACTTGATCAATTTCAGCTCTTTCAATTGTGATTGATCTTTCATCTTTTTCTATTCCATGTCTGTTAAACACTCTTACATCAACTACAGTACCGCTGCTTCCTCTAGACATCCTTAAAGATGTATCTGTCACATCAATTGCTTTTTCTCCAAAAATTGATCTTAACAATTTTTCCTCGGGACCTGATGCTGAATCTCCTTTAGGAGTTACTTTTCCTACCAGTATATCGCCTGCATTTACCTCTGCACCAATATACACAATGCCTGACTCATCTAAATTTTTTAGAGCTTCTTCATTTACGTTAGGTATGTCTCGTGTTATTTCTTCTTCACCAAGTTTTGTGTCTCTTGCCATAATCTCATACTCAACAATATGTACTGAAGTAAATACATCATCAGTTACACATCTCTCTGAAATCAAAATAGAATCCTCAAAATTGTATCCTTGCCAAGGCATAAATGCTACAGTAACATTTTTACCTAAAGCTAACTCGCCTAATTTAGTCGAAGGACCATCTGCAATAATATCACCAGTTTTTACTTTATCCCCTACTCTGACTAAAGGTCTTTGATTGATACATGTGTTTTGGTTAGATCTTTTAAATTTTTGTAAATTATAAATATCAACACCAGATTTTGAGAAATCAGTTTCTTCTGTAACTTTAATTACAATTCTTTTACCATCAATTTTATCTACTACTCCATCTCTTTTAGCAACGATTGTAACTCCTGAGTCTAATGCAACATCACTTTCTATTCCAGTACCTACCAAAGGTGCCTCAGGTTTTAATAACGGAACTGCTTGTCTCATCATGTTAGAACCCATTAATGCTCTGTTCGCATCATCATTCTCTAGGAAGGGTATCAATGAAGCTGCCACCGAAACCAATTGTTTAGGCGATACGTCAATATAATCTATCGTTTCAGGTTTTGCTAAAAGGAAATTTAAGTTTTGTCTACAAGAAACTAATTCTTCCACTATTTTACCATTTTTATCAATTTTAGTATTTGCTTGAGCTATGGTAAATTTTGTTTCCTCCATTGCTGATAAATATTCTACTTTATCTTGAACAACACCCTCTTTTACTCTCTTATAAGGACTTTCAATAAAACCATATTTATTAATTTTTGCATAAGTAGATAAACTATTGATTAAACCAATATTTGGACCTTCTGGAGTCTCAATAGGACAGATTCTTCCATAATGTGTTGGATGCACGTCTCTAACCTCAAACCCTGCTCTCTCCCTTGTTAGTCCACCAGGGCCTAAAGCAGAAACTCTTCTTTTATGAGTAATTTCTGAAAGTGGGTTTGTTTGATCCATAAATTGAGAAAGTTGAGAACTTGCAAAAAAATCTTTTAGTGAAATTGTAAGCGGTTTTGCATTTATCAAATCTTGTGGCATTGCTGACTCGATATCTAAAGTGGTCATTTTTTCTTTAATAGCTCTTTCCATTCTATAAACACCAATACGAGCTTGATTTTCAACTAATTCACCTACAGATCTAACTCTTCTATTTCCAAGATGGTCAATGTCATCAACATCATCTTTACCATCCCTTAAGTCCAACATTTTACGAATTATTGCTAAAATATCATCATTTCTTAATATTGTAATCTTATCTGAGCATTCTAAATCTAATCTAGAATTCATTTTAACTCTTCCAACGTCAGACAAGTCATATCGGTCTGAACTAAAGAATAAATTATTGAAAATTTGAGTTGCTATTTCAATTGTTGGAGGTTCACCAGGTCTTAACATCTTATAAATTTCGGTAATTGCCTCATCTTTAGTATTATTTTTGTCATTCAGGATTGTAGCGAGCAAATAAGGACCTTTGTTTATAGAATTTGTTACAGAAATATCTAGACTTGTAATATTTGCATCTAAAATTTGTTGAATGATTGTCTCATTTAACTCAGTACCAATTTTTAACAATCCATCCTCTTGATCATTTAATTTAATGTCTTTATGTAAAAACTTTCCAAATAATGACTCTTTTGAAACTAGTATATCTTTTAATCCATCATTAGATAATTTTTTAGCATTTAAATAATTTATTTTTTCTCCTAATTTAATTACAACTTTTCCTGATTTAGCATCAACAACTTCTTCAGAGAAATTTTTAGCTTTATAATTTTCAGGGTTGAATTTTGTTTTCCACTTTTCTGATTTTGTATCAAAAATAAATTTTTCTGACTCATAAAATTCATTTACTATTTCACTTTTTGAATAACCAAGAGCAAGTAATAAAGTAGATGCAAGAATTTTTTTCTTCCTATCAATTTTGAAATATAAAAAATCTTTAACATCATATTCAAAATCTAACCAAGACCCTCGATTTGGTATTACTCTGCAATTAAATAAAAGTTTACCACTTGCATGTGTTTTGCCTTTGTCATGATCGAAAAAAACTCCTGGACTTCTATGCATTTGATTTACAACAACCCTTTGAACACCATTCGTTATGAATGTGCCGCTATTAGTCATCATAGGCACTTCACCCATGTAAACTTCTTGCTCTTTTGCTGACAAAATATCTTTAGTGTTCGTTTCTTGATTTATTTCATAAACAACTAGTCGTAATGTGCATTTTAAAGCAGAAGAATATGTTAAACCTCTAGCAATACATTCTTCTACATCAAATTTTGGTTTTTCAAGTCTGTATGATACATATTCTAAAGTTGCTTTATCGTTTAGATCTTCAATAGGAAAAATACTTTTAAATACTCTGTCAAATCCTTTAGTTAAATCACCTGCTTCAGGGTTATAAAATGTTAATTCGTCGTAGGAATTTTTTTGAACTTCTATTAGATTAGGTATGGATAAACTTTCTTTAAGTTTTCCGAAACTCTTTCTAATATTTTTCTTTTCAGTAAAAGATATTTGCATCTATGTCTTAATACTGATTAAATTTAATTAATCAGTACTTAAAAATTTCCTGTTAATTTATTTAAGTTCTACTTTTGCCCCTGCAGCTTCTAACTTAGCTTTAATTTCTTCTGCTTCTTTTTTTGGTACACCAGCTTTCACCTCTTTAGGTGCGCCCTCTACCAAGTCTTTAGCTTCTTTAAGACCAAGAGAAGTCGCTGCTCTTACTTCTTTAATTACGTTAATCTTTTTATCTCCTGCAGAAACGAGCATGATTGAAAAGTCATCCTTTTCCTCTGCTGCTGCCGCTCCTCCTGCTGCTGCTGGAGCTGCTGCCGCCATTGGCGTAACACCCCATTTTTCTTCTAGTTGTTTTGAAAGATCTGCTGCTTCAGCAACAGTTAAACTTGATAAGTCTTCAATAATTTTATTTAGGTCTGGCATAATTCACTCTTTAGGTTGTGTTTCAGAATTTTCTGGGGGTAAACTACTCATTTTTTCCGATCGTGCAAGCAAAATACTTACTAATTTTGATGCAGATGCATTCAAAATACCCACAATATTAGCCCTTGCTTCGTCTAAAGTAGGTAAATTTGCGACATTCATTACTCCAGCTTGATCAAGAATTTCATTTTCCATCATTCCACCGATCAGTTTCAGATTCTCATTATCTTTTGCAAACTTGGATAAAATTCGAGCTGACATAATTGCATCTTCACCAAATGCAACAGCTGTTGGGCCGGTAAATAAATTTGATAAATCTTTACACTTAGTTTTTTCCAATGCTAATTTTGTAATTCTGTTTTTTGTAATTTTAAAAATTATTCCATGTTCTCTCATTTTTGATCTTAGTTCATCTAATTGAGTCATTGTCAGACCTTGATAATGAGTAACCATGACCGCTTTACTATTCTCAAATTGCGTTGTCATTTCAGCAATGTAGTTTTTCTTTTGCTCTTTATTCATCATAACTTAAATATTTTTTCCTAATCTTAATCTATATGAAACGCCCATTGTTGATGTCAAAAATGCGGTTCTAATTAGATCTCCTTTTACTGTATTATTTGATTTTTCTTTCTCGAGTGTATCTATAACAGCATTAAAATTTTTAATTAACTTTTCATCACTAAAAGATTTTTTTCCTATACTTACACCAATATTTCCATCTTTATCATTTCTAATTTCCGCTTGACCAGATTTTGCATCAGAAATTGCTGTTTTCAAATTTTCAGTAACAGTTCCTAATTTTGGATTGGGCATCAAACCTTTTGGACCTAACACTTTCCCTAACTTTGATAATTTAACCATCATGGATGGAGTACAAATTAACTTTTCAAAATCCATTTCACCATTTTTAATTTTTTCAATAAATTCATCACCGCCAACAATATCTGCACCAGCACTTTTTGCCTCATCGGATTTTGTATCCTCACATACGACAGCAACTTTTATCTTTTTACCAGTTCCACCAGGAAGATTTACTACAGTTCTAATATTTATCTCACTTTTTTTTTGTTTATTGTTAATCTGAAAACTTAAATCGACTGATTCATCAAATTTAGTTGTACAATTTTTTTTAACTACTGGAAGTAATTTTTCAATTACTTCAGATGGAAGTTCTTTAGTTTTTTCAGGAAGTTTTTTAAATCTTTTTGAAGACATAATTAATCTTTTACCTCGATACCCATTGATCTTGCAGAACCAGCAATAATTTTAACCGCTTGATCTAAATCAAGAGCATTCAAATCCTCCATTTTTTGTTTAGCAATTTCCTCAGCTTGTTTTTTTGTTATTGATGCAACAATGTTTCGACCAGGTTCTTGGGAGCCACTTTTTAATTTTGCAGCTTCTCTTATAAAGAAAGATGCTGGTGGTGATTTGATTTTAAAATCAAATTTTTTATCTTTATAAACAGTTATTTCAACTGGGACAGGTTTGCCAGCTAACTTTTTAGTTTTATCATTAAATGCTTTACAAAATTCCATTATGTTTACCCCTCGTTGTCCTAATGCAGGTCCAACTGGTGGAGCGGGATTAGCTTGACCACCTTTGATTTGTAATTTTATAAAACCACTAATTTCTTTTTTAGCTGCCATAAATCTAACTTACTTTTTCCACTTGATTATATTCTAAATCAACTGGTGTTGGCCTTCCAAATATAGAAACAGACACCTTAAGTCTAGACTTTTCTTCATCAATTTCCTCAACCATTCCACTAAATGAAGCAAAAGGACCATCAATAACCTGAACTTTTTCACCAACCGCATATTCTATGGCTGATTTTGGCTGAGCAACCCCATCTTTTATCTGACCTAAAATTTTATCAATTTCTTTATCAGATACAGGTACAGGCATTCCCTTAGTACCTAAAAAACCACTGACACGTTTTATATTTTTTATCATGTGATAAATATCATTATCCATCTCACTCTTAATTAAAACATAGCCTGGAAAATATTTTTTCTTTCTTTGAATTCTTTTACCTCTTTTTACCTCAGTTACATCGTGAGTTGGAACAATTATTTCCTCAAATTTTTCAGAAATTTTAGCCTTATCTGCTTCCTCTTTGATAAGACCTGCAACTTTGTTTTCAAAACTTGAGTGAGATTGAACAATATACCAATTTTTCATTAAATACTCACTTTTAGTAATAACTCTAAGAAAAATTTTAAAACCTGATCCAACAATAGAAAAAATAAAGACATAACTACTGCCATTGCAAAAACCATTAATGCACCCTGAAGTGTTTCTTTTCCTGTGGGCCAGGAGACTTTGAATGCCTCCTGTTTTACTTCCTGTATAAATTTTATCGGGTTCTTCATATTTATTTAATTCATATTGGCAGGAGCGGAGGGACTCGAACCCTCAGCCTCCGGTTTTGGAGACCGGCGCTCTACCAATTGAGCTACACTCCTATATAGAGTTTACTCTATAATTTTAGTTACTACTCCAGCTCCAACAGTTCTACCACCTTCACGAATAGCAAAGTTTAATTTCTCTGACATCGCAATTGGTGTAATTAATTTAACTGTAAATTTAGCATCATCACCAGGCATAACCATTTCAGTACCAGCTGGCAATTCTACCTCTCCAGTCACATCTGTAGTTCTAAAATAGAATTGTGGTCTATACTTTGTAAAAAAAGGTGTATGTCTTCCACCTTCCTCTTTTTTAAGTACATACGCTTGAGCCTCAAATTTAGTATGTGGTGTAACAGAACCTGGTTTGCAAAGAACTTGTCCTCTTTCAATATCAGTTCTTTCTACACCTCTCAAAAGTACTCCAACGTTATCTCCTGCCTCCCCGGAGTCTAAAAGTTTTCTAAACATTTCAACACCAGTACAAACTGATTTTTTAGTTTCTCTAATACCAACTATCTCAAGTTCATCTCCTGTTTTTAGTACACCTGACTCAACTCTTCCAGTTGCAACTGTACCTCTTCCTGAGATTGAGAAAACATCTTCTACTGGCATCAAGAAATCTTTGTCTTTTGGTCTATCTGGTTGTGGAATAAATTCATCAACATTCTTCATCAATTCTAAAATTGAATTTTTTCCAATTTCATCATCTCTGCCTTCAACTGCTGCAAGTGCAGAACCTTTAGCAATTGGAGTTTTGTCACCTGGAAATTTATATGAAGTTAATAATTCTTTAATCTCTTCTTCAACCAGATCAATCATTTCTTTGTCATCAACTTGATCTACTTTATTTAGGTAAACACAGATCGCAGGGACTCCAACTTGTCTTGCTAAAAGAATATGTTCTCTAGTTTGAGGCATCGGACCATCAGCAGCGTTAACTACTAAAATTGCACCATCCATTTGTGCTGCACCTGTAATCATGTTCTTTACATAATCAGCGTGGCCCGGGCAATCTACGTGTGCGTAGTGTCTTTTTTCAGTTTCATATTCAACATGTGCCGTTGAAATTGTAATTCCTCTTTCTTTTTCCTCTGGAGCTTTATCAATTTGATCATAAGCAACTGCTTGTGCTCCACCAGTTTCAGATAAAACTTTAGTGATCGCGGCAGTTAAAGTTGTTTTACCATGATCGACATGACCGATTGTTCCAATGTTACAATGCGGTTTATTTCTTACAAATTTTTCTTTTGACATTATAAATATTCCTCACTTTTATTTTTATTATAAACTATATTTTTCTTGGAGCGGGTAAAGGGAATCGAACCCTTACATCCAGCTTGGAAGGCTAGCGTTCTACCATTGAACTACACCCGCACAACCCCAAGAGTAACACTCCAGTATTGCCTAAGATTATTGAATGGTGGAGGGGGAAAGATTCGAACTTTCGAAGACCGAAGTCAACGGGTTTACAGCCCGCCCCATTTGACCGCTCTGGAACCCCTCCCTTAGGGGAAGTGTCCCCTTGTTCAATAAAGCTTCAAACAACAAGCGTTTTATATATTTTATTTGTCTAAATGCAACACGTGATTTAATGGGAAAATATTTGAAAAAACGTGTAAAACAAAGGAAATTTTATGAATAAATCATCTTTTTTTATCATTGGACAACATGCTGTAATTGAGGCTCTTCGTAACCCTAAAAGAAAAGTTTTAAGAGTATTTTTAACTGAGGAAAGCAAGAAAAATATTCATAAAAAAAGTCCTAATAAAAACTTATTAAATGATGTCAAAGTATATTTTAAAACAAAAAAAGAACTCGATAAGTATAGCACTAGGGAAAATTTACAACATCAAGGATATGTTGCAGAAATTGAGCACATTCAAAAACCAATTCTTAAAGAATACATCAAAGAGAAGAATAATGTTACATTAGTTTGTCTTGATGGTGTAACAGATCCAAGAAATATAGGGTCTTTGATAAGAAGTGCTACCTCTTTTAATATAGATGGAGTGATTATTAAAGAAAGAAATTTTCCTAGTGAAAGTAAACTCATGTATAAAGCTGCGAGTGGAGCAATCGAATATGTCAACATTTTTGAAGTTTCTAATATCAATTCAACACTGAAAAATCTTAAAGAAAAAAATTTTTGGGTATATGGCTTTGATGGTGATGGGAAAGAAGACTTTACTGATATTGAGTGGAAAGGAAATAATATATTATTATTTGGATCAGAGGGATCTGGTATGCATAAACACACATCCAAATACGCAGATTTTTTAGTTAAGATTGAGATAAATGAAAAGATTGAAAGCCTAAATATATCAAATAGTGCCGCAATAGTATTTCATCATTTAAGTTATCTAAAAAAAAAGAGTTGATTAATTAATAAATAATTAATAGTTATTGCGCATGCCCTTGTAGCTCAGCTGGTAGAGCAATTGATTTGTAATCAATAGGTCCGCGGTTCGAATCCGTGCGGGGGCACCATCATTCAATAAAATCAATACTAATTATTTTTTGCAAAGTTAATATTTAAATAAATTTAAACATTAAGTGCGGACATAGTGCGGACAGATTGAACTTTAATCAAGTAGTCGTTTAATTAATTTCATTTTTAAATTTGCAGAAACTTTTAGCGTAATCAATATCTGGAGATGTACCTAATAAATTTGATTTAAGATCAAATATTTTTAAAGGTGATTCTTCGTTCCAACCACCCATAAAATAATAATCTTTCGTTTGAGCAAAATATATATTCTTTTTTTCAATAGCTTCACATTCTTCAGCAAAGGCAACAAAGCTAAAAACTTTTGATAATATTTTGCAGTCCTCTGAAGAAGTATTACACAACCAAATTTCATCTAAAAAGTGATTATTTGAGACAACTAAAATTTTATTATCTAGTTTGTATTTTTTTTTGACCCTTGATTCATCAAAATCTGCAAACACAACATTTGAGTTCACAAAAACTATAACAATATATAAAAAAAGCTTATTAAATATCCTCACTTTTTTTTCCAAATTAAATAGATACTCCACAAAGCTACAATGGGAGCAACACCCCATCCTAAAAACCAAGTATAAGTCATTTCATAAACAAAAAATGCACTTTGATGACCTAACCAATTTAACCATAACATTATACATAAATAAATAATTGATAAAGTTCCATACATCTTCACTTTGTTCTTTTTATAAAAATTAACTTTAGGCTTTAAAATTTTTTTTATGTTTTGTTTAAATTTATAGATTAGGACCCCTATTCCGACAAATGCTAGAACAATTAATACTAATGGAGTATATTCACTTTTTTGTATTCTGCTCATCAAACTAATCTTCTTGATAAATTTTCCAGATTTATAATCAAAGATTGCTTTATATGTTTCTCCATTATTATCTGTTAATGTCATCTCGTCTTTGTCACAAATTGGTGTTGCTCCTATTATTCCTGAATTAATTTTTTTATCGATTGTCAAATCTTTATCTCTAAATTCTTCACAAGTTAAAAATTTTTTATCTCTTGGACTATAATACATTGGTATACCCTTGGAATTTTCAACTAATTCACCTTGATAATAACCACCTGGTACAAATTCTTTTTGTGTAATATCAAAAGCACTAACATTTCCACTCAAAATCAAACTCAGAAACACAATCACTAAAAGTTTTTTCATTAATTATCCTCTTGATTTTCTCTGCCACATTATTTTTTATAATCTAATTCAGAGCTTTCAAGATAATAACATCTCCATCCAAAGTTCAATACTTTTATTCTTTCATTTTTCGATAGGTAAATTTGAGGGTATTCACCTTTATAAAAAAGTTTTTGTCCTAAGTCCGTATAGGTTATATCTCCGTTTTTTAAAACTTTATCTACTTTCCATCCATCATAAACATATCGATATAAATCTTTTTCATCTGAACATTTAACCCATTCACGATCTTCAGGTAAAAAAATTAACGCTAACGTGATTGATATAAAAATTGAGTAGAATAAATACTTTAAGATTTTAATCACAAAGCTTTTTTTAATATTTAAGTTAGGCGCAAATTAGGTTCAATTAAGACAAAACCACGATACCGAACACTATGTCACTGCGGACATAGTGCGGTCAAATCAAACAAGGCTTTGATAAATGTTGATAAATAATATTCATTTTAATAATGAATGTTGATTTGTAATCAATAGGTCCGCGGTTCGAATCCGTGCGGGGGCACCAATTACAAAATATTATTTCGTTTAATTAGACCAAAGAACTTCATCATAAATAAGTTCTGATGAGTCTATAAAAGTTGAAAATGTACAATATCCACCATCTTTACTCCAAATATATGTCCTTCCTTCTTTGCCATAATTACAGCATAGACCTGCCCAACCTTGGTTATCTTGATCTTTATTTTTAGCAGCAGAGTCTGCATACGGACTTTTTATGTCTTTAAAATGGTGTTGAAGAGATGGACAATCAAAAGCTAAATTTTTTTGTGTAAAATTTTGAATCGAACCTCCATTAATTTTTTTATTAATACTTCCGTTTAAATCATACTCTACAATAAGAGCTTTAAATTGCTTAACTATCAATTTATGATTTTGAAATGCTATCGTTTTCTTGGTGGCACTAGTATAACCATTATATGCAACTGTTCCAACAGCAGCAAGAATTCCAATGATAGCTACCACGACTAAGAGTTCTATTAAAGTAAAACCTTTAATGTTGTATCCTAATTTTGGCATTAAAATTTAAAGAAACAATTAATAAGTTTCTTTTCTTAATTGTTCTATTTTGATTTTTTTTTGTAAACTCCTGTTTCTATCATAGAGAAGGTTAAATTTTATTTTTTGATTAGTTTTTACCATAATATTTTTTGCATTCCGCACCTCAATATTATCTGCAACAGCGGAAATTGGTCTTTTTTTAGAATTCAAGTTTCTGATATTTATTTTCGATTTATCACTTACAATTTTACCTTTCCATCTTCTTGGTCTAAATGGACTTATTGGAGATATAGATAATCTTTTTGAATTCAAACTTAATATAGGTCCGTGAACTGATAAATTATAAGCAGTGCTTCCAGCGGGTGTGGAAACCAGCACACCATCAGAGACAAGTTTTTTTATGACTTGTTTAGAACCATGATGAATAGATAAAGAAGCGGCTTGTCTACTTTGTCTTAAAATTGAAACTTCATTTATAGCTATATGTTTTTTAATTTGACTCTTATTATTTTTGACCACCATCTCTAATGGAGAGATTGTTATCATTCTTGCTTTATGTAAATTTCTTATAATATTTTTTGATGAAAATTTATTCATCAAAAATCCATAACTTCCAGAATTAATGCCATAAAAAAACTTTTTAGATTTTCTATTCTTTTTTAGTGTTTGCAGCATGAAACCATCACCCCCAATAACGATTGTAATGTTGGGCCTTTTAATTTTATTTTGATTAATTTTTTTTTGGATTGCTGACTTTATTTTTAAAGATCTTTGGTTTTTATCAGATATGATTTGAACCTTATTCATTTAATGGTGCCCTCGGCCAGACTCGAACTGGCACTCCGCAAGCGGCAAGGATTTTAAGTCCTTTGTGTCTACCAATTTCACCACGAGGGCATTATTTGAGTTGTGTTTACTTACTTTTTTTAGCATCAAAAATCAATTTTTTTATTTTTCCTTACTACACTAGAACTACACTAGTTTTATATTCATTATCTTAAATTATTAAAGTTTTTTTCTCCTATTAATCAGATTTAAATTTATATGTGCCTTTCATTGATGCCACTTTAGCAGCTCCTAAAGCTTTATTAACACTTTTTAAATCCCATGCGGGTCTCAAAATTTTTTGTTTATATTTTTGATTTAAATAAAAATCATTATCTTCATACTCTTTAACTAAAAGACGTGATACAGATTTAGGCCAATATTGTTTACAAAACTTTCTATTTAATTTTATAAATTCGTTAAAACTTATGATCCTAATATCTTTCTCCATTAGAGAATTATCTCTTAAAAATGTAAAATTAACAGTTATGCCAGGTACCATATCTTGAATTGATAAAAAAAAATCTTCTAATTTATTAATATTTTTACCATTAATTGAAACTAACTGATCTCCGGCTTTCAAAGTTGGGTCAGATAAAAATTCTGGTAATGCGGATGACATCATGTCAATAGATGAAACAACTATGTTACCTGCTTTTTTTTCAACATGTATACCTATTCTGGATTGCTTTTTCTTCCAATTATTAAATGATTTAATTTTTAACTGATAATTTAAAACTTGTCTGTTTCTCTTAACTTCAAAATTTACGGTAGAATTCCATTTAAGTTTTGTTCGTGCTTTAAATACGTCATATACATTTTTTATTTTAAACTTACCTATTTTTAAAATAATGTCCTTTGCCTTAAGAATATTTTCTGACTCCAATCCTTTAAGAACTGAATAAATTTTAGGTTTAATATTTTTTAATTGTTTTGGGGGGAAATGTTTAATGTTAGTTGCTGTTGAAATTACCTCGTTTTTATCCATAAAGTAAAAACCAAATTTAACTGAAATATTCTTTTTCATAGTGTACCTAACTTATTTCGTTCTACCTCTAGTGTAGTAAAATATTTCGTCATTCTACCAACTACACTAGAACTACACTAGTTCAATTATATCAAAAAATGTTGAGTTTATTAGTGGAACCTTAGTTTTGAATACTTTTTAAGTCCTTTGTGTCTACCAATTTCACCACGAGGGCATTAATGAATTTCATGAGTGTTTATGCTAATATTTATAATTGAACAAGATGAATAAGTAAATTTTTTTTATTTTATCTTTCCATACACAAGGTTTGTGCGAGAGATCCTTTAATATCCAATTAAGATTAATTTTTTTCTATTTCAATGCACCTAGACCTATTTTACGCCAATTATAATTTACATGAACAGCATTAATCACAATAATTTTTGATCTATCCATATCAATTAATATTGATTGACCGTAAGCTCCATCTAAACCAAAAATATTTCTATCTCTAAAACCAGGGAATTCTAAATGAAATTGACCTCCATATGATTTACTATAATTATATGCGCTTGACTTACTTGAGTATTTTAAACTTTTTTTAATCTTTCTGTCATTAATTTCTTTTAAATATTTTCCAACACAAGTGTCATTTTGCCAGTCATCCATCATTGCTTTTGCTATTCGTAAGTAATCATACCTGTTAGCTCTAAATGAATATCTCAATGGTCCACTTTCGTCAGTCACTTCGTATTTACTTTTAACTGTTCTATTATTTTGTTTTAGAAAGAAAACATTTTCAGCAACTTTAGCCTTCTCATTAAAAACTTTATCTAAAATTTTTTGAAAATCACCATTAGATTTAAACCAAACATAATTAAGAATAATATTAGGATTTAAATTACTGTAATTATAATTATTTTTTTTTGGCTTTGATCCTTTAAAGGTTCCTTCCATATGATATTTGATTGTATTTAAATTAACATTTCTTTCTCTTCCTTTAATACCGATATCTTTTCTAAAATGATTTTTGATAAACTTTTGATCTCCTGCAGCCATATTTAATAAATTAATCAAGCTAATATTTTCAAAAAGAGTATCTTTAAGTAATGGCCAGTCGCTTAACTTAACGTCAACATTATCTATATATCCATCACATATAGCTTGGCCAGTTACATATGATGTAATACTTTTTCCAACTGATGCGCTAGTCCAATAAGTTTTGTCGTTAAATAAGTTTCCTAACCGATCTTGTGGAGATTTTTTATCTATTACAATTTTATTATTTTCAAACATTAAATAACTTAGTAATCCTGATTTTTTTAACTGCTTATCAACTTCTTTATCTTCTCTTAAATCGAATTCAAATACATATGGATTGGTAGATTTATTTATTTCTTGTTTAGACCAACCCTTGTCATCTTCAAGATAATGAAATACTTGGTAATGAAGTTCCTCTAATGAAGGATTGTAATCCCACTTAAATCTTTTGCCCAACTTGTTACGTTTTTTTATTAATTTTTTATTAAGGAGTGAAAGATCTATCCATTTATTTCTTTGCCATTTTGGATCCCATTCATCAATAGTACATTGTTCTTTTTGTCCATTTTTATCATAGCAATTTTGAATTGTTCTTGTATCAAAATCATCACATCCTTGACAATCTGTATTATCTAAATCTAAAAATTGATTAAGGTTATTCGCAACTAACCAATCTCTATACTCCGATAAATAATGTGCATAAGAATTTTGTGTGAATAAAAAAGAAAATGTTAAGAAATAAATAATAACTTTTTTTTTCATCAGTATAAATATATGTTATTCTCTCTATTTATAATAGTTTAGAATGTATTTCTTAATTCAAGGTTTGTTCCATATTCGGGAATTTCACTCATCAAAATATAATTAGAACTTATGTTGATATCAAAACCACTTAAATTTGTTCTATAATTGAAAGTTGCTTCATTATTATCTAATTTCATAGCATAATCAGTACTTTCATCAGGCACATAGCCAAACCCTATATATAAAGTATCACTATGAGCAATTTCACTTTGACTTCTTTCATAGATCGTCATTAGAGATAAACCATTATCCATTTCTAAATCAAATCCAACATTGCCTCTAATACTTTTAGAATCTTGACCAATGCCTCTAGTATATTCTGTTGTTTGTGAGATATACCTATATGTTGCATCTGATGTAGGGCTAAAGTCTAAACTAAATTCTAAACCTGCATTTGGTTCAAGTGTTAATGAGTTATAGTCAATAATATTACTTAAATTAAAACCCGAAGATATCATTCCAGTTTCAACTACTTGTTTATTATAAACAAGACTAGCTACCCCTGTTTCTGAATACTTTGATAATTCTGTGTAGCTGAGATCAATCCTTATATTAGGAGAAATATTGAATTTTTCTTTTTGATAAGTAGTAAAATAATTAATTGAGCCAAATACTTGTGATCCATTTCGATTACCTGTTCGAGTATTCCCTCCTCCTTTTCTAACATGATCAGTCTTTAACTTGCTTACTCCCAAAATGCCTTCAATAAATCTTTCATCATCCTGAGGAAAAGTTCCATAAAGTGATAAACTAATTGAGTCAGTATCCAGTGTTGTGCCAAAAGAGCCTACATCCACTTCATCTCGACCATACCGGAATGCGTATCCGTATAATTTATTTTCACTTATCTTTTTATCCATTCCAAATGAGACACCTTTACTATCAATTTTTTTTGACGAAGAATGTGAGGTATCTCCTGCTCTTCCAAAACTAATACTGCCCTCACTCCAAAATGACCATTCATCCGACAATTTATCTAACACCTCATTAGTTTTATTAGATACTGGGAGCATTTCTGATAATGAAGCCATCATTGAATTAGAAAAATTTAATCTAATATTTTGGTCACTTAATTGGTCATTACTTCTATGACGTCTTAACCAAAACATACGATTTAATACTGGCGTAGTGGCGTGGATAGCAATTTGTTTAGCTGTTGTTGTTTGTGAGTCAATTATAGCTAAATGGTCTTTACCGCCTTTATATTTACCAACAGGGTCATCACAAGCACTATCAATTAAACTCCAATTACAACTTAGGTTAAATTCATAAACTTTATCGTTTGTATCACCAATGAAAAACATTTTACTTCCATCATTACTGAAGGCAACCTCTCTTGGTGCGATATCATAAGAACTTACATCAAAGGTACCTTCAAGGGATAAAGTAGAAACATCATAAGGTGTAGTTAATTTAAACTGAGAAATCTGTTCAGTCTCACTATCAATGGTATACATTTTAGTACCATCATCTTTAAAAGTAACCCCGTCTATGTAGTCGTGGTAAGAACTCATATCTTCAGTATTAACATGTGTAACTCCTGAGGAAAGATCATATGGTGTATCTAATGTAAATTCATGGATACGATCTTGAAGAATATTGTTCACACCAACAGCAAACAATCTTGTACCATCATTATTAAATGCAACTGAATTTAATCTCTTCTCATCGGCACCAGTGCTATCCAGACTTAATCTATTATCAATTGTAGCAGTTGAAATATCAAATGGAGTGCTCAAATCAAAATAATTTATATAATCATCATTATTATTGCTATGATTAGCAATAAACATTTTTGTTCCATCGTTATTAAACACCACTTGTGTTGGTACCATTGCATTACCACCACCATCAATTGCTGTATTATGTATTACTAAAGTATTGTTTAAGGTTGCAGTTGAAACATCATAAGCATTAGTTAATACATACTCATAAAGAAGGTCATTTTGTGGGGCAGCACCATGGTTTTCGGACGATGTATTATACATTTTAGTACCATCATTATTAAATGTTAGTCCAAATGCTCCGTCTTGACCATCATTAATTGATTTACTTTGCACAAAGGTTGGCTCCGCCATAGATTTTGAAAAAACCAGAATTAAAGGAATTAGAAATGTAAAAGATCTTAAAAAACTCTTTAATTTCATAGTACTAAAAATTACTCTTTTACACTACCAGCTGTTAGACCGCTGACTAAATATTTTTCAAAATATATGAAAATAAAAAGTACAGGTAAAGTAACGATTACAGAGCCAGCCATTAAATATTGACGTGGTGTTTCTGCATCA
Source organism: uncultured Pelagibacteraceae bacterium (assembly GCA_902520215.1). GTDB lineage: Bacteria > Pseudomonadota > Alphaproteobacteria > Pelagibacterales > Pelagibacteraceae > Pelagibacter. The sequence goes on from CABYNA010000007.1 coordinate 22,712, forward strand.
CCGCTTAGATATTGAATGGCTCTTGATAAAGTGAAGGATTTAGGACTATCTAAAAACATCAATGAAAAAAGAAACTCATTCCAGGCTATCATGAAGACATAAAGTGCAACAGATGCAATAGCTGGCAAACTTAAAGGAATAATAATCTTTAAAATTATACCAAACCAGTTTTGACCATCCATAATACCCGCATCTTCAATTTCTTTTGGAATGCTTTTGAAATATCCTTGCAGCATGTATATTGCGACTGGCAAAGTAGTTGCTGTATAAACAATCAATAAACCAAAGATTGAGTTTCTTAATCCAAGTTGACTAAACACAGTGTATAAAGGGATGACTAATACTATAGCAGGAAACATATAAATAATTAAAATTGAAGTAGATAAAAAGTTTTTGCCGAAAAAGTTTAATCTAGCAACAGCATAAGCTGCAGGGATCGCAAATAATAACGTGACAATAACAGTTCCGATAGAAACTGCTGAGCTTATTAAGATATACCTACCAAAATTATAAGTTTCAAAGATAACAAAATAAGACTTAAACAATTCAGTTAAGCTTTTTGTAAAATCTAAACTAAAGTCTAAAGGATTAACTAATAAAGCGATCTGTGTTTTAAAACTGGTAACTAGCATAATGTAAAAAGGGAATAGGATTACAAATGCAAAGAAAACAATGCCAAATAAGGTAATAAAATCAAAAATAATTTTTTCAGATATGAAATCTTCCTGTAAAGATTGCATATTATATTTTTTGAGTTTGTTCGTAAAAAATAAAGTAATTAAGAAAACTCCAAATATATACCAATATGGAGATGCCTCATTTAAGTAAAAATATAAAATTGAAAATATAAAAGATAATAGGAGAGTCTTTATTAAGTGATTAATCTTATTGCCAATTAAGACAAATGCTAAAGATAATAAAATACCAATTAAGAATACAGTTGTGATGTTTAAATTAGTGAAACTTAAACCTTGGAGTGTAGCCATGATCTTCCAAATTGACAAAATACATGTCAGAAAAAAAGAAGAGATGATTAAAAATATTGTAAGAGACTTAAACTTCATTAGCCCTCTTTCCAATTAATCTAAAATAAATAACCATGAAACTAAGAAGTAACATCACAATGACAATTGAAACAGCAGAGCCCATTCCAATATCTGATACAGCAAACCCTTGTTGATAAACATTAATAGGTAAAGTTCTTGTGCCTGAAGCGCCACCGGTTAATAAAAAGATATCCTCAAATTTATTAAAGTTCCAAATAAATCTAATCATAAATAAAATTGAGATAATCGCTGTAATTTGAGGCAGTGTAATATGGATAAATTTTTGAATAGGACTTGCTCCATCCACCTCTGCTGCTTCATACAAACTTTGTGGTATTGCCTGCAATCTTGCTAAAATAAATAGAAAGGCGAGCGGAAAATAGCGCCAAATTTCAAAAAAGATAACTGTGGTTAAAGCTAGCCTTAATTTAAATTCAAAACCTAAAATACTCATGGTTATATATTTTTGGCCTAATAAATTTATTGGTTGCTCTATGATGTTAAAATTAACCAATAATGCGTTTAAAGTTCCACTATTTGGATCTAGTAATAAAGTCCAAGTATAAGCTAAAGCAACTACAGGGCCCACATATGGAAAAAGTAAAATACCTCGCATGTATGTTCGACCTTGAATATTTTGATTAACTAATTGTGCTGCTAAAATTCCAAAGATAATAGCACCAACTGTGCCAAAAAAAGTGAAGTAAAATGTCGTTAAAAGTAATTCAACAAAATTATTTTCATAAAAAACTTTTTTAAAATTTTCTAAAGTAAAATTTGTAGTCAGTAGTGGGTTATCTGCTTTACCACTTAAAATTGGTTTTTGAGATTTAATTATTTTTTTATCAATTATTTCACCATTGTTATTCTGTATAGTTATCTCAAAATTTTCCCTATATTTTGCCTGCCAATTTCCAAAATTACAAACAACCTTTTTAGATTGAAAAGTACATCTTGAGTCTAAATTGACTGGTGAAACATTTATTGGAAATTTATCTTGAAACTGAACATTTCTTATTTCTTGAATTAAAGAACTATTTCGTAATTTATAAATAATTTTTAATTCTGATTGATTTTCTGAAATTGATTTAACAATTTTCTTTGCTCGAGGTTCTGGAATTCTGATATCTTTTAATTCAATATCTTTGAAACTGATCCAAACATTGGCAAATATTGGAAATAAAACAATTGCAAAAACTAACAGGACTGCAGGTAAAACTAAAGTGTAAGCAGTTCTTTTTTCTAATTTTGATAATGAATCGCTCATAATAAAAAGCGGATAATAAAATATTATCCGCTCTTTATAAATTTATTATTTAAAACTTAGCTAATTCAGCGTTAATTTTCTTAACTGCTTCATCAACTGAGATTTGATCATCAATATATTCTCTAGTGATTCTATTTAAGAATTGAGAATTGATAATTTTTGATGCTCGAGATAGTTCACCCTCTTTAACACCCCATCTGTTTGCAGTATCTAAACCTGCAACGATGTTATCAATAACATCTGCAGAATAAAGATCTGTTAAAGGAGCTTTTCTATCAACACCTACTGGTAATTGACTCCAAGCTTTAGTGTAAGCACTAGGATCACTCTTGTTTCCTCTTCTTACTGGAAATTTTCCTTCCGGAGCAATTCCTAATGTCGCTGTATAACCTTCACTCATAGAGTACTCGATGAATTTTTTAGCTTCATCAGTATCTGCATCCGCAGTAATACCAAAGTATCTTACATCAGCCCAAGCAGCACCTTTTTTATTATTAGGTCCACTAAAATTAGTAATGAAACCAGTTTTAGAAGCTAACTCTGGTGATGTTGGATCACTATTTATTGTTGGCGGTGCAGAATCTCTTAAACCTGCTAACTCATCCATAATAAATGGCGACCAAATTATCATCGGTGTTTTTCCAGCAAAGTATAATGCTCTTGATTGTTTCCAGAATAATTCTCCTGGAGGGCTTGCTTTTGCAATTACTTTATAAAATTCTAAAGAATTCTTTAAAGCTTTCCCTTGCTTTTTAGTTCCACCTTTTTTAACAAAATTAACTCCGTTAGCTAAAAGTACATGTTCAAGTACTTGACTCATAAAGTTTTCATCTGTTTTAGTAGCAGCTACAAAGCCAAACATGTCATTGCTTGATAATGCATTCACTGCTTTAACGATGTTTGCATATGAAGTTGGTGGCTCTAAACCAGCTGCAGCAAATAGATCTTTTCTATAAACGACCATTTGTGTCCAGCCATCAACTGGTACAGCTGCAATTTTTCCACCCTTCTTAGCCATATTTAATGCGCCCGGCGCAAATGTTTTCTTACCTAACGACTTAACTACAGCGTTATTTGCATCAACATCTAATATGCCTGCCTCAGCCCATGGTAAAACATATTGAAGAGTGTGATAAATCACATCTGGAAGATCTCCCGCTGCTGCTGCTGCAGTAGCTCTTGTACCAAGATCTTTTTCTTCAATTGGTATGACTTCAACTTTGATGCCAGTTTTAGCTTCAAACGCTTTAGCCATCTCCTCTTGTTTTGCCATTCTTGCTGGTTGGACCTCTGTCGTCCAAAATTTAATATCCGCAAAACTAGTATTAGTAATTAGAAATACTAGAGCAAATATATTAACTATGATTTTTTTAATCATGTATTCCCCCTCTTATATTGTTCCTCTCTGGTATTTAGTTTTCTCTGATGTTCGCGATTTTTTCATTGCGATAAATCTAGCAGTGTAATAAATTTTTAACAACATTTAATGGTTAGTTAAAATCCCTTTAAATCAAATAAATGTCAAAAATTGTTATTAAAAATCTCGAAAAATATTTTGGCGAAAATAAAGTTATCAACAATTTTAACATAGACATAAAAGATGGGGAATTCATAGTTTTAGTAGGTCCTTCAGGTTGTGGAAAATCAACTTTATTAAGAATGGTCTCAGGATTAGAAAGTATCGATCAAGGAGAAATATTTTTAGACGCAAAATTAATTAATAACTTAATTCCTTCTAAGCGTGAAATTGCAATGGTCTTTCAATCTTACGCTTTGTATCCACACATGAATGTTTTTGAAAATATGTCATTTGGTTTAAAAATGGAAAAAATTTCAAAAAATGAAATTAGTGAAAAAGTTAATCATGCAGCTGCAACACTTCAAATAGAGGATTTATTAGAAAGAAAGCCCAAACAACTCTCAGGTGGACAAAGACAAAGGGTTGCAATTGGTAGAGCAATTACAAGAAATCCTAAAGTATTCTTATTTGATGAACCATTATCTAATCTGGACGCAGCTTTAAGATCTGAAATGAGAGTTGAAATTTCTAAATTACACAAAAAATTAAAAACAAATATTATTTATGTAACACACGATCAAATAGAGGCGATGACATTAGCTGATAGAATTGTGGTTCTTAATAAAGGAATTATTGAACAATTTGGAACACCAAATGAAATTTACAATGATCCCAATAACATCTTTGTTGCAGAATTTATTGGTTCTCCAAAAATGAATATTATTAAGATAAATAAAGAACAAATTATCAATTCAAACACTATAGAATTGTTTAAAAATAAAATAACTTTTGAAAATTTAGATTTTAAAGATGAGATTTACCTAGGTATTAGACCTGAAGATATCAGCATAAAAGATGATTGTGAAATTAAGTTAGACGTTAAAGTAGATCTTATTGAAAATTTAGGCTTCGAAAAAATTATCTATGCTAAATTATCAGATACTCAAATTATTATTAAATCGTCAGAAGATATAAACAGTCAGCCACTTAAAACATCATTTTCTAAAGACAAGGTTTTATTTTTTGACAAAAATAAAAATAGGATAAGATAGATTTCTTTGAGTAAAAAATTTTCATTAATCATATTTACTGATTTAGATGGCTCATTGCTTCATAGAGATAATTTTAAATTTGATCAAATAAAAGATTTTATAAAAAGTCTTATTGATAAAGGGATTATTATTATTCCTAACACAAGTAAAACTGAAAAAGAAGTTGAAGAATTTATTACGGAGCTTGATTCAGACCTTCCGTTTATAGCTGAAAATGGATCTTCAATTCATGGATTGAATTTAATTAATAGTAATTTTCCAAACAAAATAGTTCTCAGTAGAGATAAACAGGAATTAATCGAAATTTTTAATTCTAAAGTTCCTGAAAATCTTAAAGCTAAATGTAAATTTATTTCTAAAATGAATTTAAAAGAACAAACTAATATTTTTGGTCTTCGTGACAATCATTTGAAAAATGCTTTAAATCGGAAATATACCATTCCCTTTTTATTTGAGGGTGACAAAACAGAAAAAAATAAATTATTAAAAATTTTAAGATCTTCTTCATTAACTATGCAAGAAGGAGGTCGAGTTTTAAACTTAGGTGATAATACAGATAAAGTTAAATCAATGAATCAAGTTCTCAAGATCTACAAAAAAGTAGAAAGTAAAATAAAGGTCATAGCTGTAGGAGATAATTTCAATGATTTAGATATGTTGAGAAATTGTGATATTCCATGTTTAGTCTTTAATGATCAATTTACACAGGATCAAATAAACATAGATAATCTAATAGTTTCTAACAAGCCATCACCTGAGGGCTGGGCTGATGTGATTAAAACGGCACTAGTTAAACTAGACTATTAAGATTAAAAACCCGGCATGAGTGATTTTTCTCAAAACGGAGTAGTCTCAACTTTGCACGACTTTAAAACAAAGTCTACAACAGTCATTGAAAATGAACTTTCAAAATTTTCAAAACAAAGAAAAATGGAATTAATTTTACCATGTCTTTATTCTGAATTAGAGGGATCGGCTTTACCAAAAATAGTTGAGGAAATAAGTAAAACAAAATATTTAGATCACATAATTATTGGATTAGACAAGGCAAATGAAGCACAAGCAAAAAAAGCTTGGAAATTTTTTAAGAAATTAAAATCATCTTTTTCAATTCTGTGGAATGACGGTCCAGGTTTAAAAAAATTAGATCAAGAATTAAAAAAAAACAATCTTGCACCAAGTGAACTCGGTAAAGGTAGGAATGTTTGGTATTGTATAGGCATGTGTATCGCAAGAGATAGTGCCCGATCAGTTGCTTTACATGATTGTGATATTAAAACTTATGATAGAAGAATGCTTGCAAAGTTATTTTATCCAGTAGTAAATCCTCTTTTCAACTTTGAATTTTGCAAAGGTTATTATCCAAGGGTAGCAAATGAAAAAATGAATGGAAGAGTTGCCAGATTATTAGTTTTTCCGTTACTGACAGCGTTAGAAAAAACTATTGGAAAAAGTGATTATTTAGACTTTATGAAGTCATTTAAATATCCTTTAGCGGGTGAGTTTTCATTTAGACGTAATGTTTTACCTGAATTAAGAATTTCCTCAGACTGGGGAATAGAAGTTGGAATTTTATCTGAAATGCAAAGAAGTTTTTCTCCACAAAATATATGCCAAGTGGATTTAGCCGATACTTATGATCATAAACACCAATTACTATCAATTGATGATGAAACAAAAGGACTATCAAGAATGTCTATTGATATCATTAAAACATTTATCAAAAAGCTAGCAACTCAAGGTAATACCTTTAGCAGGGAAAAGTTTAGATCATTAAAAGCAACTTATTATAGATCTGCTTTAGATTTAATTGATATATATAGAAATGATGCAGTAATGAATGGTCTAAAATTTGATTCTCATACAGAGGAAAAAGCAGTCGAATTATTTGCAATAAACATAATGAAAGCTGGAGAGGCTTTTATTCTTAATCCAATGGATACCCCTTTTATACCCACATGGAGTAGAGTAAAAAGCGCTATCCCAGATTTTCTTGGAAGACTTGAAAAAGTAGTTAATGATGATAATAAAAAATATTATTAATGTTAACTCAAAAAGATCAGAGAACTATAAGGTCTAAATTAGACAATATATATAAAATATTCTTATCAAAAAAAGATATTGATTATTTTCAGAATGAAATTATTCAAATCATTCAGCAATTTAACAAAAAATATCCTAAAAAGAAAAAAAGTATCACTGAAAAAACTACTTTAGTTATTTGTTATGGTGATAGTGTATATTCTGAGAAAAAGAAATCGATAAGAGTATTTCAAAACTTCTTTCAAAAAAAATTAAAAAATTATTTTAATACTATTCATTTTTTACCATTCTATCCCTCAAGCAGTGATAGTGGCTTTGCTGTCAAAGATCATTATAAAGTTGAGAATAAACTCGGAAATTGGTCAGATATTAAAAATGTTTCAAAATCAAGTGATGTTATGGCTGATATGGTAATTAACCATTCATCAGCAAGAGGTTTGTGGTTTAGGAATTTTCTAAAAAAAAAGGAGCCTGGAAAAGATTATTTTTTAACAGTAGACACTAAATTTAACACCTCTAAGGTAGTAAGACCCAGAGATCATAAATTACTTAAAAAAATAAAAATTTTTGAAAAATCTGATTATCTTTGGCGTACATTTAGCCCAGATCAAATTGATTTAAATTTTAGAAACCCCTCTGTATTAATTCAATTCATCAAAATAATGATACATCTCATTAATAATGGTGTAACTATTTTTAGATTAGATGCCATTGCATATCTTTGGAAAGAAAATGGAACTAAATGTATTAATTTAAAACAAACGCATGAAATAATTAAACTTTTAAGAAATATAACTGATCTACTTAATGTGCAAACCACTATTATTACTGAGACAAATTTACCTGAAAAAGAAAACTTGAGTTACTTTGGTAATAACGACGAGGCAAATTGGATTTATAATTTTTCTTTACCGCCATTATTAATCCATGCTTTTTTATTTGAAAATAGTTCATTCTTAAATAAATGGAGTAAAAATCTTCCAAATACTAAAAATGAAAATTGTTATTTAAACTTTATTGCCTCACATGATGGAATAGGAATTAGACCCACAGAAGGATTGCTAAATGAAAAAACATTAAATAGTTTTTTAAAGAGGCTCAAAAAAAATGGTTCAAAATTTTCTTACAGAAAAGTTCATAATAAAGTTAAAAAAGTATATGAAGCAAATATTACTGTTTTTGATGCTTTAAAAAAATCTGATTTTGATCAAAAAGGTGAATTTTATTTAGAAAGATATATCTCTGCTCATGCTATAATGATCGCTTTTGAGGGAATTCCAGCCATTTATTTTAACTCTATGTTTGGTACCTCTAACGATGAAGCTAAATTTATTATCACTGGTAATAATAGGGATGTAAACAGGTATAGATGGAATTTAAAGAATATTTCCAATAAATTAAAAGTTAATAACACCAAACAAAGTATATTTTATAATAAACTTTGTAATTTGTTAAATATTAGAAGAAACCAAAAAGCCTTTCACCCTAATGCTCAACGATTAAATTTAAATTTTGGTTCAAAAATTTATGGCTTTAAAAGAATAAGTAAAGACAAGAAACAAATAGTAACATGTATTACAAATTTGAGTTCAAAACCTCAAAAGACTAAAATTGATAAAAATAGTGGAAAAATAAGAAATTTATTGGGCTCAAAAATGAACATAGAAAACAAAAAATTCTTAATTTTAAAACCATTTGAAACTGTTTGGTTGTCTGATAACTAAATCTTATAAAATTAATGCTTTAGATAAATATTTTTTGTCAAGTTTGCAATCTTTGTAGCCTCTTTTTACTACATTTAAATATCTTTCGGTGGGGAATCTAAAAGGTGTTTTTTTTGTCATTGTATATGTCATAACTTTTTTTCCATAATATAAAAAATAATACTTTTTATATAAAATTGGAAAGTCTTCATAAATATCAAGTTTTTTTTCATCACTTTTTGATATTTCAAAAAGTCCTCCTGGTACAATTGAATTTTTTTTAGGTTCTATATCTGCCGCTCTATATTTACTTCTAAAGGTTAGTCTAAAATCTTTTAAATTTATCTTTTTTATAAAAATACTATCCTTACATCTTCTTTTCATTTGAAAATGATGAAGATTACTCCCATAAGCAAAATAAAGCATTTATCGATCTACTATTTCTATTTTTTTTTCTTTAATAAAATTTAAAATCTGAGCACTACAATCATCAATTTTTGATTGTTGCTCAGATCGAAGAACTATGGATACTCCAAGTTTTCCTGCATGGAAAAAAGGATAGCTTCCAATTTCAACATCTTTATTCTGATCTTGAACTTTTGATAAAGAATTTGCAATTTCACTTTCTACAGTTCTCAAGCTTATTGTATGGCTCAGTATTGGATCACCACCCACAATTTTTTGTTTCAAACTACCTAACATTGATTTTAATATCGATGGGACACCTGGTAAACAAAACACATTCTCAACACTAAATCCTGGTGCCCCACTCGTTGGATTTAAAATTAATTTTGCATTCTGTGGCATCCAGACCATTTTTTGTCTGCCTTCATTAAATTCTCCTGGTTTATAATAACTTTCTAATATTTTAAAAGCTTCGGGATGAATTTCATATTTTAATCCAAAAGCTTCTGAAACAGACTCAGCGGTAATATCATCATGTGTTGGACCAATACCACCAGTTGTAAAAACATAATCATTATTTTTTCTTAAGATATTTAAATTTTCAATTATAGTTTTTTTTATATCTGGTATTACTCTTACTTCATTTACCTGAACCCCAAGTGAATTCAGCCAAACAGCTAAAGTGCTTGTATTTGTATCTTGAGTTCGTCCTGAGAGAATTTCATTTCCAATAATTAATATAGCAGCATTAACTTTTGTATTTTTTGTCATATTATTTATAATTTGAATATGGAATTTACCAAGTCTTTAATAAAAGGCAAATTAATCAAAAGATATAAACGTTTTTTTGTAGATGTAAAAATAAATAAAGAAGTTGTTACAGCCCATTGTCCAAATACAGGCTCAATGGAAGGTCTGCTTGATGAAGGAAATGAAGTCTTCTTACTCAAAAATGATAATCCAAAAAGAAAACTTAAATATGGTTTAGAATTGATTATGGCCAGGAATAATTTAGTTGGTGTAAATACTCACATGGCAAACAAAATTGTTGAACATGGACTAAATGCTAATTTAATAAATGAATTAAAAAACAATGATAGCATAAAGTCAGAAGTTTTTTTCAACAAAGAAACTAGGTTTGATTTTTTGATAGAAAAAAAAAAGCAAAAAAGCTTTATTGAGGTTAAAAATGTAACTCTTTTTAGAGAGAAAAAAACTGCCGAATTTCCTGATGCAATTACTACAAGAGGTTCAAAACATCTTCTCACCCTTATTGATGCCATAAAAAAAGGATATAAATCTTATTTGATCTTTTTAGTTCAGATACAAAACATGGAAAATTTTAAAATTGCGAAAGATATTGATGAAGAATATTATAAAAACTATCTTATTGCGAAAAAAGCTGGTGTAAATTTTCTTGCTTATAGATGCAGTCTAAGTTCAAAAGAAATAAGAATAGAAAAAAAGCTAAAGATTATAAATGAATAGTTATTCAGAAAAATTTGAAAAAATGAGAGTCGCAGGAAAACTTGCAGCTCAAACCTTAGATATGCTTACTGAAAATATAAAAGAAGGTATTTCAACTGCACAAATTGATAAACTTGGTTACGAATTTATTAGAGATAACGGGGGTTACTCTGCCCCACTTTATTACAGAGGCTTTACCAAATCATTATGTACATCATTAAACCATGTTGTCTGTCATGGAATTCCATCCGAAGAAAGAATTTTAGAAGAAGGTGATGCAGTAAATGTGGATGTCACAGCGATCATTGATAACCACTACGGAGATACAAGTAGAATGTTTTGTATAGGTAAAACTTCTGTAAAATTAAATAATCTTATAAATGCGACTCACGAGTCAATGATGAGGGCCATAAAAATTTTAAAACCTGGAAAAAAACTTGGAGATATTGGTCATGAAATTCAAACATATGTAGAAGAAAAAGGTTTTTCAGTAGTCAGAGATTTTTGTGGACATGGTATAGGCACAACTTTTCATGAGTCACCTAATATTTTACATTATGGAACTAAAAATACAGGAATGGAACTAAAACCAGGAATGACATTTACGATTGAACCTATGATTAATGCAGGTAAATTTGCTACAAAAATGCTTAATGATGGTTGGACAGCAGTTACAAAAGATAAATCTTTGTCTGCACAATTTGAACATACAGTTGGAATTACAGAAAATGGTTATGAAATTTTTACAGAATCTGCTAAAGGTTATTCAAAGCCTCCATATTTATAATTAATGATTAAAAGATACTCGAGAAAAGAACTTGCTGATATTTGGTCAGAGGAAAATAAATATAAAATTTGGTTAGATGTAGAGATAGCTGCAGCACAAGCTATGGAAAAATTAAATCAAATTCCTAAAGGGGTTTCTTCAATTGTTAGAAAAAAAGCGAGAATTAACGTTAAAAGAATTCATCAAATTGAGTTACAAGTTAAACATGATGTCATAGCTTTTTTAACTTCTGTTACAGAGAAAGCTGGAATTAAAGCGAGATACCTTCATCAAGGAATGACCTCATCAGATGTTTTGGATACAAGTTTCAATATTCAATTAGTTCAATCAGGAAAAATAATTCTCAAAGACATTGACCAAATTTTAAAAGTATTAAAAAGACAAGCTAATAAATATAAATTTACACCATGCATGGGAAGAAGCCATGGCATACATGCTGAACCCATTACCTTTGGGTTAAAACTTGCTTCTTTTTACGCGGAATTTAAAAGAAATAGAAAAAGATTAGTTGATGCAATAGATGAGGTCTCAACATGTGCTATTTCAGGCGCTGTTGGAACTTTCGCCAATATAAATCCAAATGTGGAAAAGCATGTTGCTAAAAAACTTGGCTTAAAAGTTGAACCAATTTCAACTCAAGTTATTCCAAGAGATAGACATGCTTTTTATTTCTCAGTTCTTGGAATTATTGCTGGTTCAATTGAGAGAGTGGCTATAGAAATTAGACATTTGCAAAGAAGTGAGGTGTACGAACTACAAGAATTTTTTTCAAAAAAACAAAAAGGTTCATCTGCTATGCCACATAAAAAAAATCCTATTTTAAGTGAAAATTTGACGGGCCTTTCAAGAATGGTTCGAAGTACAGTAATTCCTGCACTTGAAAATATAGCCTTATGGCACGAAAGAGATATTTCACATTCAAGTGTAGAGAGAAATATTGGACCAGATGCTAATATAACTATTGATTTTGCTTTAGTAAGATTAACGAATATTTTAGATAATATGATTGTTTATCCAAAAAAAATGTTGGAGAATTTAAACATAACGAAAGGTTTAATTTTTTCACAAGAGTTAATGCTTGAACTTACAAAGACCGGATTAACTAGAGAAAAATCATATCGAATGGTTCAAAATTTCTCAAAAAAATGTTTTGCTGAAAATTTAAATTTATTTGATGTAGTGCGATCTGACAGATATATAATGAGCAAAATTTCAATGAAGAAATTAAAATCAATATTTAGCTATTCAAAACACATGAAAAACGTCAATTTTATTTTTAGAAGAGTAATTAAATAATGAAAAAAGGAAAAAAACTATACGAAGGAAAAGCTAAAATTATTTATGCAACTTCTGACAAAAATCTTGTTATTCAATATTTTAAAGATGATGCAACGGCATTTAATAATCAAAAAAAAAGCACTATTGAGGGTAAAGGTGTACTTAATAATAGAATTTCAGAACATATACTCTCAAACCTAAATCAAATTGGAATTAAAAATCATTTAGTAAAAAGATTAAACATGAGAGAACAACTTGTGAAACTTGTGGATATTATTCCTATTGAGTTCATTGTAAGAAATATTGCAACTGGATCTTTAACAAAAAGATTAGGTATTGAAGATGGAACTGTACTTGACTATCCATTAATAGAGTATTGCCTCAAAGATGATAAGTTGGGTGATCCAAACATAAGTAGAGAACACATTCTGGCATTTAATTGGCTTAACTCAATTCAACTTGATTTGATTGATGAAAATTTAAAACGACTGAATGATTTTTTATTAGGTTTATTTCGAGGAGTTGGAATAAAATTAGTTGATTTTAAAGTAGAGTTTGGCTTCACACATGAAAGTGGGAAAAATCATATTATTTTAGCAGATGAGATCAGCCCCGATACTTGTAGATTGTGGGATACAATTACTGATAAAAAACTTGATAAGGACAGATTTAGAAAAGATTTGGGAGATTTAATACCAGCTTATACAGAGGTTGCAAAACGACTTGGTATTCTTCATGAACAATCAAATGTATCCGCTGTTAACGTAACAAAACTCTCTTCAATAAAAAAAAAGAGTAAATGAAAGTTTCCGCAATAATAACATTAAAAAAAGATGTTTTAGATCCACAGGGTAAAGTCATCCATCAAACATTGGATGGAATGGGTTTTGAAAATATAAGTGAAGTAAGACAAGGTAAATATTTTGAAATTGATGTTAATGAAAATGATCCAAGCAAAGCAAAAGCTATTGTGGAGGACATGTGTAAAAAACTTTTAGCTAATCTTGTAATCGAAAACTTTAAAATTATTGAAACACAATAATTAATGAAGTCATCTGTAATAACTTTTCCTGGCTCAAATTGTGATAGAGACATGGATGTTGCGCTCAAGAAATTTGGGTTTAACAACAAGATGGTTTGGCATGATGATATTGAACTCCCTAAAAGTGATTTAGTTGTGCTTCCAGGTGGTTTTTCGTATGGGGATTACTTGCGATGCGGGAGTATGGCATCAAAGTCTAAGATTATGCAGTCAGTGATAAATTTTGCAAAATCTGGAGGATTAGTAATGGGAATTTGTAATGGATTTCAAATACTAGTTGAAACAGGTTTAGTGCCAGGAGTTTTGTTAAGAAATAAGTACTTGGAGTTTATATGTAAAAATGTCTTTGTAAAATTGGAAAATAAAGAAAATACATATTTTAAAAATCTTAATAAAGATGTTCTAGAATTTCATATTGCACATAATGAAGGAAATTATTTTTGTACCAAAGATCAATTAAAAGAAATTAAGGATAATAATCAAATAGCAATTTATTATTGTAATAAAGAAGGCAAGATAGAAGATCAATATAATCCTAATGGCTCAATAAAAAATATTGCAGGCATTTTCAATAAAGAAAAAAATGTCTTAGGAATGATGCCTCATCCTGAAAGAATGATAGACCAAAGTTTATCTGGGGAAGATGGCTCAATTTTTTTCAAAAACCTTATTAATAATATTAAATAATGGAAGTTAATGAACAAATTGCTATAGATCATGGTCTTAAGTCTGATGAGTATAAAAAAATTTGTCAATTACTTAAGAGAACTCCAAATATTACTGAACTTGGGATTTTTTCTGCAATGTGGAATGAACATTGTTCATATAAGTCATCAAGACTTCACCTTAAAAAACTACCAACCAAAGGAAAAAAAGTGATTCAAGGTCCAGGAGAAAATGCAGGTGTTATTGATATCGAAGATGGTGACGCAATCGTTTTTAAAATTGAAAGCCATAATCATCCTTCATTTATAGAACCATATCAGGGGGCTGCAACGGGTGTTGGTGGAATTATGAGAGATGTATTTACGATGGGAGCAAGACCAATAGCAAATTTAAATTCAATACATTTTGGATCTCCTCAACATAAGAAAACAAAAAATCTTTTACGAGGAGTTGTGCACGGTATTGGCGGCTATGGAAATTGCATGGGTGTACCAACCATAGCTGGACAAACTTCATTTGATAGCTCTTACAATGGAAATATTTTAGTAAACGCAATGACACTTGGTCTGGTTAAAAAAAATAAAATTTTTTACTCTAAAGCTGCAGGCTTGAATAAACCTGTAATTTATGTGGGTTCTAAGACCGGCAGAGATGGAATTCATGGTGCAAGTATGGCTTCGGCTAGTTTTGATGAAAAAATTGAGGAAAAGAAACCAACTGTACAGGTTGGTGATCCTTTTACAGAAAAACTTTTATTAGAGGCATGTTTAGAATTGATGGCTGGTGACTCAATTATTGCAATTCAAGATATGGGAGCAGCTGGGCTCACCTCTTCGAGTATAGAAATGGCATCAAAGGGGAATTTGGGTATTGAAATTGATTTAAACAAGGTTCCTTGCAGAGAGGCTAAAATGACTCCATATGAAATTATGTTGTCTGAAAGCCAAGAAAGAATGTTAATTGTTTTAGAAAATGGCAAAGAAGAAATTGCGAAAAAAATATTTGATAAATGGAATTTGGATTTTGCAGTAATTGGAAAAACAACAAACTCAAAAAATATCGAATTATTTTTTAATCAAGAGCAAGTAGCAAAAATACCTGTTAATATTCTTGTTGAGAATTCTCCAATGTATGATCGTAAATGGAAAAAATCGAAGTTACCAAAAAAAAATAAAATTAAAAATGAAGTTCTCAATAAATTTAAAATAAAAGATGTACTTAAGAAGATTTTATCTAATCAAAATATCTGTAGTAAAGAATGGATTTGGCAACAATATGATCATACAGTCATGGGTGACACTATTCAAAAACCAGGTGGAGACTCTGGTGTGGTAAGAGTGCATGGAACAAACAAAGCTGTAGCAGCATCAGTGGACTCCTCAGCCGTATATTGTTGGGCTCACCCATTAACAGGAGGTAAACAGGTTGTCGCTGAAAGTTGGAGAAATTTAATTTCAGTTGGGGCAAAGCCAATTGCTATCACCAATTGTTTAAATTTTGGAAGCCCTGAAAAAGAAGAGAACATGGGTGAGTTTGTTGAATGTGTTCAGGGTATAGGTGAAGCTAGCAAATATTTAAATTTTCCAGTGGTGTCTGGCAATGTATCTTTTTACAACCAAACCAAAGAAGTTGGGATCAAACCAACTCCTTCAATTGGTGGAGTGGGTCTCATTAAAGATTATAAAAAGATGATTTCGATGGATCTAAAAGAAGTTGATAATTTAGTTTTAATCATTGGTAAAACTGAAGGTCATATTGACCAAAGTTTATTTGCCAGGACCATTTTAGATGAAAAAAATGGACCTCCACCAGAGGTAAATCTTTTTAATGAAAAAAATAATGGAGAATCAATATTAAATTTAATTGATAAAGGATATGTGAAAAGTGCTCATGACATATCTTTAGGAGGTCTATTGGTTGCGATAAGTAAAATGTGCATTAAAGGTAATAAGGGAATTAAGATTAATAAGTCAAAGAATTTTATTAATGAAATTGAGTATTTTTTTGCAGAAGATCAAGGTAGGTATTTAATAGAAATAAATAAAGGAAATTTAAAAGAGGTAACAAAAATTTTAGACAAAAACTCTGTGCATCATGAAGAATTTGGTATTATTACAAAAAACGATATGATTATTAATGAAAAGACAAAACTTACAATTGACGAATTAAAGTCTTATTATACAAATTGGTTAACAAAGTACATGAGTTAAAAATGGCAATGGATTTAAAAGAAATCGAAAAATATATTAAAGAAGCAATGCCAGATGCTGTAATAGATATTCAAGATCTAGCTGGAGATGGTAATCATTACTCAGCGACTATAACCTCTTCTCAATTTGCAGGTAAAAGTAAAATTGAACAACATAAAATGGTTTATAATTCATTAAAAGGTAAGATGGGAAATGAACTACACGCTTTAGCAATTAAAACAAAGGAACAATAATGGATGATCAAATAAAAAGTTTAATTCAAAATCACATTGATACTAATGATGTGTGCCTTTTTATGAAAGGGACACCAGATCAACCACAATGTGGATTTTCGATGGCTGTCTCAAATATACTTAAAATGTTAGAAATAAATTTTAAAGGTGTAAATGTATTAGAAGATCAATCTTTGAGGGATGGAATTAAAGTATTTAGTGATTGGCCAACTATCCCTCAACTTTATATTAAAAAAGAATTTATAGGTGGATGTGATATCATCAAAGAAATGTATGAAAGTGGAGAATTAAAAAAAGTATTTGATGATAAAGGTATTAACTATAAAAAATAATTATTATCTGGAGTAATATTCAATTACTAAATTTGGCTCCATAACAACTGGATATGGTACTTCCTCAAATTTTGGAATTCTAACAAACTTAAATTTTTTATTTTTTTCATCCATTTGAATATATTCTGGAGCTTCTCTTTCTTTGCTGGCTAAAGCAATATCGATTATCGCAAGTTGTTTTGACTTATCTCTAATTTCTATAGTGTCTTCTTCTCTAACAGAATAACTGGAAATATTTACTTTTTTTCCATTAACTTTTACATGTCCATGGTTGATTAATTGTCTTGCAGAAAAAATTGTAGTTGCAAACTTTGCTCTATATATTACTGAATCTAATCTTCTTTCCAATAATCCAATTAAGTTTTCACTTGTATCACCTTTAAGCATACTAGCTTTTTTATAAATATTTCTAAATTGTCTCTCATTAATATTCCCGTAATAAGCTTTTAATTTTTGTTTAGCTTGTAACTGAATTCCGTAATCAGAGGGTTTTGAAGTTTTCGTTTGCCCATGTTGTCCTGGACCATAGGCTCTAGTATTAAACGGACTTTTTGGTCTTCCCCAAAGATTTACCTTTAATCTTCTGTCAACTTTATGTTTAGAGTTTAATCTTTTTGTCATTTAATAGAGGGCTTTATAAACTTACTCATTATTTTGTCAATCAACGTTTTTTACCCAAACTTGCAAATACACCGGATAATATACGTGTTTCTTTATCAGATAAGTCCATTTTATAAAAAATGTTTCTTAGGTTTTCTAGCATTTTTGGTCTCTTCTCTTTAGGTCTAAAAAAATTTATTTCATCTAAATTTTTAATGCAAAGACTTAACATTGATTGAATTTCTTTTTTACTTGCTGATTTAACCTTTTTTGATTTTTTAAACGGAATATTTTTTAATTTAATAAGATTAGCTACATATTGAGCTATTATGATCAAACTATGAGATAAATTTAAAGACTTAAAATCAGGATTAGTTGGTATTTGTAAAGTATAATTTGCATAACTCACCTCATTATTTGATAAACCAGATGCTTCTGACCCAAATAAAAACCCAACTCTCTTCTTAAAATTAATTTTTTTCAAATCTTCTAGATTAATATGTTTTATATTCTTATTTCTAAATCTTGCTGAAGTAGCAATTAAAATGTCAATCTTTCCTAAAGCTTTATCTAAATTATCGTATTTTTTACTTTGATTAATGATGTCTTTTGCACCAACAGAAGTAGCTAATATTTTATCATTTGGGAAAATAGGTTTTGGATTGATTAAGACCAATTTTTTAAAATTAAAGTTCTTTATTGCTCTAGCACACGCACCAATATTTTCTGATAATTGAGGTTTGTGTAAAATAAATGAGATGTTACTTTTACTCATTTATTTACTAGCAGGAGCATTATCCTTAAATAGTTTGTAATCTAAGCTATCAATTAATGCTTTAAACGATGCATCAATAATGTTTGTAGACACACCAATAGTAAACCAATTCTTTCCTTTAGAGTCTGTGCTTTCAATAGACACTCTAGTGACTGCCTCTGTCCCTGTATTTAAAATTCTTACTTTATAATCAACAAGTTTTAAATCTTTTAGATATTTTGAATATTTTGCGAGTCTATCAACGTTTTGTCTAATAGCATTATCTAATGCATTTACTGGTCCATTACCTTCTCCCTCGCACATAATTTTCTCTCCATCAACTTCCAATTGTGCTTTTGCAGAAGAAATTATTTCTCCAGAATTATTTTTTTTCACAGAAACGTCATATTCATTAATTGAAATATACCTTGGTATTTCTCCAATAATTCTTCTAGCCAATAATTCAAACGAGGCATCAGCTCCATCATAACTATAACCAATAAATTCTCTATCCTTAACCTCATCTAGTAGCTTTTTGATTTTTGGATCACTTTCCTCAATATTAATTTTGATACTTTTTAGTCTAGATATAATATTTGATTTTCCAGATTGATCTGAAACAACAATATTTCTTGTATTACCAACTTCTTCTGGATTGATATGTTCATAAGTTTTTGGATCTTTTTGTACAGCAGATACATGTAATCCTCCTTTATGTGAAAATGCTGCAGCTCCAACATAAGGTAAATGCTGATTAGGTTTTCTGTTTAAAATTTCATCTAATAATCTTGAACATTCAGTCAAATTTTTAATGTTTTCTGATTTAATACTGATTTCAAATTGAGATGAAAAATCTTTTTTCAAAAAAAATGTTGGGATTAACGACATTAAATTTGCATTACCACATCTTTCACCTAACCCATTAATTGTTCCTTGAATTTGCCTAGCACCAGATAGTACTGCTGCCAATGAATTTGCGACTGCATTACCAGTATCATTGTGAGCATGAATTCCAAGGTTCTTACCTGGAACAACTTTAGAGACTTCTTTAACAATAAGTGAAACTTCATGAGGTAACGTTCCTCCATTTGTATCACATAAAACAATCCACCTTGCACCTTGATCATATGCAGCTTTTATACAAGACAATGCGTATTTTGAATTTGCTTTATAACCATCAAAAAAATGTTCTGCATCAAACATGAATTCTTTTTTCGCTTTAACAAAATGTTTGGCACTTTCAGAAATATTTTCTAAATTTTCTTCATTTGTTATTCCTAAAGCTACATCAACATGAAAATCCCATGACTTTCCTACTAAACAAACAGCAGAGGTGTTTGAATTCATGAGTGCTGATAAACCAGTATCATTTTCTGCACTTCTTCCTGATCTCTTTGTCATGCCAAAAGATGTTAACTTTGAGTTTTTAAGATTATGTTTCTTTTGAAAAAATTCAGTATCTGTTGGATTAGCACCAGGCCATCCTGCCTCAATATAATCAACACCTAAATTATCTAAAGCTGAAGCAATTTTTTCCTTATCCTCTAAGGAAAAATCAACACCTTGAGTTTGAGCTCCATCTCTAAGAGTTGTATCAAATATGTATAATCTTTCTTTGCTCATTTAAATTTCCAAAGTGTTTTACCATCTTTGTCTTCTATTAAAACACCTTTGTCTAAAAGTTCATCTCTAATTCTATCTGCTTCTTTATAATTCTTATTTTCTCTAGCTTTCTCTCTTAATTTAAGCATGTCCTCAATTTCAGATGCATTAATAGATGCTTTATTTTTTTTAAAGTCATTCCATTGATCAGTACTTTCATTCATCAGGCCAATAAACCTGCATGCTGATATGAATAAATCTATGCCTTCACCTTTTGAGGCTTTTTCGAATAGATTATGAAGATTTGCAATATAACCAGGTGTGTTCAAATCTTCATACAATGGCTTTAAAATTTCATCTGGAACTTTAATAGATTTTAAATCAGATGAATAAACCCTATACCATTTATCTAAAGTATTTTCACAATCGTGTAATAACTTATCATTCCAATCAAGTGGTTGTTTGTAATGTGTACTCATCAAAGCTAATCTAATTACTTGACCACTAATCTTATTTCTAAAATCTTTTATCTTAAGAATATTGCCTTGAGACTTGGCCATTTTCTCATTAGACATTGTAATAAAGGCATTATGGACCCAGTAAGTAGCAAAAACTTTTGTTTCATTTGCACATCTAGATTGAGCAATTTCATTTTCGTGATGTGGAAAAATTAAATCTATACCACCCCCGTGAATATCAAATTCATTACCCAAAAATTTTTTGGACATTGCAGAACATTCTAAGTGCCAACCAGGTCTACCTTTACCCCAAGGTGAGTCCCAGAAAGGTTCATCATTTATTGAAGGTTTCCATAAAACAAAATCTTCAGAATTTTTTTTATTTTCACTAATTTCTACTCTTGATCCAGCAATCAACTCATCTAAATTTTTATTTGATAATTTTCCATAATCAGAAAATTTTTTTACCTCAAAATAGACATGTTTTTGGTTTTCATAAGCAAAACCTTTTTCAATAAGTTCAGTAATCATCTCTATCATTAGGTCTATATGTTCTGTAGCTTTAGGTTGATGAGTTGGATTTTCGCAATTTAAAAATTCACAATCTTTTAGAAAACTTGAGGTTACTTTTTCGGTGAGTTCTTTTGTGGAAATTTTTTGTTCTTGAGACGATTTGATAATTTTGTCATCAATATCAGTTATATTCCTAACGTAAGTTACTTTTGAAAAATTATTTTTAAGTAATTTAAATAAGATATCAAATACAACTAATGGTCTTGCATTACCAATATGTGGATCATCATATACAGTAGGTCCACAAACATACATTCCTATTTTTTTCTTATTTTTTGGAATGAACTGCTCTTTTTTATTTGTTAAATTATTTGTTAAAAAAATATCCATCATCGATGATTAAGAAATATACCTTATTTGGTGATTTGTTAATCTAATTGATTAACTAGGAATCTTGCAAACTGGAATAGGCTCCATTTTATGCAAGTTTTGACTTCTAATTTTTTCGTATTGGTCTCTGTGTGGTGAGTTTGGGTTGCTCATTGCGTCTTCTAACTCACTATAATTAAATCCTAATTGACCCTCATCTGTTCTACCATCATCCCACAAGCCATCAGTTGGTGGAGCATCAATTATTTCTTTTAATATTCCAAGTTCTTTACCTAATTCCCATACTTCTGTTTTGTTACAATCTGCTATTGGAGAAATATCAACACCTCCATCACCATATTTTGTATAAAAACCAACACCAAAATCCTCAACTTTATTTCCTGTTCCAACAACAATACCTTTATTGGCAGCAGCAACTTGATAAAGAGTTGTCATTCTTAACCTTGCTCTAGAATTGGCATAACCATGTTCATTATCAAATTTATTTAATGTAGATGAAAATGTTTCAAATAATTTATCTAAACTTATTGTATGGGCTTCAACATTTTTAAATTTTTTTGTTAACCACTCTTGGTGTTTTAAGCTTAGATCATGCTGATTTTCTTTTTGTTTTATTGGCATAGTTAAAACAATTGTTTTTAAACCTGTCATCGCACTTAAAGTACTTGAGACAGAGGAATCAATACCTCCTGAGATGCCAATCACTAAAGATTTAGCTTTATTTGGCATTTGATCAACATAGCTTTTGATCCAATTTGATATATATTTTACTTTTTCTGCAGGATTCATTGTCTAATTATTTAATCTATATTAATTCGAAAACAACAGTCTAAGATGCCGCTTGAATAGCATTTTTTGAATAGCTGCTATTCTTTTTAATCTCATCAGAAATTAAAAATGCTAATTCAACTGCTTGATCTGAATTTAAACGAGGATCACAATGAGTGTGATATCTACTAGATAAGTCAGCATCAGATATTTTTCTAGCACCTCCTGTGCACTCTGTCACATCTTGTCCAGTCATTTCAACATGTAAACCACCAGCGTAAGAACCTTCAGACTGATGAACAGCAAATACATTTTTAACTTCACTAACAACATCATTAAAAGGTCTTGTTTTAAAACCCGTCGTAGATTTAATCGTATTTCCATGCATTGGATCACATGACCAAACTACATTTAATCCCTCTTTTTTAATGCCTCTAATTAATTTAGGTAAAAACTTCTCAACATTTTTGTGACCAAATCTGGATATTAATGTAATTTTACCCTTTTCGTTATTTGGATTAATCAATTCACAAATTTTTGCAATTTCGTCTGGCTTAGAGGTCGGTCCACATTTAATTCCAATTGGGTTTTCTATACCTTTACAAAATTCTACATGCCCACCATCAATCTGTCTTGTTCTATCCCCAATCCAAACAAAGTGAGCTGAGGTATCGTGGTATTCTCCAGTAGTAGAGTCAATTCTGGTCATGCTTTCCTCAAAAGGTAAATGTAATGCTTCATGAGAAGTCCAAAAATTTACAGTATATAATCTATTATTAAAATCTGAAGTTATTCCACAAGCTTCCATAAAAGCTAAAGCATCAGCAATTTTATCCTCTAATTCTTTAAACTTTTTAGCTTGAGGACTTTTCTTAATATAATCTAAGTTCCATAGATGGACTTTATTTAAATCTGCAAAACCTCCTTTAGAAAAAGCTCGTAAAATATTTAATGTTGAAGCAGATTGTGAATAAGCTTTAAACATCCTTTTTGGATCTGGTCTTCTTGCTTTTTCTGTAAAATCAATAGCATTAATATTATCACCCAAGTAACTTGGTAATTCTTTACCACCCTGTATTTCAGTAGGAGCGCTTCTTGGTTTTGAAAACTGACCCGCTATCCTTCCAAGTTTTACAACCGGTAATGATGCCGAATAAGTTAAAACTAATGACATTTGAAGAATAACTTTAAACGTGTCTCGAATATTATCTGGATGAAACTCAGCAAAACTTTCTGCACAATCTCCACCTTGTAATAAAAAGGCTTTTCCATCCACAACTTCAGCAAGTTGTTGTTTCAAATGTCTTGTTTCTCCAGCAAAAACCAAAGGTGGAAAAGTTTTAATTTTATTTAAAACTTGATCCAATTCTTTTTTATCCGGATATTCCGGAATGTGTTTTACTGGATACTTTCGCCAACTATTAACTTTCCAATTTTTCATTTTCAACTCAAGATTGTTGTATCAGAATTTTTCTATTATTCAACGGTTACGGACTTTGCTAAATTTCTAGGTTTATCAATATCATAACCTTTATTTAATGCTGAATAATAAGCTAACTTTTGTAAAGGAATGGTCAAAAGAAAAGGCAAAAGATCCTCATTAGTGGTTTCAACTTCGATTTTTTCCCAAATATTCT
Source organism: uncultured Pelagibacteraceae bacterium (assembly GCA_902520215.1). Taxonomy (GTDB): domain Bacteria; phylum Pseudomonadota; class Alphaproteobacteria; order Pelagibacterales; family Pelagibacteraceae; genus Pelagibacter. The sequence continues at coordinate 46,484 of CABYNA010000007.1, forward strand.
CTGAGATCACTTCATCCTTACTTTTATTTGTGATCAACAAAACTTTAGCTCCTCTAGCAATTACCTCCTGCATATTAGAGATGGTTTTTTTATAATAATTGTCTCTTGGAGCCAAAACTACAACTGGCATACCCTCCTCTATTAATGCAAGAGGTCCATGTTTCATTTCTCCTGCTGGATAACCTTCGGCATGAATGTATGACAATTCTTTCAGTTTTAAAGCTCCTTCAAGAGCAATTGGATAAGAAAAACCACGTCCTAAAAACATTGAACCCTTAGCTTCATTAAAAGTATTTGAGATTGTTTGTATTTTGTTATCAATCAATAATGTTTGCTCAACAAGTCTTGGTAAATTTTTAAGATCATCAATTTTTTTGTCAAAATCTGTCTTTTCAATATCTTTTCTCAATAAAGCAAGTTTTAAAGCTAAAATATATAAAATCAATATTTGTCCAAGAAAAGCTTTGGTTGAAGCTACACCTATTTCAGTTCCACAATGTATCGGTAACACAAATTCAGAGTCTCTTGCGATTGAGCTTTCTACTACATTAACAACTGCACACGTTTTAACACCACTTTGTTTGCAAAGATCTAAAGCAGCATAAGTATCTGCTGTTTCTCCAGATTGTGAGACAAATACATAAAGCGTGTCTTTTTTAAATCTATTTTTTCTGTATCTAAATTCTGATGCTATATCTATATTTACATCTAATGATGTTATTTCTTCAAACCAATATTTTGCCATTAAACATGAATGATATGCTGTTCCACAGCCAATTAAAGTTATTGATGTAATCTCATTACTTTTCCAAGGAAAATTATAAATATTAATATCTTTATTTGACATATCTATATACTCATTAATTCCATTTCTAATTGTAATTGCTTGTTCTTCAATTTCTTTAGCCATAAAATGTTTGTAATCACCTTTGTCGTATTTTTCCTCTGTAGAGGACAATTCTAAAACTTTTTTATTTATTTTAGTTCCTTCCTCACTAAAAAATTCCACATGATCTTTTTTGATAATACAGAATTCACCATCATTTAAATACGTAATCTTATTTGTCATCGATTTAAGTGCATAAGAATCTGAACCCAGATAATTTTCATTAGGACCATAACCAACAGCTAATGGTGAACCTCTTCTTGCGCCAACAATTAAATCTGGTTGATCTTTAAAAATTATACCAAGTGCAAAGCTTCCATGTAAAGACTTCAAAGTTTTTTGAATTGAATTAACAATGTTTTCTGTTTTAAGATTTTCAGTAATTAAATGGACTATTACCTCTGTATCAGTTTGAGATTTAAATTTGTGACCTTTTCCAATTAAAAACTTTTTTAATATTGTTGAGTTTTCAATAATTCCATTATGAACAACAGAAACATTCTGAGAAGAATGTGGATGAGCATTTATACTATTAGGAAGCCCATGTGTTGCCCATCGAACATGACCAATACCAATAGTTCCCGCCATGCTTTGAACTAAGGAATTTTTTTCCAAATTTTCTACTCTTCCCTCAGATTTTACTTCATTTATTAATCCATCATATAAGGTCGCCATTCCAGCTGAGTCATAACCTCTATATTCTAATTTTTTTAGAGAATTAATTATAGTTGCTGATACGGGTTTATTGCTATTTATTCCAATTATTCCACACATAACTATTTAGACTTTCTTTTATAATTTTTAATTTCGGTCTGCAAACTTCTCGTTAATGCTAATGATTTTTTTTTCACATTTTTTGTTATAACTGAACCAGCCCCAACCACACTATCCTCTTCAATTGTAATTGGTGCTACTAATGATGAATTAGAACCAATAAATACATTGTCTTTTATTTTAGTTTTACTTTTTTTTACGCCATCATAATTACAAGTAATTGTTCCAGCACCAATATTTACTGATTTTCCAATTTGACTATCACCTATATATGTTAAATGGTTTACTTTTGAATTTATACCTAAAGTACTTTTTTTGATTTCAACAAAATTTCCAATTTTTGAACCACTTTTTAAAACTACGCCTGGTCTTATTCTGGCATATGGTCCAATATCAACTTTATTTTCTATTTTACAATTTTCCAGATGCGAAAAAGATTTTATTGTTACATTGTTCCCAATTTTCACTTTTTGACCTATCACTACATAAGGTTCGATGATCACATTCTTACCTATCTTGGTGTCTTTCGAAAAAAAAATTGTTTCTGGACCAATCATTTTTACTCCAACTTTTAAAAATTTTTTTCGAAGGGTATTTTGAAGCTTTTGTAAATTTAATTGTTTCATCCTTAAAATCCTTTATATTAAGTAAACATGTTTCTTAATTCACATAATATTTCTTAAAAAAACTTTTAATTATGCAACAAAATTTTACAATTCTTTTTGATTTAGATGGAACTTTGGTTGATACAGCGCCGGATTTGATGCGTGCACATAATCATGTGATGAAAAAATTTGGTTACCCTACTAAGTCAACAGAGGAAATAAGAAATCTTGTTGGTCAGGGTGCTGGAGCAATGCTTGGTAGATCAATTTGGGGTCAGGCTAAAAAAGAGTTTGGAAAAGTGCAAGATGAAAAGATTAAAAAAGAAATGATAAAAGATTTTACTGACTTCTATGGTAAAAACATTGTTAACGAAAGCACCCTGATAAATGGGGTCAAAGATTTTTTAATATGGTCAAAAGAAAATAATATTTCTATGGCTGTTTGTACAAATAAGACTGATTACCTTGCCGTCGATCTTTTAAAAAAAATTGGGATTTATGATTTCTTTGAATATGTTGCGGGACATAATACTTTTGATTATTGTAAGCCTGATCCAAGACATCTAACTTCTGTAATTGAAATATTACAAGGTGATATAAAAAAATCATTAATGATTGGAGACAGTGAAACTGATGCGAATGCAGCGAAAAATGCTGGAATACCAGTTATCCTAATGGAAGATGGATATACCGAAAAAAAAACGAATGAAATTTACCATAATCACTTAGTAAAAGACTTTATTGGTATCGAAAAGATTGTATCAAAATATCTTTAATATTGATTATTTTTTTTTAACTATTAAAACCAATCTCGTTAATTAGGAGTTATTTTGATTGTTCATAAAGTTAAAGTTTACCCATCTAAGATTCATTTACCAAAAAAAAATCAGCTTGCATGGAAAATTGCAGAAATTGCAAGTGATAATTCTAAACTAAATAAAGATGCGATTGAAATGTCAATAAATAGAATAATAGACAATGCATCGGTGGCTATAGCATCTCTTAACAGAAGGCCTGTTGTTTCGTCTAGAGAGATGGCTCTAAAACATTCAAGAAAAAATGGTGCAACATTATTTGGTGTCAATAGTAAATTAAAATTTGATTGTGAGTGGGCAGCTTGGTCAAATGGAACTGCAGTAAGAGAATTAGATTTCCATGATACTTTTTTAGCTGCTGATTATAGTCATCCAGGTGATAACATTCCTCCACTAATTAGTGTTGCACAACAAAATAAAAAAAACGGATTAGATCTTTTGAGAGGAATTATAACTGCTTATGAGGTTCAAGTTAATTTAGTGAAAGGAATATGTTTACATAAACATAAAGTAGATCACATAGCTCACCTTGGTCCAAGTGTTGCAGCTGGAATTGGTTCAATGTTAAGGTTAAAAACTGAAACTATTTATCAAGCTGTCCAGCAGGCATTACATACAACAATTTCTACAAGACAATCTAGAAAAGGAGAAATTTCAAGTTGGAAAGCTTATGCTCCCGCACATGCAGGAAAACTTGCTATAGAGGCTGTTGATAGAGTTATGCGTGGTGAAGGAGCACCAAGTCCAATTTATGAAGGTGAGGATAGTGTGATAGCAAGAATTCTTGATGGTAAGAAGGCTTTATATAAAATTCCATTACCAAAAAAAGGTGAAACAAAAAAAGCAATTCTTGAAACTTATACAAAAGAATATTCTGCAGAATATCAATCTCAAGCTTTAATTGACTTAGCAAAAAAACTTAAAAAGAAAGTTCAAAATCTTAACCAGATAAAAAAAATAGATATTTTTACAAGTCATCATACTCATTATGTAATTGGAACAGGTGCAAACGATCCACAAAAAATGGATCCTAATGCTAGCAGAGAAACATTAGATCACTCAATAATGTATATATTTGCTGTTGCACTTGAGGATGGTACTTGGCATCACGTAAAATCTTACACAAAAGCAAGAGCTAAAAGAAAGAGTACAATTAAAATATGGAAATCAATAAAAACTCATGAGGATAAAAAATGGACTAAAAAATATCATGATCCTAATCCTCGAAAGAAAGCATTTGGTGCAAAAGTAGTAATAACTCTAAATAATGGTAAAAAAATTACTGAGCAGCAAGGTGTAGCAGATGCTCATCCTTATGGTTTACGACCTTTTAAAAGAAAAAATTATATCAATAAATTCTTAACTTTAACGGAAAATGTCTTAGATAAAAAAGAAAGTGATAGATTTTTAAAAGTAGTACAAAATTTAAAAAAATTAAAACCAGGTCAATTGGATAAATTAAATATTGAAGTTAAAAAGAGTAAATTGAAAAGAAATTTTAAAAAGGGTATTTTTTAATGCATTTTATTGAAAAAGAGCCGACACAAAAAAGAGAGGATTTTGTTAATAAATTAAAATCTAACAAAATTCTAAGAGTTCCTGGAGCCTATAATCCTTTAACTGCAAAGTTAATTGAAGAAATCGGTTACGATGCAGTTTATGTATCTGGTGGAGTAATGGCAAATGATCTTGGCTTTCCAGATATTGGTTTGACTACATTGCAGGATGTTAGTACAAGGTCTTACCTAATTTCACGAGTGACCAACCTTCCAACAATTGTTGATATTGATACTGGATTTAAATCTTGTAAAGAAACGATTGAAACTTTTGAGGAATTTGGAATTACAGCTGTTCATTTGGAGGATCAAATTGAGAGAAAAAGATGTGGACACCTAGACAATAAAGAATTGATATCAACAGAAGCTATGGTTAAAAAAATTAAAGAATGTGTATCAGCAAAAAAAGATGAAAATTTTAAAATTATAGCTAGATCTGATGCAAAAAGTGTTGAGGGAATAGATAAGATGATAGATAGATGTAAAGCTTATGTAGATGCTGGAGCAGAAATAATTTTCCCAGAGGCTTTACATGACGAAAAAGATTTTGAAAAAGTAAGGAGAGAACTCTCTTGTTACTTACTAGCTAATATGACTGAATTTGGTAAATCAAAATTATTTAATTATAAAGAATTAGAAAAATTTGGATACAATATTGTAATTTATCCAGTAACCACTCAAAGACTAGCTATGAAAAATGTTGAAGATGGATTACGAGACATTTATGCAAATGGACATCAAAATAATATCATAGATAAAATGCAAACCAGAAAAAGACTTTATGAACTTGTTGATTATGAAAAGTACAATAGTTTGGATGAGAAAATTTATAATTTTAGTACCAAGGGACATGAATAATGAGTGATGATATTAAAAAAGGTTTACTAGGAATAGTTGTTGATGAAACTGAAGTTTCTAAAGTTATGCCTGAAATCAACTCTCTTACATATAGAGGTTATGCAGCCCAAGATTTATGCGAGTATTGTAGATTTGAAGAGGTGGCTTATCTAATTTTAAATAAAGATTTACCGAATACAATACAACTTAGAAAATTTGAAAAAGAGGAAAAAAATAATAGAGGCTTGTCCAAAGATCTTTATTCCATCATTAAAAAAATGCCAAAAAAATCTCATCCAATGGATGTTGCTAGAACGGCAGTAAGCATTATGGGTCTTGAGGATAAAGAAACCACTGACTCCTCAGAGGAAGCAAATATGAGAAAAGCTATAAGAATTTTGGCAAAAACCCCAACCGCATTAGCTGCTTTTTATAGATTAAGAAAAGGGAAAAATATTATTAAACCTAAGAAAAATCTTAATATAGCAGAGAATTTTTTCTATATGTGCTTTGGAAAAGTTCCTCAAAAAGAAATTGTAAAAGCATTTGACGTATCTTTAATTTTGTATGCTGAACATAGCTTTAATGTTTCAACATTCACAGCAAGGACCATTACTAGTAGCTTATCGGATATTCATGGAGCAATAACTGGAGCAATAGCTAGTTTAAAGGGCCCTCTTCATGGTGGTGCAAATGAAGAGGTGATGCACATGATGAATAAAATTAAATCTCCAAATAATGCACTCAAGTGGATAAATAATGCATTAGATAAAAAAGAGGTAGTGATGGGTTTTGGGCATAGAGTTTATAAATCAGGAGACTCAAGGGTTCCAACCATGAGAAAATATTTTGCTAAAGTTGCCAAAATTAAAAAGGATAAAAAATTTGAAAAAATTTACGATATTGTTGAAAAAGTAATGATTGAAAGAAAGAATATTCATCCAAATGTCGATTATCCAACTGGTCCCACTTACCATTTGATGGGATTTGATACTGATTTTTTTACACCAATATTTGTCATTTCAAGAATTACAGGTTGGTCAGCGCACATAATGGAGCAACATGCTGCCAATAAACTTATTAGACCACTAGCGAGCTATAAAGGTAATAAACACAGAAAAGTATTACAATTAAATCAGAGATAAATACTTATTTGGTTGCCAAAATATTCTCTTTATCTATTTGCTGAAGTTTGTAGCCGTTTGACTTAAGTTTTTCTTCTATCTCTTGTAATTTTTTTCCCTCAATAAAAGTACCATCAAAATGTTTTGATTCAAAAAGTATTTTATTTATCTCTATTTTCTGAAAATTTATTGAATTCATAATTTTATATTCTGCACCTTCTACATCTATTTGAAGTTTATCAATTGATTTGATTGAATATTTTTGAATTAAATCATCAAAAGTAATAAATTCAATTTGAATAGTTTCTATATCATCTTCTTTAATATCAAATCTTTTATTTTTATGATTTAGAATATGATTTTTGTCAAAAGATCCTATTTGACTCGCCCAATGCTTTCCAAGTTTTGTTATCGACTCTTTTTTGACGTAATAAAAAAAATCTTTTTTAGATTTATCTATTATTGCATTTTTACAAATTATAATTTTAGGATCATCTTTATATTCAGAATCTAATATTTCATAATTATAAGGAACAGGTTCAACTAAAAGTATATTTTGATCTTGGTATTCACTTACTAAATCTTTTAAAAAAAGTCCTGAATGTGCTCCAATAACTACTAGACCAAATTCTTGCACTTGATATTAACTGAATGCTTCTACCCAAGTACCTTGTGTTGATGCTTTAGAATATTCTGTTGCACGACCTTCAAAAAAGTTCATATGCTCAACAGCATTTAACATGGTATCAAGCCATCCTAGAGGATTTTTTTCTACGTCATAAATTTGTTCAAGACCTAATTGAACTAATCTTCTATTTCCGATAAATCTAATGTAGTCTTTAACCTCTTGTGCAGTTAAACCTTCCATTGGACCCATCTCAAAAGCTAAATCAATAAAAGAATCTTCATGCTCTACTATCGTTCTACAAGCTTCATAAAGTTCTTTCTTTAGTTTTGGTGTCCAAATTTCTGGATTTTCTTTTATAAACTCTTTAAAAATTCTTATCATAGAATTACAATGAAGAGTTTCGTCTCTAACCGACCAAGTTACTATTTGGCCCATACCTTTCATTTTATTATGTCGAGGAAAATTTAAGAGAATTGCAAAACTTGCAAATAACTGAAGTCCTTCTGTGAAAGCACTAAATACAGCGACAGTTTTAGCGATATCTTCTTTTGAGTTAACATTAAATCCTTGCATGTAATCATATTTATCTTTCATCTCTTTATATTTCATAAAAGCTGAATATTCAGACTCAGGCATGCCGATTGTATCTAATAAATGAGAGTAAGCAGCTACGTGAACTGTTTCCATAGATGCAAAAGCAGTCATCATCATTAAAACTTCTGTTGGCTTAAATACTGTTGTGTAATGTCTTAAGTAACAATTATTTACTTCAACATCTGCTTGAGTAAAGAATCTAAAAATTTGAGTTAAGAGATTTTTTTCTGGTTGAGACAAGTTTTTTTGCCAATCTCTTACATCATCTCCCAGAGGGACTTCTTCTGGTAACCAATGTATTCTTTGTTGAGTTAACCATGCATCATAACACCAAGGATATCTAAATGGTTTGTATACAGGGTTCTCAACTAATAGACCCATCTTTTTAGGTTGAATTATTTCTTTATTTTCTGTCTTAATTTTATCTGCTACTGACATGATAAACACTCCTCATATTCTGGTTGATCGTTAGTTTTTTGATTTTTTGATTTATATACATTGGCTGTAACATCAGTTGATTTTGCGTTGTTGATATTTTCAGCTCTTTGAATTGATTTTGATCTACAATAGTAAAGGCTTTTAAGACCTTTTTTCCATGCATCAAAATGAATTCTATGTAATTCTTTTTTATGAACATCGGCCGGTAAAAATAAATTTACCGATTGTGCTTGGGAAATGTATTGAGTTCTATCTCCACTCAGTTCAACAATCCACTTTTGATTTAACTCAAAAGCAGTTTTAAAAACATCTTTTTCTAAATCAGTTAAAAAATCTAAGTGAGATACTGATCCTTGGTTAGTTGTTATTGTTGACCAGGTTTCGTCATCATTTTTACCGTGACTTTCTAAGATCTCTTCTAAATATCTATTTCTAACATTAAAAGATCCAGATAAAGTTTTATGCGTATAACTATTGGCTGCAATTGGTTCAACACCAGGAGAAGCTCCTCCACAAATAATGGAAATAGAAGCTGTTGGTGCAATTGCTGTCTTATTAGAAAATCTTTCATTAAATCCGTATTCAGCTGCATCCGGACATGCACCTCGCTCCTCAGCTAATTCTTTTGATGCTTTATTAACTTGTTCGTCAATTTGTTTGAATATTTTTTTATTCCAAGATTTAGCCATTACAGACTCAAGTGGAATTCTATGTTTTTGTAAAAAGGAATGAAAGCCCATTACTCCAAGACCAACACTTCTTTCTCTCTCTGCAGAATATTTGGCATCTTTGAATTGGTCTGGAGCCTTATTAATAAAGTCTGACAAGACATTATCTAAAAATCTCATTACATCACTAATCATGTTCGGATCATCTTTCCATTCATCATATGTTTCTAGATTTAAAGATGATAAACAACAAACAGCTGTTCTATCTCTTCCATCTTTATCAATACCTGTAGGAAGAGTTATTTCACTACAAAGATTAGAAGTTTTTACAGTTAAGTTTGCAAGTTTATGATGTTGTGGAATTTGTCTATTAACTGTATCAATATAAATAATGTATGGCTCACCAGTTTCAATTCTAGCTGTTAACAATCTAATCCATAAATTTCTTGCAGATATAGTTTGTTGAATAGATCCATCAGCTGGACTTTTAAGTGCCCACTGATCGTCAGTTTCAACAGCACGCATAAATGCATCTGAAACTAAAACTCCGTGATGTAAATTTAAAGCTTTTCTGTTTGGATCACCACCAGTTGGTCTTCGCATTTCAATGAACTCTTCTATTTCAGGATGATCAATAGGAAGATAACAAGCAGCTGAACCTCTTCTTAAAGATCCTTGACTGATTGCCATAGTTAAAGAGTCCATAACTTTAATAAATGGAATTATCCCAGAAGTTTTTCCAACCTTTCCAATCTTTTCACCAATTGATCTTAAATTACCCCAGTAACTTCCTATACCTCCACCCTTCGCAGCTAGCCAAACATTTTCACTCCAAAGATCTAGAATACCACCCAGACTATCTGTGGCTTCGTTTAAAAAACAAGAAATGGGTAATCCTCTTTTGGTTCCACCATTCGACAAAACTGGAGTTGCTGGCATGAACCAAAGATTGCTAATGTAATTGTAAATTCTTTGAGCGTGTAAATTATCATCAGCATATGTGCTTGCTACTCTTGCAAACAAGTCTTGATAAGACTCATTGTGACCAAGATATCTATCTTTCAAAGTTGCCTTACCAAAATCAGTTAGGTTTGCATCTCGAGAACGATCTATTTTGATTATGATACCTTTATCATTCTGAAAAAGTTCAGTTTCATTATTAAGTGAAAAAAGGTCCGGTCTGTTATTTTTTTCTACTTCTTTAACTTGTGGGCTATATTCAGAGACAGCTTTCTTTAGGGCCTGCGATAGAATTTTATTCATATTTTTGTATTATATTTTGTTATTAGTACGAAAACAACTATATGTTGTGTGCGTTTAGCGTTAATACACTATATAAACAACAAATCAATAGAACATTTATAGAACACAAAGAAAAAAAATCAATAAAAAAATTAAAAAAAATGTAAGTAATTAACAATAATGTCAGTAAATTTAAAAATCGACCCTTATGGTTTTAGAGAGTATGACGCTCGATGGTTGTATGAAAAAGACATAAATCTCCTAGGCATAACGAATCTTGGCAAAGGACTAGGTACACAAATTACAAAACAAACAAATAAAACTAATCCAAAAGTAATTGTTGGTCATGATTATCGATCATACAGCGAAGATATAAAAGCAGCGCTTAAAAGAGGTTTAGTTTCAACAGGTTGCTATGTTGAAGACGTAGGTTTGTCTTTGTCTCCGATGGTTTATTTTGCACAATTCCATTTTAATTCTGATGCTATTGCAATGGTAACTGCAAGTCATAACGACAATGGTTGGACAGGTGTTAAAATGGGTATCAGGAAAGGATTAACACATGCACCTGAGGAAATGAAAGAATTAAAAGAAATAACATTAAGTGAAAACTTTGTAAACGGACAAGGTCAGGAAAAAAAAATAGAAAATTTTCAAGATATATATAAACAAAGCTTAATAGATAATAATAAAATCAAAAAAAAAATTAAAGCAGTAGTAGCATGTGGCAATGGAACTGCAGGAATTTTTGCTCCCGATATTTTGCGTGGAATTGGTTGTGATGTAATAGAACTTGATTGTAATTTAGACTGGACCTTCCCCAAATATAATCCTAATCCAGAAGATTTAAAAATGCTACATGCAATTTCGGATGCTGTAAAAAAAAATAATGCTGATATCGGGTTTGGATTTGATGGTGATGGTGACAGAGTAGGAGTAATTGATAATGTAGGGAATGAAATATTTTCAGATAAAATAGGATTATTAATTGCAAGAAGTTTATCAAATAAATATAAAAATTCAGTTTTTGTAGTGGATGTAAAGTCAACAGGATTGTATGCAAATGATAAGTTATTGAATTCTAATAAATGTAAAACAATTTATTGGAAAACAGGCCATTCACATATCAAAAGAAAAGTAAACAATGAAAACGCTTTGGCTGGATTTGAAAAAAGTGGACACTTTTTTTTTAATCAACCTTTGGGTTATGGGTATGATGATGGTATCAATTCGGCGATCCAAGTTTGTCATTTATTAGATAATCAGAACAAAAAAATGAACGAAATAATTAATGAAATTCCAAAAACATTTCAAACACCTACTATGGCTCCTTATTGTAAGGATGAGGACAAATATGCATTAGTTGATAAAATTGTTAAAGAAATTGAACAACTGAAAAATGAAAAAATTAAAATAGATGAACAGGAAATTGATGAAGTTTTAACAGTAAATGGTATCAGATTTTCATTTAAAGATGGTTCATGGGGTTTGATTAGAGCCTCATCTAATAAACCTTCGTTAGTAATTGTTACAGAAAGTCCTACATCCGATGATAGAAAGTTAAAAATATTTAGATTTATAGACTCTTTACTTCAAAAAACAGGTAAAATTGGAAAATACGACCAAAAAATTTAATTAATCATTCTTTTCCTCAGGCTCATTTTTATTTGATGAGTTATCACTATAAAATTTTTTAATTAATTCTTCTTCCTTCTTTTTTTGCTCTAAATCAAATTTTTCCTCCCACTCTTTTAATCTTCTCTCTTCCTCTTGAGTCCTTTGTTCTTCCTCTAATTTCTGTTTTATTTCTCTTTCTTTTTCCTCTTCAATTCTTTTTTGCTCTTCTGCCTCTTTTCTTAATTCTTCTGTTCTTTCATGCTCTTCTTTTTGACGTAGAAATCTCTCCTCTTCCTCAGCTTTAATTTTTTCCTCTTTAAGTCTTAATTCTTCTTCTTTAACTCTTTGTTCTGCTTGCTCCTTTAAAATTTGTCTCTCTATCTCTTTCTGTCTCTCATTTTCGATCTCTTTTAGTCTAATTTCTGACTCCTTAAGTTTTTCCTCCTCATATTTTAATCTTTTAGCTGCTTCTCGCGTTCTTTGTTCCTCGTCCAATCTTTTTTGTCTTTCTATCTCATCAAGTCTAATTTGCTCTTGTCTTTCTCTCTCTTTTTCTTCTCTTAATTGTTGTGCCCTGATTTCTTTTTCTTTTAAAGCTTGCTCTTTTGCTTTTATTTTTTCTTCCCTTTCTCTTTGTCTCTCTAACATTCTTAATCTAAGTTCTTCCTCCTTAATCTTTCTAGCATCCTCTCTAATCTTTCTAGCTTCCTCGTCTTTAATTTTTTGTTGTTCAATTAATATTCTTTTAGCCTCAATTTTTTTTCTTTTTTCCTCATTTTTTTTAATTTGCTTTTCATTTTCAATAATCAGTCTTCTTTGTTCAAGAATTTGT
>CABYNA010000008.1:0-47064 GCA_902520215.1 uncultured Pelagibacteraceae bacterium
TTACCAATTGTTTTAGGTTTTTTTATAGCAAGTTATTACATGACATTTTCTATGGAAGGTAGAGAAATTGTCGATACTATAAATAGAACTCTAATAACCATATTAATATTTTGGGTTATTCATCAAATTATAGAACCAGTCTCATATATCTTAAGCGGTCTTGATAAATTATTAACTAGAGAACTCATTGGATGGATTATTAAATCTTTAAAGATATTAATATTCATTTTAGGACTTGCAGCAGTCTTAGAATTATGGGGAATAAAGATTGGACCTATTATTGCTGGTTTAGGTTTGTTTGGAGTAGCAGTTGCATTGGGTGCTCAAGATTTGTTTAAAAATTTAATTTCTGGGATTTTGGTATTAGTTGAAAAAAGATTTAAAATCGGTGATTGGATTTCTGTTGATGGAATAATTGAGGGTATTGTTGAAAAAATTGGTTTTCGATCAACAACAATCAGAAAGTTCGATAAATCATTAGCAATAATTCCAAATTTTCAATTTGCAGAAAATGCTGTAGTAAATGTGAGTGAAACTTCAAACTGGTTAATTAGTTGGATTATTACTCTCCAATATGACACTTCGGTTGATCAATTAAAAAATATTAGAGATCAAATTGAAGATCACATAAAAAAAAGTGATGATTTTGACACTAACATAGGAATTGCAGTTAGGGTCGATAAGTTTTCAGATAGTTCTATAGACATGTATGTGCGTTGTTTCACAAAATCGGATAGTTGGAACGAGTGGCTTTCAGTAAAAGAAAAACTTGCAATCGCAATAAAACAAATTGTTGAAAACAATAAGGCTTCTTTCGCATTTCCAAGCTCTTCGATTTATATTGAAAAAAAATGATTGCTATCTTTTATTTAGTTTTACAATTATTAAAACTTTATTCGTATGTAGTGATTGCCAATGTTATCATCAGCTGGTTAATTGCTTTTAATGTATTGAATACTCAAAATAGATTTGTTTATGCAGTTTTAGATTTTACTTACAGATTAACAGAACCATTTCTAAGAAGAATAAGACGATTTTTACCAAATTTGGGAGCCTTAGACATTTCACCAATTATTTTACTGCTATTGATTTGGTTTATAGAAATGTGTATGAAGCTCTACATCGCACCAATGATATTCTAGGATTTATGATTTTAATTGATGGAAAAAAAGAAGCAGCACTATTAAGGGAACAGCTTAAAAAAGAAGTATCTGATCTTAAAATTAAGTATAATAAAGTTCCAGGGTTAACAGTAATTTTGATTGGAGACTTAACTCCTAGTCAGATTTACGTTAGAAACAAAGAAAAATCTGCTAACGAAGTTGGACTTAAATCCGATGTGATTAAATATCCAGATAGTGTTGAAGAAAAAGTCATTTTAGAGAAGATAGATGAACTAAATAAAGATAATTCTGTATCAGGTATTTTAGTTCAATTACCATTACCAAAACATATTGATAAACAAAAAATTATTGAAGCGATTGATCCATCAAAAGATGTAGATGGATTTCATCCAATGAATGTTGGAAATCTTTCATCAGGTTATGAGAGTTCCGTTCCATGCACACCATTAGGATGTTATTTGTTAATTAAAAAGATAGAACCTAACTTAAATGGTAAAAAAGCAGTTGTTGTTGGTCGGTCTAACTTAAATGGTAAACCAATGACTCAACTTTTACTGAAAGAAAATTGCACCGTTACTATAACACACTCTAAAACAAAAGATTTAAAAGCAGAGTGTTTAGAAGCTGATATTATTATTGCAGCTGTTGGTATTCCTGAGTTAGTTAAAGGTGATTGGGTTAAAAAAGATACTATCGTGATCGATGTTGGAATTAATAAAACTGAGAAAGGTATCGTTGGTGATGTTGCATTTGATGAAGTTTCAAAAAATGCTAAAGCACTCACGCCTGTTCCTGGTGGAGTTGGTCCAATGACAATCGCTTGCTTGCTAAAAAATACGATTGACTGTTTCAAAAGATCGCAAGCATAATATTGAATTCCATAAATTTTTTTTGATAAGATAGGTTATGAAAAAACCTAGATACCCCTATAGAATTGCACTTCTTATGCTCATACTGACAGTTCCACCAATTGGCGCGACACAATTAGGCTGGTATTTATATGATAAACAAACTGGATTTGATTATGGTATGATAGTTGGAACATTTTCAGTAATTTATGCTGCATGGTTAATGTATGAAAAAAATTGGAGAGAAGATGATGAGGATTAAATTGTGGAAAAAATAATTTTTTTCGGATTAGCGATACCAATTTTAGCATTTGTCCTTTACTTGGGCGGAACAGCTATCATGAAAGGCTTTGAGGCCAAAAGAGAAAATAAATCCAATGAGAGCTTAGAAGATCAGGACCATGGAGATAACTTATCTGATAATAATGATAAGTTAACAGATGAATTGGATAAATTAAATCAACTCCTTAAGGATGGTGTTTTAACTGAAGAAGAATTTAAAAAAGCTAAAAAGAAGATTTTAGATAATTAATTATAATCAAGTAATTTTTTTAAAGATTCAAATTCACCTATTTTATAAATAATTGCATCTTCTTTTTTAAATCCATATTTTTCCGCTCCAGCTTTAAATCTTACAGGTGGCTCCATGATTGGTTCTAAGGATAAAACAAACGTGCCCCAATGCATTCCAATCACTTTTTTACTCTTTAAATTTTTTGCAACCTCTAAAGCTTCTTCTGGATTTGTGTGATAAACCGACTTATCTTTATAAGGCATTATTGGATAAAAATTATAGGCACCAATATTTATAAATGTAAGATCAATTGGACCATACTTATTACCTATATCTTTATAAATATTTCCTACTCCAGTATCACAACCAAATAATAACTTTATATCTTTATATTCGATCAAAAAATTTCCCCATAAAGTTTTATTAGTATCTGTGAGACTTCTTTTTGACCAATGCACAGCAGGTAAAAAAGTAATTTTTAAATTTTTATTTATTTCAATTTTATCATACCAGTCCATTTCATTCACACTGCTATAACCATTTCTGGTGAAATACTTACCAAGTTTTAATGGAAGTAAAACTTTAGAATTTTTGAAAGGAAATCGCCGGATCGTCATCATATCTTGATGATCATAATGATTATGGGTGAGTAAAAAAATATCTGTTTGCGGAATTTCGTTTAATTTTAGTGCTGGTTCAGTAAATCTCTTAGGTCCAAAAATTAGCGGCCCAGCATTTTTTGAAAATACTGGATCTGTAATAATTGTTGTTTCACCAAGCTTAATTAAAAATGTTGCATGGCCAATCCATCCTACGTAATCGTCTTCTTGTAATTTTTTTAAGTCTTTTAAAACTTTCTCTTTTTCAATAACATGTTCTTTGGGAACTGTCATATCAAGCTTTTTTTTCTCTCTATTAAAAATTTTGAAGGACCATTTAACATTAGGATCTGGTTTTGGTGAACCCTCAGGATTTCTAAAAGTACCGTCTGGTAAATGGTGATAAGGTTTTTTTTCCACTAAAACTAATTTTTTTTATTGTAAGTTTTTATAATTGTCTCCTCTAAAGTTCTACTTATTATTATGGTACCTTTTTCATTTGGATGTATACCATCACTTAGATTAAACTCGGGCTTCATGGCCACTCCCTCAAGTAAAAAAGGAATAAACACTATTTTAAATTTTTTGGCTAGATCAGGAAAAATTTTGTCAAATTTTTTTTTATAAGAAAAACCATGCGAGGTTGGAGCAATCATTCCAGCTAGGATAATTTCGATATTTTTTATCTTGAGCAATTTTTATAATTTTTTCTAAATTACTTTTTGTTTCTTTTGGCTGGATGCCTCTTAACATGTCATTAGCCCCTAAGCATAAAATTATTAGATCTATATCTGGCTCACTTAAAGTCCAATCAGCTCTATTTAATCCACCTGATGACGTACTACCAGAAACACTGCCATCAATAATCTCAATATTATAACCCTTTGCTTCTAAATTCTCTTCTAAAACAACTGGTAAACTATTGTCATCAGACAAACCATAACCAGCCATCAAACTATCACCAAATAATACAATCTTTTCGATTGCATATGCATTAATGGTTAGTAGACAGATAATAATTATTTTAATAATAAAACTTTTACTCATGAGTACTCTTCTTAAATTAAAAAAGATAAATCTTAAATACCAAACTGGTAAAGACAATATTAGTGTTTTAAAAGATATAAATTTGACCACAAAAAAAAAAGAAACTATTTCAATAGTAGGTGAAAGTGGTTCAGGAAAAACAAGTTTAATAATGTTAATTGGTGGTTTAGAGCGTCCAACTTCAGGCAAGATATACTTTCAAGACCACGAAATTACAAAATTAAGTGAGGATGAAGTATCAAAAATCAGAAAAAAAAATATAGGTATAATTTTTCAGTCTTTTTATCTAATCCCAAATTATACAGCCCTAGAGAATGTAACCTTAATTCTTGAATTGAATAAATTTAAAAATCCTGAAAAAGAAGCAAAATCTCTTTTAGATAGATTTGGCTTAAAACATCGACTAAATAATTTACCCAGTCAGTTATCTGGAGGAGAACAACAGCGTGTCGCTATTGCAAGAGCTATTGCTATGAAGCCAGAGCTAATTCTAGCTGATGAACCTACAGGAAATTTAGATACAGAAAATTCCGATATGATTTCTAAAATTTTATTTAGGTATGTTAAAGAGGAGGGTTCCTCATTAATTATGGTAACACACGACCCAAAACTTGCTAACCGCGCAAACAGAAAAATTAAAATTAAAGATGGAAAAATTAAATAATTTTTATCAATACAAGTTTATCTTAATATATGCTCTGAGAGATTTAAAAAGGAACTATAAAAAAATCTCTAGTATAATCATCACTCTGTTCATCAGTCTTTTTATATTAAGTGCAATATTTACTATTGAGGATAGTTTAAAAAAGGAACTCAAAGAAAATGCTAAAGAGCTTTTAGGTGGAGACTTAGAGATTGATTATAACAGAAATCAAGGAAATATAGATTTATTAAATAAAGTTGAAGAGTTTACAACTATATCAGAGATGGTTGAATTCAGCACAATGCTTTCGACAACAACTCGAGAGAAAAATAAATCTTTATTTACTAGAATAAAAACAGTTGACCAAAAGTATCCTTTATATGGTGAAGTAACTTATGAACCTGCTGATGCTTATGAAAGAATGCAAACTGAACCTTATACAATTTTAATTAATGAGAGTTTATCAAAAACCTTAAATATAAAAACAAATGAAATTGTAAAAATTCAAGATCAAGAATTTCTTGTTATTGGTAAGGTAAGATCTGTTCCAGATGTAAGTGGATTTGTGACTTTTGGTGATTGGGTTTTAACAGGTAAACAAACTTTAGATATCTTAAAACTCAACGGAATAGGAAATTTTTTAAATTATGAATATAAAGTAAAATTTAATACCAATGATAATCCAGAAATAATCATAAAAAAAATCGAAAGTATTTTTAAAGATGACCAAAAAGTAAAAATTAGATATCCAGAAAATGCAGCAAGTGGACTAAAAAGAGTAATTGGTAACTTTTCACAATTTTTATCCCTTGTCTCAATAAGTGCGATGCTTATTGCTGGTATTGGTATTGCTAATACTCTTTTGTCTTTTATAAATCAAAATAACTTGTCCATAGCAGTAAGAAAGGCCTTAGGTTTCTATTCGGGTAATATTAAAAAACTTTATTATCTTCAATTGGTAATATTATTATTTATAATTACTATTTCAGCATATTTAAGTAGTTTATTAATTGTGCCATTAGCAGACAAATATTTGTCAAGTAGCTTTGGACTGAAGATAAATTTATTTTTTTCTTTTTTTAATTTTTTAAAGATATTTTTAATAGGTTTACTAGTTTTGATAATTTTTTCGATCCCTACAATTAGTTCTATCGATCAAGTCAAAGCTTCAAGTCTATTTAGAAATGTATTCCAAAACTTACAATTTTATTATTCAAAAAAATTAATTGGCATGAGTATTATAATGTTATCGATTTTGATTTTAATATTCACTTATAGATCAGAAAATTTTGTTTATAGTCTTGGGTATTTTGGGGCATTTTTTATTTGTTTGATTATCTTTTTTCTACTTTCAAAGTTAATTATATTTTCTCTAAAAAAGTTTAAATTTAATTCAAGCACTCCTTTAAAAGTATCTATTAAAAATATTACACAATCAAAAAGTATTACACCAATTACAATTATGTCTTTAGGTCTTGGTGTTACATTACTTTTGACTTTGGCATTAGTTGGAACTAATTTTAAAAGAGAGATAGCAAAATCAATACCTGACATCGCTCCTGATTATTTTTTTGTGGGCATTCAAAATGGAGAGCGTGAAAAGTTTGAACAAAGAATTTTATCAATGGATCCTGGTGCAAATATTGAAATTGTGCCAATGGTTTCTTCAGGAATAGTGAAAATTAATGGTATAAATCCAAACACATATATTACACCTGAAAATGATAGTTATTGGGTTATTGGCAGTGAACGGAGATCATCTTGGACAAGAGAAGTTCCTGAGGATAATCTAATTATTGATGGTAAGTGGTGGGATTCGTCTAAACCAAATCAACTTCAGATATCATTAGACGCTAAGGTTGCAAAAGATTTTAATATCAAATTAGGGGATATATTTTCTTTAAATATCTATGGTAGAGAAATTGATGGTGAAATAGTCAACTTTAGACAAGTTGATTATAGAGATCTAAATATAAATTTTGCAATGCTTTTTAACCCTGACTTTGCAAAAAATATTCCTCATGAATATTTAGCAACCACAAAGTTCTATAATTTAAATAAATTTGATGAAACAAAAATGCTTGAAATTTTCCCTAGTTTATCAATGATTAAAATTGCTGATTATTTGAATAAAGTAACCAATGTTCTAAATAAAGTTTTCATAGCAGTAATTGTAATTTCAACAGTCACTATCGTTATTGGTTTAATTGTAATTTCAAGTGCAATAATGGTCCAAGGAAAGGTAAGAGAATACCAAAATTTGGTTTTTAAAATTTTAGGTTTTTCAAGAAAAGAGATTGTTTTTTCTTCGCTGATTGAATTTATGATTATTTTTATATCTGTAATAATGATTGCAGTTTTGTTTGCTGTAGTTGGTTCAAAATTTATTATTGAAAATATATTTGAGTTATTCTGGAAGTTTGATCTTAAAGTTTTGATTTATCTTGGTTTATCCATTGGTTTGATTACGTTGGTGTTAATATTATTAACTAATATTAAATATTTAAATCCAAAGGTTTATCCTCTTATAAGAAATCAATAATCACTAAGATCTATTTAGCCTTCTCCATCAGCCAAAGGTTATCACTCGCCAAAAAGTAAATTTTTCCATTTTTTGGATGAACCTGTATATCTCTAATTCGTCCAATCTCATCTTTAAAAATTACATCTTCTTTTATGTTGGACAAATCATTGAAGATTAGTTTTCTTAAGGATTGATCTTTTAATGATGTAATTAAAGCATGACCATTCCATTCATTAAATTCGTTTCCTTCATAAATTGTAATTGCACTTGTTGCAATTGAAGGCACCCAATACTGGATTGCTTTTGTAAAGCCAGGTTTCCATTTTGGACCAATAGGAAAGCCAGAATAATTTTTTCCTCCCCAGCCTAATATTTTCCAACCATAATTTTCACCTTTTTTTACTTCACCAAACCAATCACCACCTTTAGCACCATGGTTACTCATATAAATTTTACCATCGTATGATGATAAAGTTAGACCTTGAGGATTTCTGATACCAATTTGATAAATTTCAGGTAGCCAATCTGGCTTATCTACAAATTTAGGATTGTCATTTGGAATACTTCCATCAAGTTTAATTCTTATAATACTCCCAGGATGTTTTGAGGGGTCTTGGGCAATCATGCCTTTACCTCTTTCACCAGCAGAGGCAAATAAGTGATTATCTTTGATCGCTAACCTTGAACCAAAATGATAACCAGAATCAATAGGAGGTTCAGCTTGAAAAATATTTTTAAAATTTAATTTTTTTTTATCAAAAATAGCTTTAGCGATAGAGGTACTTGTTTTCCCATTACCTCTGTTTTCAGAATATGAAACATAAATAAAATTATCTTTATATAAGATATCTAAAAGACCACCCTGTCCGTGTTCTAGAAAATTTAGGTTATGATCAATTTCAACAGCTTTTTTTTGGCGTATATCTATGATCTTAATTTTTCCACCTTTTTCAGTAATAATTAGTTCTTTATTATTTAAAAAAGACGAACCCCATGGGTCGTTAAGAACAACTAGTTTTTTAAATTTTAAATTTTGAGCAAATAAATTAGTTGAAAAAAATATAAAAAATATAATTACAAAAAAAAGATTTTTCACCTTATGACAGTTTAGATCTTCCACCATCTACTGCAATAATTTGACCTGTTATCCAAGAGCTATCTTCAGTTATTAAAAATCTAGCTAAAGAGGCAGAGTCTTTTCCCTCTCCCAATCTTTTTAAAGGATGGGCCTTTGCAATACCATCCGCTAGGGCTTTATTCTTTAACATGGGCTCAGCAATTTTTGAATTAGTCAAGCTTGGCGCAATACAATTCACTCTAATGTTTGGAGCAAATTCAGCTGCAAGTGAGACTGTTAAACCCTCAACAGCTGCTTTTGTTGATGCAATAATTGCGTGATTGGTAAATCCTCTTTGAGCAGCAACAGTTGAAAATAAAACTATTGAGCCTTTATTTTTTTTCAAACTCTCTTGATAACCCTTAATAACCTCAACCGCAGAATAAAGATTTAATTTCATGCATTTTACAAAATCTTGCTCAGTTACCATTCTCACAGGTTTTAAATCAATTGAACCAACACAATAAGCAACACCTTTTACATCTGGAATATCATTTTTAACTTTTTCTATAAATCCCTCTTCTAAAACATCTGCGATAGTAAAAGGACAACCTAATCTCTCTGAAATATTTTTGACCTGGTTTTCATCTCTACCCACTAAATGGACGCTATTCCCAGAATTTACTAATTGTTCAGCCAGGCTCGACCCGATTGAACCTGTCGCACCAAAAATAAGATATTTTTCTGACATAAAAAATTTAATTAGTTATATTTTATTATGAAGTTATTTTTTATACTGGGCAATCAATTATTTCCATCAAAATACTTAGACCGCTTCAAAAAAGACCACCTTTTTTTCATGGCTGAAGATTACGAGTTATGTACTTATGAAAAACATCATAAGCACAAAATTCTTCTATTTTTATCATCAATGCGTTCACATGCAGAAAGCCTTAAAAAAAATAAATTTAAATTAGATTATATCAAAATCGAAGATAAAGAATTTAAAGATAGTTATTTTAAAAAACTAAAAAAGATAATTAGTTCTAAGAAAATTAAAGAGATTACCAGCTTTGAAATCGAAGATAAATTTTTTGAGAAAAAAATAAATCAATTTGTTAATAAAGAAAAAATAAAATGGAATATTATCCAGACGCCAATGTTTTTAAATTCAAGAGAGGATTTTAAAAAATACTTATCTAAATCCAAAAAACCATTTATGGCAAATTTTTATAAAGAAGTTAGAAAAAAATCAGGAATTTTAATGGGATCAGATGGAAATCCTATTGGAGGAAAATGGAGTTTTGATGATGAAAATAGAAAAAAACTTCCGAAAAATGTTAATATTCCAAAATTTCCAAAAATAAATGAAACTTCTCATACTAAAAAGCTAAAACCTATTGTTGAAAAGCTATTTAAGGATCATCCTGGAAGTACCAAAAATTTCTGGTTTGCAACCGAGCATAAGGAAGTTGTTAAGTTATTTAATTTTTTTATCAAAGAAAAATTTGAATTATTTGGTGATTATGAAGATGCGGTAGATCATAGAGACAATATACTTTTTCATAGTGCATTGAGTCCTTATATAAATTTAGGTCTTATTACCCCTGACTATATTATTGAAAAAGTATTTGAATTTTACAAAAAAAAAAAAATTAGATTTAATTCTCTCGAAGGTTATGTACGTCAAATAATTGGATGGCGAGAATTTATTAGAGGAGTTTATCAAAATTATAATTACGATATGGAAACTAAAAACTTTTTTAAACATGATAAGAAGATGAAGAGATCATGGTATGATGGAACAACAGGTTTACCTCCTCTAGATTTTGCTATTAAAAATGCTTTGGAACATGGCTGGTCTCATCATATTGAGAGACTTATGATTTTATCAAATGTTATGAATCTTTGTGAGATTAAACCAGTCATTGTTTACAAATGGTTTATGGAAATGTTTGTAGACTCATCAGATTGGGTAATGGTCCCCAATGTTTATGGAATGGGTTTATTTAGTGATGGAGGTATCTTTTCGACAAAACCTTATATTAGTGGTTCAAAATATTTTCTAAAAATGATGGATTTTAAAAAAGGAGATTGGTGCAATGTAATGGATGGTCTTTATTGGAGATTTATTAATAAAAATCGATTTTTCTTCAAAAAAAATCCAAGACTTTCAATGATGGTAGCAATATATGACAAAATGAAAGCTGATAGAAAAAAAATAATTTTATCTGCAGCAGATAAATTCATTAAAGAAAATACAATTTAGTGAAAAAAGAAAATTTACCGATTAAGGTTTGTCCAATATGTCAAAGACCATTTAAATGGAGAAAAAAATGGAGACTTAATTGGGAAAAAGTTAAGTATTGTTCAAAAAAATGTTCATCAAAAAAATAAAAAATTTTTATAAATATTTAATTTTATTTTTATTAGTAATTTTTACAAATAATGTTCGTGCAGAATTTTTTGAGGATCTGTCAAAAATTATTAAGAATAATGAGAAAAGACTGAGCTATGGTATTTCAGTGACAGATTTTAATATGGATGGAAATAATGAGTTTTTAGTTACAGGTTTTGGTTTTCCAAATTTAGCGTTATCTTATCAGGATGGAAAATTAAAGAATATAAACCAACAAAAAATTTTTTCAGATATTTCAAAAAAAACCATTGGAGTTGCTGCATGTGATATTGATAAAGATGGCTTTGAAGAAATCTACTTTTTAAATACCGATACATATAGTGGAGTTAAAAAATATTCAGACAGATTATTGGATATAAAAGATAATAATTATTTTGATTTATTTGAATTAGAAAAAAATAAAGAAAATCTAAATTTAACAGCAGGAAGATCTGTTGTTTGTGTAGATAGAAAGGGAGATGGTGAATATGGAATTTATGTTGCAAACTACGGAGGACCAACAAGGTTTTATGAGATTGAAAATGAAGTTATCAAAGATAAAGCTGAGAATTTAAATCTGGATAATATTACTGGTGGAAGAGCAGTTGTATCTGGGCATATTTTGACAGAAAGAGCCGATATCTTTGCGGCTAATGAGAGAGGAGCAAATTTTCTTTTTAAAAATAATAATGGAAATTTTGATGATGTTGCATTTGATTATAGATTAGATGATGCAATTCAAAATGGACGGGGTACAGCTTTATCAGACATATATTACCGTGGTAGATTAGATATTTTAAGTGGTAATTGGCTTGGATATCACAGAGCTTGGGTCCTGGAAAATAATGAATTTAAAGACATTGGAAATAAAGATTTTGATGAACCCTCTAGAATAAGAACAATTATTTCTGCAGATTTTGATAATGATGGTTTTGATGAAGTTTTCATGAACAATATAGCAGAACCAAATAAGTTATTTCGTATTAAAGATAATGGAAAATTTGAGCAGATAAATTTTCAGGTAGGACTCGAAGCTAATGGATATGGAACTGGTGCTGCAGTCGCGGATATAGATAATGATGGAATTTTAGAATTATTAGTTTCTCGTGGTGAAAGTAAAGCACAAACATTAACTTTGTATAAAGCAAAAGTTGATAAAGGAAGTAAATACTTAAGGATTAAACCATTAAATAAGTATGGTGCGCCAGCAAGAGGGGCCACTGTTACCTTAATAACTAATCAAAGAAAACATTCAAAAACAATTGATGCAGGATCTGGTTACTTATGCCAAATGGAACCTGTGGCACATTATGGAATTAGAAAAAAAGAAAAAAATTTTAAAGTAGAAATTAGATGGACAAATGGAAGTAAAGAAATGATTGATATAAAGAAACTTAACCAAACAATTATTGTAAGACAGAAATGAAAAAAATATTTAATATATCTTTAATTGTATTTTTAATATCATTTCAACTCAAGTCGTTTGCTGGAGAAAAAAATTATCACAAAGAGCTTATTACTGATTGGTCTAGAATATTCCCTGATAAAAATAGAAATGCCGCGGGACCAAAATTTTTTAAATACATCATAGATAAAAAAATTATTTACAAAGACTTTGTTGAATTTAACAAATTATATTGCGCAGTTTCTGGGTCTTTAATTGACCCAAATAGTGACTCAGAATTCTTATTTATTAAAGAAAGTAAAACGAATAAAAAAATTTGTGGAAACTATTATAGGTGTTGTGTTCCATGTTCGTGTGATCTTATGAAGTATTCTGAAGCTCAAAAGATGAAACATAAATTTGAGGATGGTTTTAAAGAATTCTATGTTTTAACAATAAAAAATCCTTGTTCTAAAAAAGATTTTCCCAATAGAGTAAATAAAGATTATTTTTGTAATGGTGAAAAAATCAACAAATCAGAAGTGTATAGTCTTAACGATCGAATAGTAATAGGTTTATTGCACAATGGAAAAAATTGTGCGAAAGATGAGGTAGACTTTGTTAAAAGTCATCAAGTGACGGGTAGATATTGTGAGTTGAGAAATAATACACCTTTAGAAAACTTAGATGCTGGAATGGGTGATATTTTTATAAAACTCGCGAGATAAATAAATATGAATAATAAAATTTTTGAGTGGGCAGGTGTTATCACTGCAATATTGTACTCATTATTTGTAGCTATGAATATTGGTATAGAGTTTTTTGGTTTTTGTTTACTACTAATATCTGCAATTTTAATTGGAATTTGGGCTTATCGAGGCGGTCATAGAGGAATATTATTTTTACAATTCTTTTATGCTACAGCCGGGATTATTGGAATGTTTAGATGGTTTTAGTTAAGTGTTGAAATAATTTTTGGAATATAATTTTTAAAGTTAAAGAAACCTTTATTACAATATTGCCAAGAGTTTTGATCAAGTTCTCTATAAAGGAAATTGATTTTAAAAGTATTTGAATTCAAATAATCTAAATTTTCTCCAATAGTTGGATACAACCCCACTGCTTTTTCTATCTTTTTAATTTCGCTAATATCTATAACTTCACAATCAATAGATTGATTTTTAAATCTTTGTTCCTGGTCTTGAATAAGTGATGACTTAAATTTTAGAACTTTTTCACTTAGTTTGATGCATCTATTTTCATTTTTATTCGAAATTATATAAAATTTTTTAAATTTATTATTTTGAAAATCACTTGTTTCAAAACAGAGGTTATTCTCGAATATTATCAAATTATTTTGATCAATATTTTCAGGATTAGTAAAATTCTGTTTTAAAATTGAGTATTTTTTTTCAGAAATCTTGGGTGGAGCGTTTTCATTTAATTTAATATTGCTAAATCTATTATTTGTAAATTTTTTGATATTCCACTCACTTGCTAAATAATGTTTTCCCTGTGTTTGAACACCTGCAACCCATCTCCATCCAAGAGTGTTTGATGCAGCGTCTCCATCATAAAGATGTTGCATAAAAAATTCCGCACCCAATTGCCATGGCAAATTTAGTGTAAAAATCCAAATACTGGCAAACCACATTCTAGTATGATTATGCAAATAATTATTTTCTTTGAGTTCGTTGACCCAATAGTTAAAGCACTCAACATTTGTTTTTCCATCAATCGCGTTTTTATAATTTTGATTGTTTTGAAAATCCCCTTTAATCTTTTTTAATTCAATTAAAAAATCTGTCCAAACACTGGGTCTTAATTCTAACCAACCTTTCCAATATGTACGCCACAATACTTCTTGAATAAATTTTTCATTTTTTGCAAATGAAAATTTATCAAGAGATTTTTTGATAACTTCTTTTTCATTAATAATACCGTGAGTAATATATGGAGATAAACAAGAAATATTAGACCTGTTATCAGGTCCATAATCAAAGTTTCTAAGTTTTGAATATTCTGAGAGATTGTTTTCCACAAAATTATTTAGTTTATCTAAGGCCTTAGCCCTTGAAGCTTCAAAATTCATTTTTAATTATTTCGATTTTTTTTTCTTTAGACCTAATTTATCGCTATGTCTTAATCTCAAGATTACAATAGCACCTGCAATTAAAACTATTGCTACCGCTTCATATACTAATGCACTTGGATCCATTTCTTTTCCTTGTAAAATAATAAATCGTGCTAATGCTGTAATAGCTATTAGTAGTGGTAATGTAATACTTATAGATTGCTGGTTCCAAAAAACTCTTACCATCGCTAGCACTTCTAAGTAAAGAAACATTAGCAGCAAATCAGCTAAGGTAACCGATCGATTTTCAAACATTTTATAAATCTCTATTCCAACTGCAATTACAGTGCTTACTAGAATGATACACATTAGAAGAAGTTGAAGGTTTTTAGCTATCTTTTCCATTATTTATCTTTACTAAATGGTAACCATTTTTCAAATACTGATTTTGAGGAACCATCATACGGAATTGAATAAGAATATGGATTTGGACTTGTCAACACTTCGATTCCTTTTGAAAACACGAATATAAAAACAATTACAAAAACGAGCACCATTATCTTAAAGGGGTCAAAATTTTTTGTTTTAAAAACGCTGGCAGAATTTTCCTCAGCTCTATGAAAATGTTTAAATGTCAAATATACCGCAAATATTAATCCAATGTGGGCTAAAAAAAGTCCAGTCCACCCAAATACAAAAGTTGTATATGAGAATACGTACAAACTAAAAACAGTAGTCCAGATAAAACTTAACACCAATAAAATTTGCAATCTTACTGTTTTAGGTAATGATCTAAGATCATTTTTGCTATCATCAAACAAAATGTTTGCTGTATCTTTCATCCAATTTTTAAACGATTCCATAAATTTAAATTAAGTTTTTTTCAAAAATAAACAATCCCCAATTTGTCACCGAATAATTAGCTAGTTTCTTAACTTTTTTTTGTGAAAATTTATAAATTTCTCAACATTAGATTTAATAAATGATTTATTTTCCTCAAACGAAACTTTTTTCATTGAGTAAGCATTGCTTTTTGTCATTCTTGATTGAATTGTAACATTGCCTTTATAAAGTTTAAGTTTAACAGATCCATTTATTTTGTTTTTTTTCAAATCAACAATTTTTTGAAGTTTAAACCTTTCTTTTGAAAACCAATATCCATTATAGATCAATTCTGCGTACCTTGACATTATTGCATCTTTTTTGTGCATTGTTTCTTTATCAAGTGTAACTGACTCAATCGCTCTATGTGCACGAATTAACAATGTACCACCTGGAGTTTCATAAACTCCTCTAGACTTGATGCCTAAAAATCTATTTTCAACAAGATCAACTCTCCCTATTCCATTTTTTCCTGCCAATTGATTAAGTTTAAATAATAATTTTGCTGGTCCAAATTTTTTTCCATTAAGACCAATGGGGTCACCATTTTTAAAATTAATTGTTACATGAGTAGCTTTGTTAGGAGCTTTTTCTGGAGAAACAGTTCTTTGAAAAATAAATTCTGGTGCAGAATTTTTTGGATTTTCTAGCAACTTACCTTCAGTAGATGTATGAAATAAATTATCATCTACTGAAAAAGGAGATGCACCTTTTTTGTCTTTTGGGATAGGAATATTGCGTTTCTTCGCGTAACTAATTAAATCTGATCGAGATTTTAAATTCCATATTCTCCATGGTGCAATAATTTTTATTTTGGGACCAAAATAATGATAACCAAGCTCAAATCTTATTTGGTCGTTTCCCTTTCCAGTAGCCCCATGAGATACTGCATATGCTTTGAATTTTTTTGCAACCTTTATTTGATCCTTTGCTATCAGAGGTCTGGCGATTGAAGTTCCTAATAGATAAACACCCTCATAAACTGCATGACCACGGATCATTGGAAATACATAGTCCTTTACAAAAATATCTTTTAAATCATTTATAATTATTTTTGTAACACCAAATTTTCTTGCATTGTAAATAATCTTTTTTCTATTTATTTCTTGTCCGATATCTGCGGTGTAACAAATTACTTCTGCATCATAATTTTCTTGAAGCCATTTAAGAATAATGGATGTGTCCAAACCGCCTGAGTAAGCTAATACAATTCTTTTTTTTGATTTCATTAACTAACTACAAGCTTTTTTTGCAGTGTTATATGCTTTAGTGAATCCCAATAATGAATAATGGTCGATTGTTTGAGAGCCTTTTTCATTGTATCCAGTTACCATTATTCTTGAACCTTTTTTCATAATCTTGACCATAATCTTTTCTTTTTTATTACTAGTCATCCATGCAAAACCTTGTTGCTTAATATCAAATTTAAATTTGTTATTTCCAGAGGTTGCTAATACAGTATTGTTTTTATTAAATTCATAACCAGCAGTAGTACTGATCTCATTCGCAATTTTTTCACCAGGTCTAAATGTTACAAATAATCTAGCATCTCTTTTATTTGTTTTAGGAGATTGCAGAATTGGAGAAGACTGAGCAAAACATACTTTACCGGATGCTTCCGCTAAAACCATTGTTTCCCAGTCTTTATATTTACCAATTTTTTTTAGATCTTCCCCAAAAGATTTCGATGTGAATAAAAAAGTAAAAAGTATAAATATGAATAAAATCTTTTTAATCATGGACATGGGTTTGGGAACATTTTTTGAATTTTATTAATCTCATTTAAAATTTCGCTTGTTAAACTTACATTTACACTTTCTATGTTTGTTTTCAACTGTTCGATTGTCGTTGCACCTATTATCACACTTGTCATAAATGGCTGAATTTCACAAAACTTCAATGACATTTGAGTAAAATCAATATTGAATTTTTGCGATAACTTATAATACTCTTCGATAGCTTTTTGACCATTTTCATTTTTATATCTTGTGAAATCTTTAAATAGTTTCATTCTAGATTTTTCTGGTAAATTATTATTTCT
The DNA here is from genome assembly GCA_902520215.1 of uncultured Pelagibacteraceae bacterium. Lineage (GTDB taxonomy): Bacteria > Pseudomonadota > Alphaproteobacteria > Pelagibacterales > Pelagibacteraceae > Pelagibacter. The sequence continues at coordinate 17,136 of CABYNA010000008.1, forward strand.
ATATTTTCCTGTTAAGTATCCGAATGCTAAAGGCGAGTAGGCTAACAAACCACTTTTCTCCCTAACAGAAATTTCCGCAAGTCCAACTTCATAAGTTCTATTAAGTAAATTGTATGGATTTTGCACCGACATCATTTTTGGTAAATCTTTTAATTTTGATATCTCAAGAAATTTTGACAAACCCCATGCAGTTTCATTAGATAGACCAATGTATCTAATTTTACCTTGTTCAATAAATTTTTTTAAACTTTCAAGAATTTCTTCAAACGGTGTCCAATCATTATCGTTTTCGTCGTGTTCATAACCATGTTTTCCAAAAAAATTTGTATTTCTCTCTGGCCAATGAAGTTGATAGAGGTCGATATAGTCTGTTTTTAATCTTTTGAGACTTTCTTCTAAAGCTTCAGAAATTTTTTTTTTCCCAAAATTATAACCACCACCCCTGATATATTTGTTTGAAGTATTGCCACAAACTTTTGTTGCTATAACAACCTTGTCTCTTTTTTTAGTTTTTTGAAACCAGTTACCGATTATTCTCTCTGTTTCTCCATATGTTTCTTCTCTCATCGGTATTGAATAGATTTCTGCAGTGTCCCAAAAGTTTACACCATGATCTAAAGCATAATCCATTTGCTGAAATCCCTCTTCTTGAGTATTTTGTTCGCCCCAGGTCATAGTACCGAGACAAATTGTACTCACATCAAGATCCGTATTGCCTAATTTTTTATAATTCATAGTGATTTTTAAAGTATAATTTTTTATTAATCTTTTAAGGTATCTTGAATATTTAGTAAAAGACTATATATCTATAGAAATTATGGCAACAGACAAAAAAGGTATTCTAGCAAGAGCAAGAGCAGCAGCACGTGAAACCACTGCGGTTACTGATGAGGGCTTAAGGGCCTACATGTTAAAAGTTTATAACTACATGGCGACTGGAATATTACTTACAGGAATTATAGCGTTGATAACATTTAAGATGTCAGTTGTTACTGATGCAAGTGGTTCTATCGTGGCTTTAACTGAAGTTGGAAATGCCGTTTATTTATCAGGACTTAAGTGGATAGTTATGTTAGCTCCTTTGGGTGTCGTATTTTATATGAGTTTTGGGATCAACAAAATGAGTGCATCAAAAGCTCAGACAACTTTTTGGATTTTTGCTGCTTTAATGGGTTTATCACTATCTTCAATTTTATTAGTTTACACAGGTTTAAGTGTAACAAGAGTATTTTTTATTTGTTCCGCTACTTTTGGTGCTATGAGCATTTATGGTTATACAACAAAGAGAGATTTAACTAAGTTCGGATCATTTTTGATGATGGGACTAATAGGAATTATTATTGCATCATTAGTTAATATTTTTCTAAAATCTTCAATGATGTATTTCGTGATTTCAATTTTAGGAGTTTTAATTTTTGTCGGCCTAACTGCTTATGATACTCAAAAAATAAAAAACATGTACTCTGCTAGTGATACTGGCGAGTTAATGGGTAAAAAAGCGGTAATGGGTGCTCTGACTCTTTATTTAGATTTCATTAACCTATTTATTATGCTTTTAAGACTTTTCGGTCAAAGAAGATAATTTTATTTTAAAGCTTTTTCCAATTAGTATTTTTTAACAACAAATTAAGTTCTGAGGAATTCTTTAGTATTTTACCATTGGTATCCGTAATTAAATATTTTAAATTTTTATTTTTTGGCTTAAAGTTTTTGCAAATTTTATAAATAGCATTTTCAGCTGCATTTTTAAAAACACTAAATCCTACCTGTTTGCTTGAAATATTAAGACCGTAATCTTTCCAAGAACCCTCTGAAACCATTTTTGCATATAAATCTAATATTATTTTAAGCTCATTTTTTTCAAAAAAATGATTTTCATTAAATTTTTTTTTATCAAGATTATTAACAACCAGTCTTAAATTATTCTTCATGAGTTTTATATTTATTTATTAAACCGATTTGAAAGGCTGTAAAAATGAAAGTTATTGGAAGTAAACCCCAAACTTTAAAGTTGACCCAAAATTCCTCAGATTGTGTTCTCCAAACTAATTCATTTAAAATAGCAAGTCCAAAGAAAAAGTATATCCATCTTTTACTTAACAATTCCCAACCTTCGTTTGTAAGTGGTATTGATTTTCCCATTAATTTTTTTAACACAGGTTCATTTGTAAAATACCTTCCAAATATTAAAGCCAGACCAAATAAAATATTAATGATTGTTGGCTTGATGTAAATAAAAACTGGGTTATCAAAATAAATTGTAAGGCCACCAAAAAAAGTAATTAATATTCCACTCAACAAAGGAACTTTGGGTATTTTTTTTTCTAAAAACCAAACAATCGCTAATGCTATAATTGTCGCAATTATAAATGGTGGAATGGCTACTCTTAAATCTTTTCCACTATCGTAATAGTAGTAAAAAAAAATTACTAAAGGTCCAAAATCAGTAAGAAACTTTAAAAAAGATTTATTCACTGGAAGAATATTAACATAAATAATATTTTCACAAAAACTATAAATTTTTCTTATTGATTTTTATTTTTAAATACCCATACTAATCTTAATGGCAATTCAAAAAGCTAAATTTTCAATAGGCGATATTGTAAAACACAAACACTTTGAGTTTAGAGGTGTGATTTATGATGTAGATTTTGAGTTTAATAATTCAGAGGAATGGTATCAATCTATACCTAAGAATGTTAGACCACGAAAAGATCAACCATTCTATCATCTGTTAGCTGAAAATGATGAAATAACTTATGAAGCCTATGTGTCAGAGCAGAATTTATTGACCGATGACTCTGATGAGCCAATCAAACATCCATTAATTGAGGAAATTTTCTCTGGTAAAAAAGGTTCAAGCTATTTTAAGCCGTCAAATTAAGTAAATTCATTTTTTAAACACATTTAGCTCAAATCTTTGTCACAGGTCATTGCTAAGTTTAATTAATTCTGATCAAGAGTGTTAAATTTTACCCTTCGTTATTATCTCCCTCTACATTCTTGATCAGATAATTATTTCGTACTAAATAACCCTAATATTTATTTTAAAAATAAAATTTTATGTTTCAATTACTAGAACCTAATAGAATTTTTTCTATAACTTCTAAAGCACCAAAATACGTTTTATTATTATTTATTTTGGTAGTTTCTATAGGTTTAACTGAGGCTCTAATTCTCTCACCAGAAGATTATAAACAAAGTCACTCTGTAAGAATAATGTATGTTCATGTTCCCGCGGCATGGATCTCACTAGGTATTTTTTCTACTATTACTATTCTTTCAATCGTTGGCTATATATTTAAAATTAAAAATTTCTTTTTAATTTCAAAGAGTTTGGCTCCGTCAGGATTTGTTTTTAATGTAATTGCTCTTGTAACAGGTTCTATTTGGGGAAAGCCCACGTGGGGAACATGGTGGGCGTGGGATGCCAGAATTACATCTATGTTAATATTGGCATTATTTTATTTGATGTATTTAATTGCTTGGAGAATTTATGAAGATAAAGAACAAGTTTTTAAGGTAACCTCAATTATTACAATTTTAGGAATAATAAATGTTCCTATAATTAAATATTCTGTAGACTGGTGGAACACACTTCATCAGCCAGCATCAATTAATATATTATCAAAATCTACCATTCATTCTTCGATGCTCGTTCCTTTAATAATTATGACTGCGGCATTTGCCCTATTCTCATTGCTAATTTTTTTAATGAAATATAATACAGAACTGATAAAAATTAAAAATAAGGGTTTAGACAGATTATGATAAATGAAATTTTTTACATGGACGGATACGGAATTTATGTTTGGGGTTCATTTGCTTTTACTTTTTTAAGTTTTATGTCATTGTATCTGGTAATTAAAAATCAATATGAAAGAGAAAAAAATAAGTTTATTGTTAAATTTGGAAACCTAAACTCTGAAAGAGCTGCCTCTGCTAGACTACAAAGAATTAATAGAGAGATTCTATCCAACACTTCAACTATTTAACTTTTAAACCATGTATGGTCGTAAAGTTAAACTAAGATTTTTTTTTATATTCTTAATCGCTGTTACATTAAGTTTAACGACATTCCTTATTCTAAAATCATTAGAGGAAAATGTTGTATATTTTAAATCTCCATCTGAAATAAAAACTTTATCTGAAATGCAGCAGAAAAAGATTAGAATTGGAGGAATGGTAAAAACTGACTCAATTTCTATTGTAAATAAAGAATTAAGTTTTGTTATTACAGACTTTAAAAGTGAAATTAATGTTGTTTACTCAGGATTAATACCCAATCTTTTTGAAGAAGGTAAAGGTGTTGTTGCAGAGGGATTTTTAAAAGATGAGAATTTTTTTTCAGCAACGAAAATCTTAGCTAAACATGATGAAAATTATATGCCTCCTGAAGTAAAGGCTGCTTTAGAGGAGAAATAAATTGTCGAGTTTAATTGGATATTATTCTTTAATCTTTGGTGTCAGTGTTTCAATTTTAGTTATATTTTTTTCAATTAAAAATTTTAATGATACTCAGAAGTTAGATACTAAAGTAATATCCTTAGTATTCTTACAACTTTTATTTGTAATAATAAGCTTCTCAGGCTTAATTTTATCTTTTGTTAACTCAGATTTTAGTAATGAGACAGTTTTTAATCATTCCCACACAACTAAGCCGCTGTTTTATAAAATCTCTGGGACCTGGGGCAATCATGAGGGTAGTCTATTATTATGGTTGTTAGTTTTAACATTATTTATATTTGTCTTTTTACTGAGGTCAAAAAATCAACCAAAACAATATAAAATTTTAACTTTATTATTCCAGCAGATAATAATAGTTGGTTTTTTTATTTTTCTAATACAAACCTCCAATCCTTTTAATCATGTTTTTCCAGTTCCAAAAGAGGGATTAGGTTTAAATCCTATATTGCAAGATCCTGCATTAGCAATTCACCCGCCGATTTTATATTTAGGCTATGTTGGAACTTCCATAATTTTTTCCTCAGCACTAGCAGCAGTTTGCTCCAATAATATTACAAAAATATGGGCATCACATATCAAAAAATGGGTTTTAGTTTCTTGGATTTTTTTAACTTTAGGAATTTTACTTGGATCCATTTGGGCTTACTACGAGTTAGGATGGGGAGGTTTTTGGTTTTGGGATCCAGTTGAAAATGTATCGTTAATGCCATGGTTTGCATTAACAACACTATTACATTGTGTATTAGTTTTAGAAAAAAAGCTAATTCTTACCTCGTGGGTTGTTGTGTTATCAATTGCAACTTTTACCCTAAGTATGTGTGGTACTTTTTTAGTTCGATCAGGTATTTTAAATTCTGTCCATACATTTGCTAATGATCCAGAGAGAGGTTTGTATATTCTAATATTTTTATTTATTTTGATATTCTTATCTTTTTTTATATTTTTAATTTTTCATAAAAGTGAAAACAACAATTCCAAAACTTTCTACTTATTAAGTAAGGAAACATCAATTCTAGTTAATAATTGGTTTATGATGTATTTTTTATCTGTTGTTTTAATTGGAACAATTTATCCAATATTTTTAGAGGTTATTTCATCTCAAAAAATATCTGTAGGTCCACCATTTTTTAACAAATTGATCCTACCATTTTTAATCCCATTTATGTTAGCGATGGCAATAGGACCTAAATTAAAGTGGATTAAATCAGATATTGAAGACAAAATTTATTTAATTTCATTTTTTGTAATTTCTTTAATTTTATCAGTATTGATAATTAGAAATTTAGATATTAATTTTCTTTACAATACTATTCTAATTACAGCAGCTTTTTATTTATTTTTTATAACTCTTAGAGATTTTTTTCACAGAAAATATAGAAACCTGTCGCAAATTACTGCTCATTTTAGTTTTAGCATTTTAATACTTAGTATTTTATTTAATAATATTTTTTCATCTGAAGTTATTACAAATTTAAAAATTAATGAAACTTACCAAGCTCAAAATTTGAAGATTAATTTTGAGAGCATTGAGCAAGAAAATAAACAAAATTTTAAAGCAATTAAAGGTAAGTTCATTGTAGAGGATCAAAGTGGATTAATTGAGGTTATGCAACCTGAACTAAGAATATATAATCAACCAAATATTGTTACAAGTGAAGCAGACATCAAAACTAATATATTCACTGATAAATTTATGACAATGAATTACGTCCAAAATCAAGATTATTTTAATATTCGTTATCAAGTAAAGCCATTCATGATTTGGATTTGGATTTCTACAATTCTATTGTGCCTTAGTGGCTGTTTATCTTTAATTAGAAAAAAATATGAAAACTAAAATTTTTCCAATATTTTTAATTTTTACATTCTCAATAATTTTCTTTGTTTTTTACAAAGGTTTACAAAATACAAATGTTTATACACCTACAATAAAATCAGAAATTAAAATTCCAAATTTTGACGCAAAAGAGTTTTTTTCAAAAGACAAAATAAATTCAGATCAGATATTTATAGGAAGTGATTATTATTTATTAAACATTTGGGCTTCGTGGTGTGTTCCTTGCGAAGAGGAACATAAGTATTTAATGGATTTAAGTAAAAAAGAGAATATCAAAATTATTGGTCAAAACTATAAAGATAATTTTGAGAATGCAAAAAATTTTTTGATAAATCTAGATAATCCATACGACTTAATTTTTTTAGATAATGATGGTACAATAGCAATTGAATGGGGTGCATATGGGGTACCTGAAACCTTTTTAATTGAAAACAATAAAATAATAAAAAAAATAATTGGTCCATTGAATGAAAAATTACTTTTTGAGATAAAAGAATTGACACAATGAATATTTTAAAATTTTTAGTTTCTGTGATTTTTTTGATTTATTGTTTTTCTTCTGATTTAAAAGCTAAAAACTTAGAAATTGAAATAACAAAAAATTTAAGATGTTTAATTTGTCAAGGACAATCAGTGTATGATTCAGATTCTGAATTTGCTAATAGTCTAAAAATTTTAGTAGAAAAAAAATTAAATGAAGGCTTAAACGAAAAACAAATTTATGTTTATCTTAAAGATAAATATGGAGATTGGATTCTGTATGATCCAGGATTCAGTAAAAACACCTATTTTCTTTGGTTATTACCTATATTGATGTTCATATTTGGTGGTGCAATAATACTCAGGAAAGTTATATTAAAAAAAAAAAAATTATGAATTATCTTAGAATTTGTTACTTGGTAATATTATCTGTTTTTATTTCTTCATCGATATTTGCTGAAGAAACTAAAGTTAATACTGATAATACAAAGTTTAACATTTATTCAGGTATGTTTGACTTTAGTGATAATGGAAAAAGATCAACTTTAATTGGATTTCAACATCAAAATACAGATTTAAATAGAGATACTTTTTTCGGTAATCTTTCTCCAATAACAGGATTTATGTTTACTGCTGATAGTGCAGCTTATCTGTATACTGGTGTGCAGGCTCAATATTCATTAGGTGCATTAAATATTATACCGAGTTTTACCCCAGGACTTTATAACAAGGGAGATGGAAAAGATCTTGGGCATCTATTAGAATTTAAAAGTGAAGTTCAGATTTCTTTAAATTTATTCCAAAATACCCAATTAGGCTTATCATATAATCATTTGTCCAATGCAAGTTTGGGAGATAAAAATCCTGGGGCAAATAGTTATATGTTTAATTTCCTTAAAACCTTTTAAAAAAACATTCTATGATAATGAGATTAAAAGATTGTCACAATTTTGGTGATTTTAGAAAACTTGCCAAGCTAAAGCTACCATCTCCTATTTTTCACTATATAGACGGTGCAGCTGACGATGAGATTACCTATGCTAGGAATACTAGTGCTTTTGACGATGTAGATTTAGTTCCAAATGTTTTGAGAGGTGTTGAGAATGTAGATTTGTCCACAACAATTTTTGGTAAAAAGTTAGATTTACCATTTTATCTTTCACCAACAGCATTACAAAGACTTTTTCATTATGATGGTGAAAGAGCAGTTGGAAAAGCAGCTAAAAAATTTAACACAATGTTTGGTGTTTCTGCATTAGCAACTGTTAGCGTAGAGGAAATATCCTCGTTGATTGATACACCTAAAATGTTTCAGTTTTATTTTCACAAAGATAGGGGTTTAAATGACTCTTGTTTAGAGCGAGCTAAGGCTGCTAATTTTGATGTTATGGCTCTAACAGTTGATACCATTACAGGAGGAAATCGTGAAAGAGATTTAAGAACTGGTTTTACTTCTCCACCAAAATTGACACTATCAAGTTTATTTAGTTTTGCGACTAAACCAATGTGGGGAATTAATTATTTAACTAAAGGCAAATTTGAATTACCTCACCTTCAAGATTTTGTAAAAGAAGGTACAAGCACAAACTCTTCCATAGGCAATTATTTTTCAACAATGTTAGATCAATCTATGAATTGGAAAGATGCTGAAAAACTTTGTTCTCAATGGGGAGGTCATTTTGCACTTAAAGGAATAATGAGTGTAGAAGATGCTAAAAAAGCAGTTGATATTGGATGTACTGGTATAATGGTTTCAAATCATGGTGGCAGACAACTTGATGGATCGAGATCACCATTTGATCAGCTCGCAGAAATTGTTGATGCAGTTGGAGATAAACTTGATGTTATATGTGAAGGAGGAATTCATAGAGGAACACATATGCTTAAAGCATTATCTCTTGGTGCAAAAGCATGTTCTGGTGGAAGACTTTATCTTTATGCGCTTGCAGCAGCAGGCCAACCAGGCGTCGAAAGAGCTCTTGAGTTGTATAAATCTGAGTTAGTTAGAGATATGAAGCTCATGGGATGTACAAAAATTTCAGATCTTAATAGAAATAATCTTAGATTTAGAAAATAGTGAGTTTACAAAATTGTTATAATTTTGACGATTTTAGAAAACTTGCGAAAAAAAAATTACCTTCACCAATATTTCATTATATTGATGGTGGTGCAGATGATGAAATAACACTCAAAAGAAATACAAAATCTTTTGATGAATGCGATTTAGTTCCTAATATTTTAGCAAGTGTAGGTAAACCAGATTTATCAACAACTATTTTTGGAAAAAAAATTGATATGCCACTCTTTTTATCACCATGTGCCATGCAAAGACTTTATCATCATGACGGTGACAAAGCATCTGCTAGAGCAGCTGATAAGTTTGGAACATTTTATAGTATGTCTACGATGGCAAATAACACTATAGAAGAAATTTCAAATATTTCAGGCGGACCAAAGTTATTTCAACTTTATGTTCACAAAGATCAATCAATCACTGATGATTTAATTGATCGTTGTAGAAGATCAGGATTTGATGGAATGTGTTTGACTGTTGACACTTTAGTAGCAGGTAATAGAGAAAGAGATCATAGAACAGGTTTTACAACCCCGCCAAAATTAACTTTACAAAGTTTAATGAGCTTTGCTCTTCATCCTAGTTGGGTATTTAATTATTTTACACACGGTAAATTTAAATTAGCAAATGTGGCTACAAAAACAGATAAGGGAACTAATATTGCAAAATCAGTTATAGAGTACATTAATGAACAATACGATCCAGCAATGAACTGGAAGGACGCAGAATATTGTGTGAAGAAATGGAATGGACCTTTTGCACTTAAAGGTGTTATGTCCGTTGATGATGCGAAAAGAGCAATTGATATTGGTTGTACGGCAATTATGATTTCAAATCATGGTGGAAGACAACTTGATGGATCAAGATCACCATTCGATCAAGTCAAAGCTATCTCAGATGCAGTTGGAGATAAATTGGAAATCATATTAGACGGGGGAGTGAGAAGAGGAACTCATGTATTAAAAGCAATCGCTGCAGGTGCAAAAGCCTGTAGTTTTGGTAAAATGTTTTTGTTCTCTTTAGCCGCAGGGGGACAACAAGGTGTTGAGCATTTACTTAAAAATATGCATGAGGAAATTAATAGAAATATGGTTTTAATGGGATGTAAGAACTTAAAAGAGTTGAATAGTTCAAAATTAATTTATAGAACTTCTAATAAAATATAAAAGTTATGGAACTAGCAAAGAGTTTAGATAGGTTAGGAACAGAATCTGCTTTTTCGGTATTAGCAGAGGCAAAGAAATTAGAGGCCCAAGGTAAGCCGATGATCCATTTAGGTCTAGGACAACCAGATTTTAAAACACCTAAACATGTTGTTGAAGCGGCAAAAAAAGCTTTGGATGATGGTCATCATGGATACGTGATGTCAAATGGAATACCTGAGTGTCGACAAGCTGTAACAAGATGGATTAAGAAACGTTATAAAGCTGAGATAGATCCAGAAAGAATTTTAATCATGCCAGGTGGTAAACCTACAATGAGTTACGCGATACAATGTTACGGAGAACCTGGAGTAGAAATAATCCATCCTACACCTGCATTTCCAATATATGAGTCTATGATTAATTATACAGGTTCAACACCTGTCCCTTATGATTTAACTGAAGATAAAGATCTTAAATTTGATCCAGATAAAATTTTATCTCTTATAACAAAAAAAACTAGATTATTGATTTTAATAAATCCAAATAATCCAACAGGAAGTTTTGTTGAGAAACCTGTAATTGACTATTTTGCAAAGGAGTTAGAAAAACATCCTCATGTTACTATTTTAAGTGATGAAATTTATAGTAGACAAATTTTTGACTACAAAGAAATGCCTTCTTTTTTCCATTATCCAAATTTAAAAGATAGGTTAATAGTATTAGAGGGTTGGAGCAAAGCTTATTCGATGACTGGATGGAGATTAGGTTGGAGTTATTGGCCCAAAGAACTTATTGAGCACGTAAACAAATTATTAATTAATAGCGTATCATGTGTAAATGCTGCTGCACAATATGCTGGTATTGCTGCACTAGATGGCCCCGATGACTCCATCAAAGATATGTTAGATAAGTTTACTCTGAGAAGAAATTTAATTCATCAGGGGTTAAATGATCTACCAGGAGTGGAGTGTAGTTTACCTGGAGGAGCTTTTTATGCATTCCCAAAAGTAATTGGCACAGGAATGAATGGATCTGAATTCTGTAAAAAAGCGATGCATGAGGCTGGAGTAGCAATAGTACCAGGAACAGCCTTTGGTAAAACTTGTAATGATTACGTAAGATTTAGTTTTGCAGCATCAAGAGATAACATTTTACAGGCCTTAGAAAACATTAAGAAAATGCTTACTAAATAAGCTGTATTTTTGATAAAATTTTTACTAATATTATTTTAATGAACGAGCAAGTCCAAGCAGAGTTTAAAAAAATTTTTAATGGAAGATTTTCCACCTCTGAGTCAACAAGAGCAAATTATGCTAGAGGTGAGGATACTTATGATCCCGTTTTGTCTAAAGCTGTGGTTTTTCCTGAAACAAATGAAGAAGTCTCTAAAGTGCTCCGTTTGTGTAATGAGCACAAAATTCCTGTTGTACCTTTTGGAACAGGAACATCTTTAGAAGGTAATGTTGTCGGTAATGAAAAAGGCATAACCATATGTCTTGAAAAAATGAATAAAATTTTAAGTGTGAATGTTGAGGACTTTGATTGTCGAGTTCAGGCATGTGTAACTAAAGAGCAATTAAATGATTATTTGAGAGAAGATGGAGTTTTTTTCCCGATTGATCCAGGTGCTAATGCAGCAATTGGAGGTATGGCTTCAACATCAGCTTCAGGGACAATGGCTGTAAAATATGGAACAATGAAAACTGTAATCAGCGGACTCACAGTTGTTTTGCCTAATGGAGATATTGTAAATACTGGTAGCAGAACTAAAAAAACATCAGCAGGTTATAATTTAACCAATTTATTTATAGGTTCAGAGGGAACATTAGGCATAATTACAGAAGTTCAATTGAGATTATCGCCAATACCAGAAAGCATTATGTCTGCAGTTTGTCATTTCCCAACTTTAGAAAATGCAGTTCAAACTGCCCAACAAGTTATTCAATATGGAGTTCCGATCGCTAGAATTGAAATGCTAAACAAAGATCAAATGGGTATTAGTATTAATTACTCTAAATTGAAAGACATCGAAGCAGTGCCAACTTTATTTTTTGAGTTTCATGGATCCGAGGCATCTAATAATGAAAATATTAAAATTGTTGAGGAAATATCGAAAGATAATAATGGAAGTTCTTTTAAATGGGCAAAGGATTTAGAAGAGAGAAATAAGCTTTGGAAAGCCCGATGGGATGTTTATTATTCAGTAAAAGCATTGATAAATAATGGAAGAGTTTATTCGACTGACGTGTGTTTACCAATTTCAAATATAACTGAATGTGTAAATTACGCAGAAGAGCAGGCAAAAAAATTTGGATTAAGAGCTCCGATGGTAGGTCATTTAGGAGATGGAAACTTTCATGTGCTTTTGCCTTTTGACCCTGAAAACAAAGAGACATACAAAAAAATAAGAGAATTTAACGACTTATTAATAAATAAAGCACTTGAATTGAAAGGTACAATCACCGGAGAACATGGAGTTGGGTTACATAAAAAAGAATATCTTTTAAAAGAACATGCTGACAACATTCCATTAATGAAATTGATTAAGAGGAGCATTGATCAAAATAATATAATGAATCCTGGCAAGATATTCGATCTAAATTAGTTAATTCTATATTTTAATGAAAAAAATTCTAATCACTAGAAAATTGATTAAGGAGAGTGAGGATAAAGCCACTAAAACTTTTGATCCAATATTCAATAATAATGATGAGCTATACTCTCAGTCAAAAGTAATAGAAATGAGTAAAGGATGTGATGGAATTTTATCTTCTCTGACAGATAAAATGGACAAAGAAACAATCAACAAATTGCCAGACACGATAAAAATTATTTCAAATTTTGCAGTTGGATTTGGAAATATTGATTTAGATGCTGCAAAAAAAAGAGGCATTGCAGTTACCAATACTCCTGAGGTTTTATCTGATGCGACAGCTGAAATTGGGATACTTTTAATTTTAGGCGCATGCAGAAGAGCCTCTGAAGGAATAGTATCTGCTCAAGAAGGTGGTTGGAAGTGGTCAGCAGACTATTTAATAGGTAAGCAATTGACAGGCTCCAGACTTGGTATTCTAGGCATGGGAAGAATAGGACAAAAAATTGCAAAGATTGCAAAGTCGTTAGGCATGATAATTCATTATCACAATAGATCAAAGTTAAGTGATGAAAAAGAGCAGGGAGCGATTTATCATGATAATATTAAAAGTCTTTTTTCAGTTTCTGATGTCCTGTCAATTTGTTGTCCTGCTACTAAAGAAACAGAAAACATGATCAATAAAGAAACCGTTGAATATTTTCCCAAAGGAGCAGTAATTACTAATGTCGCTAGAGGAGATATTGTCGATGATGAAGCCTTAATTGATGCATTGAATCGAAGAAAAATATATGCAGCTGGATTAGATGTTTATAAAAATGAGCCAAACTTAAATCCTGGTTATAATAAAATTAAGTCAGCATTTATTCTTCCACATCTAGGAAGCGCAACAAAGGATACAAGAATTGCAATGGCAAACTTAGCAATCGATAATATTGATGAGTTTTTTAAAACTGGAAATTGTAAAAATAAAGTAAATTAATTCTACTCTGGATTGAATCTAATTCAACTATTGCGACATCTACGCCTTTTTTTAGAAAGACTCTAATCTGATTCTATGTTTTAATTAATCAAGTTAATTAACTTTAATAGGAGTAATAATGACTAAAGAAAATAAATCATTGAAGGTGAAAACATCTTCAAGACGTAAGTTCTTTAAAACTGCTGCTAAGACTGGTGCTATAGCTGCAGCCGCTGTTGCAATGCCATATGTAAAGGCAAATGCAGCAACAACTTTAAAGATGCAAGCTGCATGGCCAAGTGGAGCTAACATCTTTTTCGAAATGGCTGGAGACTATTGTAACATGGTTAAAGAAATGTCTGGAGGATCTCTTCAGATTGATCTTCAACCGGTTGGAGCAGTTGTAAAGACTTCAGAAATCGGACAAGCGGTTAGTTCCGGTGTAGTAGATATGGGTCACTGGGTGACTGCATATTGGTATGGTAAAAACCCTGCTGCATCATTATTTGGAACTGGTCCTTCATACGGAATGTCATCTCAAGAAGTTATGGGATGGATGGAGTATGGTGGAGGAAGAAAATTATATGACGAAACACTTGCAAAAGTTGGTTTCGATTATGTTGGTTTTTTCCATATGCCTATGCCAGCTCAGCCTTTTGGTTGGTTCAAAAAGAACGTAACTAAAGTGTCTGATGTTAAAGGTATGAAGTACAGAACTGTTGGTTTAGCGACTAACGTTTTAACTGCAATGGGAATGGTAGTTAGACAATTACCAGGTGGTGAAATTCAGCCAGCGATGAAAACTGGTTTGATTGAAGCTGCTGAGTTTAACAACCCTACTTCAGACTCTCAGTTTGGTATGCAAGATGTTTCTAAGCACTATCACTTAGGAAGCTTCCACCAATCTCAAGAGATGTTTGAAATACCAGTTAACAAAAAAACATATAATAGTTTATCACCTGCACACCAAGCAATATTGAAAAATGCTGCTTATGCTGCAAATAGTGATAACTACTTTAAAGCTTTAGTAAGATACTCAGCTGATTTAGCTAAGTTAATGAATGAGCATAAAGTAAATGTTTACCAAACTTCTGATGAAATCTTAGCTCAACAATTAAAAGGTTGGGATAAGGTAATCGGTGATTTCAATAAGAAAGATCCTTTCTTTAAGAAAATCGTAGATTCTCAGAAAGCGTATGCGAAGAGAGTAATGAAATACTTGCTGATGAATCAGCCTAATTACAAACTTGCGTATGAAAATGAGTTTGGTCCAATAGCAAAAGTTAAGTTATAATTAACTTTTCATAAATTTTAATGAGGGGGCCTCGGCCCCCTTTTTATTTGATTAATTCAAAACAATTCAATAAGAGTCTATATCTATGATGAGATCTTATATAAAATTTGCCGACCGATTAAGTGTCTCAATGGGTAAAGCATTTTCTTGGTGTATTGTAATTTTAATGGGTGGAACGTGCTATGAAGTTTTTATGGCATATGCTTTAAATGCACCAACTTTATGGAATTTCGATTTTAGTCTCCAAATGTACGGTGCGATTTTTATGATGGCTGGTGCATATACATTGTGTACCGAGGCACATGTAAGAGGAGACGTCATTTACAGATTATTTTCTCAAAGAGTACAAGCTTGGATAGATATAGTTTTATATTTTATTTTCTTTTTCCCGGGCGTAATTGCTTTAGCCTTTTATGGTTACGAGTATGCTGCTCTAGCTTGGAAAATAAAAGAAACAAGTTGGAATAGTCCAGCTCAAATTCAAATTTATATGGCTAAATCTTTAATACCTTTATCTGGTAGCCTGTTAACCCTTCAGGGCATAGGTGAAGTGTTCAGATGTATTATATGTATAAAAACTGGTAGTTGGCCAGAAAGAGGAACAGAGCGTGATGCCGAAGAAACTGAAAAAGTATTAATGAGAACTTCACAAGAAGGAAATAAAGAAGATGTTATTTAGTCTGACAAATCCTGAAGTGGCAATTATGATGATGGGTATATTTTTATTTGCCGTCCTATTAGGTTTTCCGATTGCCTTCACTTTAATGGCGATGGGACTAGGTTTTGGATATTATGCTTACTTTGATCCAACTAAGATGGAACATCTTTTTGATAATAGGATATTTCAACTTTTTGTTCAAAACACCTACACAGTCATGGATAATAATGTCCTTACTGCTGTCCCACTCTTTTTATTCATGGGATATTTAGTTGAAAGAGCAGGTATTGTAGCAAAACTATTTTTTGCGATTAGATTAGCATCTCATAAGCTTCCTGCATCAATGGCAGTTGCAGCGCTGATTACTTGTGCCCTATTTTCAACAGCTACAGGTATTATAGGTGCAGTTGTTACTTTAATGGGACTACTGGCATGGCCTGCTATGATTAAAGCTGGTTATGATAAAAAATTTGCATCTGGAATAATTTGTTCAGGTGGGTGTTTAGGAATTTTAATTCCGCCTAGTATTATGTTGATCGTTTACTCAGTAATTGCTCAACTATCACCACTAAGATTATTTGCAGCCGCTATTTTTCCAGGACTTATGTTAGCGGGACTTTACATTGCATACGCAGTGTTCAGAGCTTGGTTAAATCCATCAATAGCGCCAAAACCTGCAGCTGAGGAAATACCTCCTACAGCAGTAATTCTTAAAGAGGTCCTTGTCTCCTTCTTACCTTTATTTTCATTAATAATTTTAGTTCTAGGTACAATTTTAGCCGGAATAGCAACACCTGCTGAAGCTGCAGCCGTTGGTGCATTTGGATCGTTGGTGCTTTCATATTTTTATAAAACCCTTAAGTGGAAAAATTTTAAAGAGTCTGTTTTTTTGACAGCTAAAACAACTGCAATGATTATGTGGCTTTTCATAGGATCGTGGACATTTGCTTCTGTATTTTCTTATCTTGGTGGTCACGAAGTTTTCGAGCATTTCTTTAAATCTCTAAATTTACAGCCTTGGCAATTTTTAGTAATTACACAATTGATTATATTTTTATTAGGTTGGCCATTAGAGTGGACGGAGATATTAATTATTTTTGTACCAATATTTTTACCACTAGTCGAATTTTTTGGAGTAAATCCATATTTCTTTGCAATGTTGATTGCTCTAAATTTACAAACCTCATTTCTGACACCCCCCATGGCAATGTCTGCTTACTATCTAAAGGGAGTTCAATCAAAGAATGTTGAATTGATGCAGATCTTTGGGGGAATAATGCCATTTTTAGGTATCGTGATTTTAGCTATGGTTCTAATGTATTTATTTCCAGGTATAGCACTTTGGTTACCAGAGACATTATTTGCAAACTAATTTTAAATGACAGATATATTTTCTTTAAGTCTTGAAGAACTTGCTACAAAGATTAAAGATGCCCAACTCACCTCTGTTGATGTTTGTGAAAAGTATATCGAAAGAATCAATAAATTTGACAAAGATATAAAGGCTTGGGCCCATTTTGACAAAAAAGTTTTATTAGAAAAAGCTGCAGAGGCCGACGATCATAGAAGATCTGGTAAACCAATTGGTTCACTTCACGGAGTGCCTATTGCGGTTAAAGATATTATTGGGACAGTTGATATGCCAACCGAATGTGGAACAATTATTAGAAAAGGTAAATCATATTCACAAAATGCTGAAATAATTGATCTGCTTCATTCATCCGGAGCGATTGTAATGGGTAAAACAGCAACGTCAGAACTTGCCTATTTAGGACCTCCTGCAACCACAAATCCACATGATAAAACAAGAACACCAGGTGGTTCTTCAAGCGGATCTGCTGCTTCTGTAGCTTCTTATATGGCACCTGCATCAATTGGATCACAAACTGGAGGATCCATTATTAGACCAGCATCCTATTGTGGCGTTGTGGGTTATAAACCTAGTTATGGTTTGATATCTAGAAATGGTGTTTTAAGAACTTCTTACAGTCTAGATCATATAGGAATTTTTGGCCGAAAAGTTGAGGATGTGGCTATGTTGGCAAAAGTATTGATAAAAAAAGATAAATTTGATCCAGCAACTATACATTACTCAACAGAAAATATTTTATCTGAAACAAAAAAAGGACCTTTATTTGATCCTAAATTTATTTTTTATAAAACTGAACATTGGAAATTAATAGATAAAAAGTCTAGAGAATCATTTGAATATTTTATTAATTCATTCAAAAAAAATATCGAGATTTTTGATACACCTTCTTATTTTAAGGATATTCACAAGTATCACCAAATCATTCATGAGACTGATTTAGCGAATAATTTTTCAGTGTATTTTAAAAAATTTAAAAAGAAATTGTCTAAGTATATGCAAGATGCAATTATCAAAGGCAATAAACATTCCGCAAAAGAATACGCAGAAGCAATTGATTTTATGAAAAGAGGCTATGAGTCTTACGAGGAAGTTTTTGAGGATTATCATGGAGTTTTGTCACCAGCTAGCCCAGGTGTTGCACCAAAGGGTTTAAAAAGTACAGGAACAGCAGAATTTAATAAAGTTTGGTCTTATCTTGGCACACCATGTATTTCGTTACCTTTACTTGAAGGAGAAAATAATTTACCATTAGGTGTTCAATTAATTGGCAATAAATATGATGATCATAGATTTCTAGGAGTTGCTAATTGGTTAGAAAAAGAATGTCAGGAATAAAATGAATAAAATTACTACAATCATAGGATTATCTTTTGCAGTTTTCTTTTTAATTGGTTTAGCTACAACTTTGACAAGATCAATGATGATAGGCTTCTTAGATGTTATTCCAGTTTATCTCTTAATGGGTGCAGCTATCATCATGATGATATACGAAGCCTTTTTTGATAAAGATTAATATCAATTAAATTGAAAAATATTAAGACAGACATATTTCCATTATCATTACTATTTATACAACCAATCTTTATGGCTAGTAACTTAGTTGTTGCTAGAGGTGGTGTTGAATTTGTTCCGCCTATTTCACTTGCATTTTGGCGTTGGACAGTAGTTTTTTTGATTTTATTACCATTCACTTATGTAACTTTAAAAAATAATTTTCATATAATTAAAAAAGAATATAAAAAATTACTTTTTTTAGGGTCAATGGGGTGTGGTGTATGTGGCGCTTTCCCTTTTTTAGCTGGTGAGACAACAACTGTAACTAATATGGGAATAATTTATACATCTTCTCCAGTTTTTATTATTTTGATTTCATATTTCTTTTTTCAAGAAAAAATAAATTTGACAAAGGTAATTGGTTTAATTGCTTGTTTGATTGGTGTTTTTGTAATTATTATTAAAGGTGATATTGATTTATTAATTAATCTTAGATTTACAATTGGTGATTTATGGATGTTAGCTGCCGCAGTTGGTTGGGCTTTATATTCTATTTATTTATTTTATTGGAAATCAAAATTAAAAATTTTCGATAGATTTGCTATGATTTCCTTTTTTGGTGCTTTAAGTTTATTACCCTTTTATATTGGTGAGGAATTATTTTATAAAGAGACTATTTTTGTAACAGAATTTTATTTATGGGTGATTTTTGCTGCTATATCGCCAGGGATAATTGCTTTTACACTTTATACTATAGCCCAAAAAAAATTGGGTGCATCTTTAACTGGCTTTACGCTTTATGTCTTTACAGTTTATGGTGCAATTTATGGATACTTTTTATTTGACGAAAAATTTGAAAATTACCATATTATTGGGACTATTCTGGTATTTTTTGGCGTATATTTAGCAAAGAAAAATAATGTTAAAAAGGTTTAGGAATAGTTTGTTATTATTTTTACAGCTAACAATTTTAGTTTACCTATTTCTCTTAATATTTCTTTATTTTTATCAAAGGAACTTAATGTACCATCCTGATGAAAATAATTATTTTGATGACAAACTCTCAGTTTATATTGAAAAAGTAAAAGTCCCAACCCAAGATGGATTAGGTTTATTGGGTTGGTATCATGAAAAAGATATAAAAAAAAATAAAACAATTCTATTTTTTCATGGAAATGCTGGATCTTTAGAAAATAGAATTCATAAATTAAATCATTTTAGAGACATGAGTGTTAATTTTTTAATTATTGCTTGGAGAGGTTTTAGTGGTAATGAGGGTAAACCATCAGAGTCTGGATTATATGAGGATGGTGAAAGTGCAATTAAATGGTTGGAAAAAAAAGGTGTAGATGAAAAAAATATAGTAATTTATGGAGAATCACTAGGAACAGGAGTTGCAACACATTTATCCCAGAACAAAGAGTTTGCAGGTGTTATTTTAGAAACTCCATTCACATCAATGGTTGATGCGGCTAAAAAATTTTATCCATATATACCCGTTGGTCTTTTACTTAAAGATAAATTTGAAAATAAGAACAAAATTAAAAATATTAAATCTCCAATTTTGATAATGCATGGTGAAAAAGATCAAATTGTTCCTTTTGAGATGGGTAAAAAGATGTTTGAAATAGCTAATGAACCCAAATATTCGTATTTTACCAAATATGACAATCATATGATGGAGTATGATGAGAGTCTTGTAAAAGCACTAAACTCTTTTTTGATTAATTTAAATTAAGCCATATTCTAAACAAATATTTTTCAAGATTTAATATTAAGCTTAAAATGTGAAAAATGTTTTTATTATTATAATTTTATTCATAACTTTAAAAAGCTTTGCTTTTTCGAAAGATAATTCATTTTATCCTGACGATTTATTTCACATAGATCATATGGACTCACACAATAAAAAATTTGCTCTATACTTTAAGGGGCGAGAGAAATCGATTTTGGCTAGAGGTGAAGAAAGTAATTATATAAATGATTATCCAAAAGATCTTTATATCTATAATTATTCAACAAAGTCTTCTTCACCATTGATCTCTTATGATTGGTTTCCATCTCAAGCCAAGTTTCATTTAGAGGAATATGACTTTCCCGTATTTCCAGACGACTTTGCTTATTATCTTTTAAAAGATGATAAAACACTAGTGATGATTAGTGCAGTTAAAAGTTTAAATGCAAACTTTAAGTATGATATTTTTAATAAGAAACTTGAACTTTACCCCACTACAGGAAAATTTGATTTTATTATTTCGTCTTTTTCTAAGGATTGTGGGCATTATAAATTTAAAGATAATTATAAGTGTAGTATTTATAAACCTTTAATCTCGAGTAATTTAATCAATTAACCTGGGTAAAAGCCTCTGCAAATTTTTCTGCATTGAATAATTGTAAGTCGTCTTCTTTTTCGCCCAAGCCTAAAGCAATAATAGGTAGTTGATATTTTTTTGCTATCGCCAGTAGAATACCGCCTTTGGCAGTTCCATCTAATTTGGTCATGATTAAACCAGTTAAGGGAATAATTTTGTTAAATTCTTCCACTTGATTAATTACATTCTGTCCCGATGTTGCATCTAAAACTAAAATAATGTTGTGAGGAGCATCCTGGTCAATTTTTTTTGTTACATTGGCAATCTTTTTATATTCCTCCATTAAATTTTTTTTATTTTGTAGTCTTCCAGCAGTATCGATTAATACTTGGTGAAAATTATTTTTGATTGCTTCCTCAACTGCTTTATATGCGACTGATGCTGGATCAGAACCTTGAGATGATTTAGTTATTTTAACGTCAATTTTATTTGCCCAATTTTCTAATTGTTCAATAGCTGCTGCTCGAAAAGTATCAGAAGCGGCAAACATAACTTTGTTTCCATTGGTTTTTAAAATTTTACCTATTTTACCAATAGTTGTTGTTTTACCAACACCATTTACTCCTGAGATTAAAGTTGCATTGAGTTTATCTTTTTTTTCAAAAAAAGAATTATTCTCTAAAGGCTTCATTAGATTAATAATATACTCTTTTAATATAAGATTTATCTCGGTTGATAAATCTTTATTTGGATCGATTTTTTTATTTGAAATGATTTCTTTGATTTCAGATGCAGCCTCGACACCTACATCTGACTCAATTAAAAATTCTTCGATTTTATTTAAATTTTTATCGTCAATCTCTTTTTTAATTATTATTTCTTTTATTCCTGATGTCAGTGCAGATGCACTTTTTTTGAAGCCTGTCTTAAATTTATCAAAAATTCCCATTATATTTTAAACTCAATTTCTTTTATTTCTGAAACGGGTCCTTTCATGTGTATTGAATTTTTATCATCTATAAGAATTGATAATTTGCCTGTTTGAAATTCTATGTCTGTTTTATTTTCAGTAAGATTATTTAATTTACCGGCAATTGCTGTTGCGCATGCTGCTGTTCCACATGCTTTGGTCAGTCCCGCTCCCCTCTCCCATACCTTTACTTTAATTAAATTCTTATTAATTATTTTAGCAATTGTAACATTACATTTTTCTGGAAAAATTTTATGATTTTCAATTTCAGGTCCAATTTTTTCAATATTAAAATCTTCAATTTCGTTTACAAAAAAAACAATATGTGGATTTCCAACATTAACTGCCGTCCCACCAGAATGTTCTTTGCTATTTAAATCAATAATTTTAATATTTAAATTTTTCGTATCTAGTTTTTCTGATAAAGGAATTTCGTTCCATTGTAATTTAGCTTTACCAATTTCAGTCGTAACAATGTTTTTATCTAATATTTTTGACTCTAAATTTCCATTTGAAGTTGATAAAATGATATTTTCAGATTTTGTCTCCTCGGAGATTAATTTTGCAACACATCTAGTACCATTTCCGCATGCACCAGACACTCCTCCATCAGAATTAAAAAATTTTAAATTTGCATCACTTGATTTGCTAGACTCAATAAATATTAATTGATCACAGCCAACAAAATTTCTATCACAAATTTTTATGATTTGATCTTTAGTTAAATTGGTAATCTTTTGTCTATTATCAATTATTACAAAATCATTACCTAATCCATCCATTTTAAATGCTTTAATATCCATAGTTAATTATTATCAACACTATTTCAATTTACAATTTATAATAATTTATTAACAGTTAAGAAATTTAAGAGGTCTCATTTATAAAAGAGTTTTTAGTGGTATAAACAATAGATGATTCTTAAAGATACTAAATCTACAAAATATACAAAAAATTCTTTTCAAAATAAAATAATTTGTGGTGAAACACTTAGTGTTTTAAGAAGGCTGCCTTCAAACTCAGTCCAAACAATAATAACAAGTCCTTCATATTTTCTTCAAAAAGAATATGAAAATAAAAGTGAAAATTTTCAAACTTATTTAAAAAACCATAAGGAAATTATCAAGGAATCAAAAAGAGTGCTTAAAAAAAATGGAGCAATATTTTGGAATGTTGCTCAGACAGTTCATGAGGGAGAAATTTTACCTCTAGGTGCAATATTTTATAATATATTTAAGGATCTTAATTTCTTTTTAAAGAATTGGATAATTTGGAAATTTGAGGGCGGGGAATGTCCTAGAACTAGATTGTTTGGCAGATATGAAAATGTTCTCTGGATGGTAAAAAATAAAGATGATTATTTATTTAACATTGATGAAATAAGAGTTCCTACAAAGTGGTTAAAAGATAAACGAGTAAGAAATGATGGAAAGAATCCAGAGGATTTTTGGATATTAGATGATAGAAAAAATGAGGAAAAATTAAATTTAATAAAATCCAAATTAAGCAAATATAAGAAATTAATATCAGAAAAGAAGAAAGATTACGTTAACCAAATATTAATGGATGAGATTACAAGAGATATAGAGGATCAATTGAATGATATGTTGGAAACAAAAGAAAAAATTTTAAATAAAAATCTTCAGGATAATATTTGGCATATTAATAGAGTAGTAAATATTAGTAAAAGAGAAAAAATAAAACATCCAAAGACTAAAAAAGCACATCCATGTCCTTTTCCAGAAAGATTAATTGAAAGAATAATCAAAATGTCTTCAAATAAAAACGATTTAGTACTAGATATTTTTTCTGGAAGTGGAACGGTTATGAAAGTTGCCAATCAACTAAATAGAAAATGGTGTGGAATTGATATGGATAAAGAATATTGTGAAATAGCAGAAATAAGAGTTAAAAATAAAAATTAGTTTGCAGGTCAACTTTGAAACAATATCAAACAAGCATTTTAAATTTGAAAGATCAGCCCTTAAGTCAAATTGATAAAAAAATTAAAATATTCAAAAATCAATATCAAAACAGCATAAAAGAAGATGGTATTATTTGGATATTGTCTAATAGTATAAACGAAAAAGAAGGATTTTATCATACTCCTTTTTATATAGCTGAGCAATTTAATGAATTATTTTTAAAAAATATAATTATTGCACCATCCTTTTTAAAAAATAGCGGAGAGTCTGTGTTTAAAAATTATATCACTAACATTCTATTTTTATCTAAAAATAAAAAATATTATTTTAATAAAGATCCTATTAGAGAGAAACATATTTGGAAAAATGTTGAGTGGGGTAAACGAAAAAAAAATTATAATCCTAAAGGCAAAGATCCTGGCAATGTTTGGTTAAAAACAAAAGATGATGGTAAGGCTAATATTATAGAGCATTGTCCATTATCTTTTGAAGAGGTTATTGAAAGATGTTATTTAACTTCTTCTAAACCTAAGGATGATGTTTTGTTAATAAATTTAGATAAACAAAAATCAAATAAAAAATTTACTTATGTCACAATATAAAATTTTTTTTGACACCAGTGAAAATATGAAAAAACATAAAGTTAAAGATGTTAAACTTATGATTACCTCACCTCCATATTGGGATTTAAAAGATTATGAAGCTGAAAATCAAATTGGTTATAATGAAGATTACGATACCTATTTAAATCGTCTTTACAAAGTTTGGAAAAATACATTTGATGTCATGAAAAAAGACGGTGTAGCAATAATAAATATTAACACTAAATCATTTAAATCCTCTTTAAAACTTTTGCCAAATGACTTTATCAAGCAAATGCAAAAAATAGGTTTTTATTTTAAAGATGTTCATTATTGGCATAAATCAAGTGGTATCCCTGCTAAAAATAATCTTAAAGATAATTTTGAATATTTTTTAATTTTTTCAAAATCTAAAAATATTAATTTTAAAAAACAAATAGATTTCTTTGATTATAAATTAAATTCAAGACCATCTAGATCTAATATTTGGAATGTTAATAAAAAATTTGGCAGTGTAGGAAAAAAATTTATGATTCATCCTGCTATATTTCCTGTTAATTATATTTCACGGATGCTCGAAATCTTTACAAATGAAAATGATTTAATTTTAGAGCCATTCTTGGGATCTGGAACAACTTTAATTTCTTGTATGCAAAATAATCGAAAGTTTGTTGGCTTTGAATTAAACAACAAAGAGTACAAAGAATTAATTAAAGAAAATATAAAAAGTCACGATTTAGACTTTGATTTAGTTAAAGTTAATTAGATCTGTAATAATCTCTTAATTCAATTTTTTCTTTTAACCAAATGTAATCATCTTGATTAATATAATTATCAACTTTTAAGAAATCTAATTGATCAAAATTAAGACCATCATCAAGTATCATTTGATAAACACTTTCTATGCTAATAACTTTATTTATTTTAAATTCTTTAATAATTATTTTTTGCGACTCAGTTAAAGAACTTATTTTATCAAAAGCATCATGGCATTTTTTGCATAAAAAAGCATAATTATATGGACTTTCAGGTCCTTTCAAAATCTTATTTCCATGTCTAGGAATTCTTTGTGTTTTGGGAATTATGTGATGTGTTTCAATATTAGTGTTTTTACAACTTGGTTTTCCTTGGCAAGAGGTACTAAATTTTTTTTTACTTGTTGTCATTGCACGTGACCAACGTTTAATGGACGTTCCAATTTTCGAATTCCAGCTGTTAATTTGTTTTCTATAAATTTTTTCATTAAAAAATTTTATAAATTCTAAGTATTGTACATAATGTATATATTTTTTGTTTAATAAATAATCTAAATGAAATTTTTTAAGATCTTTATCTTTAATCATAGAAATGTAATTTTTTTTATTTATAAGATTTTTTAATTTTAATTGATTAATTAATTCTACTCTTTTTTCATGATTTGGATCATGAGAAAACTTATTATGACAAGTTTTACATACAAAAGAATAATTATATAATGTATCTGGACCATTTATTTCAAATGGTAATATATGGTGGCAATCAAGTTTTTTTATGTCTGAAACAATTTTATTACAGACATCGCATTCTAATTTATTAATTTTATTATTATAACTTCCTTGAATAATACTTTTCTCTCTTTCTAATCTAGCAAAGTTCATTAAATTTATATTTCGTTTTCTAATTATTTGATCATTAAAAAAGACCAAATTATGCTTGTTTTGTTTCTTTAAAATATCTAAAATTTCTGATGTTGAGCTTGTTTTTATTAATTTTTCTAAATTAAATTCATTTAACTTTTCAACGTAATTAGATTTTAAAAGTTTTGAAATATCAAAATCAGCTTCTTTATTTAAAAATGCTGATACTAGTTGTTTTATGTTAGTTGTAAAAATTGTTTTTTCTATTTTATTCTCAAGAGATTTAGGTAAATTAATTTTAAGATTTTTTGGACTTTTTTTTATTTTTTCAAAGTTTATTAAGCAATAATTTAAAGTATAAGTTAAAATAAGCAATGTTACATCTAGCTTATTAGTATAATTTTTCCATTTACTAATAGGATCATCTTCAAAATTTTGAATCCTTTCTCTTTTGTAATTTACATAATTTTTTATTTTTTTAATGTAATTTTTGTCAATCGAAGTTGAGTCAATTCTAACAACTAGATTTCTTTTGAATTCTTCTCCAAATTCTTCATATAATTTTTTGTACTTTTTTGATAAATAATTTTTTATTATAAGTATAAATTTATAGTAATAATCAAATTTTACGGAGTCTGTAATTTTAAGTTTGGAGTCATTATATTCTATTATTGCATGTTCATTAAAAATTTTGTTACCTTTTTTCAAATTATTACCATAACAAAAGTTTGTTAATTGTTTCGGATCACCATTTCCACCAAAATTATTTTTTTCAAAATCTTTTGGCCAGCCATTTGCTCTTATTGATTTAATTAATTCTATAGCTTTTTTTAAATTAAATGGGGAGAGTCTATTTATAATAAAATTATATTCATCAAAGTTTAAATACGGTTGATTTATTTTTTCTAATTCTTTTAAAACTTCAATTAATGCTATAGACGGTAATACTTCAAAATCATTAAAATCCTCACTTTTGTTAAAAAAATTTTCTGGATTTCTTTTTTTTAAATGCTTTACGTAAATAAGTTCAGGCTCCACTCTTCCTAATTTCATTTTGAATTTTTGATGATCTCCCAGGGCAGCAATTAGCAATTCATCATCTGTTTCATAAATAAGTTCTGATATTTCATTAAGTTCATAACCATCTTCTTCATTTGGCAGGAAGCCCCATAATGTAAATGTTTGTCTATAATTTCTTATAGGCCCTACTTGATCTCTAAGAATTGATGATGCAGAAGCAGAAGCTCCTGTAATCTTAATTTTATTTTTTTTCCTTTCTTTATTGCCCTCTTTCAATAAAGTTAAAGCATTCGAGTATATTTCAAGCATTGTTTTATTATTTTGAAGCATATTATTAATCTTCTTTTTTTCGTAAAATTGCCCTCCAATTCCCAAAAGTCTTAAAAGATATAAATTATTTGCCACATCTTCTTTTCCATCTAAGTTATTAAATTCTTTAAAATTTATAATATTTAATTTTTTTCTAAAATCTGTTGGATTAAAAAAATAGTTTAAAGCTTCTTTTTTTTTATTAGGATCATTAATTGTGTTACAGAAAGACAAAAACTTTTTTTTTACCTCCTCTTCAGCTTCAGAGCCTACAACCGAGTCATCTACTAAAAAATTCTTATAAAAAGTAACAAATTTCTTAAAAAACCAATGATTACCAATCTCTGATTGATAATAGTACGTGTCTTTTATATGCCAGTATTTTATTGGTTTTATATCATCTAAAAATTCTTTTAAATTTAACATCACCAAGTATAGCTATCTATTTCAATTTTTTAAATATCATCATTATTCCAGGTCCATAAATCTGCTTCAAATGGTATATTTCTAAATTTCAATAATGCCTTATATTTTTCAAGTCTTTCCTCTTTTTTAAAATGTTTTAAATAATTAAGGATCTGATCATAAGTTAGATCTTTTAATTCAGATTTTTTGATGTCGACAAATTCTTCATATTCCATTCCACAAATGGCATAGCCTTTTTTGGGATCAATATGTTCGGCATAGCTGATTTTGTCTTCAGTTTCGCTTAAGATGTCATACCAGTGAGCAACCTGATTTTCATTCTCGAAAAGATAATCTTTTCTATAATCAAATAGTTCTAATTGCATATGTTGGAGGTTGTTAAAATTTAGAAAATTAACTTTAACAATTTTAGATATAATAAAAAAAATTGTCTAAATTTTGACGAAATAATTTATTAATTTTATTTATGCTTTATGAATTAATTTTATTAGGATTTTTACCCTTATATATATTTCGAAGGTTATATAGGCTAAGAAAACGAACAAAGTAATTTATTGACATTCTGAACTCCTATTATAGTTTATTGGCGTTTCCGCAAAAATAAGCAATTTGCGGTGTCTTTGGTAACAAAGAGATCGACACCAGTCTGCGAGGGTTCGCCCACTGGTGCGATAGCTGCTGGATGAAAATATGTTTGAAAATTTGACAAATAAATTTGAGGAAGTTTTTTCCTCTCTGAAAAAAGCCCCTTCGCTTGATGAGAGCCAAGTTGATGAAGGCCTTAAAACTATTAGACAAGCCTTACTAGAGGCTGATGTATCACTTGAGGTCGCAAAAGAGTTTATTGAAAAAGTTAAACCTAAAGCTTTAGGGCAAGAAATTATCAGATCGACATCTCCTGGTGATATGGTTGTAAAAATCGTTTATGACGAATTAGTTAATTTATTAGGTGAAAAAAACATTGATGTAAATTTAAACGCCGTTCCGCCCGTGCCAATGATGTTAGTTGGTCTACAAGGTTCCGGTAAAACTACCACTACTGCTAAACTTGCAAGATATCTAGAAAATACAAAGAAAAAGAAGGTAATGATGGTCAGCTTAGATATTTATAGACCAGCTGCACAAGAACAGTTGAAATCTTTAGGTGAGCAAAATGATATCTTAACTTTACCGATTATAGAAGGTCAACAACCAGCAGATATTTGTCAGAGAGCAATAAGTGCTGCAAATTTAAATGGTGCCGACATTATCTTGTTTGATACAGCTGGCAGAACACAAATAGATCTTCAAATGATGAGTGAAATAAAGCAGATTGAAAATATAATCAATCCTGCCGAAACTTTTTTAGTTGCAGATTCTTTAACTGGTCAAGTAGCAGCATCAGTTGCAAAAGAATTTAAAAATACTGTAGGTTTATCAGGAATTATTTTAACAAGAGCTGATGGTGATGCCAGAGGTGGGGCCGCGGTAAGTATGAAATTTGTATCAGAGGTTCCAATTAAGTTTTTAGGGGTAGGAGAAAAAATTGAAAATTTTGAGGTGTTCCATCCCGATAGGATTGCAAACCGAATTCTTGGAATGGGAGATATTGTATCTCTAGTTGAAAAAGCAGCACAAGATTTAGGTGAAGAAAATATTAAAAAGACAGAAGAGAATTTAAAAAAGGGACAATTTTCAATGCAAGATTATTTAACTCAACTAAGACAGATGAAAAAAATGGGTGGAATAGAGGGAATCATGTCTTTTATGCCAGGTATTTCTAAAGTTAAATCACAAATGGATGCTGCGGGTATTGACGAGAGTGTTATCACTAAGAACGAGGCTATAATTTTATCGATGACAAAAAAAGAAAGAGAGAATCCAAAAATAATTGATGGTTCTAGAAAAAAAAGAATTGCTAATGGTTCTGGAACTGATCCAGCCACTATCAATAAATTGTTAAAACAATTTAAAATGATGTCTGAAATGATGAGAAAGATGTCTAAAGGAAATCTGAAAGGTATGTCTGACAAAGGAATACCACCAGAATTATTTAATCAATTAAAATAAAAAAGGAGAGTAAATGTTAAAACTTAGATTATCAAGAGGTGGAACAAAGAAAAGACCAGTTTACAAAGTTGTTGTAGCTGATAGTCGTTTTGCAAGAGATGGACGTTTCATAGAAAAAGTTGGTTTTTTTAATCCTCTATTACCTAAAGAAAAAAAAGAAAGAATAGGATTAGAGGCTGAAAGAATTAAATATTGGTTAGGCCAAGGTGCACAACCGACTACAAGAGTAGCAAGAATTTTGGGTGAAAATGAGTTAATGCCAATGCCTGCTAATGGTAATAATCCTCAAAAAGCTATTCCAAAAAAAGATAGAAAAAAAGATGGGTCTGATGATGCTAAGAAGGAA
>CABYNA010000009.1:0-36571 GCA_902520215.1 uncultured Pelagibacteraceae bacterium
TCACCAAAAGTAGAAATTCTTAAAAAAAATAATAATGCTTCTCTAGTTTTCTACGATAAAGAAGAAAAGATACAATTAAGAGTAAAAGTAGAATGTGAAATAAATAATCAAAATTCTACAACAGAAGAATCTTGGAAAAAAACTCAACATATAAGCAGACGTTGTTATTTAACTGATAGTCCTCCAGGAACTATGTCAGAAAATCCAACATCAGGTATGATATCTAAATTAGAAGATTTTGATTATACAATGGAACAAAGCGAAGAAGGTTACAAAAACTTTACAGTTATAAAATGTAAAATAAAGTCTATTGAATGGTTATATCTCGCAGCTAAAGGGCATCGAAGAGCAAAATTTGATTTGGAGACTAATAAAAAAGCTTGGATGGTTCCTTAAAAAATTGATTTAAAATATTTTTTCCAATTATCTTGATAGTGCTTTGTGTTTTCAAAAACTGCTTTCTTTTCCTCTTCAGTGACCTCTCTTACAACTTTGCCAGGTGAACCTATTACCAAAGAGTTATCTGGTATCTCTTTATTTTCAGTAATTAAAGCTTTTGCACCTATGATACAATTTTTTCCAATCTTAGCGTTATTAAGAATCACTGCACCAATTCCAATTAAACTATTGTCCCCTATCGTGCATCCATGAAGCATAACCATATGACCTATAGTTACATCCTTACCAACTTTAATGGGATATCCTGGATCGGTATGTAAAACACATCCATCTTGAACATTTGATCCCTCCCCTATATGAATATTTTCAATATCTCCTCTTAAAGTTGCATTAAACCAAACACTTGTATTTTTTTCTAAAGTTACATCCCCAATCACAACCGCATTAGGTGCTACCCAATTTTCGCCAGAGTTTTTTGGTTTTTTATCTTTTAAATCGTAAAACATAATTTATATATTATTACATTATGCCAATACAAACTCCAATATGTGATTTCGGTCAAAAGGCTCACGACTTTAAGCTTAAATCAACTGATAATAAAATTTTATCTTTAGAAGATATTAAAGGTGAAAATGGAACCTTAATAATGTTTATTTGCAACCATTGTCCCTATGTTAAAGCAGTTACAAAAGATATAGCCGAGGATACTAAAAAATTGAAAGATTTAGGAATTAACACTGTAGCAATCTGTGCCAATGATGCTGAGAATTATCCGGAAGACTCGTTTGAAAATATGATTGAATTTGCAAAAAAACATCAATTCAGTTTTCCATATTTAGTTGATGAAACACAAGAGATAGCCAGAACTTATGATGCGGTATGTACTCCAGATTTTTTTGGGTACAACAAAAATTTAGAACTTCAATATCGAGGTAGATTAAGAGAATTAAAAAATTTAGTTCCTGTAAGGGATGGTGATAGTGATTTATTTAATGCAATGAAACAAATTGCTGAAACTGGTAAAGGACCTGAAAATCAAACTCCGAGTGCTGGCTGTAGTATTAAGTGGAAAAATAGTTAATGTATTTAATCGTTACGAGATCTTTTCCCCCAGAGGTGGGTGGGATGCAAAGTTTAATGTGGGGTTTGGCAAAAGAAATGTCCAAAAACTTTATGATCAAAGTTTTTGCTGATCACTACGAAAATCATAAAGAATTTGATAAAAAAGTAAATTTTTCAATTGAAAGAGTTGGTGGGATTAAATTCCTAAGAAAAATAAGAAAAGCACAGCTAATTAATGAATATTTAAAAGAAAGTAAAGTTCAAGGCATTATAGCTGATCATTGGAAAAGTTTAGAATTAATAGTAACTGATAAAAAAAAATATTGTTTAATTCACGGAAAAGAAATCAATCACGCTAAAGGAAGCTCTTTAAATAAAAGAGCAAACAAAGTTTTAAATAGTGTTGAAAAAGTAATAGCAAATTCTGAATATACAAAAAATTTGGCCACTCAGAATGGTGTAGAACAAGAAAAAGTTGTTGTGATAAATCCAGGAATTAGCCCTGCCCA
Source organism: uncultured Pelagibacteraceae bacterium (assembly GCA_902520215.1). Taxonomy (GTDB): domain Bacteria; phylum Pseudomonadota; class Alphaproteobacteria; order Pelagibacterales; family Pelagibacteraceae; genus Pelagibacter. Next base: position 1,971 of record CABYNA010000009.1, read on the forward strand.
AGAATTAAATAAGACATCGTTAATTAAAGTTGAAAGCTTACTTAAAACAAAATCACCACGTTTAATTACAGTTTCAAGATTTGATAAAAGAAAAAATCATGAAAAAGTGTTGATGGCTATAAGAAACTTAAAACAAATTTATCCAAATATTGTTTACATATGCATTGGCTATGGAGAGGAAGAACAAAATTTAAAAGATTTGGTAAATGAACTTGATTTAAATGGGCAAGTTATGTTTTTTAAAGAAATAACTGATGACTTAAAAAATGCTTTAGTGGCAAAATCAAATATATTTGTGATGCCCTCAATAAAATATAAAAGCTCAGTTGAGGGTTTTGGTATAGCTTATATAGAGGCTGCACAATACGGAGTTCCCTCTTTAGGTGGAGCTGATGGAGGTGCAGCAGATGCAATTCAACATGATAAAACAGGACTAATATGTGATGGAAATAATCTAGATGAAATTTATTCATCATTAAATTCTATGATTGAAAATAAAAAATATTTGCATTTTGGTAAAAATGCAAAAGAGTTGTCATCTAAATTCGATTGGTCCAATACTATTGATGAATATAAAAAAGTTTTAGTTTAAGATTTTTTTTTCGAAAAAGTTTTATAGATATGCCACAGAACAATAAGAATTGTTGTAACCAATATACAAACTGTCAGAGTTCTGTCCCATAGAAACTCCCAAGATCCATTACTTAAAAGTAATGATCTTCTTAGATTTTCCTCCATCAACCCGCCTAGAACAAACGCTAGTATCAATGGTGGCATGGGAAAATCGTAAAGTCGTAAAAATGTTGCAACAACTGCTATGCCAATCATTAAATAAATGTCGAAATTATTAAATGACATTACATAAATTCCTGTAATAGAAAAAAATAAGATTAACGGAATTAAATAATTTTTTGGTACTGCAAGAATTCTAGCAATGTAAGGAATTAATGGTAAATTTAATATTAATAATATTACCATTCCAATATACATTGACATTATCACTGACCAAAAAATTTCAGGATTAGTCATATAAAGTCTTGGTCCTGGCTGAATACCAAATCCTAAAAGAGCTCCAAGCATTACGGCTGTAGTTCCACTTCCCGGTATACCTAAAGTTAACATTGGTACAAAAGAACCAGAGCATGCTGCATTATTCGCTGTTTCAGGTGCAGACAATCCATTCACACTTCCTTTTCCAAATTTTTCTTTTTCGTCATCCTTAACTAAATTTCTTTCCATTCCATAAGCTAAGAATGATGCAATAGTAGCACCCGCACCAGGTAATACTCCAATCAAGAAACCAATTACTGAGGATCTTGGAATAGTTCGATACATTTTACCTCGTTCTTCTTTATTAATTCTTATTGATCCAAGTTCCGTAAGGGAAACTTGTTTTGCTGCAGCTGTTGGATCGTTTCGCTTTAATATGATTGTTAATGCTTCACTCATAGCAAATGTTGACATAACAACTAAAACAAAGCTAATTCCATCTGTTAAATTCATATTATCAAAAGTAAATCTTGTAATATCAGACAGTGAGTCTTGACCCACTGATGCTAGCATCAAACCAAGCACAACCATCATCATTGCTTTTAAAAACTGCCCTTTAGATGAAAAAGCTGCAATAGCCGTTAACCCTAAAATCATTAATGCGAAATAATCAGGTGATCTAAAAGATAAACTTACTTTTGATAAACTTGGAGCCATAAACAATAAATAAATTGCTGACAGTGTTCCTCCTGCAAATGAACTCCAGGCGGCGATAGCTAATGCTTTACCGGCTTTACCTTGTTGTGCCATTGGATATCCATCAAAAGAAGTTGCGACAGTTCCTGGAACTCCTGGTGCATTTAACAAAATGGAGGAGGTAGAACCGCCAAATACTGCCCCATAATAAACTCCAGCCATTAAAATCAGGCCCGTTGCGGGATCAAAACCATAAGTAATTGGTATCATTAAAGCAATCGCTGTCATGGGACCTAAACCAGGTAACATTCCAATAATTGTTCCAAAGAAACAACCAATCATCACCATAAAAATGTTTTGAAATGATAATGCTGTAGTTAAACCAATTAATATTCCTTCTGTCATCCCATCACTCCAATAGATTTTAAAAAGGGATCCCTTAAATAAATTTCAAGAACTCCGTGAAGTAAATACATAAATCCAGCAACAAATGGAAAAGAAAGTAAAAACATTAAAACCCATCTTCTCTCACCTAAAAAATAATAAGAGGCAAATAAAAAAAAAGATGTAGTTAAAAAGTAACCCACTTTTAAAATTGTTGCCCCGTAGATAATTGCAATTACAATTAGTAATGCCGTTTTTTTGTATTCTAAAGTTCTATGTTCAACTTTTATAGTATCTGGATCTGGTAAGATTAATTTTAAACCAGAAAAAAATAAACCAGCATATCCTAAATAAATTGGAAAAGTTCTTGCATTAAATGGTGCATTTTCATCGAACGCAAAAACCTGAATTTGATAAGCTGTATATAAATAAAATGCTGAGAAAATAAAAAAGAGCAGTGATATAATTTTTGTCGTATTTATATTCACTGCTCTTTAAATTAATTAATCCAGAGGATTAAATAACTCCTAGTTTCTTCATAAGAGCTGTCATTTCTTTCGTTTGAGTTTTTAAAAACTTAACAAACTTTTTGTCTGGGTTATAAATATTTACCCAAGCATTTCTTGCTCTTACAGCTTCCCATTCAGGAGTTTTTTGTACATCGCCTAACATTTTAGCAATAGCTTTTTTATCTTTGCTACTCATGCCTGGAGGGCCAAAAAATCCTCTCCAGTTTACGAATTGTACATCATATCCTTGTTCTTTAAGTGTAGGTGCATCAGGTGCATCGCCAACTCTATCAGGCGCAGTTATACCAATGATTCTTACTTGGTCTCTTGCTCCCATTAATTCACCTAAACCTGTAGATATAATTTGAGTTTCTCCAGATAAAAGTCCAGCTAATGCTTTTCCACCTGCATCATAAGGAATATAAGCTACAGCATTTGGATCTGCACCAGCAGCTTGGAATGCTAAAGCACCAATTAAATGGTCCATACTTCCTCTAACAGAACCACCAGCCATTTTTATTGAACTAGGGTTTGCTTTATATGCATCAACAACATCTTTAAAGTTTTTGAAAGGTGAGTCTTTTGCAACTGCAATTGCACCATAATCACCAATTACTCCAGCAATTGGCACAACATCTTTATAAGATAAAGTTCCACTTCCGCTGACATAACCTTTATGTCTTGTAATTGATCTCAAAACTAGTGGTGTTGATTGAACTAAGATTGTATTTTCTGGCTTAGTATTAATCATGTAAGCAAGAGCTTTTCCACCACCACCACCTGACATATTTTCAAATGATGCGCTTTTTAAAAATCCAGCTTTTGTCAAAGCTTCTCCAGTACCTCTAGCAGTTCCATCCCAACCACCACCAGCACCACCACCAATTACAAAGTGTAGTTTTTCAATTGCAATTGAGTTGACTGTAGTTGTTGATAATAAAAGAGCGGCAGAGAATAAAACTGAAAAAAAAGATTTAATTAGTTTCATTATTTCCTCTCGTTGTTATAGTTAATTACATAGATTAAACATACTTTTAGTAATCTAGTCAACAACCAAAGATAGAGCACATGCAGAACGTGATTCCCTTTAACCGAGAAAGTTTTAGGCAATTATTATCAAAAAAATTTTTATTAGTTATTTTGATCTCTATTCCTAGTGCGATTATCGCTGACTTTTTTAAGGTCCCACTTGCATGGATGATTGGTCCGATGATAGCAACCTCTTTGATTGCCCTAAAAGGTTTTCAAGTAATAATGCCAAGATTAGCCCTTAGCTCAATCTTAATTATTTTAGGATTACATATTGGAAACTATATTGATCAAAATTTACTTAATCAGATGGTTAATTGGATTTGGACCACAATTATAATGTTTTTTTATATTGTTATTAGCATTCTAATTGTTTCTAAATATTTACAAAAATTTTCTGATTACAAAGAAAAAACATCTATATTTTCTGCAGCCCCAGGTGCTTTAGGACCATTAATGATTTTAGCAGAGTATGAAAAATCAGATTTATCTCAAGTAGCTACAGCTCATTTAATTCGATTAATAATTATAATAACTTTATTCCCTTTTATAATAGTTAGTCTTTACCCAGCTGAAGCTTTAGAATTAGAAAAATTTGATTACATGTCTCAAAACCATTGGGAATTAATTATATTAATTATTGTTTCATTAGTGTTCATATTTTTTTTTGATAAATTTAAAGTTCCAGCTGCACTCTTATCTGGAACACTAGTTGCAAGTGGAGTTTTACAAATATCTGACATCGCGTCATACAAATTACCTGATGCATCAATAAATTTTTGTTTATTAATTTTGGGAGCTTCTGTTGGATGTAGGTTTGCAAATAAAACATTTAAAGAAGTGGCAAATAACTCTTTTCATGGATTAGTCGCAACCATACTTTTAGTTTTATTAGGTCTGATAGCAGCATACGTTGCTACATTTTTTGTAGATAATAACATTTTATCACTGATCTTATCCTTTTGCCCCGGAGGTATTTATGAGGTAGCAGTAATAGCGATTGCTTTTGATCTTGAGCCAGATTTTGTTGCTTTTCATCATATTATAAGATTGTTATTTATACTTTTTGTCGTGCCAGTGATTTTAAGAATAATTGAAAAAACTAGGTTAAAGAATTAGATAATCTTTCAAAAACTCTTTCAGCACTTAAGTTTTTTAGATCCGTAACTTCAATTGGTTTAAAATTTTCTCTTTCAATACTTACTTTGTACGCTGTTGTATGTTTGCCGAATAATGTAAGACCTTTGGCTCCTACATGAGCAGCTATGTGCGCAGGACCAGTATCATTTGCAACAACAAATGAACTATCTTTTATCAAGGCAGTAAGTTGAGAAATATCTAGCGCTCTTCCATTATCCAGTAAAGCTAATGCATTAATATTTTTTGCTTCACTGATTTCAGTTGGTCCAGGAGCTGTAATTACTTTATATTCTTCACCATACTTATTTGATATTAAATCAATAAGCTTATTGTAATAAGGCCATTTTTTAATCGTTAAATGAGGTGAACAGAAAGGAAATAATAAAATATATTTTGTTATTTTATAAAAGTTTTTAATTTCACTTATGTCTGTAGCAGCCCAATTAAAATCTGGCCTTAGTGTATTCAATGTACTTAATCCTGAGTCTTTCAATTGATATTCAAATCTTTCGAGAACAGAATTTTTGTCAAATTCACTTTTATTTTTTCCTGCTGGTAAAGTCGTTGCTGAGCTCGACCATATTTCCTTACCTGCTTTTGGAAAAAGAATATTCTTATAAAAATTAGTTCTAGATGAATTTTGCAAGTCAAAAACTTTAGAAAAGTTATGTTTTTTTATTTCACGCATTAAAAAATATAAATATATTAAATTAAACCTTGGTAGTCTTTTGTCTAAAATAACATTATGAATAAATGGATTTTTTTTGAATAAATCAATAAATGGTTTTGTAGTAAGAAGATAAATTTGATCATTTTTATGATTTTCAGATATGTCTTGAATAGCACCACTAGCTTGAGATATATCTCCTAAAGATCCGTGTTTGATAATTAGTATATTAGACATATTTATAACAAGATAACATAGTATTAAATTTTATGAATAAAATTATAGTAGAAGTTTCAGTTGGAGAACTTTTAGATAAAATTTCAATTTTAGAGATTAAAAAAGAAAAGATTAAAAATGCTGAAAAATTAAAATTCATTAATAACGAACACTCTATTCTTAAAAATCAGTTAGATGAAAATATCAAATCTGATGAAAAGCTGAATAATCTTTACCAATCTCTTAAAGAAATTAACTCAAAACTTTGGGTTATCGAGGATGATAAAAGACAATGTGAGAAAGAAAAGGATTTTGGGGAAAAATTTATTAAGCTTTCAAGAGATGTTCATTTTCTAAATGATGATCGGGCAAAAATTAAATTAGAGATTAACAATCACACTGGATCAACTATCAAAGAAATAAAAGAATACACCAGTTATTAAACCATTAATGGGACTTCATTTTTCAAAAGAGGAATTTAGAGTTAGAAAATCGAAAGTTTTAGACTCCATGAAAGATCAAAACATTGATGCTTTATTAATGTTTAGACAAGAGTCTATGTATTGGTTAACTGGTTATGACACATTTGGATATGTTTTTTTTCAAACATTAATTTTAGATAAAAAAGGAAACACAATATTACTGACTAGGGCTCCAGATTTAAGACAGGCACAAAATACATCCAATATTAAAGATATAAGAATTTGGGTTGATAAAGATGGATCGAACCCAACCGATGATCTTAAAGTTATTTTGGATGACCTCAATCTTAAAGGAAAAAAATTAGGAATTGAATATGAGGCTTATGGATTGACTGGAAAAAATACATTAAAGCTCAATAAGTCTTTAGAAAATTATTGTTCTGTTGTAGATAAATCAGACTTAATAACAAAGTTAAGAGTAGTGAAATCCAAAGAGGAAATTGTTTATGTAAAAAAAGCTGCAGAACTGGCTGATCAAGCTTTGGATGAAGTTTGGAAATATGCCAAAGCGGGTGTGAATGAGTCTAAGATTTTAGCTGAAATGAATAAAGTTATATTTGAAGGAGGCGGAGATTATCCTGCAAATGAATTTATTATTGGTTCAGGAAAAAATGCCCTTCTTTGCCGTTATCAATCAGAGAAACAAACTTTAAAAGCTCAAGATCAATTAACTATAGAATGGGCTGGTACTTATAGACATTACCATTCAGCAATGTTTAGAACAATTCCTATAGGTAAAGCAGATCCTAAACATCATAAAATGCATGAGGCGTGTGTTGAAGCGTTAAAGAATTGTGAACATAAATTAAAACCTGGAAATAAAATTGGAGAGGTTTTTGATATTCACGCAAAAACTTTTGATGATCTTGGTTTTAATAAAGCAAGAATGAATGCATGTGGCTATTCTTTGGGTACTACTTTTGCTCCAAATTGGATGGATTGGCCAATGTTATATACCGGAAATCCATATGTGATTGAGCCTGGAAATGTTTTTTTTATGCATATGATATTAATGGACTCGGAAAATCAATTAGCAATGAACCTGGGTGAAACTTATTTAGTCACTAAGAAAGGGAATCAAAGACTTGGTAAGCAAAAAATTGATTTAGTTGTACTTTAATTAAAGCTGTATTTCTTTTCTAAAAACTTAATCACATTATGGATTATAAAGGTCATAAATAGATAAATACCACCAGCAACAATAAATACCTCAATTGGTTTAAAAGTTGTTGAAATTATATATTTTGCAACACCTGTAAGGTCCATTATGGTGACTGTACTTGCTAAAGAAGTTCCTTTCATCATTAGGATAATTTCATTTCCATAAGCTGGTAAAGATTGTCTAATAGCGATAGGAATTTGAATTTTATAAAAGATTACTTTATTTGAGATACCCAAACTTTTACCTGCCTCTATTATTCCAGGTTTAATAGTTTGAAATGCTGATCTCAATATCTCTGAAGTGTAAGCACCCGTGTTTAGAGCAAAAGCAATTATTGCACACCAATATGGTTCTTTTAAAATTACCCATAAAACTGTTGATCTTAAATATTCAATCTGACCTAATCCAAAATAAATAATAAATATCTGTACTAAAAGTGGGGTACCTCTAAAAACATACGAATATCCATAAGCAAATCTATTGATAAATATATTTTTATTTAATCTTAGAATTGCAAAAAATAAACCAATGAATAATCCAATTATTAAAGAAACTGAAAGAAGTTTTAAAGTTATTACAGCAGCATTTAGTAACTTTGGGAGACTATTAATCATTAATTCAAGATCCATTAGTACCCCCTACTATATTTAACTTCTAATCTGTTAATTAATTTCATGCTCACAAAAGTAAGTAATAAATACAAAACTGCAGCAAATGAATAAAAGAATAATGGATCTCTCGTTGATCCAGCAGCAATATAAGATTGTCTCATGATTTCAACTAAACCTGTAACTGAAATTAGAGAAGTGTCTTTTAGAGTTATCTGCCAAACATTACTTAGATTTGGAATAGCTAATCTTAATGTTTGAGGTAAAATAATTTTAAAAAATTTTCCAAATTTATTTAAACCTAAAACATTGGCAGCTTCGAACTGACCTTTATCAATTGATTGAATTGCTCCCCTAAAAACTTCAGTTGAATAGGCACCGGAAATTATTCCAATTGCAAATGCACCTGTGATAAATGCATTTATTTCAATATACTCATTATAACCAAATATTGATGCAACAAACATAACTGCACCAGTTCCACCAAAAAAGAAAAGATAAATTACTAATAATTCTGGAACACCTCTTATTATAGTTGTGTAAGAATCGGCTATGAAATTTAAAAACTTATTTTTAGATAATTTTAATGGAGTAAAGATTAAAGCAAAAAGAAAACCTATAAGCATTGCTGTTATTGAAACAGCTATTGTCATCAGGGTTGCGTAAAATAATTCATCACCCCAACCAGTATCTCCGAATGCTAGAAGTTCCATATAGATTGGCGACTATACATTATAGTCGCCAAATCTAAAATTAATTACATAGAGGCATCAAAACCAAACCATTTAGTAGCTATTCTACTAATGTCTCCGTTTTTTCTAGCCTTCTCGATTGCTTTGTTAAATGCTTTTAATAATTCAGTGTCGTCTTTTCTAATTCCAACTCCAACACCATTACCAAATGCTCCACCTGAAAAAGTTGGACCTACAAGAACAACTGGTTTACCAGATTTTTCAGCATAATCTGTAAAAGCAACTGCAGCTGCTAATGCAACATCACATCTTCCTGATGCCAAGTCTAAGTTGACTTCATCTTGAGTTTTGTAAGTTCTTAGATTTATTTTTCCTACATCACCAGACTCTAAAAAGTTTTGGTGAATAGTTGCTGTTTGTGTACAAACAGTTTTACCAGCAAGTGCACCCGTTAAAGTTTTTAAAGTTTTTTTAACACCTGAACCACCTAGAGTAAGATTGATTCCCTCTGGAGTATTCATACCTTCAAGGTCAGAACCTTTCATAACTGCTAAAGATGCAACTTCATCTGCATAACCTTGTGAAAAGCTAATAGCTTTTTGTCTTTCTGCAGTAATAGACATACCTGCCATAATTGCATCAAATTTTCTCATAATTAAAGCTGGTATCATTCCATCCCAATCTTGTTCAACAATCTCACATTGTTGTCCAATATATCTGCAAAGTGTGTAAGCTAATTCGACTTCAAATCCAATTAATTTACCTGATGCATCTTTAGAATTCCATGGAGGATAAGCACCTTCTGTTCCAATTTTAATTTTATCAGCATTAACATTTCCAATAATCAATAATGAAAATAAAACTGAAAAAATAGTTTTTTTAAATATATTCATCATTCTCTCCTTTAATAAAAAAATATTATTTCACAAATCAGAGACTTTAAAAAGAAAAAACTAATGATTTATTGAAGACGAGAAATTCCAAGAACAATCAAAACTGGGTACATAAACCCTAGATAATTTGGTATTTCCAAAATGATGATGAAAAACATTCATCCAATTTTCAACTTGAAGAGGTTTTTTATCTTGGCTGCCAACTTGTGCTGTGATCACACCCTTTGGTTTTAATATTCTTACTAAAGAGTCCATATTTTTTGCAGCCAAATCTATACAAAACTGATCATCATTTAAATCTACAAAAATATGATCGTATGTATCCTCTTTAACTGATTTAATACTATGAAACGCATCTCCCCAAACACATTTAACTGAATTTTTCTCTGTAGCTTTTTTTCCAATGTCCCCTAAATGTTTATTACAAACTTCAACTACCTCAGGATCAAGTTCATACCAATCGATAAAATTGAATTTTTTAGATATGCATTCTCTAGCAACTCCTCCATCACCACCACCAATTATTGCAGCTCTTTCATTGTTTTTATTTAATTTTAACCCAGCACCCACAAATGTTGAGCTGTACAAATGTTCATCAGACTCAGCTACTTGAATTTCACCATCAATAAACAATGATTTTCCGAATTGCTCTAACTCTAAAATCTCAATATGTTGACCCACCTTTGATTTAAAATCTTCCAAAACTTCATTTACAACATATGATTTTTGTAAGCCTGGGGAGCTGTAAATATCGTGATAAAGAGATCTTGTATCTCTGTTAAATTCTTTTTTTACAATTCTTTTGTGCTTAAATTCTTTTTTAACAATATCAATCGCTACTGAGGGACTGATTTTTCCACAAGTAAAGAAATCAAAACTTATAATTCCTTTTTCAGGAAATGTATGAAAACTGATGTGACTTTCAGCTAATAGTGCAAGAATTGTAAAGCCCTGTGGTTCAAACTTATATTTTGATATATTTAAGATTGTAACTTTAGCTACTTTAGCAATCTCTTTAATAATTCTTTCATAAACTGACGGATCATATTCTTTATCAGTACCAATTATATCTAAAGTAATGTGCTCCCCTACTTTTATCATATTACCCTTTTTTATAATTTCTAGCTTTTTCCAAAACTTTTTTCATTTCTTCTAATGAAAGAATCTTTGGCTCTCCTAACTTTAGTGCAATAGTGTATTGATGACAAATATTTTCTATCTCTTGTGCTAGTTCAAATGCTTGGTCTAAATTTTTTCCAAAAGCAACCTGTCCGTGATTAGACATCAAACAGGCACTTCTATTTTCTAAAGCTTTAATTACATTTTGTGAGAGTTCTTTTGTCCCAAAAGTAGCGTATTCAGCACATTTAATGTCTTCTCCTCCTGCAAGAGCAATCATGTAATGAAACGGAGGTATGGATTTTCCGTGTGAAGATACAGCTGTTGCGTGTGGAGAATGTGCATGAACAATTGCTTGGGCATCTTTTTTATTAACATAAATATCTCTATGAAATCTCCATTCGGAAGATGGTTTGTTCACTGAGTCGTTATCTACTGCTTCTTCATTTAAACCCATAAAAACAATATCTTCTGGCTTTAATGTTTCATATTTTTTTCCTGATGGAGTAATTAAATAACCTTGAATATTATCTTGTTCTGCTCTCAAAGATATATTTCCTGATCGTAGCGGTGAAAGATTTGTAGAGTTCAATTTTAGAGAATGCTCAATAATTTGATTTCTTTGGTCTAAATTCTTCATTTAAATAATTCTTTTAGTCCTCTTTCTGATGCTTCACATATGCCTTTTTCGGTAATTAATCCTGTAACATATTTTGCTGGAGTTACATCAAAAGCCAAATTCATAGCTTTACTTTTTTTTGGATAAATTTGTATTTTCTTTACATTTCCTTTTTCATCTAAACCTTCCACATGAGATAATTCCTCTGAATTTCTCTCCTCAATTGGAATATCTTTATGATCTTTTATATTCCAGTCAATTGTTGAACTTGGTAGTGCAACATAAAAAGGAATTTTGTTATCGTGAGCTGCTAATGCTTTTAGATAAGTTCCAACTTTATTACAAACATCTCCATTGGCTAAAGTTCTGTCTGTTCCAACAATACACATATCAACCTCTCCTCTTTGCATCAAAATTCCACCTGTGTTATCTGCAATGATTGTGTTCTTAATTCCTTCTTCATTTAATTCATAAGAAGTAAGATTTGCTCCTTGATTTCTTGGTCTAGTTTCATCTGCCCATACATGAACAGGAATTCCTTTTTTGTGTGCGTGATAGATTGGAGAAGTTGCGGTCCCCCAATTTATTGTTGCAAGCCAACCTGCATTACAATGAGTTAATATGTTAACTGTATCTTTTTTTTTATTATATATTTCCTCTATTATTTTAAGACCATTTAATCCTATATTTTCGCAAAATTTTATATCTTCTTCGCATATATCTTTTGCTTCACTAAGAGCTATTTCTAAAATTTTATCACTATTTAAACCTGATAATTTATTCATCATTCTATCAACAGCCCACTTTAAATTGATTGCTGTAGGTCTTGAACTAATTAAATCATCTGAAGATTTTTTCAAAAATGATTGATCATTATTTTCAATAATAGCTAAAACTAGTCCATAAGCTGCGGTAGCACCTATCAAAGGTGCACCCCTTACTTCCATTGTCTTTATAGCATTAATTGCATCTTTAACTGTCTTTAAGTCCTTTATGATAAATTGATGTGGTAGTTTTGTTTGATCAATAATTTTTACAACATTATTTTCAAACCAAATAGTACGATACTCTTTTCCTTCTATTCTCATTTATTTAAAACTCTACCCGCAACAGTTTTAAGTTTGTCTATAGTTTTTTTTGTTCTTTTTTCTGGTGCAGTAATAATAGCAACATCTAAACAATTATTAGTTGGATCTTTAGGATCAATATGATTTTCAAAATTTTCTATCAAATTTTTAATCATATTTTTTGCTTTAGCCGCATTTCCTAAAAGAACTTTTATTACTTGTTGCACGTCTACATTTTCATGATCTGGGTGCCAACAATCATAATCAGTTACCATTGAAACAGATGCATACCTAATTTCTGCCTCTCTAGCTAATTTAGCTTCTGGCATATTTGTCATACCAATTACATCGGCTTTCCACGATCTATAAAGATTGGATTCAGCTAAAGTTGAAAATTGTGGCCCTTCCATTACTACATAAGTTCCACCTCTTTGATATTCAATTTTTTCTTTCTTAATAGCTTCTTCACACGCATTCATCAGACCATTTGATGTTGGATGAGCCATAGAAACATGGGCAACGATTTCGTCATCAAAAAAAGTTTTATTTCTTGCGAAAGTTCTATCTATAAATTGATCAACAATTACAAATTTACCTGGCGGTAAATCTTCTTTTAAAGATCCGACAGCTGATACTGAAACAATGTCAGAAACACCTAATTGTTTTAATGCATCAATATTAGCTCTAAAATTTATTTTTGAAGGTGAAATAAAATGCCCCCTTCCATGTCTTGGTAAAAAATAAACCTCTTTATTTTTATATTTTGTCTTCAAAATTTGATCTGAGGGTTTTCCCCAGGGAGTTTGTAAATCAACTAACTCTCGATTTTCAAATTCCTCAACATCATATAAACCACTTCCACCAATGATTGCTAATTTATTTATTGTCATCTTAAAATATTTTAATTAATTATTAATATATAATTTAACCTTATGAATTTAAAAGATTTTATTAGATCTATTCCAGATTATCCAAAAAAGGGGATATTATTTCGAGATATAACAACATTAATTAAAAATGAAAAAGCATTTTCTGAAACAATAAATCAGATAGTTGAAAGGAGTAAAAAAGTAAAATTTGATAAAATTGCAGCTATTGAGTCAAGAGGCTTTGTCTTTGCTTCTGCTGTTTCATACATATTAAAAAAACCATTTGTGATGCTTAGAAAGAAAAATAAATTACCAGCTGATGTTCACTCAATAGATTTTGAACTCGAATATGGTACTGCAACAATAGAGGTGCACAAAGATTCTATTGATGAAAATGATGAGGTTTTAATTATTGATGATTTAATTGCAACTGGTGGTACTGCTGAGGCAGCAGCTAAGTTAGTTGAAGTTTCAAAAGGAAAAGTTGCTGCTTTTATTTTTGTTATAAATTTATTTGATCTCAATGGTACGGACAAATTATTAAAAAAAGGTTATAAAGTTGAAAACTTAATTGATTTTCCGGGTCATTAAAAATGGAAAGATTAAATAAAATTTCTAAAATATTTAACAAAATCTATTACAACCTTTTTGTCGAAAATTTTAAAGGTAAACTCCATTACAATTTTCCTCAAAATTATTTTCGTTGGGATCTTATTGAATATTTGATTAATAAATATGGATATTCTGATTACTTGGAAATAGGCTGTGATCAAGATCAGTTGTTTTCAAAAATTAAGATACAAAATAAAGTTGGTGTAGACCCAAGTAGTGGTGGAAATGTAAGAAAAACAAGTGATGAATTTTTTAGGGAAAATAAAAATAAATTTGACATAGTTTTCATTGATGGCCTTCATACTTATGATCAAGTTAAAAAAGATATTTTAAATTCAGTAAATTGTTTAAAAGAAAATGGTATTGTCTTGGTTCACGATTGCATGCCCGATAGTCTAAGTAAACAAGCTGTTCCGAGATACAGGATGATATGGAATGGGGATGTTTGGAAGGCAATAGTTGACTTGAGACAAAGAGAAGATTTAGAAATTTTTACATGTGAAATGGATCAGGGTATAGGAATAATAAAAAAAGAGAAAAATACCTCAATCTTGGAAATTAAAAAACCTGCGAGAAATCTAAAGTTTAAAGATTACTATGCAAATTACAAAAAATTTCTAAGAGTAATAAGTGTAGAAGAATTAAAAGAGAAATATTAAATTTCTTTATTTTTCCAAGTATTTGGCGTCAAATCATTATCAATCTCAATAGTTAAACGATAATTGAAATCTTTGGGTCCTCTTTTTTTTATATAATCGTAAGTTTTTTTAACACCATCGCTCAAACTTACTTTTGTCTCGTAATTTAGTAATTTTCTTGCTTTATCAGCGGAACAGGTAGCATGCTTAACCTCTCTTGGCCTGTCCTCTTTGTAAACCGCTTCAAGGTTTGAACCAGTTATGTTAGAACAAATTTCAACCACTTTATTCACAGTCACAAATTCTTCATCGGGTCCAATGTTTATTACTTGTTTGTTTAAATTTTTTTGATCTAACATAGGAATTAAGCAACTTAAACAATCATCAATATATGAAAAGCATCGCTTTTGCTCACCATCACCATAAACTACTGGAGGTTTTCCCTGTAGCATTCTATTTAAAAAAATAGAGACCACATTTCTATATGGATCAGTGTAAATTTGTCTAGGACCTATGATGTTATGAGGAACAGCAATTACCCACTCTATATTATTTAAATCACAAAGATTCTTTAATACATCTTCTGCTGCCACTTTAGAAATGCCATAGGGGTCAACAGGTTTAGGACTCATATCTTCTGTAAAGGGTGTTTGTTGATCTCCATATCTTGCCATTGATGAACAAAAAATTATTCTTTTTACTTTTTCATTAACTGCTGCAGAAAAAATTGAAACTGAAGCAAGGTAATTATTTTTTGTGATTTCATAAGGTGAAAATACTGATAAACCCTCATGAGCTGTTGCTGCACAATGATAAACAATATCAATATTTTTCATTATTTTTTTTACTTTCGAAAAATCGCTGCAATCCAAATTATGAAACTCTATATCTTTATGTATATTGTCCTCATACCCACCAATCATATTATCTACACCAATAATTTTATGTCCAAGATCTAATAATTTTTCTGACAAATGTGAACCTAAAAAACCTGCTACACCAGTGATTAGAATATTGTATTTAGTAGTCATTAAAAATCTAAATTATTATACATTTAAAGCTTAGGTCTATACCATGATTTTTTTAATAAAACAGAATTAATAATACCTGATAATCTGTGTTTATAAATTTCACTTTTATACTTTTGGAATGTTATTAAAAAAATTATAAATTTTATAAAAGATGAAGATAATTTCGGTAGAATTTTAATCATTGCAGTTAAGTATCCGTAATGTTTTTTATGAAAATAAAATGTTGACCACATCCAGTGCCAATTTCTAGAAAGCTCCATGGGTTTCTCAATTTCTGGATTATGTGATGTGCCACCTAAATGGCTTACTTTGATTGTGGGATCTATAAATATTTTTGAATTATTCTTTTTTAATCTTCTACACAAATCTATTTCTTCAAAATATAGGAAAAAATTATCATCAAAAAAATTAATTTGCTTAAGATTTTTCATATTCAAAAACATTGCAAAACCTTTGACATTATCTACCTCTTTAATTTCTTTATCCTCATTAATATTAAAATTATTGTATTTTTCATTTTGAGATATAGGGGCGATAATTCCAAAATCCCCCAAATTATTGATGCTTAAAAAAAATTTATTCACTGCATCATTATTTAAAGTTACATCAGGATTTACTATTAAAGCATAACTAGTTTCAACCCTTGATAGACCTAGATTGTTTCCTGCTCCATACCCTAAATTTTCTTTTGACAAAATACATTCCACATTTTGATATTTAGAGTGAATTTCCTCCTTTAATTTTTCATCATTTGAATTTTCAATAACGATGATTTTAATACTTTTTTCAATTGAATCTATACAACTGAAAATTTTATCCCTACTATGAAATGAAGTGATTATGACAGTTAAATCGAAAGTTTTCATATAAAGTTAATATGGTAGCGGGAAGTGGGATCGAACCACTGACCTCGGGCTTATGAGTCTATCGCCATGACCCTGCTCGCTCACTCTAAAGCAATTACTCCTGTAAATGCTCTCAATCCTTTCTAATTATACTGATACAAATTATAGTATCTTAGTCAAGAACCAATGTCATTGACGCGTATATGGAGCAGAAATTTATTTACCTTTTTTAATTGGGGCATAAACTATTTTCGGATAATTGAAATTTTCATGAATTGCATTTGCTACAACAATTCTAGAGTTATCAAAATCAATTACAACATGCTGACCACCATAGCCATGCATGCCCATTACGGGTCTGTCTTTATTTATACCAGTGTAATGAGTTTGAAACTGACCAGCATAACCTTTGGCAAATTTCCACTGTGTTTTTCCTTTTCTTTTTTCATTTTCTTTGCTTATTCTGTTATTAAAAATTGTCTTTAAAAACTTACCCTCACAAGTATCATTTTGCCAGTCCTCAAGCATTGCTTTTGCAATTCTTAAATAATCATATCTTGTTGCATAAAACATAATATTTGCATTACCCTCCTTTTTTGGTCCAGCAGTTTTAAAAAAAAGGACACTATTTTTAATTTTGGCTTTATCCTTAAAAGTTTTTTCTAATATTTTTTCAAAATCATCTCCTGTTTTAAACAAAACATAATTTAAAACTATATGTGAATTAATACTGTGATAGTTAAACCTTCGCTTAGAACTTTTGATATTCTTTAAATAAAATAAGTATTCCTCTAAACTTACCGCGTGATCATCGAGAGATCCTTTAAATTTTTCAGCTAAGTTTTTACTATTTATAAATTTACCTTTTTCAATATATTCATGGTCACCAGAATTCATATTTAATATGTCTGAAAGTTTTTGGTTATAATAAAGAGTGTTTTCAAGTAGTGGCCAATCGTCTAATCTTGTGTGAACACTATCAATATATCCATCACAAATTGCATGAGCTAATGTATATGAAGCCATACTTCTACCAACCGACATTGATCTTAACTTTGTTTCATTATTTATAAATTTTCCAAATCGATCGTTCGGACTAATTTTGTCAATGGTGATTTGACCGTCTTCAAAAAGAAGATAACTTAACAATGCAGTTTTTTTCAATTGCTTATCTATATATTTGTCTTCTTTTAAACTTGATCTAAATTCATAAGGATTACTAGATGGCTCTACCTCATAAGTATCAACTCTCTGAATTTTAAAAGGTCTTTCAATGAATCTAAAAAGCTCATAAACTAGAGTACCATAATTTGGTTTAACATTTTCCCAACTTTCAGGTATCCAACCATCATAAAACTTTATTTTAAGATTGTTTTTATACTTTCGATTTGACCACTTATATCCATTCTCACCATAACTTTGATCACCATCCAAAACACATTGTTTTTTAGGTTTTGCAATTTCTTCAAAGCATTGTGGTCCTGCATCCCATCTAGTGCAGTTTTTACACTCTTCGTAATGTTCATTGATTTTTACGAATTCTTTAGAGTTATTTTGAATTAACCACTCATGAAACTTTACAAGAGTTTTATCATTTGCAAATGCATTGGGACTAATTATTGCTGTCAAAAATATAACTGATAATATTTTTCTCACCACAATCAAATATTATCAGAAGCTTATTTAATTTAAAAGTTTAATTGGTGCACTATTGGAGCAAAACGCATACGATCATCTAGAATGGTAGCGGGAAGTGGGATCGAACCACTGACCTCGGGCTTATGAGTCCCGCGCTCTAACCAACTGAGCTACCCCGCCTTTTGATGAGATTTATAATAGTTTAATAATTTGATTCAATATTTATTAATTAAGTAAAAGTTATAAATTTAGAGAAAATTAACTAATATTTTCTTAGAAAATGATTAGACCAAATAAAATCAACCCTGTTGAAGCAGCTGCTGAAAAATACAATTTTTTTCTGCTTTCATTTTTTTTATTAACCGCAATTCTATTTAAAAGAACGTTTATGTTGCTACTTTTTGATTGAGTTGATGGTGGATCTTTTTCAAGGTATCTAGCAATAAGCTTTTCTTTTACATTAATACCTGAATTTTTCATATCATTATTTAATCACGTAAAATTGATTTTTGCAAATTTGTTAGAAAGAAAGATAAATTCCAAAGGACCCCATACCAATTATCAGCAACGATAAAATGAAAATATTTTTTTTAAGTTCCTTTGCTTCTGTTTCTTCTAGCTTTGACTTCAGGATATTTATATCAACTCTCTTCTTTAATGTTTTTAAAGGCTTTTCAGCAACATCAACATCATTTGGGGTCTCGATGTTAGTACGTGTCTCTGCAAAGCCTTTATTGTTCATAGCAGGATTAGTACATTAAAATATCTGTCGAACAATTTTTCTGAAGTTCAATTTGGGTCACTATTAGATTGACATGTGTTCAATTTGGGTCAATATTCTCGAATTCAAATTTTATGAGTATAGAACAAATCGATTTCAGTAAAACCTTAACCGACGATCAGGTTTATGAAAGTATAATGAATAACTACTCTGACTTAGCAAATGAGTGGATATCACATCAGTGGAATTGGATGAACAATGTGTACTGGGCTTTTAATGATCACTACAAATACATGATTATAATTTCACTTATAGAAAAAACACTTCAATTTTATGATCAAATGAATATTCAGCAATCGTATGAAGAATATTATTCTAAATCATATGTTCAAATAGATAAGTTTAGTATTACTGAACTATGTGAAAAATTAGATTTACCAAAAGAAACGATAAGAAGAAAAGTTTTAGAACTTGAGAAAGAAGGTGTTATTAAAAGAGATAAAAAAAAGATTATAATTGACGGTAAAGCATTTTCTTTTGTTAAACCTCAAAATCAAATTAAACTTTCATCAAAATATATCTTATTAGTGGCTGAAGCTTTATATAGAGATAAGCACTTTTCAAAAAAAGTTGATGTCAAGTTAATTGAAAGTTTAATCAAAAAAAAATTTACATTATGTTGGCGGTGGTTTTATCGAATGCAAATACCATTAATAATTGGGTATCACAAATTCATGCAAGATCTAAGTACCTTTCATGTTTGGGGAACTATTTGTATGAACCAATCATTGAATGTAACAAAAAATTTAAAAAATTCACATATAAAAAAATTACCATTGGATTTTGGTGCTGCAAGTAAATTACTAATTGATAATGTTGGTTCGACCTCAGGTATAAGCGCAATGTCTATTTCAGACATGACATTAATACCAAGAGCAACAGTAATAAGAAAATGCAAATACTTAATAAAGAATGATTTGATAAAACTTAATGAGAAAAAACAATATACTTTATCCTCATTCAATTTTAAGAAAATTTTACCTTACCAAACTGAAGCTTTTAAGTTTAAAGCTAAATTTATACGTAAAGTTCTAAATCTTCTTGTAATTTCATAAATCTTAAATAAATTATAGACGTTATACTATTACACAGAGGGGTCATGGAGATAGTAACAAAAATAGCACCTATCATACTCGCATTAATAATGTTGGGTTTAGGTTTGGGATTAAAGATTGACGATTTTACGAGAATATTAAAAACTCCAAAAGATTTTTTTGTAGGTTTTTTTTCTCAATTAATTATTCTTCCATTAGTTGCTTACTTATTAGTTGTTATTTTAAAAATACCGCCTGAAATAGCAATTGGAGTTATGATTATCGCTGCTGCACCAGGTGGAGTTACATCTAATATACTAACAAAATTTGCTAATGGAGATGTTGCTTTATCTATTTCTTTAACAGCTGTAATCAGTTTAATTTCTATTATTACCGTTCCTCTTATAATTTTTACATCTGCTGATTTATTTGGAATTACTGATATTTCTCAAAATATTTCAATGACTGGTATAGCACTAAAAATGTTTTTGGTTGTAACTGTTCCGGTAATCTTAGGAATGATTATAAGAAAATTTGCTGAAAATTTTGTAAATTCGAAAATTCAGATATTTGAAAAACTCAACATAATATTATTTGTTATTTTTTTTATAGCTGCATTTTATGAAGAAAGAGAAAGTTTTATAGATTTTCTAATGCAAGCAGGTTTCATTACTTTTATTCTAAATATAACAATGATGATTGTGGCTTATTACCTTGGTAAAACTTTTGCCTCAGGAATAAAACAACAAAAATGTATTGCTTTAGAATGTGGATTACAAAATGGTACTTTAGCAATATTTGTTTCGACACAAATATTCGGTACAGATATAGTCTACATAACTCCAACAGCTGCATATGCTTTGATTATGTACATCACTGGTTTTATATTTGTTTTTCTTTTAAAAAATAAAGTTTAATTTGTCTTAAAATTGGTCTGTTTTATTGGTTTATTAATCAATTCAATTTCGTATTTTCTTTTCTCAACCTCGATAAATAATTTACTACCTTTTAATTTTTCATCAGAAAAATCGTTATTGATATAACCAAAAGTCAGGTTTTTCTTAAAGTTAAAAGAATAATTTCCTGAAGTTGATCTGCCTATTATTTTATCTTCTAAATAAATAGGCTCATCATGAAGTAATAGAGGTTCTCCAGGTTTACTATCTTTTAATGTAAACATAGCAAATCTTGTTTTGATCTTCTCATTATTAATTTTTTCAAGAGCTGACTTACCAATAAAATCTACATTTTTTTTATTACTGATTGTAAAAGATAAACCTGCTTGATATTGATTTTCCTCAGGTGAAATATCGTGTCCCCAATGTAGAAAGCCACTCTCCATTCGCATAATATCCATTGCGTGCATACCACAATTTGAAAGATTGAAATTTTTACCTTTTTCTATAATTAATTCATAAATTTTTTTCGCATCTTTAGCTTCAACGTAAAGTTCATAACCTAATTCACCAACATAAGACAATCTTTGAGCCCAAATTTTAGTATCATCTATTGAAATAAATTTTGCTGTTCCAAATTTGAAATTTTCATTATCAAAACTATCTTTACTTAATGAACTTATAAGACTTCTGCTCTTGGGCCCAAATAGACCAAAAACACAATAGTCATCAGTTACATCTGTTAATTCAATATCTTCATTTAAATGTTTTTTGATGTGGTGCTTGTCTCTTTCTCTTGTTGCGGCAGAACTAATTATTCTAAAATGGTTTTCATCTATCGCCACTATAGTTAAATCAGTCTCAATACCTCCATCTGAATTTAACATATGAGTATAGGTGCATTTACCAACATCTTTCTTAATATTCGCAGTACAAATTCTTTGTAATTCTTGATGGGCTTTATCAGATTTAATTTCAAACTTTGAAAAAGGAGTTAGATCAAATAGACCAACATTTTTTATTGTATTACTTGTTTCATACTCAGCTGAGGGATACCAACTTTGATAGTTATAACTATATTCATACTCTGCCTTTTCACCATCTAGTGCAAACCACATGGGTCTTTCATATCCACCAGAGACACCAAAGCATGCTCCAAAACTTTTTAAATTATCATGATGTGGAAGTTTTTTTATATCTCGAGAAGTTTTGTGTTGTTTAAAGGGCCAATGCATTCCATACAAATCTCCTAATGACTCTGTAATTCTTTTTTTGATAAAACCTAGTTCAGAATGAAACTTTTGAAATCTTTTTATATCGTAACTAAAAATATCTTCATTAATATGACCAGTCATCAACCACTCTGCTGTAACTTTACCAACGCCACCGCCACTGCCAATCCCAATACTATTTAACCCACAACATACAAAAAAATTTTTAATTTCAGGAACTTCTCCTAATAATGTGTTGGTGTCAGGGGTAAAAGATTCCGGGCCTGAAAAAAATTTTCTAATTCCAGCAGTTTCTAAAATTGGAAATCTTTTGATTGCTGAAGCTAAATAAGGTTCAAAATGCTCAAAATTTTCTTGAAACTCACCAAAAGAAAAATTTTCTGGAACTTTATTAGTTTTATTCCAAGCAGGAATTGAATTTCCTTCAAAAATTCCAACGAGTATTTTTCCTGCATCTTCTTTTATATAAGTTCTATTATCAAAATCTCTTACCACTGGTAAAGTTTTAGATAAATTTTCAATTGGTTCAGTAATAATATAGAAATGTTCTGCTGGGTATAATGGGATACTGACACCAGCTTTTTCTCCTATTTGCCTTGACCACATACCTGAGGCTAAAACGATATATTCACATTCAATTTTTTGACCTTTAACTTTAACTCCAGAAATTTTTCCATCTTTCGTTAAAATTTCCTCAACTGGTGACTTTTCAAAAATTTGTGCACCTTCCATTCTTGCTGCTTTAGCCAACATATGGGTAACACCCGAAGGATCTGCAGCACCATCGCCTGGCATTAAAATTCCTCCTATGACATCATCGGTATTGATTATGGGGTAGTCTTTTTTAATTTGATTTTTATCTAAAATTCTTACATCAACATCATAAAGTTGTGCGGTCGTTGCTTGTCTTTGAAGTTCTTGCCATCTTCCTTTATGTTGAGCGATTGAAAGGGCTCCGTTTAATCTTAACCCTGCAGAATGATCAACTTTTTTTTCAAGCTCTTTATATAAATCTAAAGTATATTTTCTAATTTTTGTAACTGCTGCAGTTGGACCTAATTGACTTACTAAGCCTGCTGCATGCCAAGTTGTTCCTGACGTTAATTGATCTCTTTCTAAAAGGATTGTGTCTTTCCAACCAAATTTAGCTAAATGATAAGCAACAGAGCAACCAACTACCCCACCTCCTATCACAACAACTTTTGTGCTACTTGGAAGTTTTTTTTCCATTTAATTAGTTATTGATTGCATCTCCTGGATTAACATATTCATGTCCAAAAACATCTGCAACCGCTTTATAAGTCACATGACCCTTGTGAACGTTTAGTCCCGCCAAAAAGTTTTTGTCCTCTCCAAGAGCTTTTTGATAACCTTTATTTGCTAATTTAACCAAATAAGGAAGTGTTGCTTTATTTAATGCAATAGTGGAAGTTCTTGGAACTCCACCTGGCATATTAGCTACACAATAATGGACGACATTATCTACTATAAAAGTTGGATCATTAAATGTTGTGGGTTTGCTTGTTTCCACACATCCACCTTGATCGATTGCAACATCAACAATTACAGAACCTCTTTTCATTAATTTAAGCATATCTTTAGTAACTAATTTTGGCGCCTCTGCGCCAGGGATTAAAACTCCACCCACAATTAAATCTGCTTCAGCCACTAACTTTTTTAAGTCTATTTTATCACTTTGTTCTGGAATAATTTTATCTCCAAACATTTCAACTAATTGTTTTAATCTTGCTTCTGATTTATCGACAACATGAACTTTTGCCTTCATACCAGTTGCTATTGTTGCAGCATTTTCACCTACAACCCCTCCACCTAAAATTAAAACATTTGCGGGTTCACCACCAGGAGCTCCACCTAATAATACTCCTCTGCCTTTTTGATTTTTCTCTAAACAATGTGCTCCTGCTTGAACTGACATACGTCCAGCTACAGCACTCATAGGTGCTAACAAAGGAAGTCGCCCATTATCATCAGTAATGGTTTCGTAAGCAATATTAATACTTTTTGATTTTACTAAACCCTCAGTTAATTCTTTTGCAGCAGCCAAGTGTAAATAGGTATAAACAATTTGATTTTCCCTAATCATTTCAACCTCAACTTTTTGAGGCTCTTTAACTTTAACAATTATCTCAGCGTCATTAAAAATATCAGCAGCTTTTTCTATAATTTTTGCCCCGGCATTTTTGTACTGATCATTATCGAAACCTGCTTCAAAGCCTCCGTTATTTTCAACTAAAACTTCATGACCCTCTGAAACGAGAGTTTTTACACTATCCGGTGTCAGGCCAATTCTATTTTCTTGGGGTTTAATTTCTTTAGGTACGCCAATTCTCATTAACGAAATTTAATTCTTTTTACTCTTTGCGTAATTAGTAATTCCAGTTCTTAGTTTTTCTATGATTTCATCAATGTGTTTTTTTTCACAAATAAACATTGGTGCTATAATTAAGCAATCACCAGTCGCTTTGAAATTAACTCCTGCATCGTAACAATGTTTGAAAGTAGCTAAACCTGCTTTACCAGGTCTACCATCAGTTTTAATATCTATTCCACCCATCATTCCATAACCTCTTATGTTATCTACTACATCAATATCTTTAAGAGAAAATAGACCTTCTTGGAAATAAGGAGCAAGTTCTTTTGCTCTATTAAAAATATCTTCTTTTTCAAAAATATCTTGAACAGCTAATGCTGCAGCTACTGATACAGGAATTCCAGAGTATGTATAACCATGAAATAATTCTATTGCACCTTTTGGAGAATTATCCATCACTGCATCATAAATTTCCTCTTTACATGCAACTACACCGAAAGGAACTATTCCATTGGTTGTTGCTTTTGCCATTGTCATTATGTCAGGTGTTACACCAAATTCTTGAGCTCCAAAAGCTGAACCAGTTCTTCCCCAACCCGTAATAACTTCGTCAAAAATTAATAATATTTTATGTTTGTCACAAAGTTCTCTTAGTCTTTGTAAATATCCAACTGGTGGCACTAATGTTCCTGTTGAACCGGCAATAGGTTCGACAATACAAGCTGCAATATTTTCAGAACCAAAATTAGTACAAATTCTCTCTAGATCATTTGCTATCTCAGCACCTGTCTCGGGTTGACCTGAAATAAATTTATGTTCATCTAAATGTGTATGTCTCATATGAACAACACCTGGCATCAATACACTTGCATACGCTTTAACGTTATTGATCATACCACCTACTGATGTGGCTCCAATATTCATTCCGTGATAAGCACGTTCTCTTCCAACAAATCTAAATCTTTGTCCCTCACCTCTTGCTTTATGGTAAGCGATACTAATCTTAATTGCAGTTTCTACCGCAGTCGATCCACATATCGTATAAAAAATTTTGTTTAAATTTCCAGGTGTGTGTTTTGAAATCCTTGTAGCTAATTCAAATGAACCACCAAAACCTTGTTGAAACGGCTGACAATAATCCAGAGTATTTAATTGATTTGTAATTGCCTCGATGATTTCTTTTCTTCCATGTCCTAAAGGATTACAAAATAATCCTGAGCTTGCATCAATTTGTGTTTTGCCATGATGGTTTTTTAAATAAACACCTTTTGCCTCAACAATTAATTTTGGATTTTCTTTAAAATCCTTATTAGATGTAAATGGCATCCAATGTTCATTAAGTGAATTAGGTACTGATGTTCTTTTTTCTGAGCTCATAATTAAATTTTAAAATACTTAATAAATGAATCCTTAGACTAATTAACTTAAATTAACCACCAAAATAATGTCACAACTCAAAGTTGTGTAACGATAATGATCATTTTTTTGTTTTACATATAGGTCAAATTAATCTTAAAATTGAAACATATAAATAAACAAGGAAGAGGCATAAATGAAAAAAATAATAAGTTTTATTCTTGGATGTTTTGTAGCTCTTAATCTTTCAATATCTGTTGCTAATTCAGCAGCAAATGAAGTTAGAGTTGCTTACTTCTTAGAGTGGCCAAGTCCAAATCTAGAGGACATGATGAAGAAAAACTTCGCAAAAGCTCTAGGGGTTCCAGTAAAGTGGACTAACTTTACTAATGGTGGTGCTATGACTGATGCAATGTTAGCAGGAGATATTGATATTTCTTATTCTCAAGGTCTAGTTCCATTTATTAACGCTGTAAAATCTAAAGCACCTATCAAATTAGTTGATATTGCTATGGAATACGGAATGGGCGGAACAACTTGTGTTACATCTAATGCATCTGGAATTACAAAAGCTAATGCAACTGAATTAGAAGGTAAAAAAGTTGCTGTTCCACTTGGAACAATGGCGGAATATGTTTTTGATGAGAGTATGAAAGTTGTTGGAGCAGATAGAAAAAAAATGGATATCATTCAAATGGACCCTGAAGAAGGTGCCGCTGCTTTAGTAAGCGGTGATGTTGTAATGGCATGTTTATTTGGTGGTAATTCTATTAAAGCTGCTACTGCAGTTGGATCTAGATTACTAACAGTTCAAGAAGCTAGAGATGCAGGTATCCTAGGGATTGATATTACTTCTGTAACTACGAAGTTTATGAAGGAAAACCCTGGAATGTTAAGAACTTTCATCGAAGTAACTCATGAAGCGAATGCAAGATATAGAGCTGGCAAAAGCGATATGAATGCAATGTCAAAAGCTTCAGAAATGAAAATTCCTGACATGAAAGAAACTTTAAGTGGTTTCAAATTTCTAACTCCAGAGGAAACAAAAAGTTCAATGGAAAGTGGAAATCTTGATGCATTCCTAAAAGGAATGGGAACACCAAGAGGAAACGTAGATACAAGTTTCTTACCTTTATAATCCAAAGGTAATTAAAATTTAAATAGGCGCCAATTTTTTATTAAATTGGTGCCTATTTTTTTACTATAAATTCTAATATAAAGTGGACAAATGAGTGATCTAGTTTCTCAAAATCTTAATATGATTTTTAAAACTCCAAAAGGAGAAACTGTTCACGCTTTAAAAGATTTAAATTTTACTCTTAAAAAAGGAGAACTGTTAACAGTTCTTGGACCATCAGGTTGTGGAAAAACAACTTTATTAAATATTACCGCAGGATTTATTCGACCAACTTCCGGAAGTATTACTTTAAATAGTAAAGAGATTGATGGACCCGGTGTAGAAAGAGGTATGGTTTTTCAGCAAGGTGCTTTGTTTGAATGGTTAACAGTTGCTGAAAATGTCAACTTTGGATTAAGAATGAAAAAAAAAGATCCAATTGAAACTCAAAAAAAAGTTGATGAATGGTTAGAAATAGTTGGCTTAAAAGGTTTTGGTAATACCCCAACCTATCAACTATCAGGAGGTATGCAGCAAAGAGTTGCTCTTGCAAGATGTTTGATTAATGATCCTGATCTAATTTTAATGGATGAACCTTTAGGAGCTCTTGATGCATTGACAAGAGAAAAAATGCAATCTCTTGTTTTAAAAATTTGGAAAGAGACTGGAAAAACAATTATTTTAATTACCCACTCAGTTGAAGAAGCTCTGTTGCTTGGTGAGAGATTATATGTGATGGCACCTCGACCTGGGCGAATTCATAAAGAATACAACCTTCCATTTGCTTCAATGGGACTAAAAGAAGATCTAAGAGAGATTAAAAAGAACAAAGATTTTTCTGCAAAACGTGAAGAAATATTAGAAATGATTTGGAATATGGAAGAAGAAATTATGGGGAAAGATAATTAAATGTTAACTCAAATCGTCACCTTTTTAATTTTTTTTGCAGTTATTGGCTGTATTCTCTATGGAAGAAGATTAATCAAAACTGAAAAGGTTGATGCCGTTTTTGGAAATCCTGAAAGAGCAAGAGGTGGTACTCACTGGATTATAGTCGGAAGTAGTTTTCTATTATTGGTATGGCTTTACTATTCTTGGGATATTGCGAAAGGTTTTTACCCAAAATCAGCTAATGAACTTTGCCAAGTAGCAAAAGTTAACGACTCTTTATTAGGTTTAAAATATCAATTTCCAATAGAGGAAAGAGAATTCAAAAGTACCGCTCAAATAAAGAAAGAAAATAAAAATCTTAAAGCAACTTTAAATGAAATCAAATTTTCTGAAGATCTAAACTTACAACAAAAAACAGAGCTCACTGAGTTTATCAATAAAACTATTCAACTAATTCCTTTATTAACGAATGAAGATTTAATTGAAAATGAGACAAAATTTAAAATAGATGACATTACTGGTAAAATTAACTTGTTAACTGAAAACTTTAGAAAACCTGAATATCCTTTTGAAACAGAACAAGAAGCCAATGAAAGACTTAAAGCAGTAAGTGAGCAAGGAGATTGGGGAATTATAAAAGTTCAATCTGGAACGGGATCCATAGAAAATACTATCGAGGTACCTTTAGTTCCAGAAACTAAAAGAGGTTTAAAATTTGATGCTGCAGCAAAAGAATTACAAATTATTAGTGATGAATTCTTTAAGTTAAGAAATCATAATCCACAATTTAAAGATAAAATAAAAGAGCTCAAAGATGAGATCAAAGCTTATAGAAAAAATTTAGATGATACTCAAGAGGTAGCCTCAACTTACGCTAAAGATATTGTTAAAATTGCACGACGTATAGAATTTGCAAGTATATATCCACCCAATGCATTAAATGAAATGCAAAATGCAATCATCAATTTTGATGTTGCCCAAAAAGAAGCTCAGGGGGGATTGAGATTTGTCGATATATTTTTATTCCCAGCTGGTACTATTGTTGCAAGTGGGCCAAGCTGTTCGGAACAAGGATCTGGTAGATGGCTACCTAAACCGTCAGATACATTTGATAAATTTATGCTTATGCTTAAACCGAGTGTAGGTTACAAAGAAATTCCTCTTCTCTGGATAGAACTTGTTGATGTTAGTAAAATGATTGGTTTTATTTTACCAGATTGGATTGCTGATATTTTACCTGGTGAATACCCAGTTCACACTCAAGATGGAATTGTTAAACAAAATTTTAAAGGTCAAGTTTTAAAATTAGTAACAGGAGACTTTAAGTTATTTAAAGTGCCCGTGCCTTATGGTCATATTTGGGATTCTTTTTTAAGAGTATTTTTAGGATTAGTGTTTGGGATATTAATTGGTGTGCCACTTGGATTATTTATGGGATTAAATAGATTTGCCAAAGGTTTCTTTGATCCGTTAATTGAGCTTTATAGACCTGTTCCCCCTCTAGCTTGGGCTCCTTTGATTATTTCAGTCTTAGGAATTGATAATACCGGGAAGGTTTTCTTGTTATTTATGGTCTCATTATCAATCATGATTATTTCTGCAAGAGCTGGTGCCTCTGGTACCCAGTTGTCAAAAATCCATGCAGCTCACTCACTTGGTGCATCTAAAAAACAAATATTGAGATATGTAATTTTTCCAAATTCTTTACCTGAAATACTTACTGGAATAAGAGTTGCCGTGGGAATGTGTTGGGGAACTTTAGTTGCAGCTGAGTTTTTAGCTGGAACAACAGGTATAGGATTTGTTGAAAACGTTGCAAAAAAATATTTTCAATACGAAGTTATTTGGATCACTATATTTATCATGGGAATGTTGGGTTTATTATTTGATGTCACTTTGAGAAAAATAATAGACAAAACAATTCCATGGCGTGGAAAAGGCTAATTTGAAAACAGAAAATCTTAAAAAAGAAGTCATTAAAATTTTTAAAAATCACGGATTAAGTAATCCTCATGCTGTTATTTCAGCAAATGCTTTAATTAATGCCGAGTTAGTTGGGGCTTATGGTCATGGTCTTTCCAGATTAAGAATGTATTGTGAAAGAATATCTAAAAAAGTCATTAATCCAAAACCTAAAATAAAAGTTAAAAAGATATCTCAATCTATTGCTCATATTGATGCTGATAATAGTATTGGCTTCGTTGCAGCAGATCTTGCGATTAGAAAAGCAATCGAATGTGCCAAAAAAACAGGTATCGGTTTAGTAGCAGTTAAAAATAGTGGTCACTATGGATTATCTGGTTACTACGCTGAACAGGCAGTTAAAAAAAATTTAATCACAATGATTTATACTAATGCTCCACCTGCAATCGCTCCTTATGGTGCTAAGAAAAGTTTGTTTGGAACAAATCCTATATGTTTTGGCTCTCCAACCGGAGCAAGGATACCTTTTATATTAGATACAGCTATTGCAAAAATTAATAGAGGAAAAATTAGATTTGCAGCTAGAAATAATCAAAAAATACCAAAAGGTGTTGCATTAGATAAATTTGGCAAACCAACGACTGATGCAAAAAAAGCTCTTTACGGAGTTCAATTGCCTATCGCAGGTTTTAGAGGTTCAGGTTTAGCATGGATGGTAGATATTCTAAGTGGTGTTTTAACTGGTGGAAATCATGCAGGTAAAGTTAAGGATCCTTTTGATGATTTTTCAGGTCCACAAAATATTGGACATTTGTTTATCACATTTAAAACAAACTTATTTGTCAAAAACTATACTTCAAGAATTAAGAATAATATTAAAACAATTAAAAAATTGCCTAAAATTAAAGGTGTAAAAGAAATAATGTATCCTGGTCAAAATAAAGATAAAAGGTTTAGAATGAACTTAAAAAAGGAAATCAAATTGTCAAAAATTATTCAAAAAGATTTAATAGATTTAAAAAATTAATATGCTTTCTAATAAAGAAATTATTTGTCCAGATAACTTACTTAATGTTGCTCATAAAAAGAAAGGTGTTAAAGCGGGGATTGTTAATGCAGGAAAACCTTTGCCCATGCAGTCAGTACAAGATGCTGTTAAAGAAAATCTAATTGAACCAATTTTTATTGGTGATGAAAAAGAAATTAACAAATGCGCCCAGGATCTGAAATGGGATATCTCAAATTATGAGATAATTCATGAGCCTGTTGAAAATAATACAGCAACGATTGCTGCAAAACTAGCAAGCGAACAAAAAATTAGAATTATTGTTAAAGGACATATTCATACTGACGTTTTGATGAAAGAAGTTTTGAAAAGAGAGTATAATTTACTAGGAAAAACAAGATTGAGTCATATTTGGCATATGACTTTGGGGAAAGAGGATAAACCTTTAATAATTACTGATGGAGCATTAAATGTTTTACCTAATGTAAAAACAAAACTACATATTCTCAAAAATGTTATTAATTTTTCAAATAGAATTGGTATTGAAAGACCTAAGGTCGCAATATTGTCTGCTACTGAGGAAGTTTTAGATAGTGTGCCAAGTTCTAAAGAAGCTGAGGAATTAACTAACTTAGCCAAAAAAGAAAATTTAAATGCTGATGTTTTTGGTCCGCTGGCATTTGATAATAGTATTTCAAAAAAATCTGCAGCCATCAAAGGAATACAAAATAGTGTAGCCGGTATGGCAGATGTATTACTGGTTCCAAGTGTTGAAACGGGAAATGGCTTAGTAAAAATGCTTATATATTTTTGTGGAGCATGTGCAGCAGGTGTTGTTGTTGGAGGTAAAGTTCCAGTAGTAATAACCAGTCGTTCGGATGAAGCACCTGCGAGATTAGCCTCCATTGCTGCAGCAGTTGTTGCTTTAGATTAATTGTTTGATTGCAATAAAATTAAAATTGTCTTAAATAATTCAACGATAATAAACAAATAATATGGCAATCACTTATTTAAAAAAATCTCCAAAAACATCATCAACAGATGACAATAAAACAACAGGGATTGTTCAAGATTTATTGAAAGACATTGAAAGTACAAAAGAACAAGGTTGTATTGATTTAACAAAAAAGTTCGACAAATACGACGGTGAAATCATTGTTTCAAAAGAAAGAATTGAAGAAATTAAAAAAACTTTAGATCAAAAAACTAAAGACGATATTCAGTTTTCATTTGATCGAGTAAGAAAATTTGCTGAAGCTCAACTAAAAAATTACGGGCAAGATTTTGAAGTTGAACTATCCGATGGTTTATATGCAGGTCAAAAATTAGTTCCGGTTAATACAGCAGGTTGTTACATACCTGGAGGAAGATATGCTCATATCGCCTCTGCAGTAATGAGTGTGACGACAGCCAAAGTTGCTGGTGTTAAAAATATTATTGCGTGCAGTCCACCAAAAGAAGGGGTCGGTGCCCACCCTACTATTGTCTACACTGCTGATCTTTGTGGGGCAGATGTAATTTTAAATTTAGGAGGTGTACCTGCGATTGCTGCAATGACTAATGGATTATTTAAAAACCCTCCAGCAGACATAATTGTTGGTCCAGGAAACCAGTTTGTTGCTGAAGCAAAAAGAATTTTATATGGCAAAGTGGGAATTGATTTATTTGCAGGTCCAACTGAAATTGGAATAATTGCTGATGCAAAAGCTGATCCAGAGATAGTTGCGGTTGATTTGGTAGGTCAAGCGGAACATGGTTATAATTCACCATGTTGGCTGTATACAACTAATAAAGAATTAGCTGAAAAAGTTATGAAGAGAGTTCCTGAATTAATTGCAGATTTACCGGAGGTTCCAAGAACAAGTGCAGAAGCAGCTTGGAGAGATTATGGTGAAGTCATTCTTTGTGACACTGACGAAGAGATTGTAAAAATTAGTGATGAATATGCTCCTGAGCATTTAGAAGTTCAAACAGAAAATTTAAAATGGTTTCATGAACGATTAACAAATTATGGATCATTATTTGTCGGTGAAGAAACTACAGTTGCCTATGGAGATAAATGTTCAGGCACAAATCATATTTTACCAACTAAAGGTGCTGGTAGATACACTGGTGGTTTATTTGTTGGTAAATTTATTAAAACTTTAAGTTTCCAAAGAATGACAAAAGAATCTACTGAACTAGTTGGTGCTGCTGCAGCAAGAATATCTAGATATGAAGGAATGGAAGCTCATGCTAGAACTGGAGATGTAAGGCTCAAAAAATACGGATATTCCAATTAAAGACAATTAAAAATTCATTTTATAAAAAGCATTACCACCTAAACTCAATGTATTTTGGCTAGAGAGTAAGCCATAATAAGAGACACCTATTTTGCTATTTTCGTAAATGTATTTTTCATAATTCATGCTAGCTGACAATGAGATTTCTCTTTTTAAATCATTATCTTGTTTATATGTTGCTGTTGTACCGCTAATTGAATATGTTTGTTCATCATCTCCAATTGCACTTCTAAGATCTAAAGTCCAATTTAAATTTAGTTTTTCTTCTTTATCATCTCTAATAAGATAATTATCTGAAAGATAAAATGATAAGTTTCCAACTACTCTATTTCTCCAAGAATAAAATTTACTCTCATCATATGTTGGAGTTACTGACATACTTGATGTAAATCCAATATCTGGAATAATATTTAAATTATTTTTTTTTGCTCCTATTTGGATATCATAAGTTTGAAAATTACTATTAGAATCTACTTTTCCCGATGACTCTGTGTTAGTTAAAACTTCTCTCTTTCCGTCTTTTAATGTAATTCCACCAGTAACAAAGGTATCCAAATTAAAAAATTTATCATTATCAGGAATATGAATACCTCCAGAGATATTTTGATATATAATCCTATAATCTTTTGCAAAATCTTGTAATCCACCCTCAAACATCATAATAAAATTAGAATTTTCCAATGGATAAATTAAATTTGCTCCAAAATTAATTAAATTATATTCCATCGCTAAACTATTTGAATCTTCATTTCTATTCAGGATAGTTGAATATAGTTCGCCCCAGCCCCCCTCGTGATTAAATAAATTTGAATCTTCGTATCTATTAAGAAAATTTCTTAAATTAATTGATTTATAGTTAAGCATCTCATCTATAGTTTCACTTCCACCTTGACCTACCGATCCTGCTGAACCTTTAACAACTTGATTGCCATCTAAATCCTCTAAGCTTAAATCTCCCGAAATGTCGTAATAATAAGCTCTACCAACACCATGATTGAATCTTAATTTATTTCCAGTCGTTCCATTTGCAGCTTTAATTTTACCAACTACTATTCCAGCATCTTTTAAGGTTACAGTGTTATTGTTTCCTTTAAGTTGAATTGCCTTGTTAGATACTGACTTATTATTTTTAATTGAACCACTATTAGTAAGTGTTGAGCTTGCTCCAAGCACTATAGTTGAATCATTTCCTGCATTATAAATTTCACCTCCAGAATTATTAGTAATGTTTGTACCAGTTGTAGTGGTATCAGAGTCTGCAAGTATTATTGCACTACTTGAGTCACCTGTTTCAGTCGAAAAAATCTCACCACTATTTACAATAGTTGTATTGTCTGCGCCTGTGGATGCGCTTCCAAGAATAGTATTGCCATCAGATTTAATTATACCACCACTATTATTTGTAATTGATACTCCATCAGAATTAAACAAACTAATTGCTTTAGAGACATTTGTTGAAATAGTTCCAGAGTTATTTATTTCAAACTCACCTCCTTCAGTTGATATAGTGTTTGCTGCAGTTGATGTTACAGATGAGCCTGAGTGTATTGTAAGTATTGTACCTGCAGTTTCACTATCAGTATTTTTTATTGCCTTTTGACCAGTTCTTTCAACACTACCATTGTTTGTAATTGTGATATGAACATCATCTGCTGTTACTACTTGTTGATTTTCGTTAAGACTTGAAATTGTTTTATCGGCGCCAACGTTTTCAGCATTTGAGTTAACAATTTGTAAAAATAAAAACAGATTCAATAATAGTATTGAAATAAATAATTCTATTTTTAGAGAATATATCTGACTTAATCTAGTGAGCATAAATAAAAATTATTTAAAATTTAATAT
>CABYNA010000010.1:0-20860 GCA_902520215.1 uncultured Pelagibacteraceae bacterium
AATGGAATGACCTTGAATAATATCTGAAGACAAAAAACCTAACCGAATTTTTGAACCAGATGTTTGTGAAATTTCTGTTAATTGATTTTGTGGAATTACTTTTAGGTTTTGATCTACAAACTTACCATAATTGAAAAAATCAGCTTGGCTCCAGGCTTTATCAAAACATTGCCAATAACCATAATTACACAAATCAATGGCATTGAATTTTTTCGATTCGATCACTCTTTTAAAATGAAAAATTAGTTTTTTTGCATGATTTAATCTTCGATAAACCATAGCCATAGCTAGATTTATAGGTCTATGATTTGTACAAAATTTATCTGATGATTTATAAAAATTAAAAATCTCTGTAAAATCAAATTCATGATTTTGTTCCAAATCTATTAAAAAAACACTTGTAGTAATAAAATTAGCTAAACTATCTATGGCATGAATTGTATTTTTTTCTTTTAAATATCCAAACTTGAAATCTTTGATAGCTAAAATAAGAGCATCTTTGTTTTTTTTATTATTAACAATTCGGCTCATACCTAATAAATTACAAAGAAAAGCTGATCTTTCCTTTTCCTCGGTCTCTGAAGTGATTTCAAATATTACCTTAGAATATTCTTTTTTTTTAAATAGTTCAGCTGCTTTTATTTCAAGTTTTTGTATTGAGACCATTTTAATTTTAGGAAATCTTTTTCATCAGATTAACTAACTATTATATAATAAATTAAATGTTAAATATAAATTAAATTACTTCTCTCAGTAATTTAAAGAAATTTTCTGAGAATTTATTTCCGTCAAATAAAGGACTTTTTATAGCATCTTTAAATAAAGATTTTCTAAGATTTATAAATTTGTCTCTTTCACTGGACAAACTCACAGCTTTTGACACATAATCATCCTCATCTTTAGCAATCAGTTGTTCCATATTTAAATTTTTATTTATAGACACTCCACATCTTGAATTAAAATTATACCCCGCCATCGTTAGAACAGGCACCCCCATCCATATGGCCTCAAATGATGTAGTCACACCATTATAAGGAAATGTATCAAGGGCAATATCCACCTCATTATATAAGTTGAGATGATCTTTTTTATTTTCAAATCTCTTATGAAAAATTACTGAGTCCAAAACACCTTTTTTTTCCATCAATCTTTGAATTCTATCTAATTTTTTTTTGTCATTTGAACATTTAATAATTAATTTAGAATTTTTTATTTCCTTTAAAATTTTTGACCAACAAGCAATAACATTTTTATTAATCTTTGCAGGGTTGTTGAATGATCCAAAAGTAATATAATTATTCTTTATTAACGGAGGAGGCTTTTCTTTTCTTTCAAAATCAAAACCACAATGAGTATTCCAAATTTCTGGTAAATATAAGACTTTTTCCGAGTAGAATTTTTTTTCATTTTCGTAAATTAAATTTCTATCAGTAATGATATAATCCATATTCTTTAATCCTGTTGTATTACAATAGCCCATCCATAAAGCTTGTTTTTTCGCAATTCTATTTTTAAATAATCCTATCCTATTCCTAGATGTATAGCCCATTACATCAATCATTAAATCCAAATTAAATTCTCTTATTTTGTTAAAAGCATTCAAGTCACTTAATTTGCTTATATCGATGGTTTTAAAAGCTAAATCGGTAATTTCTTTTGATAAAGACTGGAAATCAATTTGATTTGAAAATAAATAAATTTCTACTTCATCTTTATTATAATTTAAGAGAATAGTTTTCAAAAAAAAAGTTATTGAATGTCCATTTTTCAAATCTGCTGATAAAATACCTATCTTTATTTTTTTATTTTTTTTACCAACCAATTTAACTATTTGGTCTTGAGGATATTCTGGCAAATTATTATCTACAAATTTACCATATTCAAAAAATTCACTTTGAGTCCAGTTTTTATCAAAACATCTCCAATAACCATAGTTACATAAATCATTAGAAATAAAATCACCTGAATTAATAACCTTTTCGAGATGTAATAACATTGTTTCATGATCAACAAATTTCGAGCAAATTGACGTCATTGCTATATTAATTTCTCTTTTTTTTTGAAAAGGTTTAGGTAAATCTTTATAAAAATTTTTTATTTCCTTGAAATCTACGTTTGAATTTTCAAAATCACTTAAAATTACACTTGCAAGAATAAAATTTACTAATGCGTTAAAGCCATTTTCACTGGTTCTTTCTTTGAGATAACCTTTCTTAAAATCTTTTAAAGCTAATTGAACTTGATCTTTATTTTTTTTATTTAAAGAAATCCTACTGATACCTAATAGAACAAATAATCCTGCATTCCTCTCTTCTGCTGTGGTTTTGGTCGTAATTTCAAAAATTATATCAGAATATCTTTTTTCTCTAAATAAATCCTGTAATTCAAATTCAAGGTTTTGAATTGACACCATTAGAAAAGTTTTAAGCTGGTTTGTTCATTGAATTAAAAAATTCAGCATTATTTTTAGTGTCTTTTAATTTAGAATTAATAAATTCTATTGCATCCATTGTGCCCATCGGAGCAATAATTCTTCTTAAAACATTCATTTTTTGAAGATCATTTTTATCAAATAACAACTCCTCTCTTCTAGTGCCCGATTTAGTAATATCGATTGCTGGATAAATTCTTTTATCAGCGATTTTTCTATCTAAAACAGTTTCACTATTACCAGTCCCTTTAAATTCCTCAAAAATCACTTCATCCATTCTGCTACCTGTGTCTATTAATGCAGTAGAAATTATTGTGAGTGATCCACCTTCTTCAATATTTCTAGCTGCACCAAAAAACCTCTTTGGTCTTTGAAGTGCATTAGCATCCACACCTCCTGTTAAAACTTTACCTGAGCTCGGTATTACAGCGTTATAAGCTCTTCCTAATCTTGTTATAGAATCTAAAAGTATAACGACATCTTTTTTATGCTCAGTCAGTCTTTTTGCTTTTTCTATAACCATCTCGGCAACAGCAACATGGCGCTGAGCAGGCTCATCAAATGTGGAACTAATTACTTCACCCTTGACTGTTCTCTGCATATCAGTCACTTCCTCAGGTCTTTCATCAATTAATAAAACTATTAGATAACACTCGGGATAATTTTTAGCTATTGAGTTAGCTATACTCTGTAAAATCATGGTTTTACCAGCCTTTGGTGGTGAGATAATAATTGATCTTTGACCTTTACCAATAGGGCTCACTAAGTCGATAAGTCGTGGAGTTAAATCTTGTTTTTTGTCCTGTTTTACTTGTTCAACTTCCATAACAAGTTGCTTATCAGGGTATAAAGGTGTCAGGTTATCAAAGGCTATTTTATGTCTAGATTTATCAGGTTCTTCAAAATTTATTTTACTTACTTGCAATAATGCAAAATATCTTTCACCCTCTTTGGGAGCTCTAACAGGCCCTTCAACAGTATCACCAGTCCTTAAACCAAATTTTCTAATTTGACTTGGGCTTACATAGATATCGTCTGGACCTGGTAAGTAATTAGACTCCATGGCTCTTAAAAAACCAAAGCCATCTTGGAGTAATTGAAGTACACCCGCCCCAGTTATTTCCTCCTTTTCTGCAACTTTTTTCAAAATCGCAAAAAGTATCTCCTGCTTTCTTAGAGTACTTGCATTTTCTATACCGAGCTCTTCTGCCTGAGTAATAAGCTGTTCTGATGATTTTAGTTTTAGTTCTTGTATGTTCATGGGTAAATTATTAAGGACTTAATAATATGTTTAATATATATACTAAAATAAATTTTTCAACCCTAGATAGGCTTAAATATTATAACAAAAATGATTAAAATTAGCAATAATGTGGGTATCTCATTAATGAATCTGTAATATTTATGAGAATGCTTATTAATATCTAATTTAAATTGCCCTAAAATTCTTCCTAGATAAAAATGATAAAGAGTTAAAATAGTCACAAAAACTAATTTTAATATCATCCACTTTTGTCCTAATTGATCAAACCCTATTTCATGTATTAATACTAACCCGAATATCCAGGATAGAGTCATTGCAGGTGTCATAATGTAAAAAAAAAGTTTTTTTTCCATTACTTTAAATACATCTGATACCAATGGTTTGTCATTATTTTGTGAATGGTAAACAAAAATTCTCGGAAGATATAAAAGACCTGCCATCCAAGAAATTACTGCTATTAGATGAAGAGATTTGAAAAGCAAATAAGTATTCATCGATTATATGTTTTGTTGAATTAATGATTTTAATAATTTTATATGATCACTATTATCATTTAAACATGGTACCATATCGAAATTTTCACCACCAGATTCTAAGAAACTTTCTTTACCTTGAATAAGAATTTCTTCCAATGTCTCTACACAATCTGAAGAAAAACCAGGACATATTGCAAGAACATTCTTCTTTCCCTCTTTGGGCAATTTCTCTAGTGTTTTATCTGTATAGGGCTCAAGCCATTTTTGGGGACCAAATCTAGATTGAAATGTTGTTTTAATTTTTATCGAATTAAATTTTTCTGAAATCAATCTTGTCGTTTTTTGACAATAGCAGTGATATGGGTCTCCTTTATCGAAATATTTTTGGGGTATACCATGATAAGATGCTAATATTAAATCTGGCTTCCAATTTATTTCTTTTATTTTCTTGTTTAGTGAATTTACCAAAGCATCTATATACAAAGGATGTGACTCATAATGTGGTATTATTTTGATTGATGGTTGCCATCTCATTTTCATTAACGTTCTATAAACCTCATCACAAACAGTTGCCGTTGTTGCCGCAGCATATTGAGGATATAGAGGGAGTATTATTAAGTTCTCACAACCTTTTTCATGGAGTTTTTTTATTTTGCTTTTTATGCTCGGATTTCCATACCTCATGGCATAATCAATAATCAGGTTTTGTTCAGAAAAAAAATTTGATAATTTCTTAGCTTGTTCTTGTGTATAATAGAGAAGAGGGGAAATGTTTTTTTCTTTCATCCAAATTTCTTTATAGGCTTTGGCGGTTTTAGATGGTCTAAAAGTTAATATAAAAAAATTTAATATAATTTGCCAAACAAAAGGATTAACTTCTATTACCCTTTTATCAGACAAAAATTCTTTCAAATATTTTCTAATATCAAACCAACTTGTGGAGTCTGGTGTCCCCAAATTTATTATCAAAGCTCCTGTTTTGCCAAAATTAATAGGTGGGTGATTTAATTCTTTTTCCATCAATAATCTTTTATAGTTTTAACTAAATAATCCATCATGCTTGGATCTGTTTTGGGTAATATTCCATGACCTAAATTAAATATATATGGATGATCTTTAAAAATATCCAGATACTTGATTGCTTCTTTTTTAAGGTTGTCTTTGTCGGTGAGTAAAACTTTTGGATCCATGCCGCCCTGCACAGGAATTTTTATCTCTTTTTCAATTTTTATTGGATCAACTTCATAATCTATACAAATTGCATCTGGTTTTACAATTTCACAATATTTTTTGTAACTCTTTATACCTCGTGGGAAGCAAATCACTGGAACATTTAAAGATTTAGTAAATTCAACTAAAGAACATGTTGGATTATAGATGTAAAAATCATAATCCTTATCTTCTAATAGTCCTGCCCAACTATCAAAAATTTGTATAATATCTGCACCATTATCAATTTGATTTTTAATATGAATTTTTAAAAATTTATCTATTATTTTTAAAGTTTTTTCAATTATAGAAAAATCTTTAAAAAAATTTTCTTTAAGCTTTATTTTTGGAGATTGTTTATTTAGAATATAAACAAGTAATGTCCAAGGAGCTCCAACAAAACCTATAGTAGACTTGTTTTCTGTCAAATTGTTATTTCTTACTAAATTTATAGCTTTATAAACAGGATCAACTCTTTCAATAAAATCACTTTCCGTAACTTCAAAAGCTTGATCAAGGTTTAAATCATCAAGGATGGGTCCAACATTTTTTTTAAATTCTACTTTTTGTTTCAAACCGTAAGGTAAGATTAATATATCAGAAAAGATTATGGCTGCATCTAAGTCAAATCTTTTAAGAGGTTGTAAAGTTATTTCAGCTGATAAACTAGAATTTAAACATAGTTTAATAAAATCAGTATTTTTTTTTCTAATTTCTCTAAACTCTGGCAGATATCTTCCAGCTTGCCTCATAATCCATATGGGATTTAAATCTGTTTTTCTGTCTTTAATAACTTTCTTAATGTTAGACATATTAATAATTAAGTTTAATTAATAGTATTTGTATTATGAGCTGTGAAATATGTGGATTAAATTTTATATACATTTTATAAACTAGTTATTAACATTTAAATGTAATTTTTTGATATATATATAAGTAATATTGAAGCTTATTACCAATATTTCAATTTAATGAAAAACTTTATACAGATGTTTAATAATGTTAATAAAAGCTATGTTTTACAGCATAAATTTTAAATTTATAAAATTAACTAACTTTGTCTAAATAAAACAAAAACTATTAACACTTTATACATGAGTAATATTTATCAGATTTATCTAATATCAGACTCTACGGGTGAAACGTTAGATAGAATTTTTACTGCAATTAAAGCTCAATTTAAAAATATAGATTACAAAATACATACTTATTCCTTTACAAGAACTGAAAACCAAATTTTAAAAATTTTATCTAATGCTAAAGAAAATCAAAACTCTATCATTTTATATTCAATCGTAGATAGTAGCCTTGCAAAATATCTTGCAAGAAATAGCGAAGAAAAGAAAATTCCTTGTTTTGGTGTTCTTGGAGATTTAATCTTAAGCTTTTCAAAGTTGCTTAACCAAAAAGCATCTCACCAACCCAGTGGACAATACACTCTCAATGATGAGTATTATAAAAGGATTGAAGCAATTCAATTTACAATGAACCATGATGATGGAAATTTAGTAAAAGATATTAAAAAATCGGACATTATTTTATTGGGGGTTAGTAGGACCAGCAAAACACCAACCTCGATTTATCTAGCAAACAAAGGGTTTAAAATATCTAATATCCCTTTGGTAAATGAAAATTCTATTCCTGAGACTTTAAAAGAAAACCCAAACCTTACTTGTATTGTTGGACTAAGCACAGAAGCAGAAAGGTTAGCTGACATTAGGAAAAATCGAATGAATTCATTAAAAGAGTCTCAGAATAAATCTTATACAGATCTATCTAAAATTAAAAAAGAAGTTGAGGACGCTAAAAATACTTTTAAAAAATATAAATGGCCAATTATAGATGTTACTAGAAAATCGGTAGAGGAAACTGCTGCCTCAATTATAAAGATATACGAAATATATAAAAATAATGGTTAAAATTATACTTGCCTCAAAAAGCAAAGTAAGAAAGCAAATATTGGATGATAACAATATATCCACAGAGGTACAAAACTCTAATTTAGATGAAGATATTGTCAAAGAAAGTTTAATTAAAGAAAAAGCATCTCCCAAATTAATATCGAAAAATTTAGCTGAGTTAAAAGCAAACAAGGTCAGTCAAAAAAACCAAGGTTTTTTAGTTATAGGTGCTGATAGCGTAATAGATTTAGATGGTGAATTAATATCTAAACCTATAAACAGAGATCAAGCTTTAGAAATTTTAAAAAAGCTTAATGGAAAAAAACACAATCTCATTAGTTCAGTTTGTATCTCTCAAAATGGTGCCATGATTTGGAATTATACTGATAAAGCAACTTTAACAATGAAACAATTTAGTTTAGATGAGCTTAAGAGTTATTTGTCAAAAATTACAGATGAAGCATTATTTGCTTACAACGTTTATCAAATTGAGGGAGAGGGTAGGAATTTATTCTTAAATATAGAAGGTGACGAAGATACTATTATGGGTTTACCAATTAAAAAAATAAAACAATACTTAAGCAATTACGAATGAAAAAATATTTAGTAATAGGAAATCCAATTGATCATTCTTTGTCTCCTAAACTCCAAAACTGGTGGTTAAAAGAAAATAATATTGATGCCACGTATGACAAAATTAAACTCGAGGTTCATGAAATCCAAAAATTCATTCAAGAAATCAAGGAACAAAAAATAGCCGGTTGTAATGTAACTGTCCCTTTCAAAAAAACAGTTATTCCTTTTTTAAATAGATTAAGTCCAGAAGCAGAACAGACACAATCAGTAAACACTATTACTTATGATAATGGTGATTTAGTTGGGCATAATACAGACATAGCTGGTTTTGATTGTGCGATCAAAAAGTTAGATTTTAATGTAGAGGGCAAGAAAGTTTTGATTTTAGGGGCTGGCGGTGTAGTGCCATCAATAATTTTTGCATTACAAAAGATGAATGCTCAAGAGATAACAATTAGTAACAGGACCAAAGAGAAGGCAGAAAATTTGAGAGTTTTATTTAATAATATTAAAATTTTAGAATGGGGAGATTTAACTGATTTTCATATGATAATAAATGCTACTAGCCTTGGTTTAAATAATGAAATAATAGATTTAGATTTCTCAAGTTTAGGACAGGATAAATTATTTTATGACGTGATTTATAATCCTCAAGAAACTCAATTTTTGAAAATGGGAAAACAATTAGGATACAAGACAGAAAATGGAAAAACTATGTTTGTATACCAAGCTCTAAAAGCATTTAAATTATGGCATAAGATAGAACCAAAAGTTAATACTGATACATTTAAACTTTTAGATGATGATTAGAATTGGAATTTTAGGAGATATAGGATCTGGTAAAAGCTTTGTAGCAAAATCATTTGGCTATCCAGTATTTAATGCCGATAACGAAGTTGGAAAACTATATAAAAAGAATAGAAAAATTTTTACTAAACTTAATCAGTCCTTACCTAAATATATCACTCAATTTCCAATAAAAAAGCAAGAGGTAACAAAGACAATATTAGCAAATAAAAATAATTTAAGGAAAATTATTAAAATCATTCATCC
Source organism: uncultured Pelagibacteraceae bacterium (assembly GCA_902520215.1). Classification (GTDB taxonomy): domain Bacteria; phylum Pseudomonadota; class Alphaproteobacteria; order Pelagibacterales; family Pelagibacteraceae; genus Pelagibacter. Next base: position 8,911 of record CABYNA010000010.1, read on the forward strand.
TGAAATAAGAAAGAAGATGAATATTTTTTTAAAGAAAAATAAAAAAAGTAGATTAATTATTTTAGATATCCCTTTATTGCTAGAAAATAAAATTAATAAAAAAAAAGATATTTTGATATTTGTTCAATCTAATAGAACTGAAATTTTAAAGAGATTGAAAAAAAGGCAAAATTTTAACTCAAAAATTATGAACAGATTTAAAAAAATACAACTACCACTTGATTACAAAAGAAAAAAATCAAATTTTATAATTAAAAATAATTTTACAAATAAACTTATTAAAAAACAGATAAGATATATTCTAAATCAAATACACTAAATGAAAGAAGTAATTTTAGATACAGAAACAACAGGATTGTCTGTTAAAGAGGGTCACCGAATAGTTGAGATAGGATGCATTGAGTTAGAAAATCTTATTCCTACAAATAATAACTTTCATTGTTATTTAAATCCAGGGAGGAAAGTTTCTGAAAAGGCTTTAGAAACTCATGGATATACAGATGAGTTCTTGTCTGATAAAAAAAAATTTAAAGAAATAGCAGACGATTTTTTACTTTATATAAAAGGAAAAAAACTAATTATTCATAATGCTGAATTTGATTTATCGCATTTAAATAATGAGTTGAAAATAGCAGGTAAGAATTTTATTAATAATGAAATTATAGATACTGTTGTTTTAGCCAGAGATAAATTCCCAGGATCTTCTAATAGTCTAGATGCACTTTGTAAAAGGTATAGGATTGATAATTCTAAAAGAGAAAAACATACTGCTCTTATCGATTGTGATTTGTTGTCTAAAGTTTATATAAATTTAATAGATCAAAAAGAACCAAAATTAAACTTCAATAATGAAAATAGTGGGGTAAATGAAATTTTAAAAACAAATATTTCATATTTTAAGAAAGTAATAAAACCTAGCGAAAAAGAAAAAAAAGAGCATGAACAATATTTAAAAATAAATCTAAAAAAAAATTTTTTTTAATTGAATTTTTTATTGTATAGCTCCTCAAAATCAACTTTTTTCAAAAATTTTACGTCAGGATAACCTGAGATGTGCAGAAGATTGAGTAAAGCTTTTTCTATTTCGGGAAATATCTCCTTTTGAACATCACATAAAACTATCTTTTGAACAATATTCTTGTCTTTTACTTCCTCATTTAGTTTGACTATAGAAGTATATGTCAATTCAAAATGTGATTTCTTTTTACTATCACTATCATCATGGAATTTGAGAATAGTATCTACCTCAATAACCTGAGCCTTTAAAGCTTTTGAGATTATTTCAATATTAAGTTGATATTTAGAGATAAAATCTTTTACATACAGATATGTTTCAAAGTCAGGTGTTTCACCTGAAAGATCTTTTATAAATTTACTCATAATTTTATAGTTTTCGCTCATCGTCTTCCTCTATATCCTCAAATTCACCTTCTATATATGGTTTTTTAATTTTTGTCTCTTTCTTAAGTTTGTTTATCATTTTCCCAAAAAATAATTTTCTTGTTAAAGGAAATATTAAAAGAAATCCCAAAAGATCAGTTGCAAATCCAGGAACTATCAGAAGAAGTGCTGCAAATGCTATAGCAGCACTTGAGATTATTTCATAAATTGGTGCTTCATTTTTTATTAATTGTGAAAAACCGGATCTTAGAGTATTTAACCCTTCGTATCGTGCATAAAACACTCCAATTATTGCTGTGATAAATATAAGTGATATCGTGTTAAACGCACCTATTTGACCACCAATCTTAATAAATAGATAAATTTCAACAACAGGGACCAGGATAAGGGCAATTAATACTGAGTTCATTTGTCTTTAATCTAATTGCTAGTTGAAATTATTCAACAGAGTAATTAAATTGTTATCATGAATTATAGTTTTGAATACATCGATATCATACTATTAGCTATGATAGCTGGATTTATCTTTTTAAGATTAAGAGGTATTCTTGGAAAAAGAACTGGTTTTGAGGGAAAAAACCCTCAACAATTTCAAGAAATTTTAAAAGAGGTTCACCAGGAAAGTAATTTAAAAAAAGAGGAGAATTTTGATAAAAAAGCTCAAAGTGAATTTTTAAAAGGAGCAAAGATTGCTTATGAGACTATCATTACTGATTTTAGTGACAACGATAACAAGTTAATAGCCAGCAAACCTTTACTAAGTAAAGAAATTTATGATGAGTTTAACAAAGCTCTTAAAGACAGAGGTGATAGAGGCCATTATGCTGAAATAACATTTATTGGAATAAAATCTGCAGATATTAAAGAACACAAAAAAATCGATAAAGCTCTTCAGGTTACAGTAGATTTTGTTAGCGAGATCATTACTTGTATAAGAGATAAAGAGAAAAAAATCGTTTCAGGAAGTCCTGATAAGATCAAAACTATTTATGACACTTGGACGTTTTCGAGAGATATGAGATCTAACAACCCAAATTGGTTGTTAGTAAATACTCTCAATTAAGTGAATAGTAAAATTTCAGAAAAAGATAAAAAAACTTGGGAGGAATTTTTATCAAATGATCAAAAATTACCAGACAAAGATAATTTTCAATCAAAAATAAAATCTAAAAAAACTAGATCGTTAGACCTACATGGTAAATCTTTAGATGAGGCAAATCAAATTATTGAGAACTTTATTAGAAAATCTTATGAAGACAAAGTTCATAAACTTATAATCGTTACAGGTAAAGGTCTTCATTCCAGCAATGAGAAAGATCCTTATGTTTCAAAAGATTTGGGTATTTTGAAATACTCAATACCCAATTTTTTAAAAAACAATGCTGAGTTGATGGAACTCATCTCAAATATAAGTGAAGCAAGTATAGAGGATGGTGGTAGTGGTGCTTTTTATATTTTTTTAAAAAAGAAATAAATTATTTATTTAAAATAATTCAGGAATATAATGTTTTTATAATGATAGTTTGGTTAGCATCTTACCCACAAAGTGAAAATGATTTTGTCAGGTCTCTATTATCTTCATACATATTTTCTAAAGATGGAAGTTTTCATTCTGAATTACTTGAAAATATAGATCTTTTTCCGAGCAATTCTTTATTTAACCAACTAGGTGTGAATACAAATAATGAAGATGAAATGTATGAAAATTATATTAATTCACAAAAAATTTTGAATAAAAAAGACAGTATAATGTTTTTAAAAACCCATAGCTGTTTTGTAAATACTAATAAATTTAAATTTACAGATAGACATAATACGCTTGGTGTTATTTATATTGTAAGAGACCCAAGAAATATAATTTCTTCACACTCTCAAGATTTTAAGATTACAGAAGATCAATCTTTAAAATTTTTGTTATCCGAAACTTTTCTTGGAAAGGAGTCTGACTCTCACTGTACTACTTATTTGGGTTCATGGAAAAGTCATTATAATTCTTGGAAAGTTTTTAGAAGATTTAATAAATATTTATTAGTTAGATATGAAGATTTAATTAATGAAACAGACAAAACTTTTTTGAATATTTTAAAATTTATTGCTCATTTAGGTCGTGTGAATTTTACTTTGGACGAAAAAAAATTTGAAAACTCGTTAAAAACCACAGAAATAAAAAACAAGAAAAATAATGAATTAAAAAAATTTAATCAAATAAACTCAAAAACCAAAGAAAGCCTAGAAAAAGAATTAGAAAGTGAATTGAAAGAACTTCACTATTTATAAGAGTTTTAGAGAATAAATTTGGATAAGTCAGTATCTTTAACGAGTGTATCAAGGTTTTTATTAATATATTCTTTATTTATAATAATTTTTTCACCAGCCCTGTCAGTAGCAGTAAAACTAATTTCATCTAATATCTTTTCAATAATCGTATGCAGTCTTCTTGCCCCAATATTTTCGACAGTTGCATTGACCTCAGATGCTATATTTGCAATAGCATCAATACCATCCTCCGCAAACTCTAAATCTACGTTCTCTGTTTTTAATAAAGCTACATATTGTTTAATTAAACTATAGTCTGGTTCTTTTAGTATCCTTTTAAAGTCTTCACTTGTTAAAGCTTCTAACTCTACTCTTATAGGTAATCTTCCTTGTAGTTCGGGTAATAGGTCTGATGGTTTTGCAAGTTGGAAGGCTCCTGATGCAATAAATAAAATATGATCTGTTTTAATTGGACCATATTTTGTGTTAACTGTTGTACCCTCTATTAGAGGTAATAAATCTCTTTGTACTCCCTCTCTTGACACATCTCCTCCAACTCTATCAGTTCTGCCAGAAATTTTATCGATTTCATCTAAAAAAACTATTCCATTATTTTCTGTGGAAATCTTTGCAGCTTTAATAATTTTATCCTGTTCAATTAATTTATCAGATTCATCATTAATTAAAATTTCGTGAGACTCTTTTACAGTCATTTTTTTCTTTTTTTCTTTTGTGCCCATTGATTTTCCAAGCATTTCTCCAATATTAATCATTCCAACATTTGCTCCTGGCATACCTGGAATTTCAAATGAAGTGCCACTTCCGCCAGTATCACTTACAGCTATCTCAATTTCGTTATTGTCTAAGTCTCCATCTCTTAATCTTTTTCTAAAACTTTCTCTAGTTGCCGTACTTGCCTTTTTCCCAACTAAAGCATCTAAAACTTTTTCCTCAGCCATTTTTTGTGCTTTAGCATAAACTTCTTTTCTTTTTTTTACTTTTTCCATTGAAATCGCAATTTCAATTAAATCTCTCACAATTTGTTCAACATCTCTTCCCACATATCCAACTTCAGTAAATCTTGTAGCTTCAACTTTAACGAATGGAGCCTCAGCAAGTTTTGATAGTCTTCTAGATATTTCTGTTTTACCAACTCCAGTTGGTCCAATCATGAGTATATTTTTTGGTAAAACCTCATTCTTCATTTCACCCTTTAAGGCTTGTCGTCTCCATCTATTTCTAAGAGCCACAGCAACAGCTTTTTTAGCTTTATTTTGGCCTACAACAAATCTATCCAATTCCGAAACAATTTCTCTTGGTGATAATGAGCTGACTAAAGTTTCGTTATCTTTGGAATTTTTATCTTTTGGAACAAGAGGTGTAACGTTAGATTTTTCCATTAAATTTTTTCAACCTTAATATTATTATTGGTAAAAACACAAATTTCTGAGGCAACTTCAATTGCTTTTTTTGCCACCTCTTCAGCACTCATATCTGTACCCATCAAAACTTTTCCAGCTGCTAGAGCATAATTTCCACCTGAACCAATTCCAATTACATCTCCCTCTGGTTCAAGTACGTCTCCAGTTCCAGAGATAATATAACTATTGGCTTTGTCACCAATAGCCATAAGTGCCTCAAGTCTTCTTAAATATTTATCTGTACGCCAGTCTTTTGCTAGTTCAACAGCTGCTCTCGATAAGTTCCCTGCATGCTTTTCTATTTTTGCTTCTAATCTCTCAAACAAAGTTAAAGCATCAGCAGTAGAACCTGCAAATCCAGCGACAACATCTCTTTTCTCAATTTTTCTCACTTTTGATGCAGTGCTTTTAACAACAGTATTACCCATACTGACTTGTCCATCACCAGCAACTACCACTTCATTATTTTTTCTAACTAAAACAATCGTTGTCATAGCTTATAAATGGATACTAAATTTGATAGTTCAAGCCCAGGTTTAGTATTATTGCCATATTTAGATAATATATGTATACCTCTTTTTAATTATGAAGCGTAAAGGTAAAATTAGTCGAAAAACAAAAGAGACCAGTATAAGTGTTGATCTCAACATTGATGGTAAAGGTAAATACAAGATTGATACTGGAATAGGATTTCTAAATCACATGCTTGAACAATTATCCAAACATTCGTCAATTGATATGAGTATAAAAGCTAAAGGAGATATGCATATTGATCTTCACCATACAACTGAAGATACAGGTATAGCAATCGGAGAAGCTTTGAAAAAAGCATTAAAAAAATCTGTTGGTATTAGAAGATACGCACACGCAATGATACCAATGGATGAAACTTTATCCAGAGTTGCAATTGATATTTCAAACAGACCCTACTTAATTTGGAAAGTAAAATTAAAAGTAGAAAAGCTTGGTGAGATGGATACGGAACTATTCAAAGAATGGTTTCAAGCTTTTTCTCAAGCAGCAGGAATTACATTGCATGTAGAAAATATTTATGGTGATAATAGCCACCACATAATTGAGTCTTGTTTTAAAGGATTAGCAAGATCATTAAGAGTTGCATTAGAGATAGACCCTAGGAACAGTAAATCGATTCCATCTACTAAAGGCTCATTATAAAATTAATGAAAGTTACTATCGTTGATTACAACTCGGGCAATATAAGCTCGGTGATAAACTCATTTAAAGAAGTTGCCGAAGATAAGGCAAATATTGAGGTTACTGCTGATTTGAATAAAATTAAATCAAGCGACAAATTAGTTTTACCGGGGCAGGGCTCATTTAAAAGTTGTGTAGATGCTTTAAATAAAATTAATGGTCTAACAGAGGCTTTACATGAATTTGCAATAAATGATAAAAAACCACTTCTTGGAATTTGTGTTGGCTTACAAATGTTTGCAGATATTGGTTATGAAGAAACTGAAACTAAAGGCTTAGGCTGGATATCTGGCAAAGTCTCAAAAATAGATAATCAAAATGGAAAATATAAACTTCCTCATGTTGGTTGGAACCAGATAAATATTGTCAAACAAAGCAAGATTTTTGAAAATATAGAAAATAATTCACACATGTATTTTGTGCATAGTTATGAATTTATTCCAGAAGATAAAAATGTAATTTCAGCTACAACAGATTATTCATCAAATATCGTTTGCTCTGTTGAAATAGAAAATATTTTTGGAACACAGTTTCATCCTGAAAAAAGCGATAAATTGGGGCTTAAAATAATTGATAATTTTATAAATATTTAAATTTATGAATAAATTTTTTTTTATAATTCTTTGTTATTTTTTTCTTACCTCATGTCAAAATGTTCAGAATGCAGAAAATATAAAGAAAAAAAGTTTGAATAAAGAATTTACAATTTCAATTGAACCTAATTTAAAAACTAATAAATGAAGATATTTCCAGCAATTGATATCAAAGATAAAAAGTGTGTGAGGTTAGTTAAAGGAAACTTTGATAATAAAACTGAATATGAAATGTCTCCAGTTGATCAAGCTAGCAAATTTAAAGATCATGGCTTTAAAAACTTGCATATAGTTGATTTGGATGGAGCTTTAACTGGCGAAACTATCAATTTAGATATTATTAAAGATATAGTAAGTAAATTTGACCTCAAAATCGAAGTTGGTGGAGGTGTGAGAAACTTTGAAAGTATTCAAAAGTATACTGATGTTGGAGTTGAAAAAGTAATTTTAGGCAGTGCTGCAATAAAAGATAAAAATTTTTTAAAAGAAGCATGTAAAAAATTTCCAAACAAAATTGCCTTAGGCTTAGATGCTAAAGATGGTTTTTTATCTGTATCTGGTTGGAAGGAAAATTCTAATCGATTAACTCTAGATTATTTAAAAAAGGTAAATGATTATGGTGTTAGCAGATTGATTTATACAGATATCAACCGAGATGGTATGAAGCAAAGCCCAAATTTTGAGGAGACTACAAAAGTAGCTGAAAAATCAAATTGTCCAGTTATTATTTCTGGTGGTGTGTCATCAATTGATGACATTAAAAAAGCCAAAACTTTAAAAAATATTGAGGGTATTATAGTTGGCAAAGCTATTTATGATGGAGATATAAAGTTAGAGGAACTGGTAAAAGAAGATGCTTAAAAATAGAATAATTCCTTGTTTAGATGTTAAAAACGGACGTGTAGTTAAAGGTATTAACTTCGTTGATTTGAAAGACGCTGGTGATCCTGTTGAGCAAGCGAAAGTTTATTCTGACGGAGGAGCAGATGAAATATGTTTTTTAGATATTACTGCTTCAAACGAAAATAGAGATACAATTTATGATGTAGTTAAGAGAACATCAAAAAAATGCTTTGTTCCTTTAACTGTCGGTGGCGGAGTAAGAAGTATAGAGGATATCAATAAATTATTAAATTGTGGTGCCGATAAAGTATCTATCAATACTGCTGCTGTCGAAAATCCAAAAATTGTTTTAGATAGTTCAAAAAAGTTTGGTTCACAATGTATTGTTGTTGCAATTGATGCGAAGAAAAATGAAGACAAGTGGGAAATATTTACTCACGGAGGAAGAAACAATAGCGGTCTTGATGCTTTAGAGTATGCCAAAAAAATGGAAGATAATGGGGCAGGAGAATTATTAGTTACCTCGATGGATAGAGATGGAACACAAATAGGTTATGACGTCGATTTGATGAGCAAAATTGCATCAAAAGTAAATATACCTATAATTGCATCAGGAGGCGTAGGGAACTTAGATCATTTGGTTGATGGAATTAAGTTAGGAAATGCAAGTGCAGTTTTAGCAGCATCAATATTTCACTATGGAAAACATTCTGTTAAAGAAGCCAAGGAATATTTGGACTCAAAAGGAATTCCTGTTAGAATTTAATATGTTAAGTACACTTGAAAATCTATTTAAGCTTGCGCGTGAAAGAAAAGAAAAGCCAGTTAATGGATCTTATACTAATAAATTATTATCAGATAAATCACTCAGCAAATCAAAAGTTCTAGAAGAAATAAATGAACTGATTGAGGCGGTAGAAAAAGATACTAATAAAATACATGAGGCTGCTGATGTATTTTATCATTTGATAATTTATCTTGAGGCGCATAATATCAAAATTGAAGATGTCGAGGGAGAGTTAGAAAAAAGAAAAAAATCCAATGAGTAAAATAAAATATATCGTAATTTTACTAATTTGTTATGGGCTTTATAAGGGTTATGTTGCTTTCACAAACTTTGAAATAGGTGTTGCTGACAGGGTTACTCAATTAGAGGAAGCATCTGATTTTGAGAGGCAAGGAGAGGTTATAGCTCTGATGATGTATCTAGGTGATCCTCCTCAATTAAACGAACATTTATTGGTTAAGAGTAAGTCGAAGTGTTTAGAAATGAAACAAATAGCCGAAGAAACATCTTTTGCATATTACGAATGTGCGATTGTTGATGCAAATTTAAAAGGCGGAAAAATAACAAGTATTAATGAAGAGCTTGAAGTTATACAATGACATATGATGACGATAACATTTTCGCAAAAATTTTGAGAGGTGAAATTCCTTGTAAAAAAATTTATGAGGACGAATTTGTTTTATCCTTTTATGATATTAATCCCCAAAAAAAAATTCACGCACTTGTAATCCCAAAAGGAAAATACATAGATTTAGATGATTTTAGTAACAATGCTTCATCCAATGAAATGGTGGGGTTATTAAAAGGTATCAATATAGTGGCTAAAAAACTCGGTATTTCGGTTGATACAGGTAAAGGATACAGAGCATTAGCAAATATTAATGAACATGGCGGTCAAGAAGTGCCTCATCTTCATTTTCACTTATTTGGTGGCGAACCAGTTGGTAAGATGGTGCAGTGAATAAAAAAGTTGAGAGAAATTATTTAGAAATATCTTATTTAAAAGACTTAAAATATTCTTCAAATTTATCAGACCATTACTCGATAAACTTTGTGGATCCTGTTGATTTTCAATTAAATAAATTTTTTTACAAAAATATTGGTAAAAGTCATCATTGGGTAGATAGATTAGTATGGGGTGAAAAACAATGGCAAGACTATGTATCCGATAATAAAGTTAAAACATACGTATTAAAAGAAAAGAATGAGCTAGCAGGTTATTTTGAATTAATTTTACATGCTGATAAAAATGAAGTTGAGATAGCCTATTTAGGTTTATTAGAGGAATACCAAAATAAAAAATTAGGTTCATATCTATTATCAGCAGCTATTAAAAATTCTTTTAAAGAAAAACCAAAAAGAGTTTGGGTTCATACATGTTCGTTAGATCATAAAAATGCATTAAATAATTATATTGCACGAGGTATGAAAATTTTTAAAACTGAAACAGTGGTTATTTAAATTAGTTTTGTTCTGGAAGTTTAAATATTTCTTTATCTAATTTTTGATTTCTTTTAATAGAAGAAAGATAGGTAATACTCACATTTTGATAAATATCCACTGTTTGCCATCCGATTAAGTTATAAGTTTTTTTATCAAAAAATAGATTTATTTCATTTTCGTTTTCTACAAAATTGAAGTTTATAAAATCATCACCCGCATTTCTTTGGTCCAAATTTTTTATTTTTTTCAATAAATATTCTTTATTAAGTATTGTATCCAAAGGAGTTTTTTCAAGTGGATAAAAATAATAACTACTTAATGTTTTAATGACTAATGATTTTCCATCTGCAACCAAAATTTTCTGATTACTTAGATTGTATTTACAATAAATTTTTTTTGGATACTCAATTATACAATTACCATTTTCAATCTTACCATTAATATTTTGTTCAAAATCAAATGATACATTTTTAATATCTGTAAATTTTTTAATTATATTTTCTTTAATTGATGCTGAAACATTGGAAATTATTGAAAAAAAAATTACAATAAACAATAGTTTTTTCATTTAAGAACATCTCTTTTTCCAACATGGTTTGCTTTACTTACTATTCCCTCAGTCTCCATCATATCAATTATTCTTGCAGCACGATTATATCCAATTTGAAGTTTTCTTTGTAAAAATGAAGTTGAAGCTTTTCCCTCTGATTTAATTATTTCAATAGCAGTTTGATATAATTCATCCTTTTCACCTTGATTTTTTGATTCATTTAATTCTTTTTCATCTGCAAAATTAAGTATTTCATCAACATAATCAGGCTCAGCTTGAGATCTTAAAAAGTTATTAATTTTCTCAATTTCAGTGTCCGAGACAAATGGAGCATGAATTCTTACAATTCTATTTGCGGACGACATATACAGCATATCGCCCTTTCCTAACAATTGCTCAGCTCCTTGTTCACCTAAAATTGTTCTACTATCTATTTTAGAGGTGACTTGAAAAGAAATTCGGGTTGGAAAATTTGCTTTAATAGTACCTGTAATCACATCAACACTGGGTCTTTGAGTAGCCATAATAATATGAATACCAGCAGCTCTAGCCATTTGTGACAATTTTTGAATATAATTTTCAATTTCTTTTCCTGCGACTAACATCAAATCAGACATCTCATCAACTACCACCACTATGTAGGGCATGGGCAATTTATGTTTTGAATTATAACTATCAATATTTCTCACTCCCTCTTTAGTCATTAGCCTATATCTGCTCTCCATCTCTTTAACCACCCAACCAAGAACAGAGGTAGCCTTTTTAGCCTCAGTAATGACAGGGCAAAGTAGGTGCGGGATACCTTCATAAGTAGAAAGTTCTAACATCTTAGGATCAATTAAAATAAATTTACATCTTTCTGGAGTATGCTTGTAAAGAAGGGACAAAATAATTGTATTGATACAAACAGATTTTCCTGAGCCTGTAGTACCAGCGATAAGCAAATGAGGCATTGCAGATAAGTCTCCGATTATTGGAGTGCCAGAAATATTTTTTCCTAGAGCAATAGGTAATTTGATATCTTTCTTTTTAAAGTTTGAATTATCGAGAATTTCACTGAGATATACATTCTCCCTATTTAAATTTGGAAGTTCTATACCTATGGTATTACTTCCTGGAATGGTTGCTATACGTGCTGACTCTGAGCTTGTATTTCTTGCAATATCATCAGATAGATTAATTATTTTAGAAACTTTGATACCCGCTGCAGGTTCAAACTCATTTAGAGTAACCACTGGGCCATGACTAACCTTTTTTATCTTTCCATTAACACCAAAATCTAGGAGAATTTTTTCTAAAAATTCTGGATTATTATTTTCATTTTTATTAAGACTTTCTCTTTCTTTTTTGGTTGGAGTTTTTAACAAATCAATTGAGGGCTGAGAAAATTTTGTTTTTGTAGACCTATTATTTTCAGCTTTAATAAATGGTAAATCTTCTT
>CABYNA010000011.1:0-18918 GCA_902520215.1 uncultured Pelagibacteraceae bacterium
CGTATTGCCCACGTCCATTACTTTGGTTCTCAGCAATTATCATTCCACACTTTAAATTAGAACTTTTAACCATTCTTATTGCTGTATCATTCGTGCTTCTTAATTTTTTAAATCTTAAAATTCTGAATTTCATTAAATTATGTTAATTCTAGAAACTACCTCTATTAATTGACTTGGAAATATGAAGTATATCAGAATTAACAATGTAGATGCTGTTAAAGAAAATTTTAACCAAAAACCATGGTCGGTGTCATATTTTTCTTTTTGCTCATCAAAATACATAATTTTAATTAACCTTAAGTAATAAAAAGCTGCAACGACTGTTGATAATAAACCTACGATTGCTAAAAAATACATTGATTGTTCAATAACCGCTTTAAAAACATAAAACTTAGCAAAAAAACCAGCTAGAGGAGGAATCCCAGCTAACGAGAATAAAATTATAAGTAATGATAACGCTAGCATTGGATGATTTTTAGACAGACCTGATAAATCATTTATTTCTTCATAATAGTTATTATCTCGTTTCAACATTAACAAACATGAAAATAATCCTAAGTTCATGAGTATATATATAGTTATATAAATTACTGAACTTTGAATGCCATCATTCGTACCTGCTGCTACACCAGCTAGTGCGTAACCTACATGACCTATGGAGCTATAGGCAACAAGTCTTTTCAAATTTGTTTGTCCTATGGCTGCAATGGCACCAAATAACATTGATGCAATCGATAAAAAAATTAAAATCATCTGCCACTGATCAATCAGATTTAAAAATGGTACATATAAAAATCTTATAAATACTGTCAGTGCTGCTATTTTTGGAACCATTGTAAAAAATAATGTCACCGAAGTAGGTGAACCTTCGTAAACATCTGGAGCCCACATATGAAAAGGAACAGCAGAAATCTTAAAGGCTAGTCCCACTAAAATAAATACGATACCAAATGTCAAAGCATACTCATTTGAATTTAATTGATTAGCTATTACATTAAAATTGGTAGAACCAGTAAATCCATATATTAAAGAGCAACCATAGAGCAATAAACCAGAGGATAGAGCACTTAAAACAAAATATTTAAGTCCTGCTTCAGAAGATTTGATTTGATCTCTATTGAATGTAGCTAAAACATATAATGCCAACGACTGAAGCTCTAGTCCCATGTAAAATACAATTAAGTCATTAGAATTAATCATAACCATCATTCCTAGTACAGAACTTAAAATTAATATTGGATACTCAATCTTAAAAATTTGAAAAGTTTTAAGATAGTTTGAGGAAATGATTAAGACTAAGAAGGCAGCCAATAAAGTGATTATCTTCATCAAAGAAGATAGATAATCGATGATAATACTATTATTAAATAATTTTGTTTCGTTAATACCAATTGTTTCGTTAAAAGTAATAACAGCGGTTACAATCAAAACAGCTAAGGAAAGACTCTGCACAAGTCTTGAGCTATTTTTTTTAAAAACACCTAATATTAATAAAAACATTATCGACAATGATAAAAATATTTCGGGTAATACTAATTGTAAATTTTCCATTATGTTTTACTTGCTAATTTAAAATTATATTGATCAATTAAATCTGAGATAGATACCTCAATTGTGTTAATTAGAGGATCTGGATAAAATCCAAAAAATAGAGTTGGCACAGCTAAACAAGACAAAATAAATAACTCAGATCTATTTAAATCAAACATCTGTTTTAAATCTGTATTTATTAATTTTCCAAAAACTACTCTTTTGTATAACCAAAGCATATAGGCGGCACCAATAATCACCCCTAAGCTAGCAATTACAGCTACTAAAAAATTATCCTTAAATGCGCCCATCAAAATTAAAAACTCCCCAACAAAACCACTTGTTCCAGGTAGGCCTAGAGCTGCTAAAGTAAATAACATAAATAAAATTGAATATTTTGGAATAATACTTACTATTCCACCATAAGAATTTATAAGTCTTGAATGCATTCTGTCATAAACAACACCTACACATAAAAAAAGTGCTGCAGAAACTAGTCCATGACTGATCATTTGAATAATACTTCCCTCAATACCTTGTTGCTGAATTGTAAAAATTCCTAAAGTAACGTAACCCATATGCGCAACCGATGAATAAGCAATTAGCTTTTTCATATCTTCCTGCATTAAAGCTATGAAAGAAGTAAAAATAATCGCGATTACACTGAGTGTGTAAATCAATGGGGTGAAAATTTCCGATGCTGCCGGAAATAATCCAAGAGAAAATCTTATAAAACCATAACCTGCCATTTTTAATAATATAGCTGCTAATAAAACAGATCCTGCTGTTGGTGCTTCAACATGAGCATCTGGTAACCATGTATGAACTGGCCACATAGGAGTTTTAACTGCAAAAGAGCTAAAAAAAGCTAACCATAAAAGGTTTTGATACTTTATATCAATCCCAGAATTATAAAGTTCAACTACGTCTGTAGTTCCATTCAACCAATATATTGTAATTATAGCTACTAACATTAAAACTGAACCAAGCAAGGTATATAAAAAAAATTTAAATGCTGAATAAACTCTTCTGGCACCACCCCAGATACCAATAATCAAAAACATGGGAATTAAACCTGCCTCAAAAAATAAATAAAAAATAACAAGGTCTAAAGAGCAGAATACACCGATCATAAAAGACTCCATGATAAGTACAGCTATCAAAAATTCACTTAGTCTCTCTTTGATTGAATTATTCACAGATATAATGCAAAGCGGTGTTATAAATGTTGTGAGTAAAATAAACAAAATTGATATACCATCAACACCTACCTTGTAATTTATTAAATCTTTAATCCAAATTCTTTCCTCAACAAATTGAAACTCAGAAGTTGTTGGATCGAATAATATCCATAGATAAATTGATAAAAAAAAATTTACTGCTGAAGTAAATAAGGCAACATATTTTCCAGTAAAATTATTTTTTTTATCACTTTTGGTAAAAAATAAGAATAAAGCTCCAATTGATGGTAATAAAATCAAAGAGGAAAGAATAGGAAAGTTCATTATTTTACAATTAAGAATGTTAATAAAGCAGAAAAACCAAGTAACATTACAAAAGCATATTGATATATATATCCACTTTGAAATTTATTAGCTTTTATTGAAAATTTTTTGATTATCGACGAAATACCGTCTGGACCAAACCCATCGATAATTTTCAAATCAAAGAACTTCCATAAAAATAAACCTGATTTTTTTGATGGTTTAACAAATAAAACATCATAAAGTTCATCAAAATACCATTTATTTAATAAAAAATTATATAGCGGTTTATTTATACTAGCTAATCGTTCAGGTAAATTTCTATTTTTAAGGAATAAATAATATGCTAGTGGAATAGATAATATTACCAAAGTTGGAGTAAGTAATAAAAACCATAGTGGTGGGTGATCAGTGCTTAATGGTTTTAGAAAAAATATTGAGTCACGCCAAAAATTATTTAGACCTTCATAACCGATAAATAATTCTTTAAATAAAAATCCTGCAAATATTGCACCAATTGATAATAAAACTAGAGGTATCAACATCACGACAGGAGACTCATGCGTCTCATCTATCTTAATCTCTTTATTATTATACTCACCATGAAAAGTTTTAAAAATTAATCTCCAAGAATAAATTGATGTTAGAAATGCTGTAAAAATACCTATACCAGCAGCATAATAACCTGTTGTATTTCCTCTCAAATAAGCAAATTCAATTATTGCATCTTTAGAATAAAAACCTGACAAAAATGGAAACCCCGTTAAAGCTAGCGTTCCTATAATCATTAGTGAATAGGTGTATGGAAGTTTTTTCCACACTCCGCCCATATTATTTATATTTTGTTCGTCTTTAAAAGCATGAATAACTGAACCAGATCCTAAAAATAATAGTGCTTTAAAAAACGCGTGAGTGAATAAATGAAACATTGCAACATTATATGCTCCAACGCCAGTGGCAAAAAACATGTAACCTAATTGGCTACAAGTAGAATACGCAATTATTTTTTTAATATCATTTTGTACCAGAGCTACTGTTGCCGCAAAGAATGCAGTACTCATACCAATGATCGTAATGATATTTAAAGCTAGATCAGAATATTCATAAATTGGTGAACATCTTACAACTAGAAAAACTCCTGCTGTTACCATTGTGGCTGCATGAATTAATGCAGAAACAGGTGTTGGTCCTTCCATAGCATCTGGTAACCAGGTATGAAGTAAAATTTGTGCTGATTTACCCATTGCACCAATAAATAAAAGTAAGCAAATTAAATCTACAGCATTAAATGTGATACCTAAAAATACCAAATCTTTATCTGTGATGTTTGGAATTTTTGCAAAAACCTCAGAATAATTTACAGTTCCAAATAAATAAAAAATTAAAAATATTCCTAGAGCAAACCCAAAATCACCCACTCTATTCACTACAAATGCTTTAATTGCAGCTTTGTTAGCTGATTCTTTTCTAAACCAAAATCCTATTAAAAAATACGAACATAAGCCTACACCTTCCCAACCAAAAAATAATTGAATGAAATTATCTGCAGTAACTAACATCAGCATTGCAAATGTAAATAAAGATAAGTAAGCCATAAATCTTGGTTTATGCGGGTCGTGAGACATGTAACCAATTGAATAAATATGAACTAAGGCAGAAACTGATGTAACAACAACTAACATCACAGCAGATAATGAATCAATTTTCATTGACCAATTTACTTCAAGCGATCCAGAACTAATCCATGTCGCTATGATGATGTTCTCTTGATATTGATTAACAACAACCTCATACAAAACGAGGACAGAAAAAATTGCTGAAATAGATACCAATAGGCTGGTAATTATTTCTGAACTTCTATCTCCTATCAATTTTCCAAAAAATCCTGAAATAATTGAGGCAATTAATGGTAATGCTATAATTGAAATTTCCATTTTAACCTTTTAGTTTATCTATCTCCTCTACTCGAATAGTTCCAGAGTTTCTAAAATAAACAACTATGATCGCAAGACCAATTGCAGCCTCAGCTGCAGCAACAGTTAGTATAAATAGGGTAAACACTTGACCAGAAAGATCTCCTAAATAAATTGAAAAAGATACTAAATTAATATTTACAGCTAATAAGATAAGTTCAATACTCATCAAGATTACAATAATATTTTTTCTATTAAGAAATATACCAATTATTCCAATACTAAAAATAACAGCACCTAAAGTTAAATAGTGACCTAAACCTATATCAATCATCTATTTTTACTCCTTTATTAGACGCAACCTCAAGCACTTCCACACCTTCAGTCCTTTCTCTAGATATTTGTTTTAAATAACTTTGTTTTTTAACTCCCTCTCTTTGTCTAAAAGTCAGGACTATTGCACCTATCATAGCAATCAAAAGTATCATCCCACTGATTTGAAACACATGTATATAATCAGTATATAAAACCTGACCTAATGAATGAGTATTACTAACCCCGTTTTCTAGAGATGATTTCGCAGAATTAAATAAATCAGGTTTATATTTCCAGCCGCCTATTACAATTATCAATTCAAAAAATATTATTACACTAATTAACAATCCTATAGGAATATGTCTTGAGCTATCTTTTGAAACAAACCACTGATTTTTTTGTTGAGCAACGTTAAGCATCATTACAACAAACAAAAATAGCACTGCAACTGCCCCAACATAAACTATCAACATAATCATCCCCAAAAATTCGGCACCAATCATTATGAAGAGGCAAGATATACTTATAAAATCAAGAATTAAAAAAAAAACTGAATGAACTGTGTTTTTAGAAACTGTTACCATTATAGCAGAAACAACTGCAATGACAGAAAAAACATAAAAAAATATTGCATGTGCAATCATAAATTATCTGTATGGATTGTCTGATTTAATATTTGCCGCTAAAACATTTTCCCATCTATCTCCGTTATCTAGGAGTTTTTCTTTTGTATAATAAAGTTCCTCACGAGTTTCCGTTGAAAATTCAAAATTTGGTCCTTGGACAATCGCATCTACAGGACAAGATTCTTCACATAATCCACAATAAATACATTTCATCATATCAATATCATAGCGAGTAGTTTTTCTGCTTCCATCGGCTCTTTCAGCAGATTCAATTGTAATTGCTTGAGCTGGACATACAGCTTCACACAATTTACAAGCTATACATCTTTCTTCTCCGTTAGGATATCTTCTCAATGCGTGTTCACCTCTATATCTTGGACTAATTTTGCCTTTTTCAAATGGATAATTTATAGTTTTTTTTGATTTGAAAAGTTCCTTAACAGCAATAAAAAGCCCACTGATAAAATCGGTCATTAATATTGTTTTAAAAAATCTTGATATTTTCATTTATATTGTAGGTAAAAGATTAAAGTAAAAAAGATAACTCGCTGTTAAAACAACATACGTTAAAGATAATGGTAAAAATATTTTCCAACCTAGTCTCATTAGTTGATCATATCTATATCTTGGAACAATAGCTTTGACCAACGCAAAAAGAATAAATAAAAATAAAATTTTAAAAATTAACCAAAGAGCGCCAGGTATTAAATTAAAAGGATAAAGATCAATTGGAGATAACCAACCTCCTAAAAATAAAATTGACCCTAGTGCACACATTAACAAAATATTTGCATACTCTCCCAACCAAAACATTGCATACATCATCCCAGAATATTCTGTTTGGTAACCCGCAACTAATTCAGCCTCTGCTTCTGGTAAATCAAAGGGTGGTCTGTTCGTTTCAGCTAAAGCTGATATAAAAAAAATTACAAACATTGGAAATAATGGTATTACAAACCACATTTCTTTTTGAGCAACTACAATATCATTCAAGTTTAGAGATCCAACGCATAATAAGACATTAATTATAATGATACCAATCGATACTTCATAAGATACCATTTGTGCAGCAGATCTAATTGCTCCTAAAAAAGGATATTTTGAATTCGATGCCCATCCACCCATTATTATCCCATACACACCCAATGATGAGACAGCAAAAATATATAAAATTCCAACATTTATATCTGCTAATACTTGTTCAACTCCAAAAGGAATTACAGCCCATGCAATTAGAGCTAGAGTCATTGTTATTATTGGAGCAAGAATAAAAATTACTTTGTTTGAACTAGCAGGTATTATAATTTCCTTGAAAATATATTTTAGGGCATCTGCTAGGGATTGTAGTAAGCCAAATGGACCAACAACATTTGGACCTTGTCTTTTTTGAACAAAAGCCCAAACTCTTCGATCTAACCACACGATCATAGCGACTGAAACTAAAACAGGCACTAATAAAAATAAAATTTTGTAACTTTCTTGAAAAATAATATTTAAGTATTCCATGAATTAACCTTCTGTCCCTGTTTTTTTTAAATCAATTTTTGCGTTATTACATTCAAGCATAGTTTTTGATGAACGAGCAATTACATTAGAAAAATAATAGTCTTTATAATCAACTTTTAAAGATTCATCATTAAAATTGCTTTCATTTAATTCATAATCTAATTCTGAAGTTTGCTGATCTTTATTCATTTTTAAATAGTTAAACATACTACTTTCGAGTTCATCCTTATCATTAAAAAGTTTTCTATTATTCATAACCTCGGCGAGATCATTTATTATTTGCCAGTCCTCTTTTGCATCACCTGGGGGGTAAGATGCTTTATAAGCTTTTTGTAATTTACCCTCTAAGTTAGTGTAATGTCCAGATTGTTCAGTATAAGCAGCACCTGGTAAAATTATATCTGCAATTTCTGCACCTCTATCTCCATGACTTCCTTGATAAATAATAAATTCATCTTTCTTTTTAAAATTTAAATTATCTTGGCCAAGTAAAAAAATAATTTCAGATTTATTTTCATGAAGTTCATCTAGAATTTTATTACTTTTATCAATGATATCTAAATCTAGATTTCCAACTGTAGATGCATCCCCTGATAATATGTTAATTGGGTTCCAATCATCATTCAATTTATTATTCTTGGATAAAAATTTTTTGGATAAATTAAATAAAAAACGTGCTGATTTAATTTTAAAAAAAGACTCGCCAAATACAATCATTGGTTTTTTTGACTCAATAATTTCTTTTGACAATTCGTTATTATTTTCAAATATATCTTTGATAGTTTTTACCCTCCCATCTAAACTTTGATAGTTGTAAGTTAGGTCTCCAAGATCATTTAAGGAAATAACTCTGGTATTATTACTTAAATATGCTTTTCGAATTCTCGCATTAATCATTGTTGCTTCAAATCTAGGATTTGTACCTATCAATAAAATTAAATCTGCTTCTTCAATTCCGTTTATCGATGAATTGAATAAATAATTTTCTCTTTTAGAATTGTCGATAAATCTTTTTGAGGGTCTAAAATCATATTTTTTCGTACCAATTGTTCTTTCTAAAAATTCTTTGAAAATAAAACTTGTCTCCATATTTGTTAGATCACCAACAAACCCACAAATTTTATCTTTGTTTGCATTTTCTATTTTTGATTTGATGATTTTGTAAACCTCGTCCCAAGAGGCTTTTTCAAATTTATTATTATACTTTATATACGGAGTGTCTAATCTTTGATTTAATAATCCGTCACAAGCATATCTTGTTTTGTCTGAAATCCACTCTTCATTTATATCTTCATTTATAACAGGCAAAACTCTTTTCACTTCCCAGTCATAGGTATCAACTCGAATATTTGAACCTACCGCATCCATTACATCAATTGTCTGCGTTTTCTTTAATTCCCATGGTCTTGCTTCAAAAACATAAGGCTTAGATGTTAGAGCTCCTACTGGACAAAGATCGATTACATTTCCTGATAATTCTGATTGAACTGATTGCTCTAAATATGTAGTAATTTGCATATCCTCACCCCTTCCAATTGCACCTAATTCAGGAACTCCAGCTATCTCGGTTGCAAATCTCACACACCTTGTACAATGAATACATCTTGTCATTTGAGTTTTGATCAGTGGACCCATATTTTTCTCAGGCACTGCTCTCTTGTTTTCTTTAAATCTTGACTTATCTATTCCATAAAACATCGATTGATCTTGAAGATCACATTCCCCACCCTGATCACATACCGGACAATCCAACGGATGATTTGCTAATAAAAACTCCATCACACCTTTCCTTGATTTCTCTATTTTTGGAGTATTAGTTTTTATAACCATTCCATCTGCGGCGGGCATTGCACATGAAGCTATTGGTTTTGGAGATTTTTCCATTTCAACTAAACACATTCTGCAGTTACCAGCTATTGATAATTTTTCGTGATAACAAAATCTTGGTATTTCTGCGCCTGCTTTTTCACAAGCCTGAAGAACAGTCAATCCTTCCTCAACCTCTACTTCAATATCATTAACTTTTAATTTAAGCATTTTTATCCAATAAGTGTTGATCTACCAAATAAGGTATATTTTTATTTTCTTTTACAATTGGATCAAATTTATTTCTTTTTTTAATTTCATCTTTGAAATGTCTTAATAAACCTTGAACTGGCCAAGAAGAACCTTCGCCAAATGCACAAATCGTATGACCTTCTATTTGTTTTGTAACATCACCCAACATGTCTATCTCATCTTTGGACGCTTCTCCTTTTGCCATTCTTTCAAGCATTCTCCACATCCAGCCAGAACCTTCTCTACAAGGTGTGCATTGGCCACAACTTTCATGTTTATAAAATCTCGCTATTCGAGCCATACATTTTATAATGTCTTGATCTTTATTAATCACAACTACACCAGCTGTTCCTAATCCACTTTTTTCAGCCATTAATGAGTCAAAGTCCATAGTCAAACTCTCACATTTATCTTTTGGTATTAATGGCATTGATGATCCACCAGGTATAACAGCTTGTAAATTGTCCCAGCCACCTATGACACCACCAGCATGTACTTCAATTAGTTCTTTTAATGGAATGTTCATTTCTTCCTCAACATTACAAGGATTATTTACATTTCCAGATATACAAAAAATTTTGGTACCTGTATTTTTTTCTCTTCCCAAAGATGCAAACCATTTCCCACCTCTTCTTAATATTGTTGGTACTACAGCTATAGTTTCCACATTATTAATTATTGTTGGACAACCATAAAGTCCAATTAGTGCTGGAAAAGGAGGTTTTAACCTTGGTTGACCTTTTTTCCCTTCAATACTCTCAAGTAATGCAGTTTCCTCTCCACAAATATATGCTCCAGCTCCATAGTGAATATAAATATCCAGATCCCACCCAGTGCCTGCAGCGTTTTTACCTAATAGTTTTTTTTCATAAGCCTCGTCAATTGCCGCTTGTAGCTTTTGTCCGTCTACAAAATATTCACCTCTAATATAAATGTAACAAACATGTGCTTGAATTGCATAAGATGCAATCAAACAACCTTCGATTAATTTATGAGGTTCAAATCTTAAAATATCTCTATCTTTACAAGTGCCTGGCTCAGACTCATCTCCATTGATGACTAAATAATGAGGTCTAGAGCCGACCTCTTTAGGTGCAAAAGACCATTTTAAACCTGTTGGAAAACCTGCACCACCTCTTCCTCTAAGTTGAGAGTCTTTGATTTCATTTATAATCCAGTCTCTGCCCTTATCTGTTATTTCTTTAGTATTAACCCAATCACCTCTTTTTTGAGATGAAGTCAGATCAGGTCCCAAATCATTGTATAAGTTTTGAAAAATTCTGTCTTGATCCTTAAGCATTTTTTAAATCCATTAATGTTTTTCTATTATTTTCTGGTTCATTATTTATTCTTCCTCTATAGGAGCCAGGTGTTGGTTTTTCTCCCTTTAAAATTTTATCTAAAATTTTTAAAGTTTTTTCTTTATCAAGATCTTCATAATAGTCGTCATTAATTTGCATCATCGGTGCATTGACACATGCACCAAGACACTCAACTTCCATCCATGAGCAACTTTTATCATTTGAAAGAACTGACTCATCTTCTGAAATTTTTTCTTTACATGCCTCGACTAATTTGTTTGCGCCTCTTATCATGCATGGAGTTGTGGTACACACTTGAACAAAATATTTACCTACTGGTGATAAATTATACATGCTATAGAAAGTAGCAACTTCATATACTTTTATGTAGGGCATATTTAAAAATTTTGCGATATATTTCATTGCAGCTAAAGGTATCCAGTTATCATTTTGTTTTTGAGCAATGTATAATAATGCCATCACAGCACTTTGTTGTTTACCTTCTGGATATTTGGCAACAATACTTTTTGCAGCCTCTAATGAAGAAGGGTTAAATTCAAAATTTTCAGGTTGGTTTTTTGCAGGTCTTCTTAAACTCATCTATCGACCTCCCCAAAAACTATATCAAGTGAACCAAGAACAGCAGGCACATCTGCTAACATGTGACCTTTAATTAAATAATCCATTGATTGTAAATGTGAAAATCCTGGCGCTCTTATCTTACACTTATAAGGTTTACTTGATCCATCTGAGATTAAATAAACACCAAATTCACCTTTAGGTGCTTCAACAGCAGTATAAATTTCATCTTTTGGTACACGATATCCCTCAGTAAATAATTTAAAGTGATGTATCAATGCTTCCATAGATTGTTTTATTTCTGCTTTAGATGGTGGAGATATTTTACCATCAAAAGTTTTTATTGGACCTTTTTCCATCCTCGCTAAACATTGTTTTATAATTGATACACTTTCTTTCATTTCCTCAATTCTACATAAATATCGATCGTAACAATCACCATTTTTACCAACTGGAATTTTAAAATCTAATTGATCATAACAATCGTAGGGTTGAGATTTTCTTAAATCCCAAGGGATCCCTGAACCTCTAATCATTACACCACTAAAAGAGTAGTCTAAAGCGTCATCTTTCGTTACCACTCCAATATCTACATTTCTTTGCTTAAATATTCTATTATCAGTTAAAAGGTTCTCGAGATCATTTATTATTTTTGGAAAAGTTTCACAAAATTTCGCTATATCTTTTTCTAAACCAGCAGGTAAATCTTGATGAATTCCACCAGCTCTGAAATAATTTGCATGTAATCTTGATCCAGATGCTCGCTCGTAAAAAGTCATTAATGTCTCTCTTTCCTCAAATCCCCATAATGATGGTGTTAAGGCACCCACATCTAAAGCTTGAGTGGTAACATTTAATATATGACTTAATATTCTTCCGATTTCACAAAACATAACTCTTATATATTGCGCTCTGATTGGAACATCGATATCTAGAATTTTTTCTATAGCTAAGGCAAAAGCATGTTCTTGGTTCATGGGAGCAACATAATCAAGTCGATCAAAATATGGAACAGCTTGCATATATGTTTTATTTTCAATTAATTTTTCTGTTCCTCGATGTAACAAACCAATATGCGGGTCTGCTTTTTCTACAACCTCACCATCCAGCTCAAGAATTAGTCTTAATACACCATGGGCAGCAGGATGTTGTGGACCAAAATTTAAATTTAAATTTTTAATTTTTTTTGTCATTAGTTTCTGATATTTCTTTTATATATTTTGTTCCTTCCCAAGGACTTTCGTAATCAAAATTTCTATAATTTTGTTCTAGTTTTACAGGTTCATTGATAACTTTTTTTTTTTCTTCGCTATATCTAACTTCCGAATGACCAGTCAAAGGAAAATCTTTTCTTAATGGGTGGCCTTCAAAACCATAGTCTGTCAAAATTCTTCTTAAATCAGGATGATTTTTAAAATTTACGCCATACATATCAAAAACTTCTCTTTCCATCCAATTAGCTGATGGAAATACAGATGTTAAAGAGGAGATAAGCTCGTTTTCATTGATAGAATAACTTAGGATCATTCTATGATTAAACTCGTGACTTAAAAATAAATACACAATCTTAAATCTTTGAGTTTCCTCAGGATAATCTACAACAGTAATATCAATAAGCTGTCTAAACTTAGTATCTTTGTTTGTTTTTATAAATAAGACAACGTCAATTAAATCATCTTTATCAATTTCAACATAAATTTGATTATGTTTAATATAGGTCTTGTTGATTTTTGTCGTAAGTTCTGAATTTATCTTTTTCTCTATATCGATTAAATTATTCATTTTACCTGTTAAAAGATCCTTTATTTCTAATTTTTTTTTGTAGTTGCATTATTCCATATAACAATGCTTCGGCAGAAGGTGGACAACCTGGTACATAAACATCTACGGGCACAATACGATCACAACCCCTTACAACAGAATATGAATAATGATAATACCCTCCACCATTAGCGCAGCTTCCCATTGATATAACGTATCTTGGTTCTGGCATTTGATCATAAACTTTTCTTAATGCTGGTGCCATCTTATTTGTTAAAGTGCCTGCAACAATCATAACATCAGATTGTCTAGGTGATCCCCTTGGAGCAGCACCAAACCTCTCAAGATCATATCTTGGCATGGCTGTTTGCATCATTTCAACAGCACAGCAGGCAAGACCAAAAGTCATCCAATGCAAAGATCCAGATCTTGACCAATTTACTAAATTTTCTAATGAAGTAGTTATAAATCCATTCTTACCAAAATCTTCCGCAAGTTGTTTAAATTCATCAGGTACTTGATCTAATTTATTATTCATTTAAAAAAAATTTTATTCCCAGTCTAATGCACCTTTTTTCCATTCATAAATAAATCCAATTGTAAGTATGAATAAAAAAATCATCATTGACGTAAAACCTAAGATGCCAATATTTCCTAAAGAAATTGCCCACGGAAATAAAAATGCAATTTCAAGGTCAAAAATAATAAATAAAATTGCAACTAAATAAAACCTGACATCAAATTCCATTCTTGAATCTTGGAATGGTTCAAATCCACATTCATAAGCTGATAACTTTTCTGGATCTGGATTTTTTGGAGATAAGATAAAATTAATTACTATAAAAGCACAACTAAGTCCTAATGCTATAATTAGGAATAATATGATGGGCAAATAATCTTTTAAAAATTCCGCTGTCATGGTGGAATATATATCATTTTTTAAAGCTAGATGAAGTGGTGTTAGGTCACATTATTCAAAATATACAGCTCATTTGATAACGATTATCAGCTTTAAATTAAGTAAGTGGCGGGAGTGAAGGGACTCGAACCCTCGACCTATCGCGTGACAGGCGATCGCTCTAACCAACTGAGCTACACCCCCACTTTTGATTCTTTTGGTGGGCAGTAAAGGACTCGAACCTTTGACCCCCTCGGTGTAAACGAGATGCTCTACCAACTGAGCTAACCGCCCAAAACCAAAATGTTGGTTATATCTTTTAGTAAAATAAGGTCAAGATTAATTAGTTGTTATAAATAAAAGATAATTTTTTAAAATCCGCCTCTCCAATTATTTTTGGAGTTAAAATTATCTTTCTCTGTTTTCGATGTTGGTCTTGTTAAATAATAAGTTACAAAAACTACAACTAATAAAATTATATATAATTCCATAAATAAATTTTTTATTGAATACTTGCTTGAGACTTATCGTCTTTTTTAGAAATATCAACTTCTACCCACTCTGTTTTTTTAAGCTCCTTAGTTAAAGCAATCTTTAAAACTTCATCAGCATACTCAACAGGAGTTATTTTAATTTCATCAATTATTTTTTTTGGCATATCAACCAAATCTTTCTCATTTTCTTTTGGAATTAAAACTTCTTTGATTCCTGCTCTATGCGCTGCAATAAGTTTTTCTTTTAAGCCACCAATTGGTAATACTTGACCTGTTAAAGTAACCTCACCTGTCATTGCAACATCTCTTTTAACTGGAATGTTTGTTATAGAAGATACTATGGAGGTAACCATCCCAATTCCTGCAGATGGACCATCTTTTGGTGTAGCACCCTCTGGAACGTGAATATGAAAATCTTTTTTCTCAAACAATGGAGGTATTATTCCATACTCTAAACATTTAGATCTAACAAAAGATTTCGCAGCTTTTACTGACTCTTGCATTACATCTCCAAGCTTACCGGTTATTTGCATTCTTCCTTTTCCTGGCATTGTAGCAGTTTCAATTTTCAAAATTTCTCCACCATATTCAGTCCATGCCAATCCAGTAACTATTCCTACTCTATTTTCAGTTTCCAATTCACCTGATTTAAACTTAGGAACACCTAAAAAATCTGACAAATTTTCTTTATTAATCTTGACTTCTTTTTCCTCTCCAGAAACAACTTTCTTTACTACTTTTCTTGCAACTTTAGAAATTTCTCTTTCCAAATTTCTAACACCAGACTCCTTTGTATAACTTCTGATAATTTCTTGAATAATGTCATTTTGTAAACTCATCTCTTTTTCTTTAACACCATTATCTTTAATTTGTTTTGGTAATAAATATTTGTTTGCAATATTTATTTTTTCATCTTCTGTATAGCCCGCGAGTCTTATAACTTCCATTCTATCTAGTAGAGGTGGAAGAATATTTAAAGTGTTAGCTGTTGTAACAAACATAACATCAGATAAATCATAATCAACTTCAAGGTAATGATCGTTAAAAGTTGTATTTTGCTCAGGATCTAATGCTTCCAGTAAAGCTGAAGATGGGTCACCTCGATAATCATTACCAATTTTATCAATCTCATCTAAGAGAATTAATGGATTTTTTGTACCAGCTTTTTTCATCATTTGGATTATTTTACCAGGTAAAGAACCTATGTATGTTCTTCTATGTCCCCTTATTTCCGCCTCATCTCTCATACCACCAACTGACATTCTTACAAATTCTCTGTTAGTAGCTTTTGCTATTGATTTTCCTAAGGATGTTTTACCTACACCAGGAGGACCAACTAAACATAATATAGGTCCTTTGATTTTTTCCATTCTTTTTTGAACAGCTAAAAATTCAATAATTCTCTCTTTTACTTTTTCTAGACCAAAGTGATCTTTATCTAAAATTTCTAAAGCTTTTTTAAGATCAATATCTACAGCACTTTTTTTATGCCATGGAAGTTCTGTCATCCAATCTAAATAATTTCTTACAACTGTTGCCTCAGCTGACATTGGACTCATGTTTTTTAATTTTTTTAATTCTTGTAAGCATTTTTTTTCTACCTCTTTAGGCATTCTCGCTTTAATTATTGCTTTATTAAGGCTAGTATTTTCATCTTTTCCATCTTCTATTTCACCTAACTCTTTTTGAATAGCTTTTAGTTGTTCATTTAAATAATATTCTCTTTGGGTTTTCTCCATTTGCGTTTTAACTCTGCCACGAATTCTTTTTTCAACACCAATTATACTTGTCTCATTCTCCATTATTTTTATTATTGCATTTAATCTTTTCTTAACATCTATAGTTTCGAAAATTTGTTGTTTTTCTGAGATAGTTGCAGTTATATGAGATGCGATATTATCAGCAATCTGGGAAGGGTCTTTTAATTGTTTGATAGAATTAATAGTTTCATTAGAAATTTTTTTATTAATTGATGTTAACTTTTCTAATCTTCTTAAAGCCGTCGCTGCTAGTGGATATAGATCTTCGTCTTTAGTTACTATGTCGTTATAGTGAGTAAATTCACAAGTAATGAACTTTTCATTGTCTTTAAAATCTAAAATCTTAACTCTTTTTGTCCCTTCTACTAAAACTTTTACAGTTCCATCCGGTAATTTCAAAAGTTGAAGAATGCTACCCTCACAACCATACATAAAAATATCTGTCTTTTTTGGATCATCTATTTCTGAGTTCTTTTGAGTTACTAAAATAATCTTTTTATCTTTTTTCATTACTTCATTAAGAGCAGAGATAGATTTATCTCTACCTACGAAGAGAGGAATCACCATACTTGGAAACACCACTATGTCTCTTAGCGGTAATAAAGGTAATGAAATTTTAACTTCCATAAGTAAGAATATGGATATTATAAATTATATTGCAATACCTTTTTCTTATTTATTAAGGATATTACGCCGCTGAGGTCTTGCTAGGCTTTGATTTATCGTCCGATTCAGAATGAACTATTATTGGTTGTGATTGACCTTTTACAGATGCAGCATCAACTATAACTTCTTTAATATTTTCTTGACTAGGTAAATCATACATCGTCTTAAGTAAAATATTTTCCAAAATAGATCTTAAACCCCTTGCTCCTGTTTTTTTTCTAATTGCCTTAAGGGCAATTTCTTTTAATGCACTTTCTTTAAAACTTAGTTTTGCACCATCTAATTTAAACAATTCTTGATATTGTTTTGTTAAAGAATTTTTTGGCTCTTGTAATATTTTAATTAAAGATTTTTCATCTAAATCGTCTAAAGTAGCAATCATCGGTAATCGCCCAATAAATTCTGGGATAAGTCCGTATCTTAACAAATCTTCAGGTTCTAAACCTTTCATCCATTCACCAGTCTTTTTATCCTGTGTATTTTTTACATCAGCACCAAAGCCAATTGAGGTCCCCTTGTCTCTTTGTGATATAATTTTATCTAATCCTGCAAAAGCACCACCACAGATAAATAAAATATTTGTTGTATCAACTTGTAAAAATTCTTGCTGAGGATGTTTTCTTCCACCTTGTGGTGGAACACTTGCTATTGTTCCTTCCATAATTTTTAAAAGCGCTTGCTGTACACCTTCACCTGAAACATCTCTAGTTATAGATGGGTTCTCAGATTTTCTACTAATTTTATCAACCTCATCTATATAAACAATTCCACGTTGTGCTTTTTCGACATTATAGTCTGCAGCTTGTAATAACTTTAAAATAATATTTTCAACATCTTCACCAACATAACCTGCCTCGGTCAATGTGGTTGCATCAGCCATTGTAAACGGAACATCCAAAATTCTAGCAAGTGTTTGCGCTAATAAAGTTTTTCCACATCCAGTTGGTCCAACTAATAGAATATTTGATTTAGCTAGTTCTACATTTTTACTTGTTTTATTTTCATAATTTAGTCTTTTGTAATGATTATGAACTGCTACAGATAAAACTTTTTTTGCATGTGATTGTCCAATTACATAATCATCTAAAACTGAACAAATTTCTTTTGGTGAAGGTAAACCATCTTGATGTTTTACAAAAGTATCTTTGCTCTCCTCTTTAATGATATCCATACAAAGTTCAACACACTCATCGCAGATAAAAACAGTTGGGCCTGCAATAAGTTTTCTAACTTCGTGTTGACTCTTTCCGCAGAAAGAACAATATAAAATATTTTTATTATTTGTATTCATAGTTTTTATAACGAATCAATTTAATTACTCTATTATAAGAGACTTATGTTAATCAAGTTTCTAATAATTTGATGTCAATATCTTGTGTATTAAGATCTTTTTTCTACCACTTCATCTATCAAGCCAAATGATTTAGCAGCATCAGCAGTCATGAAGTTATCTCTTTCTAGAGCAGATTTGATTTCGTCTACTGATTTACCTGTATGTTTTGAATAAATTTCATTCAATCTTTTTTTTAAAGATAAAACTTCATTAGCATGAATCTCAATATCAGTTGCTTGTCCTTGAAAACCAGCAGATGGTTGATGAACCATTATTCTAGAATTTGGTAATGAAAATCTTTTACCTTTTTTTCCAGCCGAAAGTAAAAATGATCCCATTGATGCTGCTTGACCGATACATAATGTGGAAATATCTGGCTTTACATATTGCATTGTATCATAAATACCAAGACCCGCAGTTACTAACCCCCCGGGACTATTTATATATAAATAAATTTCCTTTTTTGGATCTTCTGCCTCCAAAAATAAGAGTTGAGCAGTCACTAGAGAAGCAACATTATCATTAATTTGACCTGTTAGAAAAATTATTCTTTCTTTTAATAGTCTCGAGTAAATGTCATATGCTCTTTCTCCCTTACTTGATTGTTCAACAACCATAGGTACTAAAGTGCTCATATGTTCTGATATTTTATTTGTCATAAGTTGATTCGCATTACTTATACAACTTGAGATTA
>CABYNA010000012.1:0-16140 GCA_902520215.1 uncultured Pelagibacteraceae bacterium
TGAATATTTATCTGTAGGTGGGTCAAATTTAAGAAAAATTGGCATAGAGTCTATTTTTGACTTGAAAGAAATAACTTATTTAGGTTTTACGAGTGTTTTGTTAAATATTTTTAAGATTAAAAAAAGAATTGATCAAACTGTCAAAGAAATCTTGAATTTCAATCCAGATATTTTATTTAGTGTTGATAGTCCAGATTTTACTTTAAGAGTTGCAGAAAAGGTAAAAAAAATTAATCCTCAAATTAAGACAATACACTACGTAGCTCCACAAGTTTGGATTTGGAGAAAAGGTAGGGTAAAAAAGATTAAAAATTTTATTGATCATATTCTTCTTTTATTTGATTTTGAAAAAAAATTTTTTGATGAAGAGAATATAAATAATACTTTTGTAGGTCATCCATTAATAGAAAATAACAAAAATAATAAAACAGATATCAATAATTTTATTTCAAATAATAAAAAAATAATCTCTATATTTCCAGGTAGTCGAAAATCAGAAACAAATATTTTGTTGCCAATATTGATTGATTTTATAAATATGATGAACAAAAGAAATTCAACTTATAATTTTATTTTTCATGCTACTGAAGAAAACAAAAATAATATTGTTGAGTATATTAAAGATAAGGGTTTGAATAATATTGATGTAATTTCAGATGAAAATATGAAAAAGGAAATATTATCAAATTCAATTTTTGCTGTATGTAAGTCAGGAACAATATCTCTCCAAGTCTGTAATGCTAATGTTCCTTCAATAATTATTTATAAGTTAAATTTTATAAATTTTATGATCTTTAAATTATTGGTAAATGTTAAATTTGCAAATATCATTAATATAATTAATAATAAAGAAATCATTCCTGAATTGTTACAAAGTGAGTGTAATGCAAAAGAAATTTATAATTCTGTTTTATATATGCTTAAAAATCCAGAGATTGGAAAAAAACAATTAGAACAATGCAATCAAACTTTAAAAGGAATTAGATCGAATTCTTCATCGTCTAATGAAGTAGCCACAATCTTAAGAAATAGTCTTGTTGGATAATCTTTTTTTAACCTCTTCTTTACCCAGAGATACAATTATATCATAAATACCAGGACCAAATTTTGACCCTGTTAAAGCAATTCTTAAGGGCTGACCAACACCTTTAAAATTGGTGTTATTAGATTTTATTAGTTCCTGAACTATCGGTTCTAAATTTTCCCTTGTAAAGTTGCTTATTTCTTTAATATTATCTTTGAATTCGAAGATAATTTTTCGTGCATTAGCATCAATTAATTTTATATCTTCTTTGTTAAAATTAACTTCATCATTAATAATATATTGGCTATTATTATATATATCCTCTAGTGTCTTGGCTTTATTTTTAAGAAAAGTTAAAGATTTTTTAATTTTATCTTTTTTTTCCCCAACAATCTTATTCTTAAAAACCTCAGAATAATTAATTAGTTGATTAAAAAGTTCATTTTCATCAATGCTTTTTATGTAGTGTTCATTCATAGATAGAATTCTACTAAAATCTAATTTTGATGGTGATTTTCCAATACCTTCAAGATTAAAATATTTAACACTTTCATCTAAAGTAAAAATTTCTTTATCCTCATAAGACCAACCCAATCTTAAAAGATAGTTTCTCAAAGCATCTGGCATAATACCAATTTTAGAATAGTCCTCTAAAGTTGATGCTTTATCTCTTTTTGATAATTTTTTCCCCTCAATTGTATGAATTAGTGGTATATGCGCAAAAGTCGGTAAAGCCCATTCCATTGCTTCATAAATTTGAATTTGTTTAAACGTATTGATTTTATGATCATCACCTCTAATAATGTGTGTCATATTCATTTGATGATCATCAACAGCAGCAGATAAATTATAAGTTGGTGTGCCATCATTTCTTAAAATTACAAAATCTTCGATGGTATTATTTTCAATTTCTACATTTCCCTGAACTTTATCTTTAAGTATTGATGTACCATCAATTTTACTTTTAAATCTAATAACAGGTTTTACGTCTTTAGGAGCTTCATTCTCATTTTTGTCTCTCCATTTTCTATCATAAACATATGGAATTTTTTTTTGTTTAGCCCTTTTTTTTTGCGATTCAATTTCTTCAGTTGAGCAATAACATCTATAAGCATTACCTTTTTTTAATAGTTCATTTGCAACTTTTATATGATCGTCAATTTTTTGAGATTGTATATATTCTGCTCCATCATGATTGATACCTATCCATTGCAGAGATTTAATAATTTGATTTTTGTATTCCTCTTTTGATCTTTCTTTATCTGTATCTTCTATCCGTAGATAAAAATTACCATTTTGGTTTTTTGAATATAACCAATTAAATAAGGCTGTTCTCACCCCACCAATATGTAAAGGTCCAGTAGGTGATGGAGCAAATCTAGTTGCTACTTTTTTCATTAAAAATGGTTTAGACTATTTTTTTAGAAGTTTCTATATAAAGATACTAAAACACCTTGAACTTTTACTCTATCAGGGCCAAAAATTTTGGTTTCATAGTTTTTATTAGCACTTTCTAACGCTACTACTTTACCTTTTTTTCTTATTCTTTTAAGCATAGCTTCGTGTTCGTCAATTAAAGCTACCACTATTTTTCCATTATCGGCTGTATCGGTTCTTTTGATGATGACTGTGTCACCCTCATGAATTCCAGCTTCAATCATTGAATCTCCTTGAACTTTAAGGCCAAAATAATCTCCATTTTTTTCTAAGTTGTTTGGTAATGGAATTCTAGAAACTTCATTTTGAATTGCTTCAACAGGTGTTCCAGCTGCTATTTTACCTAAAACAGGCACCTCTGCATCGTCTGATAAAGGTTTTTCTTCATCCAAACCTCCTTTAATGACACTTGGGGAAAAATTATTGTAAATATCATTTGCAGAAGCAGTCTCTGGTAATTTTATAACCTCCAAAGCTCTAGCTTTATGAGCAAGCCTTTTAATGAAACCTCTTTCTTCTAAAGCACTAATTAATCTATGAATCCCAGATTTTGATTTAAGATTTAAAGACTCCTTCATCTCCTCGTAAGAAGGGGATACACCAGAGCTTCTCAACTTCTTGTTGATAAATAAAAGCAGGTTTTTTTGTTTTTTTGTTAGCATAAGAACAAATATCGTACAAACAATGTTCTATAAAAGTTCTTCATAATTAACAATAGTTAAAAAGTTAAGAAAATAATGACTTTTTTGACTATAAAACAGAAAAAATCGAATTATCGTTTAAATTTTTTAAAAGTGATTCACCAATTAAAAAGGTTTTGATGGATGTTTTATTTGATAGTTCCAACAATTCTTCTTTTGTTTTAATTCCACTTTCAGAAATCAATGGGCCAGGGTGATTAACCAAAACATCGTGGATATCATAAGTTGTATTAATATCAGTTTTTAAAGTCTTTAAATTTCTGTTGTTTATACCTAATAAAGCATCTTTAAATCTAAGTGCTTGTTTAGCTTCATTAACAGTGTGTACCTCTACAATAACTGACATATTCAATTTTAAAGCTTCTTCATATAATTCATCTGCCAATTTATCTGAAACTCCAGCTAAAATAATTAAGATAGCATCAGCACCATAACTTTTAGCTAAAGGAATTTGAAATTTATCTATAAAAAAATCTTTACAAAGAATTGGTAAATTAACATCATGTTTAATTTTACTAATATGCAGAAAGTTTCCTAAAAAAAAATCCTCCTCAGTTAAAACAGATAAACAGGTTGCTTTATTTGATTTATACATATTAGCTATTTTTACAGGATCGTAATCTTTAATAATTATCCCTGCAGAGGGACTAGCTTTTTTTATTTCAGCAATAATTGAGAATTTTTTATTTTCAACATTTTTTTTGATTGTATCTTTAAAATCAATGTATGTACTATTTTTTTTTATTAATTCCTCGAGTGACTCAAGACTTATACTTTTTTTAAGCTCTAAAATTTTTTCACTTTTAATATTTATTATTTTTTCAAGAATATTTTCAGCCATTTTGAATTTTCTCTAATTGTTTAAATGTTTGACCTGATAAAATGTGTTTTCTAGTATCATAATAAGCTTTATCGAAATTCTGATGAGTTTCATTAACAACTAATCCTGCTGCAGCATTTAAACAAACTGCTTTAGAAAAATCGTTATCCTCACCCTTAAATATATTAATCATTCTATCTGCATTAAAAGCTGCATCATTACCAATGAGATTTTCAAACTTATCTGCATTTATATTTAATTTGTTTGGATCAATAATAATTTCAGAGATGACACCATCTTTTAATTGAATTACATTAGTTTTAGCATAGGGTGAAATTTCATCTAATCCATCCTCACTATTGACTATCCAAGCAAATTTAATATCTAAATTTTTTAAAGCATTAGCAAATATTTTTAATAGTTTTTTATCAAAAACACCAATAACTTGTCTTTTTACAAGAGCAGGGCTACTCAAAGGTCCGATCATATTGAATATAGTTCTTTTTCCAATTTTTTTTCTTGTAGGTCCCACAAATCTCATTGCGCTGTGATAGTTGGGTGCAAACATGAATCCGAAATTATTATCATTAATTTGATTTTCAATATCTTTTGGTTCTAAATTTATTTTTATATTTAAAGCCTCTAGAACATCACCAGATCCACATTTTGAGGATACAGCTTTATTTCCATGTTTAGCTACTTTAACACCCATACTCGAAAGTAATAATGCTGAAGCTGTTGATATATTAAGTGTATTCATACCATCTCCACCAGTTCCACAAGTATCAACACAGTTTTCCACATTTACTCTTTTAGACTTGTTTCTAAGAACAAAAACTCCACCAGCTACCTCATCAGAAGATTCACCTTTGGCTGATAAAAGTGTCAAAAAATCAAATATTTCTTTTTCGTCTGCTTTACCTTCCATCAATATTTCAAAAGCAGATTTACTTTCATCAAAAGTTAAATTTTCCTTTTTCTTAATTTTTTCAATGAATTGTTTCATTAATCCTAAATTCTTATAAAATTTTTTAAAATTTTAATTCCTAATTTAGTTTTAATACTTTCAGGGTGAAATTGCACTCCATGTATATGATATTTCTTATGTTGTACTCCCATTATTAGTCCATCTTGAGTCTGAGCAGTAATTTCAAGATCTTTAGATAATGATTTTTTATCAATAATTAAGCTGTGATATCGAGTGGCTTCAAACGTTTTAGGGAGATTTTTTAAAATACCAATTTTTTTTGAAAAAATCTTACTAGTTTTTCCATGCATTAGCTTTTTAGCTTGAATAATTTTTGAGCCAAATACTTGACCTATAATTTGATGGCCTAAACAAACTCCGAGAATTGGTATTTTTTTATATAAAGATTTAACGATTTTAAGACAATTACCTGATTGATTGGGGTTACCAGGTCCAGGTGAAATTACGATCTTATGATATCTTTTTTTTAAAATTTCATGAGATGTTATTTGATCATTTCTAATTACTTCAACATTCACTTTTAATGAAGACAGATAATGGTAGAGATTAAAAGTAAAACTATCGTAATTATCAATTAAAATTATCTTTTTCATTTCAACGCATTAATTAGAGCTTTTGCTTTATTTACTGTTTCTTCGTATTCCTTTAATGGTTTGCTATCTGCAACAATCCCAGCTCCAGCTTGGACATAAAATCTGTTATTTTTTGCAACAGCTGTTCTTAAAGCAATACATGTATCAAACTCTCCATTCGCCGCGAAATACCCAATGCCACCGGCATAAACCTTCCTTTTTGTAGACTCTAATTCATCAATAATTTCCATAGCTCTTATTTTGGGAGCTCCAGAGACAGTTCCAGCTGGAAAACCCGCTAAAAGTGACTTAAATTTAGAAAATCTTTTATCATGTTTACCTATTACGTTCGAAACTATATGCATTACATGTGAATATCTTTCAATTATAAAACTTTCAGTAACTCTAATAGAATTAGTCTTAGATACCTTTCCGGCATCATTTCTTCCAAGATCTAATAACATTAGATGTTCAGAAAGCTCTTTTTTATCTTTAAGTAAATCTTTCTCATAAAAACGATCTTCTTTAATCGTTTTTCCTCGAGGTCTTGTTCCAGCAATAGGTCTAACAGTTATTTCGCCATCTCTTAACCTTACTAATATTTCGGGACTTGCACCTATTATTTGAAAATCAGTAAAATTAAAAAAAAACATAAATGGAGATGGGTTAGTTATTCTCAATTTTTTATAAATATCGATTGGTTTTTTTGTCAATTTAGTCTCAAAACGCTGGCTTAAAACGACTTGAAATATATCTCCTAATTTAATGTATTTTTTTGCCTTATTAACTATAGACAAAAATTTATTTTTAGAGGTATTTGAATTAATTATAATTTTTTTTGACTTATTATTTATTATATTATCTAATTTTTTAATTGATGATTGTAAAGAGAGCGTGAAAAGTTCAGATTGGATATCTTTATATTTACTTTTGTAATTCGTAATTTTTTCATCTTTAAAAATATTATTGATAAAGAATATTTCCTTTTTCAAATTGTCGTGAATAATAAGTGTTCTTGGACGTAATAATCTAACATCAGGTAACTTTAAGTCATCTTTACAATTGTTTGGGATTTTTTCGATGTACCTAATTGCATCGTATGAAAAATATCCTGAAATCAAAGAACAAATTTTTGGTAATTTATTGGGAGTTTTAAATTTAAAATCTTCAATTATTTTTTCAATCAAATGTTTAGGTTTATCCCTTAACTTAATTTTTTTATTTTTCTTTATTACATAAGAATTATTATTATTAAATTCCCAAATTTTATCAGGATTTTTACCAAATATAGTGTATCTGCCTCTAATCTTGCCTTTTTCAACTGACTCAAAAATAAAGCTATTTTTTTCAATTAAAAAGTTATCAATTAAATTAATTATTTCTTCATCAGTTTTTACTTTTTTTGAAGTATAGATTATTTGATTTTCGTTGTTTCTGTGTCGAAACTTGAATTCTTTGAAGCTTCGATTAATTTTCATTTAAAATAGTTTTTAACTCGTTCAATAGTCTGTTGATTTAAAGAAACATCATATTTGTCATTTAAAAATGTATCATAAGATTTTAATAATGAATTTTTATTGTTAGAATTTTGTTTTGCAATATATTGTTTAAATTCCTCTTTATTTGTATCTATGATTTGTTGTTCAAATTTTTTGACTTTTGCTAAGTAAATATTGTTATTCTCATCATTTATTAAAGTAAATGATTTCTCAGGTAAGCTATATAAAACTTCAACAGCATTAATATCAAATTTTTTATTATCCCGCACAGAATTCAAATTTATCGCCTGGATCTTATCTTTTCCCATCTCTAAAAAATTATTGTTATTAAATTTTTTATTGGTAATTTCATTTAATAATTTTTGGTTATAATCAAATTTATTTTTTTGAAAAACTAATTCGAGCACTTCTTCTTTAATTTGTTTATCACTTAAATCTGGTGATTTTTGGGTAATATTTTTTATGTTATATAGGATATAATCATTTTTATTTTCAAAAATATCAAATTTATTATTTCTTAATTCGTAAATTTTTTTTTCAATTTCATTTTTATCTGTAGAAAATCTAAAATTACTAATATCAACCGATTTTAAATCAAAATTTGATGTGATTGTTTTAAAATCAATTTCATTGGATATGGCAACTTCAATTTCATCAATTTTGTCAAAAAAAGATTGATTGAAATCATCTA
Organism: uncultured Pelagibacteraceae bacterium; assembly: GCA_902520215.1. Lineage (GTDB taxonomy): Bacteria > Pseudomonadota > Alphaproteobacteria > Pelagibacterales > Pelagibacteraceae > Pelagibacter. Next base: position 7,733 of record CABYNA010000012.1, read on the forward strand.
CTCCAATTAAATTTTTAGGATTTATGATTGTGTAGCTGAAATCTAAGTACTCTACTTTTAACTCATCTTTATTATCCTTAATAAAATTTTCTAATTCTTTATCTGTGATATCATCTTTATTTACATAAAAATCATTTAAATCAATGAATTCTATTTCAAGTTTTTGATTTTCTTCTTTAAATAGTTTTGTTGTAAGAAATTGAGGGGAGGATGTACCAGCACCAATATAATCAAAAAGATTTCTTTGCAATTCTCGTAATTTAAGTCTCTGTTCAAATCCTGGAGCAGATAAATTATTTTCTAATAAAAATTTTTCATATTTAATTCTTTGAAAAACACCATTTTCATCTCTAAAATTTTTATTTTCTTTTATCTTTTTTAATAAAGTGATTTCAGAAATTGTCAGATCAAAATCTTTTATTTCTAGATCCAGTAAAGTAGTAGAAACTAAACCAGACAGAATTTCTTCAATAATGTTTTGCTCTAAATTTTCTCTGATTGTTTTTTCAGGGATTCCTGATTTATTTATGTAATCAATAAAATCTTCAGTGGAAATACTATTATTATTAATTTTAGCAATATTGTTAGTATTACCACTACTGAACATTCCACCCATACCCCAAAATACAAATGGAATTATCATTATAAAAACTAACAAACCAGCAAATTTAGTTTTTGCAAAATTTCTTAAACTATTAATCATTACTATAAATTTATTGATCTATAAAAAGCAAACCTATAAATTAAAATAAGCCTCATGACAAATAAATATATGTATTTTATTGCCAATTGGAAAATGTTTGGTGTTTTAAATTCGTTAAATACGCTGAATAGAGTTGTTAAATTTTTTAAAAACTTCAAAAAAAGAAAGTCTTTGAAAATAATTTACTGCCCACCTAGCACTTTAATAGAGCCAATGTCAAAAAAATTGAGAGGTTCAAATATTGAAGTTGGTGCGCAAAATTGTCATGAGCAGGATGTTTATGGTGCTTTTACAGGTTCAGTCAACTCTTCAATGTTAAAAAGTGTTGGTGCTAAATATATTATTATTGGCCACTCTGAAAATAGACAATCTGGTGAAACTGATAAATTAATAAATCTTAAAATTAAAAGTGCATTGAAGTCTGGGCTGAATGTAATTTTTTGTATTGGTGAGACGCTTAAAGCAAAAAGAAAAAAAATTACCAAAAGTGTTTTAAATAAACAGATTAAAGCAGGTTTGAAAAATATTAAAAATAATAAAAAAATTATAATCGCATATGAACCAGTTTGGTCAATTGGTACAGGAATTATACCAAAATCTGATGACTTATTTAAGACAATCAGTTTTATTAAAAAAGAAAAAAAGAATTATAAAGTTCTCTATGGTGGCTCAGTAAATCCAAAAAATATTAATCAATTGAAATCTATAAATAATATTGATGGTTACTTAATAGGTGGGGCATCTCAAGATCCTAAAAAATTTATTGATATAATTAAAAAAACCTATAATTAACCCCTCATGGAAAATATATTGTTAATTTTGAACATCATATTCGGATTAATATTGGTGTTACTAGTTTTGATGCAAAAGTCTGAGGGTGGTGCTTTAGGAATTGGAGTTTCTCAGGAAAGTTTTATGTTTTCCAGATCAGCAGGTAATTTTATGACCAAAGCCACTGCGGTTGTTGCCACTTTATTTATAATTTGTAGTTTAGCACTTACAATTGTATCTAGAGGAGAATTAACACCTACATCATCTGTTTTGGATACTATTGAAGAAAAAGTAGAGGATACTCCCGCTATTCCAGAAAATAATAATTAATACTTTTAATTTTCTTTTTTATTCGCTATAAGATACTTCCATGGCGCGATTTATTTTTGTCACGGGCGGCGTGGTTTCATCGTTAGGAAAAGGTCTCTCTTCTGCATCTCTAGCTTATTTACTTCAATCGAGAGGGTATAAAGTTAGATTAAGGAAATTAGATCCTTATTTAAATGTAGATCCGGGAACAATGAGCCCATTTCAACACGGAGAAGTTTTTGTAACTGATGATGGTGCTGAAACAGATTTAGATCTTGGGCATTATGAGAGATTTACTGGAGTATCTGCAAAGAAGTCTGATAATATTACAACAGGTAAAATTTATAGTGATGTATTAAAAAAGGAACGTGAAGGAAAATATCTTGGAAAAACAGTTCAAGTTATTCCACATATAACTGATAGAATAAAAGAGTTTATAAAGAATGACTCGTCGAAAGAAGATTTTGTTATTTGTGAAATTGGTGGAATTGTTGGTGATATTGAGAGTCTACCATTTATTGAGGCCATAAGACAATTTGCAAATGATATAGGAAAAAAAAATGCATTATTTATCCATCTTACCCTAGTACCTTATTTAAAGTCCTCAGATGAAATTAAAACTAAACCTACTCAACATTCTGTTAAAGAATTGAGAAGTATAGGTATTCAACCTGACATTATAATATGTAGATCAGAAAGACCTATCCCGTTAGAACATCGTAAAAAAATCTCACTTTTCTGTAACGTAGATATTAAAAATGTAATAGAAACTGTTGATGTAAGAACAATTTATGAAGCACCAATAAGTTTTTTTAGAGAAAAACTTGATGTTCAAGTATTAAATTATTTTAAGCTTAAATCAAAAAAACCTGCAAACCTTAAACCATGGAAAAAAATAACTAAAATTATTTTACAAACTAAAAAACAGGTGAATATTGCAATAATTGGTAAATATGTTGAGTTAAAAGATGCTTATAAATCTTTAGATGAAGCTCTTACTCATGGAGGTATTCAAAATAATGTAAAGGTAAATTTAGTAAGAATTGACTCTGAAAAATTAAAAGTTTCTGAGATTAAATCAAAACTTAAACACATTTCAGGTATATTAATACCTGGTGGTTTTGGTAAACGAGGAACAACTGGAAAAATAGAGTCAATAAAATATGCTAGAAAAAATAAAGTTCCTTTTCTTGGGATATGTTATGGAATGCAAATGGCAATTATAGAATTTGCGAGAAATCAATTAAATTTAAAAAAAGCAACTTCGAGTGAATTTGATAGAAATGGTATACCTGTAATTGGATTAATAAATGAGTGGATTAAAGATGGAAAAACTATCAAAGGAACTGATAAAAATCTAGGTGGAACAATGAGATTAGGTTCTTATGATGCGAAATTACAAAATAATTCTAAAATTAAAAAAATTTATGGAAAAAAGATTATCAAAGAAAGACACCGACACAGATATGAAGTTAACATCAATCTAAAAGACAAATTTGAAAAAAAAGGAATGAGTTTTTCTGGTTTATCGCCTGATGGTTTTTTACCTGAGATCATTGAGTTAAAAAATCATCCTTGGTTTATTGGAGTACAGTTTCATCCAGAATTTAAATCTAGACCTTTTGCTCCACATCCTTTATTCTCATCTTTTATCAAAGCATCAAAAAATCATAAATGAGAAGCATTAAAGTAAATTGTGGAAAAATAGATATTTCGAACAATGATAAGATTTGTATAATTTCTGGACCTTGCCAGCTTGAAAGTGAACAACATGCAATGGATATGGCAGGAAAAATTAAGGAAATTACTTCAAAATTTAGTCTTGGATTTATTTACAAAACTTCATTTGATAAAGCAAACAGAACAAGCTTAAAAGGCAAAAGAGGAGCTGGATTAGAAGCTTCATTGCCTGTATTTGATAAGATTAAAAAAGAATTAAATGTCCCTATTCTAACAGACATTCATAATGCTGAGCAATGTGCAATCGTTTCAAAACATGTTGATGTTTTACAAATCCCGGCTTTTTTATGTAGACAAACAGACTTGTTAATTGCTGCAGCTAAAACAAATAAAATTATTAATGTAAAAAAAGGTCAATTTCTTGCACCATGGGATATGGTTAATGTAACAAAGAAAATTTCAGAATCTGGAAATGACAAAATATTAGTAACTGAAAGAGGTGCAAGTTTTGGATACAACACTTTAGTTTCCGACATGAGGTCGTTACCAATAATGGCTAAGAATGGTTATCCAGTAATTTTTGATGCAACACACTCAGTGCAACAACCAGGTGGTCTTGGAGAAAAAAGTGGTGGTCAAAGAGAGTTTGTTGAATATTTAGCAAGAGCTGCAGTTGCAGTTGGAGTTGCAGGAGTTTTTATTGAAACCCATCAAGATCCAGATAATGCTCCATCTGATGGGCCCAACATGGTACCATTAGATAAATTAGAAGATCTTCTAAAACAATTAAGCGATATTGATAATCTTATTAAAATTAAGTGAGTAAAGTTCTAAAAGTTAAAGCAAGACAAGTTTTTGATAGTAGAGGGAATCCAACTATTGAAGCAGAGGTTTATGTAAAAAACAAAAGTGCAAAAGCAATTTGTCCCTCAGGAGCCTCTACAGGTACTTATGAAGCCTACGAAAAAAGAGATGCTAATAATAAAAGATATTTAGGCAAAAGTGTTTTCTCTGCAATTAATTTAATTAATTCCAAAATATCAAGAGCTCTTAAAAATAAAAACGTACATAATCAAGAAAGAATAGATGAAATACTTATTAATTTGGATGGTACTAAACAAAAAACAAAACTAGGAGCTAATGCAATATTAGCGGTATCGATGGCTGCAAAAAAGTTATCAGCAAAAGTAAAAAGAATTCCTCTTTATAAATCTTTTTATGCAACAAAAAATTTTCAATTACCTTATCCATTAATGAATATTATTAATGGTGGAGCACACGCAAATAATGGTCTTAGAATTCAAGAATTTATGATTAGACCAGATAAAGCAAAATCTTTTTCTGAAGCAATGAGAATATGTTATTTGGTAATAAAAAACTTAAGTAAATTAATTAAAGCAAAAGGTTTAGCCACATCGGTTGGTGATGAAGGTGGATTTGCACCTATGATTAATAATAACAATCAGGCCTTAGATTTGATTGTTTTATCAATTAAAAAATCAGGATTTAGAAATGGTAAAGATGTTTCAATTTGTTTGGATGTTGCAGCTAATGAATTATTTAAAAAAGGTAAATATTCTATTAACTCAAAAAAATATGTTTCCGTTGATAAAACAATTTCAGAATACAAAAAAATGATTGATAAATATAAAATTAAATCCATTGAAGATCCATTTTCTGAAAATGATTGGACGTCTTGGAGTAAATTAATGAGATCTACTAAAAAAGTACAGATAGTTGGAGATGATCTCTATGTTACAAATTTGGAAAGATTAAAAAAGGGATTTCTAAATGTTTCATCAAATTCAATTTTGATAAAACTAAATCAAATTGGTACAGTTACCGAAACACTTGATGTCATAAGATTTGCTCAAACTATAGGGTTTAATACTATTATCTCACATCGATCAGGAGATAGTGAAGATACATTTATTGCCGATTTAGCGGTAGGTACCAACTCCAACCAAATAAAAACAGGATCTTTAGCTAGATCTGAAAGAGTGGCTAAATATAATCAATTAATTCGTATAGAAGAAGAACTTGGAAAAAAAGCTAGAATGAATAAGATTCATTAATGCTTCAAAGATTAAAAAAAAATTACTTTTTACTAGTTTCTACTTTTTTGATTCTTTATTTCTTTTTTAATCTTTTAACTGGTCAAAGAGGGTTAATTTCATATTTTGAAAAAAAAGAGATTTTAAAAAACTTAAAACAACAAGAATCTTTAATAATTAACCAAATAAGTGACTTGGAATTTAAGAATTCATTGTTAAGTGACAATCTAGATCTTGATTATATAGAATCTTTGATTAGAGAAAGGTTCATATTTGGAAAAAAAAATGAAAAAATTTATATAATTAAAAAAAATGAAAATTAGACATCCAGAAAAGCAGAATAAACCGATAAATCCAATTAAAAAAAAACCAGATTGGATAAGATCAAAATTAGTAAATAGCAAAGAATTTTTTTTAACAAAAACAATCGTAAATAAAAATAATCTTGTAACAGTTTGTCAGGAAGCTAATTGCCCAAATATCACTGAATGTTGGAGTAAAAGACATGCTACGTTTATGATCATGGGTGATACATGTACAAGAGCATGTGCTTTTTGTGATGTAAAAACTGGTAAACCAGGAAAACTAGATAATCTTGAACCAATAAAAATTTCTCAGGCTGTAAAAAAATTAAATTTAAAACATGTTGTAATAACATCAGTTGATCGAGATGATTTAGATGATGGTGGTTCAAATCATTTTTTTGAGGTTATCAACCAAACAAGAAAAACAAATCCAAATACTACAATTGAAGTTTTAACCCCTGATTTTTTAAGAAAGGGTAATGCTTATAAAAAAGTTTTAGAGGCAAATCCTGATGTTTTTAATCACAATATTGAAACTGTTCCTAGTCTTTATCTTAAAGTAAGACCCGGTTCTAGATATTTCGCATCTTTAGAACTTTTGAAAAATGCTAAAATGATAAATAAAAAAATTTTTACTAAATCAGGGATAATGGTTGGCTTAGGTGAAAAAAAAGATGAGATTTTGCAGGTAATGGATGATTTAAAAGCTGCTGATGTAGATTTTTTAACTATTGGTCAATACTTACAACCATCTGTTAGACATCATCCTCTTGATAGATACTATACACCAGAAGAATTTGATGAATTAGGAAGTATTGCGAAATCAAAAGGTTTTTTATTAGTTTCTTCATCGCCATTAACAAGATCTTCTTATCATGCAGATGAAGATTTTGCTAAGCTACAACAAAATCGGATAAACAATCATTAATGCCAAAAGCTTCAGTTAAGCGATTAATTGAATGTGAAAAAAAAGACTTAATTGAACTTGTTTTAGATATAGAAAAATATCCTGAATTTGTTCCATTTTGTTTTGATGCTAAAATATATGAAAACAAACAAGATGGTGATTTGCAAAAAATTATTGCAGATTTAACCATTGGTAAAGGCCCATTTAAAGATACATACAAAAGTGATGTTGCTTTTAATAAAAAAACTGATTCAATCTATGTTAAAAATATAGAGGGACCATTAAATCATCTAACAAATAATTGGACATTTAGTGATAAAAATAATGGTATTACCGAGGTCACCTTTGATATTGATTTTGAAATAAAGAATAAATTTTTAAATTCTTTAATGGTAGTCTCTTTTCAATTTGGTTTAGAAAAAATAGCTGATGCTTTTCAAAAAAGAGCTGAAGAATTATTTGGAAATTCTAAGAACTAAATCTAAAGCTTTTTTAACAGTGGCTTTTTGAATGGAAGATCTTTTTTTACTTTTAAATAAGCACTTAATTATTTGAATTTTTTTACCTTTTTTGATTCCGATATAAACTAAACCAACAGGCTTTTGTTTAGTACCACCTTTAGGGCCGGCGATCCCAGTTATAGAAACGTTAATATTGGCTTTTGATATTTTAGATAAGTTATTTACCATTGCCAAACAACATTGGTGACTAACCGCACCATATTTTTTAATAATATTTTTATTAACTCTAAGAATTCTAATTTTAGTTTGGTTAGAGTAGGTCACTAGTCCTAAATTAAATATTTTTGAAGCACCACTTATTGAGGTAATTGAACTAGCTAACATTCCACCAGTACAAGACTCAGCAACAGAAAGTTTTAATTTTTTTTTGGTTAAAAGCCTGACTAAAGTTTTCATTAAATTAAATAACTGCTTAATAACATAAAACAAATTAATGATAGAACAACATATAATCCTGCGCAAACATCGTCCATTATTACACCAAAACTATTTTTATAATTTTTGTCAAAATAATTTACTGGAAATGGTTTGAGTATGTCAAAAATTCTAAAAAGCACAAAACAAATAACATAAAAAATTATAGCTTCATCAGATGTTTTTTGTGTTCCATGGGATATTTCGTAGAGATAAATTGGTATAGATTGACCTATAAATTCATCGATAATGACCTCTTTTGGATCTTTATTTTCTTTCTCCTTTATATGGGATGCTACCGCTATGAATGAATAAATAAAAATAATAAGCAAACCTATTAAGACTATATTTGGTGATAACTTTAATATATGAAAAAAAAAATAAAGAAAAATAGTTGTAGCTAAGGATCCGAAAGTTCCAGGAATAATCTTAATTTTTCCTAGCCCAAACATTGTTGCTAATAATGAATTAAAAGTTTTAATCATATTTTGTGATTGAAATTATGGTCTCACAAGCGATAGCCTTTTCTTTTCCAATTAAACCTAATTTTTCCACAGTTTTACCCTTTAAATTTATTTGGTTTTCATTAATACCAGTTAATTTTGAGACTGATTTAATTATTTTGTCCCTATATTTTGAAACTCTTGGTTTTTGACAAATTAAGTTTATATCCAAATTGTTTATAAAAAAATTAGATTTGTTTAAATTAATCATGATTGGTTTTAGCATTTTTGGAGATCTGAT
>CABYNA010000013.1:0-12932 GCA_902520215.1 uncultured Pelagibacteraceae bacterium
CAAGGTTTATCATTTGCCAAATTCTATTGAAGTTGTAAATTTTTTAAATAGAGGAATTTTGGTTCCAGCAAAGGTGACTGGAAAAAATACTTTAGAAAACTGGGATTTAGGCACTATTGAAGGGAATTTTATAAAAGAATATCCAGAAGGTGCCAATGTGCAATTATTACTTCAACCAGAAGATTTGGAACATGATGATACTAGTAATTTAAAACTTGAGGTAGTTGATCGAAAATTTAGAGGCACTAACTTTATTTATACTCTTAGAGCTCCAAGTAATACTTTAATTCCAGTATTTGTTCACTCACACCACATACATCAACATGAAGTGGATGAAAAATTTGGAATCAAAAGACCAATTCATATTGATCATATAGTTTGCTTCTAATAAAAACCTTTTAGAAAATGAAAAGTAACTTTAAAGTTTTTTTAAAGGGAATTATTGATGTAAGCCCACTTATGATACCAGTGGTCCCATTTGGTTTGATATTTGGCGTATTGGCTATTGATATTGGATTTACTCCAATTGAAACAATGGCAATGTCTCTAATTATTTTTGGTGGTGCTTCGCAAATAGTATTATTGCAATTATTTTCAGGAGGAGCCTCATCTTTAGTAATAATAAGTTCTGTTGGGGCTGTTAATTCAAGACATTTACTTTATGGCGCAGTTGTATCTGAACATCTATCTGATTTAAAATTAATCTGGAAAATAATTATTTCATACTTTTTAATTGATCAGGCATTTGCAATTTCAAATGAATATTTAAAAAAAAATAAAGATAATAATAGATATTTTCACTTAGTGGGTGGTGGAGCTACTTGTTGGGTGATATGGCAATCAACAACATTTTTAGGAATTATACTTGGAGCAGCAATTCCTGAAAAACTTGGTCTAAGTTTTGCAGTTCCTTTAACTTTCTTAGCTTTATTAGTTAATGACTTTAGAAAATTTATAAATGTGATTGTAATAATTATTTCAGGATTGGTTGCTACCTTTGGATATAATTATATCCCTTTTAAAGCATACGTCATAGTTGCTGCGTTAGCAGGGTTATTTACTGCAATGATTTTAACAATAAAAAACAAAAAAGCATGAGCAACTGGGCATTAATTCTATATTGTGGATTGATTACGTATCTAACAAGATTTTCTATGATAGCTTTAATTAAAAAGGAAATGTTTAATGATAGAATTAGAGAGATATTGTCATTTGTGCCATCTGCAATATTTCCTGCAATAATTTTTCCGGCAATTTTTATTAATGACAAAGGCTTGTTCGAAATAGATGATAATCCAAAGATATTAGCTGCAATAATTGCAATGGTTATTGGTATTTTCTCAAGGAGTATAATTGCGACAATATTTTCAGGTCTAGCTTCTTATTGGTTTTTAATATTTGTTGTATAAGCAATTATGAAAAAAATTTTAACTTTCTGTTTTCTTTTATTTGCATTCAATGTCAATGCAATGGAAAAGGAGACAACTTTTAAAAAAGAATTATTTGATAAAGCACAATCTGAAGGCAAAGTTGTAGTAGTAAGCTCTTGGATTAAGTATTGTATGTCCTGTGCTAGTCAAATGAAAGTTTTGCAAAAAGCAAAAAATGATTTTAAAAATATTGAATATTTTGCATTTGATGTCACCAACAAAGAAATTGCTAATTTTTTTAATGTACAATATCAAACTACACTTTTAATTTTCAAAGATAATAAAGAAGTTTATCGAAGTCTTGGAGAGACTACTAAAGAACTAATCTATAAAGCTTTAGAGTCCTCGATTTAATTTAAACACCTAAATTAATATTTTTAGATACATTGAAATCAATTTGAGCAGGTTTTTTTAAATTAAGATTGTTCATGATCTCAATATATTCATCAACACTGCTTACTTGTAATCTTGGATTTTGTTTTTTTTCTTTTCCAATGGTGCTTACTTTTTCACCTTTATAATCATGAGCAGGGTACAAAAGAGTTTCCTCAGGCAATTTTAAAAGTTTATTAAATATTGAATTATAAGCATCTTTTGAACTACCATTTTGAAAGTCTGTTCGACCAGTCCCGTTAATTAGAAGTGTGTCACCTGAAAAAAGATAGTTATCCATTAAAAAGCTATAACTATCTGAAGTATGTCCAGGAGTATACATCGCTCTAATTTTAAGATTATCTAGACTAATATATTCATCATCTTTAACTTTTATTTCAACAGCATCTGCAGGAGTATGGGCGCCCATAATAGTAGAACATTTAGTAATATCTTTGAGCTTAGATGCTCCTGTTACATGATCTGCATGTATGTGGGTATCAATTACTTTTACTAATTTTAAATCTAGCTCCTTTAGTAAATTTATGTATTCGCCAACATTTTCTAACACAGGATCAATAATTAATGCCTCCCTTCCTTTTCCTGATGAGACTAAATAGGTATATGTAGAAGAATTTTTGTCGAATAATTGTTTGAAAATCATTTAATTATAATAACACATAAGTACAAATTGACCCATTGTAAAAATAATACCAAGGATTACTTCTATTCACATTATGAAAATATTTAAATTTTTAGTTATCTTTTTATTTACTTATACATTTGCCTATGCTGATAAAAATATGAAAATAGGCTCTAAGGGTAAAGAAAGTGAAATCTCACGTGTAGTTAAAGTTGTGATGTATGACAACTATTATGAACCAAGTTCATTTCAAATTAAAGCTGGTGAAACAATTAAATTTGAAGTGGAAAATGCTGGCATGCTTGTTCACGAATTTAATATTGCAAATAAAATGATGCATATGAAACATCAACCAGAAATGATTAAAATGGTTGAAAATGAAATTTTATTAGCTGATTCCATTGATAAAGAAAAAATGAAAAAAATGGCAAAAATGGATAAAGCCATGGGTCATTCACACAGCAATAGTGTTTTGCTTGAACCAAATCAAAAAGGAGAAATCATCTGGAAATTTGATAACGCAGTAAACATTGAAGTAGCTTGCAATGTTCCTGGTCATTATCAAGTTGGAATGATTGCTAAAGTTGATATAAATTAACTTAATGGACACAACAGCCAAGGCCAATTTTCATTGGTCATGCAAACATACTTGGAAAAGAAGTGCTAAAAACACCGCTTGGTGTTTATTAGGTTGTGCAATCGGTGATTTAGGTACAATTTTATTTTTTCAACTGACAAAAATTCCGTTTCCTGTTTTAGGAATTATGATTTTAGCTATCATTAATGGTTTGATTACAAGTATTATCTTGGAAACAATAATTTTAATGAGACAAAGTTTTGATTTTTCAAAAGCTTTTAAAACTGCAATTGGAATGAGTTTTATATCAATGATAAGTATGGAAGCTGCTATGAACTTAACTGATTACTTTTTAACTGGTGGTGCAATATTAACATGGTGGGTTGTACCAATTATGCTCTTAGCTGGTTTTTTAACTCCTTGGCCCTATAATTATTGGCGATTAAAAAAATTTAATATTGCGTGTCATTAAAGAATTGGGACAATAAAACTTGGCTTTCATCAACTAGTTATATTAAATCATTTAACAAATTCTTAATTAAAGAAACTAAACTCAATAAGAATTCTGAAATTTTAGATATTGGATGTGGAAGAGGTAAGATATTAGGAAATCTAAGATCTAAGCTTAGATTGGCTAATAAGCCAATAGGTATTGATATTGAGCAACATAAAGATCGAGATAAAAGAATTATTTTTAATAAAACTGACGCAATAAATTATCTCAAAAAGAATAGAAAAAAATTTGATTTAATTTTACTAAAACAAACAATTCATTTTTTATCACTTAAAGATATAAAAAAACTACTTTTACTATGTATGAATTGTCTTAATTCTGGTGGTCGGATAGCAATATTTACCTTGGCCACATCTAAAAATGAAATTCCAACTTTTTTAAAAATGAAAAAAAAATTAAATAAATCGCTTAAAAGAGATGAAAGGATACTGAGATATGTAAATGGTTTATATCCTGGAAGTGTTTCGAAGACGTTTTCTTTCAAAGTAAAGATATCGAGAGAGAAATATGTGGAAATGATTAAAAATCGATACATTTCAACATTATTGAATTTAAGTAGTGCAGATATTTTAAAAGGAATAAACGAAATCAGCAGGAAATATAACAAAAGACTAAATTTTAAAGATAAATTAATTTGCCGAATTTTAAAAAAGTAAATTCAATTTACTTAAGGGGTCGCTCTTTTGCTCTCCAGCCAAAAGAGCTCCCTTAAGTCGCCTTGATGGCATTTAAGTCCGAATGGACTTTAAGTTTTTTGTTTTCGTTTTTATGAAATATAAAGCTACCCAGCTAAGTGTCAGGTGGCATTTGATTCATTAAAACTACCTCCTTAATTAGAAGTTAAATTTCAGCAAGGTTGTATTCAAGATATTTATTTGCAAATTAATTAAATATATTTCTTGAATACAACCTAACTATTTATTAGTCTTCCCACATCTTAAAAAAACTTCACTTAAAAATAGAAAATTAAAAATTGCATTGAGTTTTAATATCTATATTGTTTCATTATGAAATATGTAAAAGGATTAATTAACTTACTTGTAAGCTTAATTGTTTCTACGATAATTATTTACGCTATCAATATTGCAGCAGGTTTTGCTGGAGCTGACTACACATTTAGTCATGGGGAAACATTTGTAATTTGGATATTAATGGCAATATTAGTTAACAATTGCTTTAACAAATAATTTATATATTAAATTTTCTTTTCAAGTGTTTAAGTTTTCCCTCAGTGCTATCATAATCTATATAGCAACCTTGTAAAAATCGATTACCTTCATTAGTATTATATTCGGTTCTGCCATGAAGAAGTCTATAGTTATCCATCATTAATAAATCACCAGGTTTTAATTTAAATTCAATTCTGAATTTTTTTGAATTGTACATTTCTGAAATTTTGTTTCTAGCTGCGTAATATAATTCTAATTTTTCCTTATCCATTAAGGGGACAAAATCTAATCGAGGACTAAATCTGACTTGTTTAAGTCTTTTGTTTTCATCAAGTTGGATCATCTCTGCCCAGTCTTCTAAAACAACATTATCATCGACAAATTGAAATCTGACTTTTATTTCAGTTAAAATTTGGAAAAAACTAGGATGTTCTTTTTTTAACACTTCCGTTACGGCAAGACCATCAACCAATGTGGATAAGCCACCACCAACTTCATTTTCGATGCAATGCAGCAATTGTATACAAGGTACTGGTTTTCTATAAGGATTGTCAGTATGTGGTGCTAAAGGCAATGAAGTATAGGCAAGATCATTTGGATTTGGTTTTGATTTAACATTAAAAAACTCGCCAAAGTTGGTTCGTCTAATACTTCCGATTGAATTAGCAAAATTGACAATAAAGTTATCTTTGGTGGGAACATTTTCAAATATAACAAATCCATATTTGTAAAAGTCTAATAAAGATTCATACATTATTTTTTCCTCAAAAAAGTTTTTATTAAACTTATAAATATTGTTATTTTGAAAGTCTGATTTCCATGAAATCTTATTGATAAAGTACAATTCATTATCTTTCTCAAACTCTTTAAGTATATTTTCGATAACTAGTTTTGCGTATGCACCATCTTTAAAACTTACCTCAAGAAATTTATCTGAAATATTCACTTTTGAAATTTCTGAGCTACTTTTAAGCATTGTTGGATCAAATAATCTTTGTTGAGTTTTTTGATCTAAAAAGTTCTCGCTATTCACCCGTTCTCTTAGCCAAAAAGGGTGGATTTCTTTTTTTGCACCCTGTTTTTCAAAAAACACTTTGTTATCAGTTAATTCTATTTTCATACAATAATAAGAGAATTATTTAAAATTTTACTTTAATCAATATAAATTAAATAGTAATAGTCCCATGTGTCAAAATTAAATTCATCAGATTTTAAAAGGTATTCTAAGTTTGTTGATGGCTTAGCTAGAAAACTTACTAAGTTTTATTATTCTAAACTTAATAGAACTTTTAAAGTCTCTAACAAATTAAGAGGCAAGGGATTCGATCCTGTTACAACCTCAGATAAAGCTTTTGAAAAATTTATCAGGAAAGAGATAGGAAAAAGGTTTCCTGATCACCAAGTCATAGGTGAGGAGTTTGGCAAAAAAAAAACTAAAAGTGATTTTACTTGGGTCATTGATCCAATCGATGGAACCAGATCTTATGTAATTGGTAATCCTACTTGGAGTAACTTAATTTCTTTGAATTATAAAGGGAACCCTGTAATTGGACTGGCAAATTATCCCGTTCTTAAAAAACATTATTTTAATGCCTCTGATAAAGTTGCATATGTTGTGGATCAAAGAAAAAAAAGAAAAATAAAAGTTAATAAAAAAATCTTATTTAAAAATATAAAGATGTCTGCTGCTTTTCATGGCATGTTATCTTTAAATAAACAAAAAAAAATACCCAAAATTTTAAAACTAATGCAGTTTCCTTGTGCAGATGCTCTTAGCTACTCACATCTTGCAGAAGGTAAAGTTGATGTGGTTATTCAATGTGGAAATAAAATTTGGGATATTCATCCTTTGATACCAATCATTAAAGCAGCTGGTGGAGTTGTTAGTACATGGAAAAATGCAAATGCGGTTAAAGGTGGAAATATTGTTGCTTCAGTTAATAACAATATTCATAATAAAATTTTAAAAATGCTTAGACCAATAACTAAGTAGTTTTACCAAGAGTATTCAAAAGAATTACACCGACAACAATTAGAGCTATCCCAATAATACCATAAAGATTTGGTATTTGATTGTATTTAAACACGCCAAATAAAGTTACTGCAGTAATTGTTAGTCCCCCGTACGTAGCATAAGTGAAACCTACCGGAATGATATTCATTGCTTTTGATAAACAAAAAATACAAGCGATTATTGATATTGCACAAAAAATTGTCGGGCCAATATTGGTAAATCCATTAGTTGATTTTAAAAAACCATTTGAAGTAATGCCTAAGATAATTGCAAGTAGAAGAAATATATATCCAGATAAATTAGTCATAAATTTAATTTGTTTTACCAAGAAGATTAACTATTAACACTCCTGAAATAATTAAAGTTAAACCAACAATAGTGTAAATGTCTGGCATTTGATTAAATTTATATACCCCAACAATTGTTGTGGCGATAATACATAGACCTGCAAATGAGGCATAAGTAATACCCACAGGAATAGTTTTCATAACAATTGATAATGTAAACATACAAGCAACTATTGTTATTGCTGTTAATAAGCTTGGTAATAATAATGTAAAACCATTAGCTCCTTTAGCAAAACCATTTGCTGCAGTCCCCAAAATTACTGCAAGTATAAGAACTATGTAGGCAATTATATTACTCACAATATAAAGAGTATTATTATTTGGTAATTTTATCTACAAATTTTTCTACTATCGGAGCTACAATTGTTGTAGCAACTAATGCAACCGGTAAGCTTACTGACCAAGCTTTAAAAAATCTCTTATAATAAAGTTCATCATAACCTGTATTGATATATGTAATTATAAGTGTCATGATCAAGCTCATGCCAAGACCCATAAAAAATATGAATATTAATTTTGAATATTTTTTTGGAAACATAGAAAATTATAAATCAAAAATTAAGAAATAAAAATAAATTACCCATAAAAAACAAGCTGCCATCGTTACAAAAATTATCGTTACTCCAGTAGCTGTCTCATTTTTGTATTTTCTATTTACCTCTTTTCGCCATTTTTTTGGATAAAGTGGGATAGTCAATGCGTAGATGATTAAAAAAATATCAAGTGCAGTTATAGCTATACAAATAAAGAGTAATTGACTCACCTATTTTGGCATTGGAGTGGCGCCAGTCTCTAAACTTATAATTTTTCCATCTTTGTATTTATAAACTGCCATTACCGCCTCAACATTTCCGTCATTAAATGTAACTATTGAATGGTGAACTCCAATTTCATCATTTTCATAGACTACTCTGGCTTTATCTTGGTTTATATCACCGCTCATTGCCCATTTTATAACATCAGCTTTACCTATGGTGTTTCCTGATTTGTGCATTGTGAATTTAAAGTCATCATGCAAAAGTTCATTCATAGTTGACTCATCTTTTTTATCAATTGCATTGGTATATTTCTCTAACATCGACATTTTATACTCCTTTGTTGTTAAATATAGATTTTGTCACTAAAACCATAGATCATCACAGCACTAAGTATAGTCAACACTAATGGAGCATAAATTCCCTCATCTGATGTTTTGTCTGTGTGTCCAAGTTTATTAATTTTTGTATTATAAAAACCAACAATAAATGCAGATAAGTTTTGCAAAAAGATCAAGTTAAAGAATGCCCATGTTGTCTCTAAACCATTAGGTCTTATAAAACCAACATAAATAGCCATAACTACTGAACCAAGAAATATTGATCCAAAAAATCTAACCATTCCTGCACCAGTATCATCGATACCATATTTATCTAAGAAGGACTTTGTCTGGAAAACGCATCTAAATCCATAATAAGCAAATCCTATAAAATGGATTATAAAAACTGCCAAATAAAATATTCCATTAAATTTTTCTATCATCGAGCTCCTTAATCGTTAAATACCATTCTCATTTCATCTTGTATTGTACCTTCTTTAAAAACACCCTTCATTTTTTTTTGAAGTTCAATAAATTTAGGATCAGCAGACATGTTTTGATCATTTTCAAATGCTTTGTCTGTAAACTGTTCTCCTACAAGAGTTTCTCTAACTGTTCTTGGATTTCCACCAATTTGAAAAGAAAAATAAACTTCATGATCAGGATAATGTTTTTTTCTTACTTCAGCTAAACCTTTGGAAATTTCCATTGCCTCACCAAGCTTGTCATCATAAACTCCGATGGTTCTTGTGTAAATTGCTTTCATTATTTATCCTTATTTTGCGTTATAATCCATTACCTGGTCAGTGCACTCAGTAAATTTGTGAGGTTCAAAGAAGTCGTTCATTTGACCTAGTTGATTAATTATATCTTCCTCACTATTTCCTTTCCACCAGCAAAACATTTGCATTGTATCAGCTGGTGTATTCCAAGTCATTTGACACGCAGCTTTATCACTGGTCATTGATTTAATAATATCCTCCATTTTCATTGAGGCTACTGTTTCGCTAAATTTATCCTTCATTTCTTTAGATTTGAAAGTGTGAGTTACCATATAGTTTTTCATTTTTCTCCTTTGTGTTTAGCTTTTAAATAAAGCAAGAGCTTCATTCAAAAGTTTTTCAGACTTAGCATGATCACCATTATTATGGGCATCCATACCTTGATCTTTAAGTTCTTGAGCTTTTTTAATTTTTTCATCAATATTTTTAGCTAACATCGGACATGAACCTGCATATGCTGAGCTAACAAATAAGACCAAACAAAGCGTTAACATTATTTTTTTCATTTATACTCCTTATAAATTTACTTCAGATAGTTCATATAATTTAGCGCTCTCTACACATTCTGCGTAAATAGCCTTCGCGGTAGGATTATTCCCGGTAACAAATTCTTTCATTCCAGCTTCATTATGAACATTCACTTTAAATAACATCCCACTTTTATCTGGAATCATTGCTCCAACAGTTTTTTCTGGATAGGCAACGCTTTTTCTAACTCCCATCCCTTCATCTGATTGCATCCATCCCATGAAAGTTTCTAATTTACCCTCTTTAAGTTTAAGGAATACTAACATTTCTTTTTCCATTTTTTTCTCCTTTTAAATTAATACAAAGTCTGAACTACTTTTTTAACTCTTTCAGCTCCATTCGGAACTAAAGCTTCAACAAATGTATGACATTTTTCAGTTTTAGCTTGGTCGTATTTGGAGCCATAATGCTTATCAACTGCTTTATTTACTCCTTCATCCCATTCTTTTTCTGGAATACCAATTTCAAGAGCATACGTTTTTAAAACTTTTACTGTTGAAATAGATTTTTCTTTCATGCCATATTCAAATTTTTCACCAGATGGTAAAAAGTAATTTGCCATATAAATTCCAATACAATCCCAGGCTTTAGATTTATCATCCTTACTCATACCTGCATGTGCAGAAGTAAAAATTAAAAAAGATATTATTACTGCTATATATTTATTCATGACCCCTCGATGTTAATTAATATTATTCTAAAAATGTAACTGTTTTGTTACATGGCTGATATGCGATATTATAACCAGCTAGGTATTGGAAGGTTTTTTTCCCTTAAAAAAGATTTATTAAACATCTTTGAGTTGTATTTATCAGATTTATCACAAAGAATAGTTACAATAGTTTTTCCTGGGCCAAGTTCTTTTCCAAGTCTAATTGCACCTGCAATATTTACACCACAACTGGTTCCTAAACTTAAACCCTCATTTTGAATCAAATCATAAAGTATTGGTAAAGACTCTTCATCACTAATTGAATAAGCACCATCAATTTTTGCTTCAGCAAAATTTTTAGTTACTCGACTTGAACCAATTCCCTCAGTAATTGATCCTCCTTCAGCTTTTAATTCACCATTCGTAATATAATTATAAAGAGCAGAACCTGTTGGATCAGATAAATAAATTTTAACATCTTTATTTTTTTCTTTTAAAAATTTACTTACACCACCTATAGTTCCACCTGTTCCAGAAGCACAAACAAAACCATCAACCTTGCCATCAGTTTGTTCCCAGATTTCTGGTCCTGTGGTTTCATAGTGACCTTTTGCATTAGCAGTGTTATCAAATTGATTTGCCCAAACTACACCATTGTTATTAGTACTTTTTAATTCTTCTGCAAGACGACCTGCAACTTTTACATAATTGCCATCATCTTTATATGGTTTGGGTGTTACCAATCTAAGATCTGCACCAATGTTTTTTAAAGTATCTTTTTTTTCTTGTGTTTGATTATCATTCATCACAATAATTGTTTTATAACCTAAAGAATTTCCTAAAAGACATAAACCAATTCCAGTATTACCAGCAGTGCCTTCAACGACAATTCCACCCTCTGAAATTAATTTCTTTTCCTGTGCATCTTTAATTAAAGCAAGAGCAGCTCTATCTTTAACTGATCCACCTGGATTAAGATATTCTGCTTTACCTAAAATATTACATCCTGTGATTTCAGAAGCTGCTTTTAATTTAATTAAAGGAGTGTTTCCAATCGACTCAAGAAAGTTATTTTTAATTTGTGTCATTGTCTTTATCTTTATCAGTAACTGCATAAGGTTGAAATCCTTTTGTGGCATCTCCGACTCTTATGGCTGGTATTCCAACCATGATGGATTTCTCAGGAACATTTTTTGTAACCACTGCATTAGCACCTATTAAAGAATTTTTTCCAATTACAACTGGTCCTAAAATTTGAGCACCAGATCCAACGACGACGTTGTCTTCTAATGTTGGGTGTCTCTTAACATTTCTTTGATCATTTGCATTAATACTTGGAGCAATCCCACCAAGGGTAACGTTGTGATAGATCGTGACATTATCTCCTATCTCTGAAGTTTCACCAATTACAACACCCATTCCATGATCGATAAATAAATTTTTTCCTATTTTTGCTTTTGGATGAATCTCTATACCAGTTAAGAATCTTGAAAATTGAGAAATGATTCTTGCAACTAAATCAAATTTAGCTATTGCAAAAAAGTTTGCAATTTTATGAAAAAAAATAGCCTTTACTCCTGGGTAGGTAAGAATCAAACTCACCTTTGATTTTGCCGCAGGGTCTCTGTCTATTATAGATTGTAAAAAATCATTCATTATTATTTGCCAACTTGATTTAAAAAATTAATGCTTATATAGTTATTTTGTTAAGTATTTAAAGGAGAAATTATGTACAAAAACACAAACTGCTTTCATTTAGCAATACCATGCGGTGATTTAGAGACAGCAAAAAAATTTTACAGCGAAACATTAGGCTGCAGATTAGACAATTCTGCTCAAGAGTGGGCTGATGTTGATTTTTGGGGAAATGAATTAACACTTCATGCAAGTGAACATAAATTAGATAATGAAAGACACGATGTCGATATGGGTAATGTTTCAGTACCTCACTTTGGTGTTCATTTATCTAGAAAAGATTTTGATACTTTAAAACAAAGATTAAAAGATAAAGGTGCAAAATACTACGATGAGCCTTACTTGAGATTTAAAGGCACAAAGTATGAGCAAGAAACATTCTTTGTAAAAGACCCAAACGAAAATATTCTAGAAATTAAAACATTAACGGCAAATCCTGAATAATTTTTATTAAATTATTTTCAGGTGTGTTTTAATGAGCAATAGAAGAAATCTATTAAAGATTATTGGTGTATCCTGTTTATCATGGATTTTGTATCCATATAAATTTGTACTTTCAGAAACCAAAAAAATAATCAATCAGAACCTTACTAGTAAACAAAAAGAAATTATGTTTAACGAAGGTACTGAAAGACCATTTACAAGTGAATTACTGCAAGAGAAAAGAAAAGGCTTTTATCATTGTGCCAATTGTGGAAATAAATTATTTTCCTCAGAGGCTAAATTTGATAGTGGCACTGGCTGGCCATCATTTAGTGAAGCTTTACCAGGGGCCTTTAAAACAAAAGTAGATTATTCATTTGGCATGAAAAGGATCGAATATCATTGTGCTAAGTGTGGTGTTCATCATGGACATGTTTTTGATGATGGTCCAAGCTCAACTGGTAAAAGATTTTGTAATAATGGGCTGTGTTTATTATTTATCCCTGAAACTTGATAATTATTTTTATTTTCTAAAGATTTAAAGTAAGTTCAAAAAATTCAAATATATAATCTATGGAATTTGCTTTATTAGGTTTTTTAACAGGATTAAGTTTAATATTAGCAATTGGTGCTCAAAATATTTTTGTCATAGAACAAGGTTTAAAAAAACAACATGTATTCTTGGTTTGTTTAATTTGTTCTATATCTGAT
>CABYNA010000014.1:0-11829 GCA_902520215.1 uncultured Pelagibacteraceae bacterium
AAACATCTACTATGTGAGGTGTCCCACTGCTGACTTTATTAATAATTTTACATTTCATTCCATGTTTGCGAATGTACTCTGCAGTGCCTTTTGTTGCACTTAATTTAAAATTTAATTTAATTAAATCTTTAGCCAGACCTATCCCCTCATCCTTATGGGAGTTTTTCAAAGATATAAATGCAAGACCGTTTTTTGGAAGTGAATTCGCAGCAGCAATTTGACTTTTTGCAAATGCCATACCAAAATTTTTATCAAATCCCATTACCTCACCAGTTGATTTCATTTCTGGGCCAAGAAGTAAGTCGCTATTTGGAAATTTATTAAATGGAAATACTGCTTCTTTAACTGCATACATTCCTTTTGATTTTTCCTTCAAATTGAATTTCAATAATTTCTCTCCTGCCATTACTCTTGATGCAATTTTTGCTAATGGCAAACCTTTTGCTTTAGATACAAAGGGCACAGTTCTGCTAGCTCGAGGATTTACTTCAATCACATAAATTTCGTCTTTTTTTATTGCAAATTGGATATTCATGAAACCTTTGACTTTTAAAGCTAACGCTAGTTTTTTAGTTTGATTTTCAATTTCCTTTACTAAAAATGGTTTAATAGATATTGGAGGCAAACTACAAGCAGAGTCCCCAGAATGAATACCAGCTTCTTCAATATGCTGCATAATACCAGCTACATATACTTCTTTACCATCAGATATTGCATCAACATCCACTTCCATTGCATGATCAATAAATTTGTCAATTAAAATTGGATTTTTTTCTGCAGCTTTAAAGGCTTCTTCAATAAAATTTTTTAATTGTCTTTTTTCATAAACTATTTCCATTGCCCTTCCACCCAAAACATATGAAGGTCTTACCATTAAAGGTAATCCAATTTTATCAGCAATCTTGATCGCTTCTTTATAAGTTTTGGCAATTCCACTCTCTGCTTGTTTCAATTTTAATTTATTTAATAAATTTCTAAATCTATCTCTATCCTCTGCTAAATCTATAGAGCTGTATTGAGTTCCTAAAATAGGTAATTTGTTTTGATGTAAAAATTTAGCAAGTTTGATTGGAGTTTGTCCTCCAAACTGGGTAATTATACCAATTAAGTTTCCATTCATTTGTTCTTTTTTAATGATATTAAAAACGAATTCTTCTTTTAAAGGTTCAAAATAAAGTCGATCACTAGTATCGTAATCGGTAGAGACTGTCTCAGGATTACAATTTACCATGATTGTTTCAAAACCAGCATCTTTTAAAGAAAAGCTTGCCTGACAACAACAATAATCAAATTCTATTCCTTGACCAATTCTATTTGGCCCTCCTCCTAGAGTAATTATTTTTTTTTTATTAGTCGGCTCTGCTTCACACTCTGAAACTGTTGAAAAGTTTCTTTGATAAGTTGAGTACATGTATGGAGTGAAAGATTTAAATTCAGCAGCACAAGTATCAACTTTTTTATAAACAGGTAATATTTTTAATGCTATTCTTTTTTTTCTAACAACGTCCTCAGAAAGATTTGTTAATTCTGATAATTTTTTGTCTGAAAAACCTATAGATTTAATCCTATTAAATTCTGTAAAATTTTTTGGTAATCCTATTTTTTTTAAATTTATTTCACAATCAACAATTTCTTTGATTTGACCTAGAAACCATGGGTCAATTTTAGATAATTTAAAAATCTTATTTAAACTAATTTTTTTTCTTATCCCCTCAGCAACTAGTAAAATTTTGTTTGGAATATTTTCTTTAAGTTTTTTTTCAATTTGTTGTTTTGATAAATAAAATATTCTATCAAGACCTGAAAAACCAGTTTCTAAAGATATCAAAGCTTTTTGAAGAGACTCTTTAAAATTTCTACCTATTGCCATAGCCTCACCAACAGATTTCATTGAAGTACCAAGAGTTGCAGGGGAGGTTGAAAATTTTTCAAAAGTAAATCTTGGTATTTTGGTTACTACATAATCAATACTTGGTTCAAATGATGCTGGAGTAACTTTGGTAATTTCATTTTTGAGTTCATCTAAAGTATATCCGACAGCTAATTTTGCTGCTACTTTTGCAATTGGAAATCCAGTTGCTTTAGATGCCAAAGCTGACGATCTTGATACACGTGGGTTCATCTCAATTATAACCATTCGACCATTTTTAGGATTAATTGCGAATTGAACATTGGATCCACCTGTCTCAACCCCAATCTTTCTTAAACATGCGATAGATGCATTTCTCATAACCTGGTATTCTTTATCAGTGAGAGTAAGTGCTGGCGCAACTGTAACTGAGTCACCTGTGTGTATTCCCATTGGATCAATATTCTCAATGGAACAAATAATGATACAGTTATCTTTCTTATCTCTAACGACTTCCATCTCGAATTCTTTCCATCCCTCTAAGCATTCTTCAACCAAAACTTGGCTAACAGGTGACTCATGTAGTCCGTTTTTTACAATTTTAAAATATTCCTTCTTTGTTTTAGCTATTCCTCCACCAAGCCCACCAAGTGTGAAAGCAGGTCTTATGATTGCGGGCAAACCAATTTTTTTTAGAACTCTGGCAGCTTGATTATTGTTGTTTAGGATTTCAGATTTAGGTAAATCTAAACCAATTTCTATCATATTTTTTCTAAACTTTTTTCTATCTTCAGCGTTTGAAATCGCCTTAGAATTTGCTCCAATAAGTTCAATTTTATATTTTTTCAAAATCCCTTTTTTTTCAGCATCCATAGCAAGATTAAGTGCAGTTTGGCCCCCCATTGTGGGAAGAATTGCGTCAGGTCTTTCTTTTTTAAGAATTTTTTCTAAAACATCTAAAGTTATTGGTTCAACATAGGTTTTGTCTGCAACATCTGGATCTGTCATTATGGTAGCAGGATTTGAATTTATCAAAATTACTTTATAACCCTCATCCCTAAGAGCTTTGCAAGCTTGTGTTCCTGAATAATCAAATTCACATGCTTGTCCGATGATGATTGGGCCAGCTCCAACGACTAATATTTTTTTAATGTCTTTTCTTTTTGGCATTTATTTTTATGTTTTGAATAAATTCTTGAAATAAATAAACACTATCTTGCGGCCCAGGATTTGACTCCGGATGATACTGAACAGAAAATACTGGTTTATTTTTTAATCTTATGCCTTCAATACTACCATCGAATAAAGACTTATGAGTAATCTCAATATTTTTTGGCAACGTTTCTTTAACTACTTCAAAACCATGATTTTGACTAGTGATTTCAACATTATCGTTAATTAAATTTTTTACTGGATGATTTGCTCCTCTATGACCTAATTGCATTTTTTTTGTTTTACCACCAAGAGCCAGAGCAAGAATTTGATGACCTAAACAAATACCAAATATTGGTAAATTTTTTTTAATAAGGTCTTTAATAATATTGATTGCATATTTGCCAGTTGCTGCTGGATCTCCAGGCCCATTAGATAAAAAAATTCCATTTGGTTTAAGACTTAATATTTTTTCTGCAGAAGTCTTACACGGAACAACAGTAACTTTACAATTAAAGTTCGAAAAATATCTTAAAATATTTTTTTTTATTCCATAGTCAATTGCAACAACATGCAAAGACTTTTTTTTATTTTTCTCAAAACCAGTTTCTTTTTTCCAAGTTTTTAGCCCTTTCCAAATATAATTTTTTCTTGTGGATACGACCTCGGCAAGATCTAAATTTTTTAAACCATTCCATTTTATCGTTGTATTTGTGAGTTTGTTAATACTGAATTTTCCTTTATTTGAATAACAAATGGTACCTTTAGGAGCTCCTTTATCTCTAATGAAATTTGTAAGGTTTCTAGTATCTAATCCAGTGATACCAATAATTTTGTTTTTTTTAAGCCAATAATCTAAATGTAAAAATGATCTATAATTTGAGGGATTAGTTATTTCAGAATTAAAAATTACTCCTCTGGTCCAGATTTTATCTGACTCATGATCCTCATAATTTGTTCCAACATTTCCTATGTGAGGAAAAGTAAAATTAATAATTTGACCTGCATATGAAGGGTCAGATATGATCTCTTGATAGCCAGTTAATGACGTGTTAAAGCAAACTTCTCCTGTTGCAACGCCTTCATAACCAATTCCAATACCTTTAAAAACTTTCTTATTTTCTAGAACTAAAATACCTGTATGAGTTTGAGAAATTTTTGAGCTATTATTTTTTGCTTTTTTGATCAATTACAACTCATGAGTTAAAGGTTAATACAATAAAAGGTTTATTATCGCAACAGAGATGTATTATAAAATTGTAAAAAAACAATTTTTCTTTTGAAGAATTTTTTCTTTAAAGTAGATTAAAAATTATGTCCTTAAAAGAGACCATAGAAACTGAATATAAAAAGTCGCTTAAATCAAAAGATAAAACTAAAATCTCAACTTACAGGTTAATTCTATCCTCCATCAAGGATTTGGATATCTTTAATAGATCTGGTCCAAATAAAAAAGAGACTGATGATGAAGATATAAAAAAATTATTTAGGAAGATGATGAAACAAAGAGCCGAATCAATTGAAATTTATAAAAAAAATAATCGGTCTGATCTTTTGGAAGTTGAGCAGAATGAATATGATATTTTATCAAGTTTTTTGCCAAAACAACTAAATGAGGAAGATACCAAAAAAATATGTGAAGAGATAATATCTAAAGTAGGTGCTAGTTCAGTAAAAGATATGGGCAAAGTTATGGGAGAATTAAAAAAAAAACATGCTGATGAGATTGATTTCTCCAAAGCAGGAGCGCTAATTAAACAATTACTTAATAAGTAGTCATGAAATACCCAAAAGAATATTTAGAAGAAATTAAAACAAGATTAAAAGTCTCAACAGTAGTTTCAAAATATGTCAGTTTAAAAAAAAGAGGTAAAGAGTATGTTGGTCTTTCGCCATTTAAAAATGAAAAAACCCCATCCTTTACTGTAAATGATGAAAAAGAATTTTATCATTGTTTTGCAACATCTGAACATGGAAATATCTTTGACTTTGTAATGAAAACTCAAAATTTTAAATTTGGTGAGGCTGTAAAGCACTTGGCAAAGAAAAAAGTTACGAGAAACTCGTAAAAGAAATTTTAGAGGATATTAAATCCCTTCAATTATCCCCATCAGTTTTGGAAGGATTAGTTCAAAAACATTATTTAGAAAATAAAAAAATAATTTCTTTGGAGGGAAATTTAATGAGATTGGCCATGGATCATAAAATTCCAAGAAATGAATTTTTAAAATTTTATGTAGGAAATGAAATAAATCCAAATCTTAAAAAATTCCTTGATACTAACTCAACGTGGAAACAATTCTTTTCAAAAAATAAGGATAAATTTAAAGATATTCGGGAAAGATTAATTGAATTTAGTAATAAAATAGGAATGTCTGTAACAGACTTCAAAAAACTTGTAAGCAGAGTCCAAAAGGGTGAAAAAGAGTCAAGAATAGCAAAAAAAGAGATGGTTGAAGCTAACTTAAGATTAGTTATCTCGATTGCCAAAAAATATACAAATAGAGGGTTGCAGTTTTTGGACTTAATTCAAGAAGGAAATATAGGATTAATGAAAGCAGTAGATAAATTTGAATATAGAAGAGGTTATAAGTTTTCCACATATGCCACATGGTGGATAAGACAAGCAATTACAAGATCAATAGCTGATCAGGCTAGAACAATAAGAATTCCTGTTCATATGATTGAAACAATTAATAAAATTGTTAGAACTCAAAGATTAATTTTAAGTGAATTTGGTAGAGAGGCAACCCCAGAGGAATTAGCAAAAAAACTAAGGATGCCGTTAGATAAAGTTAGAAAAGTTCTAAAAATTTCTAAAGAACCAGTATCTTTAGAAAAACCTGTTGGCGATGAGGAGGACAGCAGTTTGGGAGATTTTATAGAAGACACAAAAGCTTTAGCTCCTCTTGAACAAGCAATTAAATCAAATTTAGGAGAAGCAACAACTAAAATATTATCGACCTTAACTCCAAGAGAGGAAAGAGTTTTAAGAATGAGATTTGGAGTTGGTATGAATACTGATCATACATTAGAGGAAGTTGGTTTACAGTTTTCTGTCACTCGAGAAAGAATTCGTCAAATAGAAGCAAAAGCACTTAGAAAATTAAAGCACCCTAGTAGATCAAAACAATTAAAAAGTTTCTTAGAAAGTTAAGATTGATTTTGGGCCGTTAGCTCAATAGTAGAGTACTGCATTGACATTGCAGGGGTAGTTGGAGCGTAACCAACACGGCCCACCATTCTGAGATTTGCATATTGATTAAAATTTTAAAACAAAGTAGAAAAGATTAATTTAGGGCCTGTAGCTCAGTTGGTTAGAGCAGTACACTCATAATGTATTGGTCCCAGGTTCGAGTCCTGGCGGGCCCACCAAGCCATTTATTAATTTTTTGAAAATTCTTCTAATGTTTTGAATAATGCATTTATATCATTATCATTAGAGTTTAAGATAGATGCAAACTCCTCTTTTTGAGTTCTCGCTAAGCTCAAACCCTCAATAATTAAATCTCTGATTAAGGGATTTTCTGGATTTTTAGTGTAAACTCTCCAATCAATCTTGACCTCAGGTCTTTCAGAAGTACCTTTTAAAAGGCTATTTACAATTGTATAATTTTCACTAAGAACTTCTTTCGATAAAACATCAATTTCTGGATTTGTATATTCAGATAACCTACTAGAAAAGCTTTTTAGAAAATATTCCCTAAATAATCTTGAGTATTTCTTTTTTTGGTCACCATCTAGGTTTTTTCTTATAGATCCAAGTGTATAGAAACCGATACCTTTAATATCAACTGTTTCCTCAGCGATTATTTTAAGTTTTTCAATCTTTTCATCTTTTGATAAATTTTCAGAAAGTATTTTAGATGCTCTATTAACAGTTGATTGTACAAATACATCGGCTTCAATCGAGAAGGAGCTGCTTAATGTGAAAAAGTATAAAAAAATTACTAAAATAATTTTTTTTTTATTCATTTTTTAATTTTTATTGGCTTATCTCTTCCCAATCACTATCGTCTTGGGTATTAACTATTTTTCTTGAGTTAAGAATTTTTTGTTGTCGATCTTGTAAGTATAAGCTTTTGACTGACGCATAAAAGTCTAGTGAATTGTTTTCTAAGTTTTCAATTGAGTCATAGTTTTTGGCTCTGAAATCTACGCCAGATGCACCTTTTGAAAAATAATAATCTGAATTTTCAAAATATTGAGTGTCTTTGTTGACCGTTATATTGTACCAAGGATCACCACCTAAGTAATTAAATGCTGAGGCAATTGTATCTCTAACTGTACTTGGTCCTAAAACTGGTAGCACAATATAACACCCTGGACCTACTCCTGCTTTTGCTAGAGATTGACCATAGTCCTCTTTTTCATAATTTGTTAGTCCTAGATACTGCGCAACATCAAAAATTCCTAAAATACCCAATGTTGTATTAATAATAAATCTTCCAGTATTAATTCCAGCTTCTTTAAAATCTCCTTGCAAAACATTGTTTGGTATTGTCAATAAATGGGAAATATTTTCTAAAGAATTACTAACTCCAGTTTTAGCTGGTGAAGGAAGTTTTCGATATAATGATGCGACAGGTTTAAAAATCATACCATCTAAAGCTTGGTTAAATGCAAAAGTCGCTCTATTAATTTTCTCAAAGCAATCATTTACTTCTGAAGGTTCATTTTTTTTTAATATTAAATCTCCATCAGATCCAGCGTTAACATTTAGAGTTAGCGCAAGGGTTGTAAATACGATAATTAAGAACTTTTTCATCATTGGTACTTTTATATTATATTGGATCATAAAGTAAATTAAGTATTAATTAAATATTAAAATGTTTCAAAAATTAGGCTTAAAAATGGCCACAAGTTATTCCCCAAATTTTAATTTGCCCAAAAGGACAAAAAATAGAATTAAATTTATCATAATTCATTACACAGGTATGAAAAAAGAATCTGCAGCGATTAAAAGACTGCAAGATCCTAAATCAAAAGTAAGCTCACATTATTTGATTAAAAGAAACGGTGAAATAATAAATTTGGTTCCAGATCTTTTTGAAGCTTGGCATGCAGGAGTGTCAAGCTGGAAACATTTTAAATCTCTTAACAAAAATTCAATAGGTATTGAGATAACTAATCCAGGCCATCAACATGGTTATATAAGATTTTCAAAAAAGCAAATATTTTCACTTCAAAAATTACTTAATATTTTAGTAAAAAGATATAAAATTAAAAAAAAATATATTCTTGGTCATTCTGATATATCTCCTGGAAGAAAAAAAGATCCAGGTGAAAAATTTCCATGGGAAATGTTAGCAAAAAACAAATTAAGTTTTTGGCATAATCTTGATCAAAAAAAAATTAAAAAGTTTAGAGAAAAAAATCTTACTACCAGAATTGATGAAGATTTATTTTTAAAAAATCTGCATAAAATTGGCTATAATGATGTTAAAAAACTTAAATCTCACAAAAATACCAAGTTTCTCACACTAGCTTTTCAAAGACGATTTAGACAAAGTCTTGTTAATGGCAAGATTGATAAAGAGTGCCTATTAATTAGTAAAAACCTTCTATAACAATAAAAAATTAGCTTGAAATATCAAATTTTAGCAATAAATTGAAATAGCCAGATGAACGACTTATCGCTTTAAATATTTTAAAGAGGAAAGTCCGGACTCTACAAAGATGCAGTGCCAGGTAATACCTGGCAGGGGCAACCCTAGGGATAGTGCCACAGAAAATATACCGCCTTAACAAGGCAAGGGTGAAAAGGTGTGGTAAGAGCACACCGGTTCTATTGGTAACAATGAACGCTGGAAAACCCCACTGGGAGCAAGACTAAGTAGAGATGACATTGTTGAAAAACTAAAAGCTGTCTTTGGCTAGTCATCAGGGTTAGTTGCTCGAGCTTAGGAGCGATCTTAAGCCTAGACAAATGGTAAGTTTAAATGACAGAACCCGGCTTATAGTTCATCTGGCTTTTTATTGAAATTACATATCTATCCAATGTTCACGTTTTGACTCATTCTTGCCTGCAATTAGTATTTTTCAATTATAAATAGTATTTGTTGACTCATTTCCAAAAAACCCATAAGATCCCATAAATTCCCAAATAGGGGATTTATAGGACTTTATGGTTTATGTTTTTATCGACCTACGAAAACAAATTGGACAAAAAAGGAAGGGTGTCGGTGCCTGCAAGTTATAGATCATATTTGTCTAATTTAGGATATAATGGAGTAATTTGTTATCCATCATTTAACAATCAATCTATAGAGGCATGGCCTCAAGACAGAGTAGAAAAAATTTCAAATTCTATAGACTCTTTAAATCCTTTTGAGGAAAAAAGAGATTTTTTTGCAACATCAATTTTATCTGAAAGCACAAATTTACAATTTGATAGTGAAGGAAGAATTTCACTTACTTCAAAATTATTAAAACATGCAAAAATAAAAAATAGCATGGTCTTTGTTGGTCAGGGTAAAACATTCCAAATATGGGAACCAACAATATTCGAAAAATTTAAGGTCAATGCGAGAAAAAAAGCTAATTTAAATCGAGCTAGTCTTAAATGGGAGCATCAACTTAACAAATAACGGGGGATAATAAAATGACAATTAACTTTAAAGTACCAGAAATTAAAGAACTTAAACCTAGAATATTAGTTCTTGGTGTAGGAGGTGCTGGTGGGAATGCAATAAATGAAATGATAGATTCAGGTGTTGACGGTGTTGAGTTTGTAGCTGTAAATACTGATGCTCAGGATTTAAAGACCAGCAAATCAAAAACAAGAATTCAAATTGGACTAAACTTAACCAAGGGTTTAGGTGCTGGCGCAAAACATGAAATAGGTCAAGCAGCAGCAGGTGAATCTTTGAATGATATTGTTGATATTCTCAAAGGTGCAAATATGGTTTTTATAACTGCTGGAATGGGTGGAGGAACTGGTACAGGTGCTGCACACGTGATTGCAAGAGCTGCCAAAGAATTAAACATTTTAACAGTTGGTGTTGTCACATTACCATTTTTATATGAAGCACCATCAAGAATGCGAAGAGCACAACAAGGATTAGATGAACTAAGAAAACATGTTGATACTATAATTGTGATACCAAATCAAAATTTATTTAAAATTGCTAATGAGCAAACGACTTATAAAGAGTCATTCCAATTATCTAATAGTATTTTAAGACATGGAGTTCAAAGTGTAACTGATCTCATGGTTAAAGATGGATTAGTAAATTTAGATTTCGCAGATGTAGAGACAGTCATGTCTTCAATGGGTAAAGCGATGATGGGAACAGGAGAAGCTGAAGGTGAAAATAGAGCTGAGAAAGCAACCGAATTAGCTTTGAATAATCCACTTATCGATGATTATTCGTTAAAAGGTGCTAAAGGACTGTTGATAAACATTACAGGCGGGGAAGATCTAAAACTTTTTGAGGTAGATGAAATTGTAAATAAGATAAGATCAGAAGTTGATCCAGAGGCTGAAATAATAAATGGTTCAATTATTGATCCAGCTTTAGATGGAAAAATTCGAGTATCAATAGTTGCAACTGCATTAGATGGTCAACAAACTGACTCTAAATCTGTCATCAATATGGTTCATAGAATTCAAAATAGAAATCCAGGATATTCAGATTTTACAACAAGCAATGGTGTTACTTCATATAACTTTTCAAATGCAAGTTCTAATCCAGTGTCTGATGGTGCAAATGCTCTAAAGTTAGAAAATGAAGTTGTATCAGAAAATATTAATAATAATGAGAGTGTTGATGAGGTAAATCATCAGTATCACGAAGAATTGTTAAAAAATCAAGAAGCTGAAAATATTGTAGAAAACATTTCAGAGGACAATGATACTTCTTTTTCACAAGAAGCATTGAGATCATCTAATATTGAGGAATCCTCAAATGATTTAAAGGAATTTGGTGTGGATACAGATGAACCAGATCTATTTAATACAGAAAATCAAGCTTCAACATCTGAAGATTTGCTTGGATCATCAGATGAAGATCAAGAAGAGGATGATTTAGAAATACCTGCATTTTTACGAAGGCAAAAAAATTAATGGTCTTCGAAAAAATAAATGGAAGCCACCATGGTATCGGATGCTCCAAAACATTATCCGGTATTGCTTAATGAAATAATTAGCATTATTACCCCTCAACATGGTGGCACATTTATTGATTGTACTTTTGGTCAAGGTGGTTACACCAAAAAAATTTTAAGTTATAAAGATACGCAGGTAATTGCAATTGATAGAGATATAGAAAGTAAAAAAATTGCGGATAAAATTTCTGAAAAGTTCCCAAACAGATTTATTTTCAAACATAAAAAGTTTAGTCAATTAGACAACCTCAAACTTAAAAATGAAAAAATACGAGGGATACTCTTAGATTTAGGTTATTCTTTTACTCAAATCAAAGATCCAAAAAAAGGTTTATCATTTAATTCTGTTGGAGATCTAAATATGCAGCTGGGTTTAAATAATTTTTCCGCAAGTGATGTAATTAATAATCTGGATGCTCATGAACTAGAGAAAATTTTTAAATTTTTTGGTGAAGAACTAGAAGCCAAAAGAATTGCTTTTAATATTGTTAAAGAAAGAAAGACAAAAAAAATTGATACAAAAAAATTAGTCGAATTGGTAGAAAAATCAAAAAAAAGAAAAAGTTTTAAGATAAACAACTCCACAAAAACTTTTCAAGCTCTTAGAATTTTTGTCAATAAAGAAATTAGTGAATTAATATATGGTTTAATTGCAGCTACAAAAGTATTAAAAAAAAATGGTATATTGGCAGTTGTAACTTTTCATTCACTAAAATTCT
>CABYNA010000015.1:0-9793 GCA_902520215.1 uncultured Pelagibacteraceae bacterium
GATGGGTTATACATCAACACAACGAATAGAGTTGTTCAAAAATAGAATGGCAACAAAGCAAATAGTATGGATGGGTTATTGTAATACTACAGGATTAGAAAATATGGATTATTTAATTGCAGACCCAAATGTAATTCATCCAAATGAGGAAAAATTTTATAGTGAAAATGTAATATATTTGCCTAAAATCTGGAACTCACATTGTGGTTATGATTTTAAAAGAGAAGAAAACCCTCCCCCATTTATTAAAAATAAATATTTTACTTTTGGTTCATTTAATAATTTTGATAAAATAAACCCAAATGTTGTCTCCACCTGGTCAAAAATTTTGAAAAAAATAAATAACTCTCAACTAGTTTTAAAAACATCTTCAAAACGACTTGCAACAAAAAGACTCAAAGAGTTATTTCAAAATGAGGGTGTATTGGAGTCAGTAAAATTTATAGATCGAGCTGAAAAATTTAAAGATCATTTAGATAATTACAATCTTATTGATATTGCCCTTGATACATTTCCTTACAATGGTGTAACCACATCATTTGAGGCTATCTGGATGGGTGTTCCTGTAATTACAATGGCTGGATATAATTTTAATTCCAGATGTGGGGAGTCAATAAATAAAAATCTTAATATGGAACAATTGATTGCTTCAGATGAGGATGATTATATTCAAAAGGTTGTTAATTTAACAAAAAATACTGATGATTATATCAATATTAGAAATTCCACATTTATTGATGCAATAAAAAGTCCACTATTTAATACAAAAGATTATTCCAAGAGTTTTTTTGAGGCGTTAGAAGGGATTGCTAAATAGAAATATTTAATTTTAATATTTAGATTATGTAATTATAATTTAAATATGACAATCTATGCTTTATCATCAGGACCAGGCATATCTGGAGTTGCTATCATTAGAATTTCAGGGTCAGATGCGTCTAAAGCAATAACTTTGCTTACAGGAAAACCCGTCCCTTCACCTAGAGTCGCTTCTCTTCGGAAAATAAATAATATCAACACTTCTGAACTTATTGATGAAGGCATAATTATCTGGTTTCCTGGGCCTGAGAGCTATACAGGCGAAGATATGGTTGAAATTCATGTTCATGGAGGGAAAGCGATTGTTTTAGCACTACAAAACGAATTGTCTAATATCGAAAATTTTAGATTAGCTGAACCAGGGGAATTTACCAAGATAGCTTTTCAAAATGGTAAAATTAATTTGCTTAAAGCTGAAAGTATAGCTGATCTAATTTCAGCAGAAACTGAAATACAAAGATTGCAAGCTGTGAAAACTATGAAAGGAAAATCAGCTGAAAAATTTGATAACTTGAGAGAAAAGTTATTAAAAATCTTATCCTTTGTTGAGGCAAAAATAGATTTTCCAGAGGATGATTTGCCTGATGAAAATATTCAACAAATTAAAAAAGATTCAATTGAAGTTTTAAATCAAATTGAAAAGATTTTAGATGATCAAAAGGTAGGTGAAATAATACGAGAAGGCTTTAAAATTGCCATTGTCGGTCCAACAAATGCTGGTAAATCTTCATTATTAAATAATCTATCGAAAAGAGATGTAGCAATAGTTTCTGAAATTGCAGGAACAACAAGAGATGTTATTGAAACACATTTAAATATTGATGGCTATCCAGTTATTATTTCAGATACAGCAGGTATTAGAAATTCTAAAGATGAAATCGAGAAAAAAGGTATAAGATTATCATTAGATAGAGCAGAAAATGCTGATTTAAAATTAGTGGTAGTAGATGCAAAAAGTATTGATTTAAAGGGTTTTTTGAATGATTTATTAAAAGATAATGCAATTTTAGTAGTAAATAAGTCAGATCTTATTCAGTCTGAATTAGATACAGAGGTAACAAAGTTAGATCATGTATTAATATCATTAAAGAAGAACCTAAACTTAGATAAATTAATTTTAAAAATCAAAAACAGATTAAAAACAAAATTAATTATAAATGAAGATATATTAATTACTAGAGAAAGACACAGACAACACCTAGTTCAATGTTCAGATAATTTGAGAAATTTTTTAAAAAAAAATGATAAAAAAGATTTTGATAAAGCTGCTGAAGATTTAAGGTTAGCTACTAGACATTTAGGTATGATTGTTGGGAAGGTTGACGTAGAGGAAGTATTAGGCAGTATTTTCAACGATTTTTGTATTGGAAAATAAGAACCTTGTAATATTTTTTTTCAAATATAAATTTAGATCATGAAAAATGAATTTTCGTTTGATGTAGTTGTAATAGGAGGTGGCCATGCAGGATGTGAAGCAGCAGCTGCTTCAGCCCGTCTAGGTGTAAATACTGCTTTATTTACTCATGATAAAAATACTATTGGTGAGATGTCATGTAATCCCGCAATTGGTGGTTTGGGTAAAGGACATTTGGTCAGAGAAATAGATGCATTAGATGGTGTTATGGGAGAGGTTGCAGACAAATCAGGAATACAATTTAGGTTGTTAAATAGAAGTAGAGGACCAGCTGTGAGAGGTCCAAGAACTCAATCTGACCGAAGCTTATATAAGCAATTTATGCAAGAAAAACTTGTAAACTATTGTAATTTAAGTATTTTTTCGGATCCAGCAGTAAAGTTTATTTTTTCAAATAATGCAATAAACGGTTTTCTAACATTAAAAGGTAATAAAATTAGGTGTAGTAAAATAATTTTAACAACTGGTACTTTTTTAAATGGATTGATTCATATTGGTGATGAGCGTACTCCTGCAGGTAGATATAATGAGAAACCAAGCACTGGTTTAAGTGAACAATTAGAAAAATATAAATTTAAAATAGGAAGATTAAAAACAGGTACTCCACCAAGACTTGATGCGAGGACAATAAATTTCAAAAATTTAGAAAAACAAGCAGCTGATGAAAATCCGTACTTCTTCTCTTTTTTAACGAAATCTACTTCGAATAAACAAGTTTCGTGTTCTATGACTTATACAAACGAAAAGGTACATAAGATTATAGAAAAAAATTTATCTAAGAGTGCGATGTATTCTGGCAGCATTCAAGGAGTAGGTCCTAGATATTGTCCTTCAATAGAAGATAAAGTAGTTAAGTTTGCTGAAAAGATAAGACATCAAATATTTTTAGAGCCCGAAGGGCTTGATGACCACACAATTTACCCAAATGGTATATCAACTTCACTACCTGAGGTAGTACAATCTGAAATACTCAATAATATCAACGGTTTAGAAGATGTAAGAATGATTAGGCCAGGATATGCTATAGAATATGATTATATAGATCCTAGAGAACTTTTTTTAACACTAGAAACCAAAAAAATTAAAAACTTATATTTAGCTGGTCAAATTAATGGAACTACAGGATATGAAGAAGCTGCAGCTCAAGGTCTTATTGCGGGTGTAAACGCAGCATTATCATTTATGGGTAGAGAACCATTTATTCTTGATAGGTCAGATGCTTATATTGGAGTAATGATAGATGATTTAGTCACTAAGGGTGTTGCAGAGCCTTACAGAATGTTTACTTCAAGAGCCGAGTATAGATTAAGTCTAAGAGCAGACAACGCTGATTTGAGACTTACTAACAAAGGGATTAAAATCGGTTTAATATCTGATGAAAGAAAATTTAAATTTGAGGATAAATTCGCGAAAATGAGTCAAATTACACTTCAAATGTCTAGTTTGAGTATATCTCCAACAAAAGCTCAAAAACACGGCATAAAAATTGCGAAAGATGGTATTTTAAGGTCAGCAGAAGAAATTTTAGCTCAAAAGGATGCTAATATTACTAAAATACGTGAAATTTGGCCTGAAATTAATAATTTTGGCTCTGAAATAGATGAACAGATAGAAATTAATTCTCACTATAGAGGTTATTTAAAGAAGCAAAATGCAGATATCCTAGCTTTCAAAAGGGATGAGAATCTAATTATCCCTGAAAATATTGATTATGATCAATTTTCTGGTTTATCGAACGAAGTAAAATCCAAATTCAAGGAAATAAGACCAAAAACTATGGGTCAAGCTTTAAGAATAGACGGAATTACACCAGCAGCCGTATATATTTTGTTGTCACACGTAAAAAGAAAGTCTATTAAGCATATAGCTTAATGGATTCGATAATTTCTAAAAATTACTCTAAAATTACAAAATTTGAAGTTTCACGTGAAACTTGTAATGAGCTTGAGAGCCTTATAAGCATGATTCAAAAAAAAAATAAGGAAATTAACATAATTAGTAGAAAAAACTCTGATCAAGGGGCTATAAGGCAAAGACATATTATTGATTCAGCGCAAATAATTGATTTTGTTGATTTAAACATAAATACAACCTCTGATTTAGGTTCAGGGGGTGGTATCCCTGGACTAATCATAGCAATCTTAATGAAGAAATTAAAAAACAGCATGAAAATAAAACTTTATGAAAAAAGTCATCATAAATGTGTTTTTTTAAAAGATGTTTCTGAAAAATTAGAATTAAACACAGAAATAATACAAAAAGATATCTTTAAACTTAAAGATATTGAGACTGGAACAATTATGTCCAGAGCTTTTAAACCAATGCCAATAATTCTTGATTTAGTTCAAAAAAATTTTCGGAAATATAAAAATATTATTTTATTCATGGGTAAAAGTGGGAGAAAAATTTTAAATGAAACTCTTAAAATTTGGGATTTAGACTATGAGGAAAAAAAAAGTTTAACAAACAAAGATTCATTTTTGTTAAATATAAAAAATATGGAAAAAAAAATTTGATGAAAATTATTTCAATTATAAATCAGAAGGGTGGGGTTGGAAAAACAACCACTGTAATTAACCTTGCCTCTGCACTGACACAACAAGGAAAAAAAATTTTAGTTATTGACTTAGATCCACAAGGGAATGCAACAACTGGTCTTGGTTTATCTAATTCAGAAAAATCAGACGAAACTATTTATGGTATTTTAAATGGATCAAAGTCTATCTCAGAGGTAATTAAAAAAACAAAATTTGATAATCTTGATTTGATAACTTCAAATGTCGATTTGTCTGGTCTGGAGGTCGAAACAGCCGGGGATAGTGATAGGGCATTTATTCTAAAGGTAGAATTAGCCGCTTATTTAAATGATTCTGGAGCAATATATGATTATATACTTATAGATTGTCCACCATCTCTAAGTTTATTGACGGTGATGGCACTGGTATGCTCAAACTCTCTCTTAGTCCCCCTTCAGACAGAATTTTTTGCGTTAGAAGGTTTAACCCAACTCATGAAAACAATAGATCGAATAAAAATCAATTTAAACCCTGGTTTAGAAATTCAAGGAATACTTTTGACAATGTATGATAGGAGAAATAAATTATCTTCTCAGGTTGAGCAAGAAGCAAGAAATTATTTTAAGGAAAAGGTATATCAAACAGTAATCCCACGTAACGTAAGATTATCTGAAGCACCTTCACATGGAGTGCCAGTTCTAATTTATGATAAAAATTGTCCTGGAAGTAAATCATACTATAATTTTACTGATGAGTTTATAAATCAAGAAAGACATATAGGGAGTGCCGCTTAGTGAATAAGATTAAAAAGGGATTAGGTAGGGGGTTATCATCATTAATAGGTGAGACTAAGATAGAGCAAACAACTAACAAATTATCTATTAGTGATCTTTATCCAAATAAGTTTCAACCAAGAAAAATTTTCGATGAAGATAGCTTGAATGATCTAGAAAAATCAATTAAGCAAAGAGGCATTATTCAGCCAATCATAGTTCGAAAATCAGATGAAAGCTCAAAGTATGAGATCATTGCTGGAGAAAGAAGATGGCTTGCAGCTCAAAAGGCTGGGCTTCATGAGGTACCAGTTGTTGTTACTGAGGCAGATGATTTAAAATCTTTAGAATTTGCAATTGTTGAAAATGTACAAAGGAATGATCTCAATCCTTTGGAGGAAGCTCAAGGTTATCAAAGATTAATAAATGATTTTTCTTATGATCAAGAAAAAGTATCAAAATTTATAGGAAAAAGTAGAAGTTACATAACAAATTGTCTAAGGATATTAACTTTACCAGGTGATGTATTAGATTTAATAGAAACTAAAAAAATTACAGCTGGCCATGCAAAAATTTTAGTTGGACTTCAAAATGCAAGTTTTGTTGCTCAAAAAATTATTGAAAAAAAACTTTCAGTTCGTCAATCAGAGAATTTTGTTAAAATTTTTAAGAAAAAAAAAGGTTTTTTTACAAAATCTAATGATCCGAATATTCAAAATCTTGAACGATCAATTTCTGACAAGATTGGATTAAACGTTTCAATTAAGAATAATAAAAAAAATAAAGGAACGATTACTTTTGGTTATCATGATATTGACCAACTAAACAAAATAATTGATATTATCAAGTCTAATTATTAATCTCTGAACGACTTTTTTCTAAAATAAAGTTTGTAATTATAAAAATTGAATTATTATAATTTTTTTTAATTTCTAGCTCAACGTTGTTAATATTTTTAATTAGTTCAATAATTTTGTCAGGTTTCCATTTGTTTAGTTGAACTTTTACAATTTCTTTATCTTTCCAAAAAATAGGTGGTTTAGCTGAGTTTATTGTTTTATTTATGTCTTTGTTTTCCTCAAGTTTAATCGCAAGTTTTAGAATTTTTTTTGCTTTTGTTATGAATGTTCGCAAAATAATTATACAATCTTCATTATTATAATTATTTTCATTTAGTATCTTTGTGATTTTATTTTTATTTAAAGCTAAACAATTATCGATTAGTTCTGATATTTCATAGTTTTCACTTAAATTTATTAACTTTAATATTTCTTGAGATGATAATTTCTTCTTATCATTTGCATAATTTCTAATTTTATTAAGTTCGTTATTTAAATTATTTCTATCACCATTACATTTTTCGATAATTACATTTATATTTTCCTGTGAAATTGAGATGTTTTCATTTCTAAAAAAAATTACAGCTAATTTTGAGAGTGTATCATTATTATCTGGATATGTAGGTATGCAAACTAAATCATCCTTTTTTTCAAATAATGATCTTAGTTTTGACCGAGTTTCTAAAATACCTGCATTTATGATTATAATGATATTAGTTATATTTCTGTTAATTAAATCTTGAATTGTCTCAAAAATTTTATCAGATGCTCTATTAATTATAATTATTTTTTCACTTTCAAATAATGAATTGGATAATATATTTTCATAAAAAGATTCAATTTCATCTTTAATTTGCTTTTCTTCATAATTGAAAACTTTCCCATTATTTTTTTCTAAAATTTGATTTATACAATCAGCTTTTAAACCCTCATTTTTTCCATATAACAGGTAGAAAATTGTTTTATCTGGAATTTTTTTTAGCTGAAATGTTTTATAAATCACTTAATCACAGCCAATCTAAGAATTAGTTTTTGTGATATTGAATTTGCAAGATTTTCTTTAATATTCCGTTCGTAATTTTTTTCCTCATATTTATCGTTCATTTTTTTAAAATTGAATTTCTCATTTACTGAAAAACTTTCAGAATTATTTTCATTTTCAATCACAAATGTAGTCACCACGTCAGTCTGATAATCAGTTATTGATCCTGCACTATTTTTAGCTAGAACATTTTTTGTATATTTTGTATCGAAAACAATGTTTATAATTTTGTCAGATCCTTTTTTGCTGGTCTTTTTTAAATTAGTAGCTATCAGATTATTTATGTCTTTGTCACCAGAAAAACTTGTTATCACAATTTTGTAATTTATTTTATTTTTATCTGAATAAACTGGTTTATAATCACAATGGTTCAATAAATTTAAGAATAAAATTATAAAAAAAGTTTTTTTCAGCATTAAATGATTATATTTAAAAGTTTATCTTTAATATAAATCCTTTTTTTTATATTTTTTTGATCAAAATACTTCATTATTTTCTCATCATTCCCAATAATTTCAAAGAGTTTTTCTTCAGTAATATTTGGCTTTGTTTGAATTAAACCTCTTTTTTTCCCATTAATTTGCACTACGATATTAATAGTATCCCCTTTTAGCATTGAGACATCGTATTCAGGCCATTTAATATTTTTAGCTTTTATGGTGCTTAAACATTCATTTGCGAAATGAGGAAGAATTGGTGTCATAGTAATTAAAATTTTTTCATAATTAACAGCCAGTGTATGTTTTGTGTAAGCTTTCTCAATTTGTTTATTAAAGAATGAGTACATTTCATACAAATTAGCTATAATTTTGTTATAACTAAAACTTTCTAGATTATCCTGAACTTTTTTTAAATATTTATTAGTATATTTTACAATCTCATCATCATAGTCTGCGTTATGGTTTTTGTTAATTTCATCAACTACTTTTTTATTTAATTTCCAAAGTTTCTGAATGAATTTAAAAGATGAAATAATACCCTCTTCGGACCATTGAACATCTTTTTCTGGAGGACTATCTGATAATATAAAAAGTCTAGCAGAGTCAGCACCATAATTAGAAATGATATTTTCTGGGTCTATTGTGTTTTTTTTTGACTTGGACATGGATTCTGATGGTCCAACTGAAATTAATTTAGATTTATCTTTTCTGAGATACTTTTTTCCATCTATATTTTCAATTTCGTCTGGACTTATCCAATTGTTATCAGGGTCTTTATAAGTTTCATGACAGACCATTCCTTGAGTAAATAGGCCATTAAACGGCTCATATATATTAAATTTAACGTCATTATGTGACAATGCTCGCATAAAAAATCTTGAATAAAGTAAATGTAAAATTGCATGTTCTACGCCACCAATATATTGATCGACAGGCATCCAGTAATCAATATCTTCTTTTTTAAATCCATATTCAGTTTCTGTTGGAGAGCAAAATCTTAGGTAGTACCAAGATGAGCAAACAAAAGTGTCTAAGGTATCAGTTTCTCTAAACAATTTTTTTCCATTTATATTTATTTCTCTCCAATTCTTTTGATTATCAAGAGGATTACCTTTTACATTTAAATTTATATTTTCAGGTAGTTCCACTGGTAACATTGATTTAGGGATTGGGTAAACTTTTCCATTTTCGTCATATGCTATTGGAATAGGACATCCCCAGTATCTTTGTCTTGATACACCCCAATCTTTCAATCTAAAGTTAATTTGCTTTTTTCCTATTTTTTTTTCCTCTAAAATTTTAATTGTTTCAAGAATAGAGTTCTCGGGTGCTCTCAAACCGTTAAGAAAGTCTGAATTAATAAGCACACCTGGCCCTGGATATGCCTCATCAAGCACTTTGAAATTTTCATCTTTGTCATTTGGTCGAACTACAGTCTTAATTTCGAGATCATATTTTTTTGCAAAGTCGTAATCTCTTTGATCATGGGCAGGACAACCAAAAACAGCACCAAATCCATAGTCCATTAAAACAAAGTTTGCAAAATAAACAGGCACTTTTTGTTTTGGATTGAGAGGATTTATAGCAAATAGATTTGTTTTGAACCCAATTTTTTCACCAACCGCTATAGCCTCTTCAGTTGTGCCAGTTTTGGCGCATTCTTGTTTAAAATTTAAAAAATCTTCATTTTCATTATAAAATTTAGAAACTTCATGATCTACTGATAATGCTAAAAAGGAAAATCCAAAAAGTGTATCAGGTCTTGTTGTGAAACATTTAATATTTTTAACAGGTAAGTTTCCTTCAATTTTGAAATCAATCTCACATCCAAAGGATTTTCCAATCCAATTTTTTTGCATTGTTTTTACCTTATTTGGCCAAGAATCTAATTTTTCTAGACCATCTAACAATTCTTGAGAAAATTTAGATATATTAAAAAACCATTGACTT
>CABYNA010000016.1:0-9040 GCA_902520215.1 uncultured Pelagibacteraceae bacterium
TAGGTGCATTAATTAATATTTCATCTAAAGTAAAATCACCATTACAACTTCCGATACTTATCTGATTTGATGG
The DNA here is from genome assembly GCA_902520215.1 of uncultured Pelagibacteraceae bacterium. Classification (GTDB taxonomy): domain Bacteria; phylum Pseudomonadota; class Alphaproteobacteria; order Pelagibacterales; family Pelagibacteraceae; genus Pelagibacter. The sequence continues at coordinate 74 of CABYNA010000016.1, forward strand.
ATAAGTATTTGGGATAAAAACTTGATCATCATCTCTAAATTTAAGTTTTCCACCCGATTGAGTAAATAGATGAACTGCTGGTGTCCAACCTCCTGAAATACCCAAACTATCGCATGAAATATTTTCTTTTGATCCTATAACTTTTTGACCATCTTTTGACAATTTCATTATAGAGACACTATTTATTCTTTTGTGTCCAAATGTATCAACAATTGTGTAACCTTTATAAATCTTCATATTGTTTTTTTCAGTTTCTTTAATAAGTTTAGAATCAATTTCTTCTCTATTGTCAATTATTGCTTGTATTTTAATACCTTTTTGAATTAAGCTTATTGCAGTTTCGTAAGCGCTATCATTATTCGTAAATAAAATATTTTTCTCTCCACATGCTACACCAAATAAATCTGCATATTTTTTTATAGCAGATGAGAGTAATATCCCTGGGCGATCGTTATTGTCAAAAATTAAAGGTCTTTCTATAGACCCTGTGGCTGTAATAACTTTTTTAGCGCGTATTTTAAGTAATCTTTGACGAGTTTTATTTTCTCTTTGTTCAAGTGGCAAGTGATCAGTTAAATTTTCCCTTGCTAATAAAAAATTATAACCATGAAAAGCAGCAACACTTGTTCTGGTTTTAATTTCTAAATTTTCAATTTTTTTTACTTCATTAATTTCCTTTTCTAACCATGAAGCTGAATTTTGATTGTTAATTTTAAAAAATTCTGAGTCTTGATAAATTGTAGAACCACCTAAATATGATTTTTCCTCAACCAATAGTGTTTTAAAACCATTTTTTGCAGCAGTTTTTGCTGCGATAAGTCCTGAAATACCCGCACCAATAACTAATACGTCGCAATGAATGTATTTGTGTTCATATATGTCAGGGTCTGGAACATCAGGTGATTTTCCTAAACCAGCAGATTTCCTAATAAAATACTCATATTTTTCCCAAAAACTTGCTGGCCACATAAAAGTCTTGTAGTAAAAACCTGCAGGTAACAATGGACTTAAAAAATTGTTTATACCTCCAATATCAAACTTTACACTAGGCCAACAATTTTGACTTGAAGCAACAAGACCTTCATATATTTCTATTTCAGTAGCTCTTACATTTGGTTCTGATCTTGAAGTTCCATTATGAAGTTGAACAATGGCGTTTGGTTCCTCTGACCCAGCAGTCATAATTCCTCTAGGTCTATGGTATTTAAAACTTCTACCAACTAGGTGAATGTTATTAGCCAATAGGGCAGAAGCAAGTGTATCACCTTTAAATCCATAGTAAGTTGTACCATTAAATCTAAATGAAATTCGATATGTTTCATCGATTAATTTACTACTTTTAACTCTTAAATTTTTTGTCATTGATTATTTAATCGGTGGTTTTTCACCCATCTTGTAAACGGCTTTAATTTCATCATTTGATGTATCTCTCACCATGTTAAACCATTTTCTACAACCATGAATGTGGTTCCATCTTTCGAATTGAATACCTTTAATATTTTTTCTCATAAATAAATATTCTGCCCATTGATCATCACTTAATTCAGATGGTTGTTTAGGCCTAACAATATGAGCTTCTCCACCAGCTTTAAATTCGCTTTGTTCTCGTTCACCACAAAAAGGACAATTAATTAAAAACATTAGTGCGCTACAGCTGCTGCACCATGTTCGTCCACAAGGTCACCGCTTACAAATCTATTCAAATTAAATGCAGCATTAAGTTTGTGCGGTTCATCGTTAGCTATTGTATGCGCAAACAAATCTCCAGAGCCAGGTGTAGCTTTAAATCCTCCTGTTCCCCAACCACAATTAAAATATAAACCTTTGATTGATGTTTTACTTATAATTGGGCTTGCATCTGGACAAATATCTACAATTCCACCCCATTGTCTTAACATTCTCATACGACTAAAGATAGGGTATAACTCTAAAATTGCATTTAATGTCCCCTCAACAATATCATGACTACCTTTTTGTGAGTACGATACGTAATCATCAGTTCCTGCGCCGATTACTAATTCACCTTTATCTGATTGGCTAACATATGCATGAACAGCATTTGACATAACAACTGTATCAATTATTGGTTTTACAGGCTCTGAAACTAAAGCTTGAAGCGGTTTACTCTCTAATGGCAACCTTAATCCAGCCATATTAGCTATCACACTAGAGTGACCTGCAGCTACTACACCAATTTTATTTGTTTTAATAAATCCTTTTGTAGTTTCAATACCTTCAACTGCATCGCCATTTCTCTTAATACCTTTAACCTCACAATTCTGAATTATATCCACACCCATTTCATCTGCACCTCGTGCATATCCCCAAGCAACTGCATCATGTCTTGCAGTTCCAGCTCTTTTTTGTAAAGTTCCACCTAATACAGGGTATCTTATATCTGGAGATGTATTTATTATTGGACAAAATTTTTTAACTTCTTCAGTATTTAAATATACTGCATCAATACCATTAAGTCTGTTAGCATGGGTTCTTCTTTTAAGATCTCTTACATCTTGAAGATTATGAGCAAGATTCATTACACCTCTTTGACTAAACATTACATTGTAGTTTAATTCTTGAGAAAGGCCTTCCCATATTTTAAGAGCGTGATCATAAAGACCAGCACTTGCGTCCCATAAATAATTAGATCTTATAATTGTAGTGTTTCTTCCTGTGTTCCCACCACCAATCCAACCTTTTTCAACAACAGCAATATTTTTCATATTATGTTTTTTTGCCAGATAGTAGGCTGTTGCTAAACCATGGCCGCCGCCACCAATAATTACCACATCATATTCTTTTTTTGGCCCAGGGTCTTTCCATGCCTTTCCCCAATTTTCATGATAAGAAAAAGCATTTTTAATAAGCGAAAATATTGAATACTTATTTTTCATAATTAATGAATAATTACTTTATTAATGTTGATTATTCAATACAATCAAAGGCGACAAATTTCTTGGAAGAGTGGGTGAGAGGCTTAAACCAGTCGTTTGCTAAATGACCGTGCGAGGAAACTTGTACCGAGGGTTCGAATCCCTCCTCTTCCGCCATCATTAAAACAAGGGATTATTCTTAAAAAAATCTTTCATTGCGATTGGCTGTTGTTCAAGCACATATCTATAAACATTGTAGTTTTCTAATACTCTTTGGACATAATTTCTAGTTTCTTTAAATTTAATTAATTCAATCCAGTCGATATAATCAATTTGATTTTTTTGAGGATTTTTGTTTATCTTTTTCCAATAACGAACTCTTTTTGGTCCAGCATTGTAAGCAGCCACTGCAAATGGATAAGCACCGTCATATTCAAGAATTAATCCTGCTATATAATGTGATCCTAAATTAATATTATATTCTGCATCAGTAGTTAGCCTAGATTTCGAATAAGGAAGTTTTGCTTGTTTAGCAACTAGTTTAGCAGTGTAAGGCATTAGTTGCATTAACCCTTTTGCACCAGCATGACTATTGGCACTTAAATCAAACTCGCTCTCTTGTCTAATGATTGAAAGAATGAAAGCATTATCTGGAATTTTTCTACCATTAATATATTTGGGTGTGCTTATAATTGGGTAATTATATTTGTTGTGAAATCTTTTTTCATAGGATGCTATTTTAGAAATCTGAATTGCAAAATCAAATCGTTCTATATTTGTTGCAAGTTCAGCTGCCAAAACCTCACTACCACTACTAACATCATCATTAGCTAAATGTCTTAGTATATGCTTAGCATATTTATCTTCATCTAGTTCATCAAGTAAATATATCAATTTGACTAAATCTTTTTTAAAAAAATAATCACGATATTCTTTTTTAATAATCATGTCTTTTGAAAGCTCAAATTTTTCATTTGGACTAATTTCCATAAATGCCAATTGACCATAGTAAGTGGTTAAATAATTTGTTGCTTCTTTAAACCATTTATATGATAAATCTTTATTACCAAGTTTTTTATAAGTTTTACCTAACCAGTATGCGCCTCTTGCTGTACTGATAGGGTATCCAACATTATTATAAAAATTCTCAAAATGTTCTTTGGCTAATACTGGATCATCTAAAAAACTTAATGCAATCCAACCACTCATCCACTCTGCAGCAGCAAATTCAGGTCCATCATTCATTCCATGGTTGCTTGCAATTTTATAAGCTAATTCATATTTTTTTTTATATATTAATGATCTAGAAATTATTTCTCTTTCTATCCACCATTTATCAGGACGAACCAAGTAATCTTTTGTATTTTTTATCTTTAAAAGAATTTCAACAGAACTATCAACTCTTCCTCTTTTTCTTCTCCATTTTAATCTATCGTAATTTAAACCGGCATCATTTTTAAGATTTGATGGAACTTTAGAGATAGCATTATCGACACCGTACGATTTACTCATCAATAGTTGTCTGGCTGTATATAATAGTTCATAATCTTTAGGTAAATATCTTAACATTCGTTTTAAGTCCCAATATTTGTTATTCCAAGCAAGATATTCTGCACGTTTAATATAATCTTCTGCATTAAGGTACTTTTTAAATTTTTTACGATAAAATCTTAAATCTGCTTTAGATAATTCAGCTGATATCCAGCCTTCTTTAATAAGTCTTATTCCTTTTTCCTTATTACCACTAAGAATAAAACTTTCACCCAATATCATTTTGCCAAAACCACTTAAAGGTTCCGTAGGACCAAACCATTCTATAATTTTTTGTGGACTAACTTTTTCTGTAGAAAGTTTATGCTCTGCTAAATATTTTATTCTTCCAATTCTAGGATAATCTTCATTTGAGTCTATGAATGTTTTATAATCATAATAAGAAGCTTGATTTCCCTTTGTAAGTAAATGCCTCCATTGAATAAAGTCATATATAGATTTATCTTTAGCTCTTTTTGCAGTTTTAATTGCAGCTGTCCAACTAGCTTTTTTCATTTCGGAAATTGCTTTTTTTGCTAATGCAAAATCTTTTTTACGATAATATTTTGATATCTTTATTTCTGTTGTTTTTTTTGTTCCAGCAATTAAAGGTTTTTTTTTGGGAAGTATCAGTCCACTTATCTTCTTTTCTGGCTTAGACTCAATTTCTTTTTCTATCTCTTTTGTTACTATTTTTGGTATTGGTTTGGGTAAGGGTTTTAGCACATCTATTAATAATTTTTTTTGTGTTAGCTCATCAGATTGGATAGGTTTTTTTAATGGGATTATGTCAGATTGAGCTATAGTTTGTAGACCGAATAAATTAATCAATACTATCCAAAATAAGATTTTTTTAATCATAATCTTTTACTATATGAATCTACAATGTATGTTATAAGTATTTATGTTTAAAGGATCAAATGTTGCTTTAGTCACCCCGTTTAAAAATGAAAAACTTGATGATGAGACATATATTAATTTAATTCATTTTCATATCCAAAATGGGACTAATGGATTAGTTCCAGCAGGAACAACTGGTGAGTCACCAACTTTAAGTCATGATGAACATGAAAGAGTTATTGAGTTATGTGTAAAAGAAAGTAATGGAAAATTACCAGTTTTTGCAGGTACAGGATCGAACTCTACAGAGGAGGCCATTTCACTTACAACTCATGCAGAAAAAATTGGAGCTACAGGCGCTCTTATTGTAACACCTTATTATAACAAGCCAACACAAGAAGGCTTATACCAACATTATAAGGCAATAAATGACAAATGTGGAATACCTATAATAATTTATAATATTCCTGGTAGATCGGTTATTGATATGTCAGTTGATACTATGGCAAGATTATTTGAATTGAAAAATATTATTGGTGTTAAGGATGCAACTGGAGACCTAAATAGGGTTGAACAAACTTTAAAAAAGATGGGAAATGAATTCATTCAATTAACTGGTAACGACGATAATGCTTTAGAATTTAATAAAAGAGGTGGAGTGGGAGCTATAAGTGTTACTGCAAATATTGCTCCGAAACTTTGTTCTGATTTTCAAAAATTATCAAAATCTGAAAATAACGATGAAATTAAAGAGGCTGAAAAAATTGATAAAATATTACAACCTCTTCATCATGCAATGTTTGTCGAAAGTAATCCAAGTCCAGTAAAATATGCAGCAAAATTATTAAATCTTTGTGATGATAATGTAAGACTACCACTTGTAAAAGTGACAGCTGAAACTAAGGATATCGTTAAAAAAGCACTTCATTCTGCAAAACTAGTTTAATGAAAAAAAAAACCAATAGTGGTTTAAAAATAATTTGTCTTAATAAAAAAGCTAGTTTCAATTATTTTTTTGAGGATTTGTTTGAAGCAGGTATTGTCTTAAAAGGTTCTGAAATAAAATCAATTCGTAATGGTAAAGTTAACATAGCAGATTCTTACGCAATCGAAAAAAAAGGTGAAATAGTCTTGATAAATTCACATATTGCATCTTATAAACAAGCTAGTTATTCAAACCATAATCCAACCGATGAAAGAAAATTATTATTAAATAAGAGAGAAATTAATAAACTAATTGGAAAAATGCAAAGAGATGGGCTCACAATAGTACCTACAAAAATGTATTTCAAAAAAGGAAAAGCAAAATTAGAGTTAGCTGTAGCCAAGGGTAAGAAACAATTTGATAAAAGAGCAGTAAAAAAACAAAGAGACTGGAATCGTGATAGAGCAAGATATATTAGAAAATCAAGTTAATCTTGTCTATTTAGGCATAGGTTCTAATCTAGGAAACAAAATCAATAATATTGAATTAGCTAAATCAAAATTAATTCTTAATGATATTATGATAGTAAAATCATCAAGCTATTATGAGAGTTTGTCGTGGCCTGATAATAACAATCCTAAATTTTATAATGTTGTAGTTAAGGTTCTAACTAAATTATCACCTTTTGAATTAATAAGTGTTTGTAAAACTATTGAAACAAGCCTGGGACGAAAGAAAAGACTTCGAAATGCTCCTAGAGAGTGCGATATTGATATAATTGATTTTAATAGAAAAAAAATGAAAGGTGAATTAAATCTACCTCATTCAAGAATGCATAAAAGAAATTTCGTCCTTTTTCCATTATTTGAGATAGATAAAAATTGGAAACATCCAGTTTCAAAACATTCTATAAAAAAACTATTATTATCATTAAAAAATAGAGACATTAGGTCTATTAAACAAATTTAATTTAGTGATATAGTGTTTGAATGCTTAATTCTGAAGATTTAATAAATAAAGTAAAAATTTATAACAAATTTTTAAACCCTGAAAAACTGAATAAAGCTTATGATTTCGCTGTTAAAGCACATAGTAATCAAAAGAGAGCTTCAGGTGACCCATATTCAGTACATCCAATAGAAGTCGCAAATATCCTAACAGATCTTAAATTAGATAGCGCTACTATTACTACTGGTTTATTACATGATACAATCGAAGATACCTACGCTACTTACGAGACAATTAAAGGAGAATTCGGTGAAGAGGTTGCAGATTTAGTTGATGGTGTTACAAAAATTTCAGTTTTTGAAAACACCGCAACCACAAACTCAAAAGCAGAAAACTTTAGAAAACTTATTTTAGCTACCTCAAAAGATATAAGAGTTTTGTTAGTTAAAATTGCAGATCGTTTACATAATATGAGAACGATAAAAGCTATCACCAAAGAAGATAAAAGAAAAAGAATTGCACAAGAGACAATGGAAATATATGCACCATTAGCTGATAGAATGGGAATGCATAGAATTCGTGATGAGCTAGAAGATTTATCTTTTGAAGTTTTGAATAATGATGCAAGAACACTAATTCAAAATAGATTAGATGAAATCAAATCTGACAAAAAAGATATTTTCGAATCTCTTTCTAATGAAATAAGCACTTTGTTAAATGATAATAATATACAATCTAAAATTTATGGAAGAGGCAAAACACCTTTTTCAATTTGGAGAAAAGTTCAAAAGAAACGAGTTTCTCTTGAGCAAATAACTGATATTATTGGATTTAGAATAATTTTAAAAAATATTGATGATTGTTACAAAACTTTAGGGATAATACATAAAGAATACAATTGTATACCTGGCAAATTCAAAGATTATATCTCTTCACCTAAAATTAATGGTTATAAATCAATTCATACAGCAGTTATTGGATCTAATAAAAAACCCATAGAAATTCAAATTAGAACAACGGAAATGCATGATTTCGCTGAAAGGGGTATTGCTTCACACTGGCAATATAAATCTTCTGAGAAATTTAATTCTTTAACTTGGAAAGAATATGACTGGTTAAAAGATTTAGTAGAAATAATTGAAAAAAATGAAAATCCAGAACATTCATATGAATATACAAAACTACAAATGTTCCAAGAAAATGTATTTTGCTTTACACCAAAAGGATCAGTTATTAAATTACCAAAAGATGCCACTCCAATTGATTTTGCATATGCCGTGCATACTAAAATAGGAGATACTGCAATCGGATGTGAAATTAATGGTAATAAAAGTGAACTCCAATCTATTTTAAGAAATGGAGATCGAGTTAAAATTATTACCTCTAAAAATCATTCACCATCATTGCATTGGATCCCAATAACAAAAACAGGAAAAGCAAGGGCAGCTATAAGACGTTATTGGCATGAAAAAGGAGAAAGAAAAGAGGAAAGAGTAAAAAAGTACAATACTACTTTATGGATATCTTTACCAGATAAACCCGGTCAGCTTGGTAATGTTAGTTCGTTAATCGGAGAGCATAAACTTAATATTTCAAACCTCGTGATGGCAGGTAAAAACCCCAACTATATAAATTTTAAATTTCAATTAATCATAAGGGATTTAAAAAATTTCACTAATTTTATTGCAGAGCTAAAACAAAAAGGTATAAAATTTAAGATAATTAGACACGAAGATAAAAGAAATGCTTTCACACAAAAAATCCTTAGATATTTTAAGAAAAACTAATGCATTATTAGAGGGACATTTTGTTTTATCTTCTGGATTACACTCCTCAAAATATATTCAATGC
>CABYNA010000017.1:0-8759 GCA_902520215.1 uncultured Pelagibacteraceae bacterium
AACGAGTATATTTGCTCCTGCCTCTATTGCCTCTTTTGAATTATCAAAATTAATACCTCCATCAATTTCAATATCAAAATTGAGATTTTGAGTTTTCTGTATTTCTTTAAGTTCTTTAATTTTTACTAAAACTTCTGGCATAAATTTTTGACCACCAAAACCGGGGTTAACACTCATTATTAAAACTAAGTCAATTTTGTTCAAGTGTTCTCTAATTACATCAACTTTAGTTTCAGGATTTAAAGATACCCCAACCTTTTTATTTAATTGTTTTATCTTTGAAATAGATGAACTTAGATCGTCTGTAGCTTCTGGATGAATAGTAATAATATCTGCACCAGCATCAGAATATGCATCGATATATTTGTGTACTGGAGAAATCATTAAATGGACATCAAATATCATTGATGATTGTTTTTTTAATGCTTTTATAACTGGAGGCCCGATGGTTAAATTTGGAACAAAATGCCCATCCATCACATCTACATGAATCATGTCAGCCCCAGCGTCTTCCAAACGTTTTATTTCGTTTCCTAATTGACTAAAATCAGCAGATAAGATTGAAGGTGATATTTGTATTTTTTTCATTGATAACTAAATTACTAGTACCAATTTTTAAAATTTAATTGAATTAAAAAATTGATAAATTTGTCTAGAAATTTCACTTTCCAAAGGAAAAGATAACATTCCCATGACAGAATATCCCAAAATCCATGGCATTAAATAAAATCTTATCATAAAGAAAAACCAAGCAACATACAGTGGAACTATCGGTTGAATAATAAATTCGGGTGTAATTGGTTTAAAAATACGTAGTAATGGATTGGTAAATTTTACGAATACTTTCATAAAAAAAAATTGAGAGTCTTCTTTTTGGAAAATATTCATTGCAACTCTACCAATTAATGTCCACATGATTACCCCAAGTATGTAATCAATGATGTACACCATTGGGTGAAAATTAGCCGACATTTAAGAATTTATATTGGAAAAAGACTTGAATTAAAAGGGGCGAAATTAATCGCCCCTTAAAATAATTATTTAGTGTTGTTTGCCAAGGATCGATTTACCTGATGGTATTCGAACCTCATCAACCATTTTCTGCGTTGCAGCATTTGGTGCTGAAGTCATTAGACTTACAACAACCATAGCTACTAAGCTGACAGCTGAACCAAAGATACCAAATGTTAACTGTGTAATACCTAGGAATCCACTTCCACCTGTTCTTACCCAAATTAGGTAAGCAGCACCAGAAACTAATCCTAAGAACATACCAGCTATAGCACCTTCTTTGTTAGCTCTCTTCCACCATACACCGAGTACAAGTGGGAAGAATAATCCTGACATCGCAAAGTCAAAAGCCCAGATGACTGAACCTAAGATACCTTGAATCTCAAGAGCCGCAATAGTTGCTCCAGCAAAACCAATTACTACAAGTAGTACCCTTGCAACAACTAGTCTCTTAGCAGTCTCAGCTTTTGGATCGATGATTTTATAATAAACATCGTGTGAGATTGCGTTTGCAATTGCTAGAATCAAACCATCAGCTGTTGACATGGCAGCTGCCATACCTCCAGCAGCAACTAGACCTGAGATTACGTATGGTAATCCAGCTATTTCCGGAGTTGCTAACACAACGGCTTTACCACCCATGAAAAACTCATTTAATTCAAGAGTTCCATTACCGTTAAAGTCGCTTACAAACATTAAGTTTGCTTGGTTCCAGTTTTGATACCAATCTATCGCTTGGACTTCTGTAATTGATTTACCAATAATACCTGTTGGTAATGTTGGATCAATCAATGACAACTTAGATAGTGTCGCTAACATTGGAGCAGAAGAATAAAGTAGGAAGATAAAGAATAAAGACCAACCTACTGATTTTCTAGCTGCTTTTACACTTGGAGTAGTGAAATATCTCATCATCACGTGAGGCAATGAAGCTGTTCCCATCATCATCGCTAGTGCTAATGAAATAAACGCCCAAGGCGTTGCATTCACCGCTGAGTGAGCTTTAGTTATACCAGCCAAACCTTTTGGCACCTCTTTTAGATTTTCAGCAGAGTTTTTCACAAAACCAAACTGAGCTTCTAATTCAGCAATTCTTGATACTTCATCAGCTAACATAAAGTGTGGGAAGAAACCCGCACCCATTTTGTTACTGATCCAGAATACTGGTAATAAGTAAGCTATGATTAGTACAATATATTGCGCAACCTGTGTCCAAGTTACTCCTCTCATACCACCTAACATTGAACATAGTAAGATACTTACTAATCCAACATAAACTGCGTATTGGAATGGAATATCAAGTGCAACAGATGCAATAGTACCTGTAGCGTTAATTTGTGCAGTCACATAAGTAAATGATGCGACAGTTAAAACTACTACCGCCATGAATCTACTTAAATTACCACCATATCTTGTACCAATAAAATCTGGAACTGTGTAACAACCAAATTTTCTTAAGTAAGGTGCTAATAAAGATGCAACTAATACATATCCACCAGTCCAACCTACAAGTAGTGCCATATATCCGTAACCTTTGAAGTAAATACCTCCTGCCATTGCAACGAATGATGCACCAGACATCCAGTCTGCTGCAGTTGCCATTCCGTTGAATACAGTTGGCACTTGTCTTCCAGCTACGTAATAAGCATCAGCTTGAGCTGTACGTGATAGATAACCAATTATAGCATAAATGGCTACTGTGAAAGCAACGAAACAAATTCCGATTGTTTTCGCAGTCATACCCATCTGCTCGGCAATTGACATAATGATTATGAAAGCTAAAAAACCACCTGTATAGATTCCATAAACCTTAGGTAAATTGTCTATAAAATTACCTTTAATCATTTAGTCATCCCCTCTTTCTGAGAAGCCGAACTCTTCATCAATTTTCTCCTGCCTGTTCGCAAACCAGAAAATTAGGATTACGAAAGCACCAAGAGAACCTTGACAAGTGAACCAATAAGTTAACGGATAACCAAATGGTCCCGTAACTTCATTCATTTCAGCCCCGAATAAGAAGATGCCAATTGAGAATACAAACCAGATTGCTAGTGTCATGAATAGCAAACCTCTGGATTTTTCCCAGTGTTGTTCTTGTTTTGACATTTATACCTCTCTCTTTTTAGTTATAACTGGCAAAAACCATAACCATTATCGAAGAGATTTAAAGTGTTAAAATTGCTCAAATTAGTCCGATTTTTGGGTTATAACTATCAAAAATAGCTTATTTTATGGGAAAATATAAACTTACCTGGAAAGATCTTACCTTGAGGGACTTCAAGATCTATCTATTTGCCCTTTTTAAAGCATTTATCCCTAAAAAAAAAATAAAGTCATTAGATGAATTAGAGGATTTTATTCAAACAAAATCAGCTTGGGTGTCACAAGTTACTTTGTATGGTTATTTAAAGACCAGGATGGGCACTAGGTATGTTCTTCATTTTGAAAATGATGAATTTATGAAGTCAGTTAATTTAGCTAAGTGGAATATCTATGCTGTGGCTTTGCAAGATCTTACGTTTTTTACCTTCTCTTATTTAAAAGCAACTACAAACTATGAAGAAACCAATAGGGCTAAAGAAATTTTTTTTAAAATTCTAGATGATGAAATTTCAAACAAAATGCCTTTAGATATTATCGAAAACACCAAAAAAAATTTTGATGAAAGATTTGAGAAAATGAATTGGGATACTTATCATAGTGATCTCCCTTTTAATCCTAGTGCATTATCTTTATATAAGTGGGCTCCAATTGCTGAGGAGCTAAAAACTTTAGATCGTAAAATAGTTTTGAATTCGGTCATTCTCAAATGGGATGTTGTTAAAAAGGAATTTAAAGAAAGATTAGGTTTCTAAGTATTTTTTCTATTGTCAACTAAACTATCAACAACACTTGGATCAGCTAAAGTAGTAGTATCACCTAATTGACCATGTTCATTAGCTGCAATCTTTCTAAGAATTCTTCTCATTATTTTTCCAGATCTTGTTTTTGGAAGCCCTGGAGTAAAGTGAATCAAGTCAGGAGTTGCTAATGGACCTATTTGTTTTCTAACCCATAATTTTAGTTCTCTTTCAAGATCTCCTGTCTCAGTCTCACCTGCATTAAGAGTTACATAACAATATAGTCCATTTCCTTTAATGTCATGTGGATAACCAACCACAGCAGCTTCAGCAACTTTAGGATGAGCAACAAAAGCACTTTCAATTTCAGCAGTACCCAAGTTGTGTCCTGATACAATAATTACATCATCTACTCGTCCAGTGATCCAGTAATATCCATCCTTGTCTCGTCTGCACCCATCCCCTGTAAAATATTTTCCATCAAATTGAGAAAAGTAAGTATCAATAAATCTTTGATGATCGCCATAAACAGTTCGCATTTGACCTGGCCAAGACTGAGCTATACAAAGTCTCCCTTCTCCTGCACCTTTAATTTCTTTTCCATCTTTATCGACAAGAACAGGTTTAATTCCATAAAAAGGTTTTGTTGCTGATCCAGGTTTTAAAGGTATAGCTCCTGTTTGAGGCGCAATTAAAATTCCGCCTGTCTCTGTTTGCCACCAGGTATCTACGATTGGACACTTTGAGTTTCCAACTGTTTTGTAATACCACATCCAAGCCTCTGGATTTATAGGCTCTCCGACTGTACCCAATAATTTTAGGGATCTTCGAGATGTTTTATTTACTGGATCATCACCCTCTCGCATAAGGGCTCTGATAGCTGTTGGAGCAGTATAAAAAGTATTAACTTTATATTTATCAACAATCTGCCACCATCTTGAGCTGTCCGGATAATTTGGTACTCCCTCAAACATTATTGTAGTAGCTCCGTTAGATAAGGGTCCATAAATAATATAACTATGACCTGTTACCCAACCTATGTCTGCAGTACACCAATAAATATCTTTAGGCTTATAGTTAAATATGTATTGATGAGTCATGGAAGCATAAACCATGTACCCACCCGTTGTGTGTAACACACCTTTCGGTTTACCTGTAGATCCAGACGTATAAAGAATAAATAAAGGATCTTCAGCATTCATTTCCTCAGGTTCACAATGACTTGGTACATCTTTAACTAGATCATGATACCAAACATCTCTGTCGTCATCCCAATAAACATAGTTTCCTGTTCTTTTGACAACAATACATTTTTTAACATCAGGACAATTACTTAATGCTTCATCGGTTGTTGCTTTTAATGGAATTGTTTTTCCACCTCTAACACCCTCATCAGCTGTTATAATGTATTCTGATTTACAATCATTTACTCTTCCAGAAATAGACTCTGCTGAAAACCCTCCAAATATTATAGAATGTATGGCTCCTATTCTTGCACAAGCTAACATTAAAACAGCCAGCTCGGGTATCATCGTTAAATATATTGTTACTCTGTCTCCTTTTTGTATCCCTAATTTTTTTAGACCATTAGCTGCTTTTGAAACTTTTTGATGTAGTTGTTTATAAGAAATTTTTTGAGTATCCTTAGGATCATCACCTACCCAAATTATAGCTGTTTTATCTTTTTTATCTTTTAAATGTCGATCAATACAATTAGCAGAGGCATTTAAAGTTCCATCTTCAAACCATTTTATTTTAACTTCATCTTTACTATACTTCACATCTTTAATTTTTTTATATGGTTTTATCCATGTAATTCTTTTTCCTTCTTTTTTCCAAAAAGCATTATTGTTCTTAATAGAGTCAGTATATTTATTCTGATATTGAGATTTATTAATCAAACCACTTTTCACCCACTCTGGTTTTGGTTTAAAAATTAGTTCTTGAGTTGAGCCTTCGTTATTAATTTTAACTTTTTTAATCTTACTTCTAATCTTTTTTTTTCTTTTAAGAATTTTTTTTCTTTTTTTACCCTTCTTTCTTTTTGAGGTTTTTTTTATTGATTTAGATTTTTTCTTCTTTTTAGGCATAAATATTATTTCTAAATCTTACCCATGTTATTTAAAATTTTCCAGCTTTTAGAATCTATTGGCATTACTGATAGTCTGCTTTGTTTAATAAGTGATAAATGGCTTAATTGCTTGTTTTTCTTAATATCCTCAAGACTTACTGGCTTATTTAATTTTTTTAGAAACTTTACTGTAACAGCAACAAATCGACCAGATTTATCTGTCTTGTCTGAATATGCTTCCTTGATAACTTCAACAATACCAACAATTTCCTTTCCAATGTTCGAATGATAGAAAAAACATTGATCTCCTTCTCTCATTGATTTTAAATTTTTGGCAGCTTGATAATTTCTTACTCCATCCCAAGGAGCACCTTTAATACCAGCTTTTTTTTGTTGATCAATTGACCAAACGTCAGGTTCTGACTTAAGTAACCAATATTGCATTAAAGTTTAACCCCAGCACCTTTTAAAAATAATGCATTTTCATCTAAGGGCCATCTTGGTTTTGCTGGATGATCTAGTTTATTAAATAGTTTTAATTTATACTTTTCCAAACCTACCATTGCTATCATTGCAGCATTGTCTCCACATATTTCAATTGGTGGAAAAACACTTTGATAATTATTTTCTTTACACAAGTTTATCAACATAGATCTTATTTTTTTATTTGCTGCTACACCACCCGCAACAACAAAAATTTTATCTTGCATAGCATTTTGTTTTTCAAATTCATTAAAAGCAATTTTGGTTTTTTTTTTCAATATTTCTTCAATTGTTTTTTGAAAAGAAGCTGCCAAATTAAATTTTTCTTGCTCTGTTTTAATGGTTTTACTTATCTTCAGGATTGCAGTTTTAAGACCAGCAAATGACAAATTACAACCACCCTTATTTATAATAGGTTTTGGTAGATCATAAGAATTTGGATCGCCTTTTTCTGCCCAAAGCTCGATTTGGGGCCCGCCGGGAAATTCTATTCCTAAAAGTTTTGCAGTTTTGTCGAAAGCTTCACCTAGTGCATCGTCAATAGTTGTTCCAAGTCTTTTATATTTTCCAAGACCTTGAACATTTAAATATTGTGAATGACCACCCGAAATTAATAGCAGGAGGTAAGGATAATTTAAGTTTGAAACTAATTTTGGACTCAATGCATGTCCTTCTAAATGATTTACAGCTATAAAAGGCTTGTTTATTGAAGAGGCAAAAGCTTTCCCAAAGCTTAAGCCCACTGACAAACAAACTATTAGACCAGGACCTGCAGTTGAAGCTACTGCATCAATATCTTTGATTTTTATTCCACTATCATCCAAAGCTTTTTTCACGATTAAATCTATTTTTTCGATATGTGATCTGGCCGCTAACTCTGGAACTACACCTCCAAATTCTTTGTGGACATCAGTTTGGCTAGAGACAATGTTTGATAAAATTATAGGTTTCCCTTGGTCATTCTCAGTTATAACCGAGGCAGCTGTTTCATCACAACTAGTTTCAATTCCAAGAATTAAGGGTTTTTTACTCATACAAATAGTTTTTAATAATTGTACATTTCCAATACAAGAAAGAAATAAATTTATTTATGACTAAAAAAATTATCATAGGTTCAAGAGGTAGTAAATTAGCATTGTTGTATGCTCAAAAAGCTAAAGAACAAATTATTAAAAAAACTACTTTAGATACAAATGATATTGAAATTAAATCTATTTCAACAAAAGGTGATCAAGTTAAAGATACTAGGTTGTCTGATATAGGTGGCAAAGGATTGTTTTCAACTGAAATTGAAAAAGAGCTAGAGAATAAAAGTATCGACATTGCAGTACATGCATTAAAAGATATGCCAGCAACAGAAACTAGCGGACTTAAAACAGACTGTTTTTTAGAGAGAAATGATCCAAGAGAAATTTTGATAACGAAGGATAAGAAAAAATTAAATGATCTTAAGCTGAAATCAATTATAGGAACATCTTCATTTAGAAGGGAATTTCAAATTAAAAAATTAAGATCTGATCTAACATGCAAAATAATTAGAGGTAATGTGGATACTAGAATTAAAAAACTAAAAGATGGAAATTATGATGCAATAATTTTGTCTTATGCAGGGATTAAAAATTTGAATCTTGAAAATGAAATAGCTGAAATTTTCTCAGCACAAGAAATCATACCAAGTGCTGGACAAGGAATAATTGCACTCCAATGTCGTGATGCAGATAAAGAAATTATTTCAATTTTAAAAAAAGTAAATCATGAAGAAACCTATAAAAGAGCTCATGCTGAGAGAAATGTACTTAAAGTTTTAGAGGGAGATTGTGAAACAGCAATAGGCGTTTATTCAAAAATAGAAAATGATACAATTGTAGTTGAGGCAGAACTTTTTTCAATAGATGGCTCTCAAAGGTTTTATGAAAAGAAATCTGGCCAAATTGATAAATTTAAAGAGATAGGCAAACAAATTGGGCAGAATTTAAAAATGCAATCAAATAATTATTACAAAAAATAATATGCATATTTTATTAACAAGACCACTTGAAGATTGTTCAGAAATGATTTTAAAGTTTAAATCATTAGGTCATCAAGTTTCGCACATCCCACTGATTAATATTGAAAAGGTTAATTATGAGGAAATTAAATTTTCTGAATATGGAGGAATTATTTTTACCAGTGCTAATGCAGTGAAATATTTAGATCAAAATAACATAGACAAAAATATCAAATGTTTTTGTGTTGGTAATTTAACTGAGAAAAAGGCTAGATCATCAGGATTTCAAAACACAGTAGCTGCAGAGGGCAATGTTTCTAACTTAAAAGAATTAATTTTACAAACTTACGAGACAAAAAGTAAAAAG
>CABYNA010000018.1:0-6291 GCA_902520215.1 uncultured Pelagibacteraceae bacterium
GGTACTCCAAGAGCTGATGGATCTTATGATCCACGTCATGAAATGGTTCAAATCATTGCTGACGAGGTTAAAAAAGCAAATGTTGGAATAGATATCAGAATTTATCCAGCTAAATCATTATATAAACCAAAAGAACAGTGGAAGCCTATGACAACTGGTCAGTTAGATATTTCTGCTTTTCCTTTAGCATATGCATCTAAGTTTCATCCGGAATTTGATGCAACGTTAATGCCAGGAACTGTAAAAAATCATGATCACGCATTAAGATTTAATAAAGGTCCAATGATGACTGAAATTAAAAAAATCATTAATGATGCTGGTGTTGTAGTTTTATCTGATGCTTGGTTAGGTGGTGGTTTTGCTTCAAAAACAAAATGTATTAAAAATCCTAGCGACGCAAAAGGACAAGTGATGAGAGCTGCTGGTAAAGCATTTAACCAAATGTTAGAAGCTGCAGGAGCAGGTATACAAAGTATGCCATCATCCGAAATTTATACTGGTTTACAAACAGGTGTATTAACAGGTGCAAATACTAGCTCAGGAAGTTTTGTCAGTTACAAAATTTATGAACAAGTTTCATGCGCAACACCTCCAGGAAAATTTGGATTATGGTTTATGTATGAGCCAATTCTGATGTCAAAAAAGTCTTTTGATGCTCTAAATTCTAAGCAGCAAAAAGCTTTGATGAAAGCAGGAAAAGTTGCTGAAAAATACATGACAGCTCAAGTTGAAAACTTAGATAAAAAGTTTGAAGAAGCTTATAAAGCTGCAGGTGTTAAATTAGTATACATGAATGAAAAAGATCATGCGGCGTGGGTAGAGATTGCAAAAAAATCATCTCACAAGGCATTTGCTGATAAAGTTCCAGGTGGCGATAAGCTGATGGAAATGGCTTTAGCAGTTAAATAAAATAATATATAAAGAACCCCTATTTATTCTTATTAAATAGGGGTTTTTTTTATGAAAAAAAAATATCTTAAATTTTGTGATTTAATAGCAAAAGCTTGTGGTGCTTTTGCAGTATTAGCTTTGCTCTTATCAATTTTAGTTATTGTAGAGCTAGTTTTTGAGAGATATTTTTTTCAAAGAGCAATTACTTGGCAAACAGAATTAGTTACCATGTTATTAGTCGCATCAACTTTCATTGGAAGTGTGTATGTACTTAGTGAAAAAGCTCACGTTAGTATGGAATGGATTTATGATTTCTTATCCAAAAAAAATATCATTCGATTAAAAATTTTTACTTCATTATTAAGTTTATTATTTTTTCTAATTTTATTTTATTTTGGATTTTTAATGGTTGAGGAAGCATTTACAAAAAATTATTCAACAGGGACTGTTTGGGATCCACCTTTATGGATACCATATTCTTCAATGGCTTTAGGTGCTATACTAATGATTCTTCAATATATAGCTGAAATTATTAAACTCACTGACGATAAGGATTATAATTAATGGACCCATTAATAATAGCTTTAATCGTTGCAGTTTTTACTTTGCTAGTGCTTTTTTCTGGAATTCCAATTGCTTTTGGTTTGAGTTTTGTATCGATAGTTCTTTTAGTATCATTTGAAGGTTTTCAAATGCTTGATGTTTTTGCTGAAACATTCTTTGCTGGTTTAAATTCATTTGTTTTACTTTCAATACCAATGTTTATTTTAATGGGAATGGCTGTTGCCAATTCTCCCGCAGGTAAAGATTTATACACAGGATTAGATAGATGGCTTTGGAGAGTTCCGGGTGGACTGGTTATTTCTAATATAGGAGCGTGTTCAATTTTTGCTGCATTAAGTGGATCAAGTCCCGCAACATGTGCCGCTATTGGAACTATGGGAATACCCGAAATGAGAAAAAGAGGGTATTCAGATCAAATAGCTACTGGAACGATAGCAGCTGGTGGAACACTAGGAGTTTTAATACCTCCAAGCATTGTTTTAATTGTTTATGGAATTGCAACTGGAACATCAATTGGAAGATTGTTTTTATGTGGATTGGTGCCAGGTTTCATGCTGGCAGGAATGTTTGCAATTTGGGCACTTATCCATAGTTATTTTATAGATAAAGATGCTGCAAAAGCTTTACGAAACAGGGTAAAGCCAACATTAAAAGAAAAACTTGAGGTATTACCAAGAATTCTTCCATTCCTAGCAATTATTGCAGGAGTTTTATATGTTTTATATGGTGGGGTTGCAACTCCGTCGGAAGCATCTGGTGTTGGAGCGTTCTTAGTTTTTGTCTTGATAGCTGTTGTTTACAAAATTTATCAACCAAAAAAGATTTGGAATATTGTTAAAGTATCAATGAAGGAAAGTGTAATGATAATGTTTATTATTGCAGCTTCTTATCTTTTTGCATTCACTCTTTCACAACTTTACGTAACTCAGTCTTTAGCCCAAAGTATGGTTGAGTTAAGTTCAAATAAGTGGGTTGTATTTATTTTAATTAATATATTTCTTTTGATCGCTGGTTTCTTTTTACCTCCGGTTGCTGTGATTGTTATGACCTCTGCAATTTTGTTACCTGTAATAACAACTTTAGGATTTGATCCTTATTGGTTTGCAATTGTATTCACAATCAATATGGAAATAGGATTGATAACTCCTCCTGTAGGATTAAATCTTTATATTATAAAGGGTATTACCCCGGATGTAAGTTTATCTGAAATTTTAAAAGGCTCTATTCCTTTCATGATAATTATGGCATTGGCCATTTTAATTCTATGTATTTTTCCTGAAATTGTTACATGGTTACCTGATAAAATCATGGGTAAAGCACTTGGATACTAAACAAAAAATTAATAGAAAAGTTTCAGTCGCTCCAATGATGGATTGTACCGATAGGCACGATCGTTTTTTTCTAAGATTAATGAGTAAAAATGTAATGCTTTATACAGAGATGGTTGCCACTAAATCTGCAATTCATGGAGATAGAAATAAAATTTTATCATTTAGTCCAGAGGAAAAACCCTTAGCTTTACAGGTTGGTGGATCTGACAAAAATGAATTAGCAGAAGTTGCAAAAATTGCAGAGGACATGGGTTATGATGAAATAAATATTAATCTTGGATGTCCAAGTAAAAAGGTTCAAAAAAATAAGTTCGGCGCATGTCTAATGAAGGAACCAGACCTAGTAGCGGAATGTATTCATTCTATGGTCAAAGTATGTAAAATTCCTGTAACAGCTAAAACTCGTATAGGTTTTGATGATGTCGAAGATTTTGAATATCTTAATAATTTTGTTCACAAATTAAGAGACGTAGGTACAAAAACATTTATTTTACATGCAAGAAAAGCAATGCTTTCTGGATTATCACCCAAGCAGAATTTGAATATTCCAAAATTAAATTACAACATGGTTTATGAGATTAAAAAAGCAAATCCAGATTTAGAAATAATTATAAATGGTGGTATAACTAAAGTAAGCGAAATAAATGATCACACGAAATTTTGTGACGGAGTAATGATTGGTAGGTCAATCTACCAAAATCCATATTTTTTGGTCGAAATTGAAAAAGAAATATTTAAAACAAATAATAATCCTTCAAGAGAAGAAGTGGTTAAAAAACTTTTAGAATATTTGGATAATGAAGTAAAGAAGGGAACCAAAGTAAATCATATAATGAGACATACAGTTGGATTATATCATGGACAGGTAGGTTCCAAAGATTGGAAAAGATATTTAAGTGATAATATGATGGCGAGAGATTCTGATTTTCAAAAGGCAAAACATATTATGACTATTGTTCAAAATAATGAAAAAGCCAATCAAGTAAGTTCCTAATGGAAACAATTGCCACTGCTGAATTAATAAATTTATTATTTGTTTTAGCAGTTGCAGCTGCGGGAGCAGGTTTCATGGCTGGGCTGTTGGGAGTGGGTGGTGGTATTGTAATGGTTCCTGCGCTTTATTATGCTTTTACTGTTTTGGATTTCGATATCGTCACGAGAATGCATCTTTCTGTTGGAACATCACTTGCAATAATTATTCCCACTTCAATCATTTCAACAATGACTCATAAAGAGTATGATGCTGTTGATTTTAAAATGGTAAGATCATTTGGTGTTTTTATTTTAGCAGGTGTTATTGGTGGAACTTTCTTAGCTGTGAATTTAAAAACTCCCACATTAGTTTTATTTTTTTCAATCTTCGCCCTCATGGTTGGATTGTTTTTTATTTTTTTAAGAGAAAAATTAGTAGATAACCCAAAACAAATTTCAGCTATTGTAAAAAATATTTCCGGTGTAATTATTGGATTTATATCTGTGCCTTTAGGTATTGGGGGAGGATCTTTAATGGTTCCATTTATGAGGACTTTTGGATATGACATTAGAAAATCAATAGGTACAGCAGCAGCAGTTGGTTTTCTAATTGCTGTAACAGGAACTATAACAATGATAGCTGGCGGTAAAATAATTGATAATGTCAATACTCCATATAGCGTTGGTTACATAAATTTACTAGGATTTGCAGTATTCGTTCCTGTCACGATGGTTATGGCTCGAATAGGAGCTAAAGTTGTTCATAAAATTGATAAGAAGTTACTCAGTAAAATTTTTGGGGTATTTCTAATTTTGGTATCAATACGATCGTTTATCGAGTATTTAAGTATAAACTAAAAATATAAAAATTGACCGACTCCCTTACAAATCTCAATTACTTTTATTTGATTATTTTGATGGTCATGGCTGCTGTACCAGTTGGTTTTTTTGCTGGGCTTTTTGGGATAGGAGGTGGCTTAATATCAGTCCCATTTCTTTTTTTTATATTTGATTTTTTAAATCTTACTAATGATTACACAATGCACTTAGCTGTTGGTACTGCATTTTTCATAACGATATTTACCTCAACAGCTTCCGTTATTACTCATAGAAAACATAATGCAGTAGACTTTAGTGTTTTAAAAATTTTTGGATTATTTGTTATTTTAGGAGTATTTTTTGGATCTTTTTTAGCAGCTTTTTTAAAGACGAAATATTTAGTTCTTTTTTTTTCAATTGTTGTTTTCATATTTGGTGCCTATTTGCTTTTACAACAAGAAAATTCAAATAAAATTAAACCTAGATTTAGTTTTTTTCCCAAAGCTGTTTTAGGCTTTATATCTGGTTCAATTTCCGCACCTATGGGCATTACAGGAGCAATGATGAATGTTCCTATATTAAGATTTTTTGGATATCCAATTACAAAAGCTATTGGTAGTGCCGCTGCTATTGGTTGGGTTATTTCTGTTTCTGGTACAATAGGATTTTTTTCAACTGGACTTTATTTAGATGTTAGTCTGCCCTTAAGCATTGGTTTTGTAAATATCCCAGCTTTTTTAATATTTATTCCAATAACAACTATAATGGCAAGAGTAGGAGTTAATACAGTACATAAAATGAGTAAAATTAAAGCCCAAAGAATGTTTGGAGTTTTTCTCTATGTTATTGGGACAATTTTCATATTTAGATATTTTAGTTTATGATTAATTTAAAATTATGAGAGAAATTATCAAAGTTGTTAAAGAAAAACTTGTAGCTAAATATTTGAAAGATGGCTCTATTAAAAACTATTCAAAGAGAGCTAAGAAATTTAAGCCAAGAATAAAAGCAAGATTAAGAAAAAATAAACAAATTTTAGGTAAAAATATTGGTAATTTTTTTGATTGGGTTAAAGGCGCAGAGTTAGTTGAGTTGAAAGAATGTAATATCAAAGAAGATCCTGTAAGACCAGAACTTGATAATACTTTTAGAAGAAGTTATGGAAGAAAAATTTTTGGGGTTAAGTATAAAAGAGAAATCCATGCTGTCATGTGTTTTGCTTATACGAATGAAATACCAAAGTCTGTAGAAGAGCTAGATATTTTGAGTCAAGATGCTCATTTACAGAGTACCCTAAGAGGACAGAATGTAGGTAAAATTGCAATTGCCTATACTGTTTGGTCTAAAAAAAAAGGAGGAGGTAAATTAATTGTCAAAGAAGTATTTAACAAAATAAAAAAATCAAATCATCTCAATAGATTAGTTACTTTGTCTCCTTTAACAGACATGGCTTATAAATTTCATATTAAAAATGGCGCCAAACTCATTAGTGTAAATGAAACAACTCAAAATTTTGAATATAAAGTTATTAAGAATAAGAAGTACTAAAAAAAAGGGTGGCTTCAGTCTCCCTCTACCACCCATAATTAAAAATTATTCGATTCTCCCTGCGAATCAAAATATTTTTTTAAAAAAAAATATCTTTTTGTGCACGTAAAAATTGAAATAATCAAAAAACCTCAATTTAAACACATGGTTTATATTTAAAATAATT
>CABYNA010000019.1:0-4256 GCA_902520215.1 uncultured Pelagibacteraceae bacterium
GCGGCAGTTCAGCAGATTTAAGTCAAATTTACAAAGTTTCTAAAGAAATAAGTTCTTCAATTAATAAATTTAAAATTATCATAACAAAATCAACAGTTCCCGTGACGACAGGAGATGAAATTGAAAAAATATTATCTAAAAGAAATAGCAAAAAGAAATTTTCTGTTGTTTCAAATCCTGAATTCCTAAGAGAAGGAGAAGCAATAAGAGATTTTGTTTATCCTGATCGCGTCGTCATCGGAACTAATGATAAAAAAGCAGGTAGAATTTTAAAAAATCTTTATAGCCCACTTATTTCTAAGGGTGCTTCTTATTTACAAACTTCTAGAAGAGCCGCAGAATTGATTAAATATGCCTCTAATGCTTTTTTGGCAACAAAGATTACTTTTATTAATGAAATAGCTAATTTATGTGAAAAAACCAACATTAATGTTGAGGATATATCAATAGGTATGGGATTGGATAAAAGAATAGGCAGTCGATTTCTTAGAGCAGGACCTGCTTATGGTGGATCTTGTTTTCCTAAAGATACAAAAGCCATTATTACAACAGCAGATAAATTTAAAACAAATTTATCAGTGGTTAAATCAGTGATTAAATCAAATGAAAATAGATCTAAAATTTTACTAGATAGAATTAATAGAATCTTAAATAGGAAAATTAAAAATAAAATAATTACTTTTTTAGGTGTTACATTTAAAGCTAATACAGATGATATGAGAGATTCCTCAAGTTTAAAAATGATACCATGGTTATCAAAAAAAGGAGCAACTATAAAATATTTTGATCCAACTGGTTATAAAACTGAATTTATGAAGTTTAAAAATGTAATTAATAAGACTTCAATAAAAGATGCTGTTCATGGGGCTGATCTTGTAATTATTCATACTGAATGGAATGATTTTAAATCAATTAATTTTAAAAGTTTAGTTAAAGGTAAGAAGTTCATGATTTTTGATATGAGAAATATATATTCTTCATCAAAGATTAAAGACCAAGGATTTAAATATTACAGCGTTGGAAAGTAATAATCTAATTTAACTCAAATATTGCATCTACTTCAACCGAAACACCTAATGGTAAACTATTTGTGCTTACAGCAGCTCTAGTATGCATACCTGCGTCTCCAAAAATTGAAGCTATCAAATCAGATGCGCCATTTATTACTTTAGGTTGATCAATAAAGTCATCTGTTGAATTTACAAATCCTGTTAATTTCACACATGATTTTATTTTTGATAAATCATTGTCGCAGGCTTTTTTAACTTGGGCAATAATACTTAAAGCGCATCTCTTAGCAGCATTGTAACCAGCCGTGACATCCAATTCTTTACCAACTTTTCCTTTAATTAATTCACCATTATCATCAATAGAAATTTGTCCTGATATGAATAACATTTTTCCTGTAATTTTTGTTGCAACATAATTACCAACTGGTGCTTTCGCTTCAGGAAGTTGTATATTAAGTTCTTTAATTTTATCTTCAAAGTTCATAATCAATTAATTTTTTTTGATTTTAGTTTTAACTTTATTAAATATTTTCTTTGTACCTTCTTTAATTTGATTTGTTTTTTTTATAGATCCTTCCTTAACTTGATTTTTCTTTTTGACAGCACCTTCTTTAATATTTTTGGCTGTACATGCTAAATACTCTTTCGAAAGTTTTTTCATCCCAGAACATTTATGTTCATCAGCAATTAGTATATTTGTGGAAAATAAATAAAATATTGAAATTATAAATATTTTTTTCATTTTTTTTTCTTACCTTTTGATTTTTTACTCTTATCGTATTCTTTTCTTTTCTCAATCAATATTAAAGCTTCTTCCATCGTTAATTCAGTGGGGTCTTTTTCCTCAGGAATAGTTGCATTGAGTGATTTATATTTTATATAAGGCCCATACTGACCCTTCATGACTCTAACAGGTTTTTTATCCTCAGGATGTTCTCCCAAATCTTTTATCATAGAAGAGGACATTCGACCAGGTTTAGCCTCAGCTATTAGTGTTATTGCTCTATTTAAACCTATGGAAAATATTTCCTCTACATTTTCTATTCTTGCTGATTTATTTTCACATTTTAAGTAAGGACCAAATCTTCCAACGTTTAAAGTAATGTCTTTTTGATTATCTGGATTTATTCCCAAAGATTTAGGTAGCGAACATAAAAATTGAGCTTTTTCCAAATTAATACTCTCTAATTCTAATCCTTTTGGTATTGAAACATTTTTTAAAAGTTCATTTACATCTGACTTTAATTTTTTAGTTTTTTTCTTTTTCTTACTATTTTTTTCAACTTCTAAATCAGAGGGGATTTTCTCGTATTGAAGGTAGGGGCCGAATCTTCCATTTTTCAAATATATATCATTTCCATTTTCATGTTTTCCTATAAATTTTGGTTCAGCTAATTGTGCTTGAGCAGCAGCTTTTGCTTTAGATAAGGGTCTTGTAAATTTACATTCTGGATAATTTGAACACCCTATAAAAGCGCCACCTCTGAAACTATTCTTTAAACTAAGTGTTCCAGAACTACATAATTGACATTTTCTTACTACATTACCCTCATTATCCTTATCAAAAATTAATTCACCTAGACTATCATTGAGTAAATCCAACACCTCTCTAGTTCTTTTTTCTTTTACTTCCAAAACATTATTATTGAAGTCTTTCCAAAAAAGTTCCAAAACTTTAATCCAACTTTCTTTGCCAGTAGTGATCTCATCAAGTTGATCTTCTAATCCTGCTGTAAAATTGTAATCTACATATTTTGAGAATAATTTTTCTAAAAAGGCTGAAATTAATTTACCTCTATCTGTAGGAAAAAATCTTTTATTCAATATTTCTGCATAACCTCGATTAGCAATAGTAGAAATAATACTTGCATACGTAGAAGGCCTCCCGATACCAAGCTCTTCAAGCTTTTTAACTAAACTAGCTTCAGAATATCTTGGTGGTGGTTGTGTATAATGCTGTTCATCTATTAGCGCCTCAATATTAATAGGTCCTTTAGACACAGCAGGTAAAATATTTTCATCATCATCTTTGCTTTGATTATTATAAATCTTTAAGAAACCATCAAATTTTAAAACTGATCCACTGGCTTTACAAATTGTATCATTATTATCTGACGTTATTGTGATAGTATTTCTATCAAATTTGGCTGACTCCATCTGAGAAGATAAAGCTCTACTCCAAATAAGATCATAAAGTTTATTTTGATCTGTACTTAGATATTTTTTAACACTTTCAGGAGTTCTTATAATATCAGTAGGTCTGATTGCTTCGTGAGCTTCTTGCGCATTTTTAGCTTTTTTGCCTGAATAATTCAAAACATCTTTAGGCAAGTATTCATTACCAATTTCTTTTTGGATATAATTTCTGAAACTTGTAACAGCATCTTTAGATAAATTAGTTCCATCAGTTCTCATATAAGTAATTAAGCCAATTGTTTCACCTTCCATTTCTATACCTTGATAAAGTTTTTGGGCAATTTGCATTGTTCTAGATGCACCAAAACCTAGTCGACTTGATGCGGTTTGTTGAAGAGTTGAAGTTGTAAATGGTCCAGAGGGATTACGATTTACTATTTTGCTAGAAATGTCAGTTATACTAAATTTTTTTTTATTAATACTTGATATGGCTTTATTTATCTCTTCTTTATTTCTAAATGAAAATTTTTCAATTTTATTGTTGTCAAGTTGACTAATACTAGCAGTGAAATTTTGATTTGCAGTATCAGCAAATTTAATACTTAAAGTCCAAAATTCCTCAGGTTTAAAAGACTCAATTGCATGTTCTCTCTCAGTAATTAATTTTAAAGCAACAGATTGAACTCTTCCTGCAGATTTTGAACCTGGGAGTTTCGTCCAGAGGATCGGGGATATATTAAAACCAACCAAGTAGTCCAAGGCTCTTCTAGCCATATACGCATCGACTAGTAATGGCTCAATTTGCCTAGGATTTTCAATTCCTTGAATAACAGCTTTTTTGGTTATTTCATTAAATACAACTCGTTCAATTTCTTTATCTTTTAAAAGTTTTTTTTCATTCAAATATTCTTTGACATGCCAAGCAATTGCCTCACCTTCACGATCAGGGTCAGTTGCTAATATAATTTTAGATGAGTCTTTAGCCGCATCAGTTATTTCTTTTAAATATTTTTTTGAAAAACTATCAACTTCCCATTCCATTTTAAAATCTTGATCTGGATTGACAGAACCATTTTTTGACGGCAAATCTCTTATATGACCATAACTTGC
>CABYNA010000020.1:0-3940 GCA_902520215.1 uncultured Pelagibacteraceae bacterium
TGTTTCAAAAGGAAGTAGCAGATAGAATATTATCTAAATTTAATTCATCAAACTATGGAAGATTAACAATCTTAGCTAATTGGAAATTAGAAATCGATAAGATCTGCGATATCAAACCTGATAGTTTTTTCCCAAAACCAAAGGTTTATAGTTCATTACTATTTTTTAAACCTAAAAAAAATTTCTACCAGTTCAAAAACTCCAAAAACTTGGAAAAAATAACAAGAATTTTTTTTAATCAAAGAAGAAAAAAAATAAAAACACCTTTTAATATATTGTTTAAAGGTAATATTAATGTCCTAAACAACCTAAATATAGATCTTAATTTAAGACCTCACAATTTAAATCATGATAAATATTATAAATTAACTGAAGAGTACGAAAAGCTATGATGTCAGTTTTTCTATATGGTTTCTAATAAAATCTTTGTCATAATCTTTTGATCCGTCTTTCGTTTCAGCCTGAATTAAGTTGTAAATCTTTTCATAACATTCGTCTAAATTATTGTTGATCACAACATAATCATAATTTATCCAATGCAATACATCATGCTCAAATTGTTTCATTCTCTCATCAGCTATTAATTTATCTTTCATATCTCTGTTGGATAATCTCTCAAACAATACCTCTTTACTTGGGGGTAATATAAAAAAAGTTATTAACTTATAATCTAGCTTTTTATTTTTAATTTGATCAGCGCCCTGCCAATCAATATCAAACAACACATTTTTTCCATTATCTAAATTATTTATAACTGGAGTTCTGGATGAACCATAAAAATTATTAAAAACCTTTGCATATTCCAAAAATTCTTGATTTTTAATCAATCTCTTAAACTCATTCTCATTAACAAAGAAATAATCCTTATTAGGAATTTCATTAGGTCTTGGCTTTCGTGTCGTGTGTGAAATTGAAATTTCAAAATTATCTAGTTTAGACAATAAATTAACTAATGTAGTTTTTCCTGCTCCAGACGGAGAAGATAAGATTATCATTACCCCATCATTGTCTATGGGCATTTAAAATTTAATTTGCTTTTCCTTCAATAAATTTTACAGCATCACCGACTGTTAAAATTTTTTCAGCTTCACTATCAGAGATCTCAGAACCAAACTCTTCCTCAAAAGCCATAACCAGCTCAACTGTATCTAAACTATCAGCTCCTAAATCGTCTATAAAACTTGACTCTTCTGTTACTTTTGCCTCATCAATACCTAGGTGATCGGCAACAATTTTTTTTACTTTACTTGAAACATCTTCTGACATATTGATCCTTTGTTATATGAATTCTTAATAGTTTAAATACTTAGTTTGTCAAGCCATATACATGCCCCCATTAACATGAATTGTTTCACCATTAATATAATTTGATTGATCTGAGGCTAAAAAAATAACTGCATTAGCGACATCTGTGGGCTCTCCTAATCTTGCAGATGGTATTTTAGAGATGATTAATTCTTTAAATTTTTGATCCAGCTTATCTGTCATAGCTGTTTTAATGAAACCTGGCGAAATACAATTAACATTAATATTCTTTTTTGCATACTCAATTGCTAAACTTTTTGACATAGCAACTATACCCGCTTTTGATGCTGTATAATTTGCTTGGCCTAAATTTCCAGTATGGCCAACAACAGATGTAATATTTACAATTTTTCCAGATTTATTTTTTAGCATTTTTTTAATAGCAAATTTACTCAAGAGGAAAGTAGATGTTAAATTAATATCAATTACTTTTTTCCACTCATCTAAGCTCATACGAATTGCTAAATTATCTTGGGTTAATCCTGCGTTGTTAACAATACAATCTAGTTTGCCATTAAGTTGTGTTGTAGCATTTTCGATAAATTCCTCAATTTTTTCACTCTTGGAAATATCAAAAGCTAAAATCTTTACATTTTTAATGTTTGACTTCAATTCCTCTAATTTTTCAGTTTTTGTTCCTGTGGCTAATATATTAGCTTCAAACTCACTCAATTTTTTTACTATCGAGTTACCTATTCCACCTGATGCACCAGTTACAATGATATTCTTATTTTTTAGATTAATCATAAATTTAAATCTTTTATATCACTCTCGGAATTGATTGTATTAATTTTTACACTCTTATCTATCCTTTTAATTAAACCTGTTAATACTTTTCCAGGTCCAATCTCAATGAAGTGGTTTATTCCATTATTAATCATATGTATTATACTTTCTCTCCATCTAACTCTATTCTCTATTTGGTCAATTAACAGTGTTTTAAG
The DNA here is from genome assembly GCA_902520215.1 of uncultured Pelagibacteraceae bacterium. GTDB lineage: Bacteria > Pseudomonadota > Alphaproteobacteria > Pelagibacterales > Pelagibacteraceae > Pelagibacter. Next base: position 2,250 of record CABYNA010000020.1, read on the forward strand.
CTCTTCCTTATTTAAAATTTCTTTTGCTGTCACATTTGATATCAACTTATTTTTTGAGTCTTTAAAATTTAATTTTTGAATTTCATTTCTCATAATTTCTGTAGCATTATTCATAAGATTACAATGAAAAGGAGCGCTAACTGGTAATTTCATATTTTTGACATTTTTTGATTTTAAAACATAAATTAATTTTTCTAAGTCGCTATTTCTTCCACTTAAAACAATCTGACCTTCAGAATTATCATTTGCTATTTGTGCTGTAAAATTATTCTTATTTTCACTCAAAAGATCTTCTATTACCTCAACTTTTGAACCTAAAACAGCCAACATACCGCCCTCTCCTTTTGGGACAGCATTTTGCATTGCACCACCCCTAATTTTTAAAAGTTTAATAGTATCTGAAAAACTCAGATAGTTGGCAGCACATAAAGCTGAATATTCTCCTAGTGAATGACCAGCAAAATATTTTGCATTATAAAGATCCACATTGAATTCTTTTTTCATTACCTGAAAAATTGAGTAGCTTATAAGAAATATTGCGGGCTGGGTGTTTATAGTAAGATCTAATTTATCTTTAGGTCCCTCTAAAATAATTTTTGATAGACTAATGCCTAATGACTCGTCAGCCTCCTTAAAAAGGTTTTTTACTAAATCATAATTTTCAAAAAAATTTTTTCCCATTCCAATCGTTTGGGAACCTTGTCCTGGGAATACTAGTGAAAACATCTTAAAAAACCTATATTTTTTATTGTTTTTACTGTTGTAATTAAAGATTTATAATAGTATATCCTCATTTTTTATTAAAGAAACTAGATGAATTTATACGAGCATACTATAATTGCAAGACAAGACACTTCTCCAAGTGAAATAAAACAGTTAACCGAAAAATATTCAAGCATTATTGAAAAAAATAATGGTGAGATAGTAAAAACTGAAAATTGGGGTTTATTAAACTTATCATATTTAATAAAAAAAAATAAAAAAGGAAGCTACATTCACTTTAAATTTAAAGGCAAAGGAAATGTAATTAGTGAACTTGAAAAAAATGAGGCAATTGATAAGAAATTATTAAGATATCTAACTGTTAAAGTAAAAAAATTTGATCTTGAAACAAATTTTTTTTCCAAAAAAGATGAATTGGATAAAAAAGAGAAATTAAGTAATTAATTATGCCTAAAAGACAAAGTGGAAATAAAAAAAACAAACAGAGCAATTTTGCAAAGCTAAGTATTTTCCAACCAAATAAATATAAATTCAAGAAAAATTGCCCATTGTCAATTAAAGGTGCTCCAAAAATTGATTATAAAAACATAAAGTTATTAAAAAGATACGTATCAGAAAATGGTAAAATTCTTCCCTCAAGAATAACTAATGTAAGTCAAAAGAAACAGAGAGAATTATCTTTATCAATAAAAAGGGCAAGAAATTTGGCTTTGTTGTAAATGAAAGTAATACTTCTAGAAAACATTAAAAGAATTGGGTCTATTGGTGAAATTATAGACGTGAAGAGAGGTTTTGCGAGAAATTTTTTAATTGCAAATAAAAAAGCATTATATGCTTCAAAAGAAAACATAAATCAAGTCGAAAAAATAAAGTCCCAATTATCCAAGAAAGATAATGAAAAAAAACAAGAAGCAAAAAAAATAGCAGAAAAAATCAATAAAAAAGAATTCTTTGTAAAAAAACTTTCA
>CABYNA010000021.1:0-3337 GCA_902520215.1 uncultured Pelagibacteraceae bacterium
TAATACAGCGTCTCAAATATTCACAAAAAATGGACCTTTGGCATTTTTACCATTATCAGAAATAGAAACTTCTATTGTTTATTCAATTAAAGGTAAAAAAAATATTAATTTTAAAGAATTAATTAAAAAATATAATACCAAATATTCAATTACAAATTTTGGTATTTGCAACTTTTTTGAGTTGAAAGCCTCGAATTTGAGAACTTATTATTATAAAAATATTCTGGCTTTTGGTGATGTATTACATCGCCTTCATCCTTTGGCTGGCCAGGGTTTCAATATGACTTTAAGAGATATTCGAGATTTGGGTAATTTAATTGAAGTTAAGTTAAAGAATGGATTAGAGATAGATAATTCAATTTGTGAAGAATTTCAAAATATGACTAAACATAAAAACTATCTTTTCTCTAGTGGAATTGATTTTGTATACGAATTTTTTAATTTTGAGAGCAAGATGAATAATAATATCCTTAGCAAATCAGTGAGATTTATAGGAAGAAATAAATTCCTAAATAGATCTTTTAAAAATATAGCGAATAGAGGTTTTGAAATTTAGTTTTATTGAACGGTCGTATTATTATAATTATCAAAAGAATATGTAGTTAAGATTTCTGAAATTTTAGTTTTTCTAAGCTCTAAATTTTTGGCCTCTAATAAGATTTGTTTTTCCTCCAGCGTAAAAGGAGATGCCATCGCTAGAGCATTAATTGTTTCATCTAAACTTTGTTTCTCTAATCCTTTCCAATTAATAATAAATCCTCTTTTTTCAAAAAGATTTTTTAAATCTTTAAATATCAATTTTAAATCAGAAAATTGTAGATTTTCACTTTGATAACTTAGATCATCATAAAAATTATTAAAATCTACATTGCATTCTCTGTATTTTTTATTTGATTTTACCTCATCTGTTTTTTTAAATCTGATTATACCTTTAAGTTCTATCAAAAATTGATTGTTATCATTTTCTCTAAAGCTTGTAATTTTGCCCATACACCCAATGTCATATAATTCAGGGTTAGCTTCACTTTCTTTTGAATTTTTAGGTTGTATAATCCCAATAAGCTTGTTTGACTTCATACTATCATTAATCATATCGACGTATCTTGGCTCAAATATATTTAATGGAACAGTAGTTCTTGGAAAAATGATAAAGTTACTTAATGGAAAAACTGGTATTGTTTTTGGTAAATCTTCTTTTTTCATCAAAAAAACATACCATAATTAATATTACTTGAATTAAAAAAAACGACACACTATATTAATTTATTTTGCGGGCGTAGCTCAGTGGTAGAGCGTCTCGTTGCCAACGAGAAGGTCGAGGGTTCGATCCCCTTTGCCCGCTCCATTTTTAAGTAATATAATAAAAAATTTAATTAGATGAGGATGTAAATTAAATGAGTGAACTGTTCGATAAAAAATGTGTTCCTTGTGAAGGTGGTGTGCCTGCGCTTGATATAAGTGAAATACATAAATATCAAAAAAAAATTGATGGATGGGATGTTATTAAAAATGAAAAAAATATACATTTTTTAGAAAAAAAATTTTCATTTAAAAATTTTGTTGAGAGTCAAAAATTTGTAAATGAAGTAGGTAGAATATCAGAAGATGAAGGCCATCACCCTGAAATTTTATTTGGATGGGGTTATGCGAAAATAAATATTTCAACTCACGCAATTGAAGGATTATCTGAAAACGATTTCATCTTAGCTTCAAAGATTGACAAGATTTAATGTCTAAAATGTCTTGTATTAGAAAAAATTAAAATAGTATTAGTTTTATCTGCAAACTTTATAATCTCATTATCTCTGATTGATCCTCTGGGTTGGATTACAGCAGAAACACCAGATTGAACTAATTTTTCAATACCGTCAACAAATGGAAAAAAAGCATCAGATGCTGCAACAATTTCTTTTTCATTTTTTTTGAACTTTCTCATTTTATTAATTGCGATTTGACAGCTATCAAGCCTACTAGGCTGTCCAGATCCGATACCAACTGTTGATTTATCACCAACGAGTACAATAGCGTTGGATTTAACATGACGGGAAATATTGAAAGCAAATAATAAATTTTCAAATTGTATTTTGTTTGGTTTTTTCTTTGAAACAACTTTGAAATCTTTTTTTTTTAAAACAAGGTTATCTTGAGATTGAATTAACATTGAGTTTGATACAGAGTTAATTTGAAGAACATCATCAAAATTAAAGTTTGTTGAATCTATAATTCTAACATTCTTTTTAGATTTTAATAATTTAAGAGCATTTGTTTCAAAACCATTAGCAATAATTACTTCTAAAAAAGTTTTGTTTAACTCAATAGCTAAGCTTTTATTAATCTTAAAATTACAAGAGACAATACCTCCAAATGCGCTCACAGGATCACATTCAAATGCAGATTTATAACTGCTTACTCTATCCTTTAGAATAGAAACTCCACAAGGGTTAGCATGTTTGATAATTACAGTCCCTATATTTTTCGGTAGACCTTTGGATATCTTTAAAGCAGCAAAAATATCATTGTAATTGTTATAGCTTAATTGTTTTCCATGAATTTTTTTTAATTTTAAATCATTATTTTTAGAGTAAATAGCAGATATTTGGTGTGGATTTTCTCCATATCTTAATTTCTGGATTAAGTTTCCGTAAATAATTTTTTTCTCTGTAAAATTTTCACTTGTGACTGAATTGAAGTAATCTGAAATTACGGAGTCATAATATGCTGTTTCATTAAAGGCTGATTGAGATAATTTTTTTCTAAATTCTAATTTTGTTGCACCCTTAAATCTTTTTAACTGATCAATTAATGTTGAATATTGATTGATGGATGTTATTACTGCAACGTCATTGTAATTTTTTGCAGCACTCCTAACTAAGGCAGGACCACCAATATCAATTTTTTCAATTATCTTATTGTGATTTTTTGTTGTGTTTAAAGTTTTTTCAAATGGATAAAAGTTGACTATAACTAAATCAATATTTTGAAAATTATTTTTTTTTATTTCTCTTTTGTGAGAATTATTGTTTCTTTTATTCAAGATTCCTGCATGAATTTTCGGATGAAGTGTTTTAACACGTCCATCAAGAATTTCATTAAAACCAGTATAGTCAGAAACTTCCAGGCATCGATAGCCTAATTTTCTAATTGCCTTAAATGTACCCCCTGAACTGATCAGTTTTACATTATACTTGTTTAAAGTTTGTAATAATGGTTTTAAGTTTGATTTATCTGAAACAGAAATTACAGCTGATTTTATTCTTCTTACTATATCTTTTTTATTTGCCATTTAATATCTTCTGTCTGGTTATTTGAAATTCCAGAAATAAATATATTCTGATTA
>CABYNA010000022.1:0-2941 GCA_902520215.1 uncultured Pelagibacteraceae bacterium
CCATGAGGTATGAAATGATACCTATTAAAAAAATATCCATACTAAAGCTTAAATAATTCTTTTCCTTTTACAAATGTATTCGTAACCTTACCTTGGAGTTTTTTGTCTTCAATTGAGGTATTTTTTGATTTTGAAACCAATTTTTCTTTTTTTACAATCCATGGTTTACTTATATCTACAACACAAAAATCTGCATCATTGCCAATGGAGAGGTTACCTTTATCTATTTTGAGAATTTTTGCAGGATTTGAAGTAAGCGCTTTAATTAATGTTTCTAATTTTAAAGATCCATTGTGATATAACTCTAAACTTAAAGATAATAGAGTTTCTATACCTGATGCGCCTGTTGCAGCTTGAGAAAATGTTAATCTCTTTGACTCTTCATCTTCAGGTTTGTGATCTGAAACAATCACATCTATTAATCCATCCTTTAATCCTTCCACTAGAGCAATTCTATCTTCCTCACGCCTCAAAGGTGGAGATAGTTTTAAAAAAGTTCTAAAATCACCAATATCATTTTCATTTAAAGAGAGATTATTTATCGAAACACCGGATGTGAATTTTACAATTTCTTTCCTATGTTTGATCACTTCAATAGATTTTTGCGATGATAATTGAGAAATATGATATCTGCATTTTACTTTTTCAAGTAAAGTAAGATCTCTTTCAATCAAAATTCTTTCTGCGATCTCAGGAATACCTGATAATCCTAATTTAGATGCGATAATGCCTGAATTTATCATCCCATTTTTTGCAAGTTCATAATCTTCTGCATGTTGCATTATTAAACAGCCAATATCTTTTGCAGAATTCATTATCCGAGACATCAATCTGGGATTTTGAACAGTTTTAATACCATCAGTAAATGCTATTATACCTTTACTTTGCAGAAGACCAAATTCTGTCATATTGATTCCTTCAATATTTTTTGTAAGTGATGCACACGGAAAAATGTTTATTCGAGATTTATCTCTTCCTCTTCTTTTTAGAAAATCGACTATAGATACGTTGTCTATTATCGGATCAGTATTTGGCATTGTTACCACAGAAGTTACGCCACCAGCTAAAGCAGCATTACTTAAGGTTCTAAAATTTTCTTTATATTCATAGCCTGGTTCACCTACAAATACTCTCATGTCAACTAAACCTGGAAATATATATTTCCCCTTTAAGTCAATTGGTTTTTCTCTAGTAGGAAGATTATTTGTATTAACCTTTTTTCCTACCGCTTCTATTTTTCCTTCTTCAGAGATTATAAGACCACCTGTCTCGTTAATTGAATTATGTGGGTCAATTATATTTGCGTTTATAAAATATTGTTTTTTCATTTAAGTACAAAAAATCTTTAAACAGGCCATTCTTACTGCAACTCCTAGTTCTACTTGTTCTTTAATTACGCTTTTATTAATATCATCAGCTAAATTAGTATCTATCTCAATACCTCTATTCATTGGACCTGGGTGCATGATTAATGCATCAGCTTTTGCATGTTCTAATTTATCTGGTGTAAGGCCATAATATTCATAATACTCTCTGTTAGATGAGAGATAAGAACTTGTCATTCTTTCATTTTGTAATCTTAACATCATTACAATATCACAATCTTTTAATCCTTTTTTCATATCGGTGAATGTATTGACACCAAATTTTTCTATTTCTTTCGGCATCAAATTTGTGGGAGCAATTATATTTACTTCTGCTCCTAACATATTCAGTAAATAAATATTAGATCGTGCAACTCTTGAATGTAGGATATCTCCACAGATGGCAATTCTTAAACCTTCAATTTTTTTTTTTCGATTTATAATTGTCAGAGCATCCAATAAAGCTTGAGTAGGGTGCTCTCTTCTTCCATCTCCAGCATTTAAAACTGCACAATTAACTTTTTGAGAAAGTAGATTACATGCGCCAGAGTCTTGGTGTCTTATTACAATAATGTCAGGATGCATAGCATTTAGTGTCATTGCTGTATCAATAAGAGTTTCACCTTTTTTAATTGCAGAATTACTTATATTCATTGACATCACATCAGCTCCAAGTCTTTTTCCTGCTAATTCAAATGAACTTTGCGTTCTTGTTGAGGGCTCAAAAAATAAATTGATCTGTGTTTTTCCTCTTAGTGCATCAATTTTTTTATTTTTGCTTTGGTTTACTTTTATAAAATCGTGAGCTTCATCAAGTATAAGATTAACATCATTTATAGATAAATCTTGGATACCTAACAGATGTTTTTGGGAAATTTTAATAGCTTTATTTGTTTTAATTGCCATTAAAACCAACTCTATAGCTATAAAGTTGTATAATAGCAAGTATTAATTGTTCAAAAAATCTATTGCTCCTTGCAATATAAAGGCAGCAGCATTTTCATCAATTTTTTTTTCTCTTTTACTCACATTAACATCTAATTGACTGGAAAGATTAAATGCACCAACAGTTGATAGTCTCTCATCCCATAAACAAATTGGAATATCAATGTTTTTTTCAATATACGTAGAAACATCTTTTACTGATTGAGAAGATTTGCCAGAAGAGCCATCCATATTTAAGGGGTTCCCTATTATGATTCCCTTTATGTTGTTTTCGATGATTATTGATTTAAGTTGATCTATGAGGTTTTGAGAGGATTTTTTTTCTATAGTTATAAATGGTGTGGCAATTAATTGTTTTTCGTCACAAATTGAAACTCCTATTCTTTTTGAACCAAGGTCTAAGCCTATCAATCTGCACTTATCTAAGTGATTTTTTTTAAATTCCTCTAACGTGATCATATTGTATATTTTTAACTTAAATGATAGTTTGCGTCATACCTAAATAGCATATGAGTATAGATCTTAAAACAATAAAACATATATCTAAATTATCAAGAATTTCTGTTGATGAAAAAAGGGCAGAAAAATTAGCTGATGATTTGAATTCAATTTTTGAATTTATTGAAAAGCTC
>CABYNA010000023.1:0-2915 GCA_902520215.1 uncultured Pelagibacteraceae bacterium
AAATAAAAATCACTAATTTTAAAACTTTGTTTTTCTAAAATTTTGTTAAAGGAAAAAATTATAAAACTTAAAAATAATAAAAAAACAGGTAATGTTTGAAAATTAAAATTGTTGTTTTTCAAAAAAAATATTGGACTTAAATTTAACCAAATAGAGTTATATACAAAAGGTTTATCTACATTTGCAAAACCAAATACTATTTTTTCCTCAATTAATGCTAAGGAATATGGAAGATGATAATAACCAAAATCTTCATGATATTTTTGAGAAATAAACATTGGAATAAAAAAAATTATCAAAAGCAGATAGAGTAAATATTTTTTTTTTTTTAAGAAATCGAAACTGTACTTATTTTTGTAAAACAAAAAAAGACCAACTAAAAATATAGATAAACTTATTAAAAAATTTATTTTAAAGAAAAAATGTGTGAAAGTAATTACTAAAGCTACAATTACAAATCCAAGAAAAATTTCCTCAAAAAAATTTCCATCTAATTTAGAACTTATTAAACTTCCAAAGCCAGAAAATGAGAAGAAAAGAAAAATAATGCTAATCAGAAAAATAGATAATTCAAAAATAATCATAATTAAAAAGGAAATTTTTATTTATAATTTTTTTTAAAATCTTCGATTGTGCGATCAATAGCATCTCTAAAATGCATTTTAGACTCCCAGCCATTTATTTTTGCTAAATTTGTATCTAATTTTTTACGTTTTACGCCGTCTATCTTTTTATTTTTATTGAATAATATTTTTACTTTTTTATCAATTTTATTTCTTATTTCTTTAGCGTAATCTTTAATACTCATTTCTGTTTTGGAACCTATATTTATTATTAAAGGAGAATTTTTTAGTTTTAAAAAGTGTTCACATGCATCAGCAACTTCGTCAACATACAATATTTCCCTTAAAGGTTTTCCGGTTCCCCATAACTTTACCACTTTATTTCCCCTTTTTTTACTTGCTAAAAGGATCTTCTTAATAAGTGCAGGAAAAAAATGTGAATTTTCTAAATCGTAATTATCATTTGGTCCAAACAAATTACATGGCATTAGACAGACATATTTAGTTTTATATTGTTGATTAAAAGATTTGATCATCTGTATACCTGCAATTTTTGCTATAGCATAACTCTCATTAGTTTTTTCTAGCAATCCTGACATTATTTGATGTTCTCTAATAGGTTTTTTTAGGTCTTTTGGATAAATACAACTTGACCCAAAAAAAATTAATTTTTTTACTTTATATCTAAAACTATTTAAAATCAGGTTTGTTTGAATTAATATATTGTCAGTTATAAAATCAGCCGGATAATTTATGTTTGCTTTAATTCCACCAACTTTTGCAGCTGCTATGATCACTGCCTCTGGTTTATTTTTTTTAAAAAATTTATTGACAGATTTTTGATTTCTTAAATCGACATTTTTTTTGCTAATTGTTATAATTTTTTTATAACCTCTACTCTTAAACACTCTTAAGATTGATGAACCAACCATACCATTATGACCTGCTAAAAAAATCTTACTACTTTTACTTATCATTAATGTCTAAAGTTCATTTTTAATCATTTCGTCAATAAGATCATCTATTGATATTTTTGGAGACCAATTTAATTTTTTTTTTGCTTTTTGCGCATTACCCTTTAAAAAATCTACCTCTACAGGCCTTAAATATCTTTTATTACATTCTATAATTGGCAAATTATTTTCTGTGTTAATTGCTTTTTCATTAATACCCTTGCCTACCCATTTTAATTTAAATCCTATTTTTTTTGCTACTTTATTGACAAATTCTTTAATAGTAATGGTTTTACCAGTTGCAATGACGTAATCATCTGGTTTTTTTTGTTGCATCATTTTCCACATAGCTTCAACATAATCTTTTGCATGACCCCAATCCCTCTTGGCATATAAATTGCCTAAATAAAGTTTTTTTTGCTTATTCTTTTTAATTTTCATCAATCCTTGAATAATTTTTTTTGTAACAAAAGTTTCACCTCGGATCGGGCTTTCATGATTGAATAAAATTCCATTACAAGCAAAAATACCATATGCCTCCCTATAATTTATCGTTATCCAGTGTGCAAAAGATTTTGATACACCATAAGGACTTGCTGGATAAAAAGGAGTTTTTTCACTTTGAAATTTTTCTTTTGTTCTACCAAACATTTCTGATGTTCCTGCTTGATAAAATCTTACTTTTTTTTCGTAATTCAAATTTTTAATTGCCTCGAGAATTCTTAGAGTACCAAGGCCATTTACATCTGCAGAGTATTCAGGAACTTCAAATGAAACTTTTACATGTGATTGTGCTGCAAGATTATATATCTCGCTTGGTTTAATTTTTTTTATTAAACTGATTATCGATGAAGAATCTGTTAAATCTCCGTAACAAAGAATAAAGTTTGATTTTAAATTTATGTCTTTGTAAATATCATCAATTCTTTGAGTGTTAATTATTGAGGATCTCCTCTTTACCCCAAAAACTTTATATTTTTTTTTTAACAAATACTTAGATAAATAGGCACCATCTTGACCTGTAACTCCAAAAATTAATGCAATTTTATTTCTCATTTATATCTGAGGTTGATTATACATTTTGTAATTATTTTATCTACCCAATACATTTTATTTTTAAGACTCACTTTATTTAATAATTTTTATTTCACTAGAAATTACCATTGGGATTAATTTAAGACCAAAAAAGTATCTTTTAAAAAAAATAAAAGGATTGAAAATCAATCTTATGAGCCAACCAAGATAAAATTTATCTATAAAATTGTTAATAGGGGCTTGATCTTTGGTGAAAAATGAAATTGCTCCACCAGTACATAAAATTGTAGAAGTAAATTTTAAATTATTTTTTAAATAAAGGCCTAAAATTTCTTGAACTCCCCCTCCAATATTTATTAAAATA
>CABYNA010000024.1:0-2879 GCA_902520215.1 uncultured Pelagibacteraceae bacterium
AAGATTTCAAAAATTGGAAATATTTCTTCAGGTGCTCAAAAATCACAAATTATTGATGAAAAGGGGAATAAAATTGCCATTAAAAACAAAGGTCATTTTCATAATTTTTGAAGTTATTTATTGCCTTTTATAGCTTTTTTTGTATTGTCCGATTTTTAATAACTAACAACCAACAACATAATTAAGGTTTATATGACATCAACCATCGAGACTATTCTTTTATATACCATTGGTGCTGGATTATTATCTATAGTTTATGGATATTTAACTGGAAAAAATATTTTAAATTCAAGTGCTGGAAATTCCAAAATGCAAGATATTGCATCAGCGATACAAATTGGTGCAAAAGCTTATCTAGCTAGGCAATACAAAACGATTGCCATTGTTGGTGTTGTTGTTCTAGTTATTGTAAGTTTTGCTTTTAGTATGCTTGTTGGTTTGGGCTACCTTATTGGTGCGACTTTATCTGGAATAGCTGGATATGTAGGAATGTTAGTTTCAGTACAAGCAAACGTTAGGACTGCTGAAGCATCTAGAAAAGGGTTGGCAAGTGGTTTGTCAGTAGCTTTTAAATCTGGAGCTGTAACTGGAATGTTGGTTGCTGGTTTAGCTTTGTTATCAATTGCTGTTTACTATTATTTATTATTAAAATTTAATGTTGATGAAAGAGAAATTGTAAATGCATTAGTTGCTCTTGGCTTTGGTGCATCACTAATTTCTATTTTTGCTCGACTTGGTGGAGGTATTTTTACAAAAGGCGCTGATGTAGGAGCTGATTTAGTTGGAAAAGTAGAAGCCGGCATACCAGAAGATGATCCAAGAAATCCCGCTGTCATAGCTGATAACGTTGGTGATAATGTGGGTGATTGTGCTGGAATGGCTGCTGATTTATTTGAAACTTACGCAGTAACTATTGTTGCAACAATGGTTTTATCTTCAATATTTTTTCCAGGAGATTTATCGATGATGATTTATCCACTTACAATTGGTGGTGCATGTATTTTAACTTCAATTATTGGAACTTTTTTTGTTAAACTTGGGAGAAGTAAAAATGTAATGGGAGCTTTGTATAAAGGGTTTGTTGTATCAGCTCTAGCTTCTTTGGTGATTTTATATCCAGTTACTAATTACGTTTTAGGTTTGGAAAATTCCTATGATTTAAATAATAAATCATTTTCTGGAATGAGCTTATATTATTGTGGAGTGATAGGATTAGTTATTACAGGATTACTAATTTGGGTGACTGAATATTATACAGGAACTAATTATAGACCTGTTAAAAGTGTTGCGAGTTCATCTACTACTGGACATGGAACCAACGTAATTCAAGGTTTAGCAATTTCATTAGAGGCTACAGCTATACCGGCTTTAATAATTGTTGCTGGTATTTTGCTTACTAACCATATCGCTGGTTTGTATGGTATAGCAATCGCTGTAACTACTATGTTAGCATTAGCGGGTATGGTTGTTGCTTTAGATGCTTATGGACCAGTAACAGATAATGCTGGTGGTATTGCTGAAATGTCTAAATTACCTAACAATGTTAGAAAAACAACAGATGCCTTGGATGCTGTTGGTAATACTACAAAAGCAGTTACTAAAGGTTATGCTATTGGATCTGCTGGGTTAGGAGCTCTAGTTCTTTTTGCAGCGTACACAGAGGATATTAAACATTTTTCAAAAGAGGTTGGTTCAAAATTAGAGGGAATAGTTGTAACTTTTGATTTATCTAATCCTTATGTTGTTGTTGGTCTACTTATAGGTGGAATGTTGCCTTATTTATTTGGATCTATGGGGATGCAGGCTGTTGGTAGAGCAGGTGGTGCTGTTGTAATAGAGGTTAGAAGACAATTTAAAAAATATCCAGGCATCATGAAAAGGAAACAAAAACCTGACTATGCTAAATTAGTTGATTTATTAACTGTAGCCGCAATTAAAGAAATGATTATTCCGTCATTATTACCAGTCCTGTCACCAATCGTTTTATACTTAATAATTTTTGCAATTGGTGGTCAAGTTGCAGCTTTAGCATCAGTTGGTGCAATGTTGTTAGGTGTTATTATTACTGGTCTATTTGTTGCAGTTTCTATGACAGCAGGTGGAGGTGCTTGGGACAACGCAAAAAAATATATTGAAGATGGAAATCATGGTGGAAAAGGGTCAGAAGCTCATAAAGCAGCAGTGACAGGTGATACAGTAGGTGACCCATATAAAGATACGGCGGGTCCAGCAGTTAATCCAATGATTAAAATAACTAATATTGTCGCCTTACTTTTGTTAGCAGTTATCGCTGGCTAATTTCTTTTCTTTTCTTGGCCCTCACACCAAGAGGGTCATTAATTTTTTGTCTCATACTAGACATAAAATCATAAATGAAAGAGTTCCTAGCAAATGTAGCATCTGTTGTGTCTTCTACAATTTTTATTTTTTTCATATCTTCCATGTTATAAAATTCTTTCTTCTTTAAAATTCCATAATTATCTATCTCAAGAACTAATACATCATTTTTAAAGATTTTCATTCTCCCTAAATTTCTTAATCTAGATTGAGTTTGTTTTCTTTCTATGTAAATCCATACGTCGTTATCAAATTTACTTCGTGTTGATGGAGTTCCTAGAATTTTTCTTACTTCATTACTTGTTGACTGATCGATGATTAATTGTTTTTGTTTTTTTTCAAGAAATGGAACACCGTGATGTTTAACAACTTTTTTAAAAGAACAATTTGCTACTACTAATGCAAAAAAAAATATATATAATATTTTGAACATGTCTGAAAATTATATTAATGTTTATAACAATTTAATCAATTACTCTAGAAATAAAGACTTATATAGATCTCTTAATCGAAAAGATAATTTTTCTGATCGGTTAACATTA
>CABYNA010000025.1:0-2274 GCA_902520215.1 uncultured Pelagibacteraceae bacterium
AAATAGTTTGAATTCTTTTTTTAAATTCATCTTGTTAATTAGCTAATTTCTGCTCTATAGCAGTTAATGGAACTAATTTTATGCTAAACATAAAATCTTCAGTTGGCTCCAAATCTCTATCTTTATAAAATGTTTTGTTATACTTAATACCTGCAATGAGACAATCATTCTTGTATTCATATATTAAATCATAATACTCAGTTAAATCTATTTCTTTATTTTCTCTTGTTTTAAAAGTAATAAAATTTTGTTTGTTAAAATTAAAAGTTGTTACATTTTCCAAAATATTTGCTTTTCCTACTTCACCTTGCTCCTCTATATAGTTAAAAGTGGTAACAAAATTATTTTTCTTAATTGTAGTACTTAATGAATTATATTGAATCTCATCTAGATCATGATTAATAGAAAATTCATAATTCAAATTTATGTTATCATGAAGAGTATTAGTTACTTTCCCAAAATAGTTTGAATTCTTTTTATCAAGTGTACTATTTGTTGGTAAGTTGCTGTTATTTTTTGTTCTTAAAACTTTACCAAGTTTAAATTCAAAATATTTATTAATATTATCAATATTTTCTCTTTTGAAATCTAATCCTAAAGTTAAGTTGTTTCCTGACTCAAGAGTATCGATTAGACCTAATCTGTTAATATTAAATAAGTTATCATTGCTAATTTGTCTATTTTCATTTTTGTAACTTTTCATGTCCGATGGATTGATTCTTAAAGATATTTTTGGATCCAAGAAATTCGAGTATTTATCACTAATATTTATAAGTGGAAAACTTGAAACCAACTCAAATATATTCATGAATTTTACATGCGGACTAGAGTCATACTCCGTGTTATTTTTACCTGCTGAAATTGTATTTTTTAAATAATAATTAAAATTATTTTTAAATCCATTTTCACTAAAATAACCATAACTTTGAATATCTAAATTATTAATCATTCTAGATCTCAGGCTATTGGTATCCTTTAAAATATTATCTCCTTGAGAAATAAAATTAAAAGAAGCAAAATTGTTATTGTTAAAGAAACTTCTTGAGAAATCGTAGTAAGGTAAAACGTATTGATAACGATCACTATTCCTTTTTGACAGATCTTCATAGGCAGTAAAGCCCATATTTAATGAAAAATTTTCATTCTCAAGATTTAAATCTATATCAGATGTTAAAGTGTCAAAGTTATTTGGCTTTAAGTCTGTATTTACTATATTTGTGTCAAAAACTTTCAGATATGTATCATTATTTACTTTTTGAAATGAAAAATCTAATGAACTTTCAATAAAGTTTTCATAACTTAAATCTATCTGAAATTTTGAAAATAAATGTGTTAAAGTATTTTTTTCATTTGATTTTTTTGATTTGTAATTATCCACAATATTAAAATCAGCAATAAAATATGAATTTTCATTTTGTTGTCTGTATTCATTTTGAAACATAAAAATATCTTTATCAAAAAATGTTGGTTTAAAGGTAAAGTCTTTATTATTTGAGAGAGCATAAAAATATGGTATTTGCAAAGAAGAGCCTAAAACATTTGAATTATTTATATGAGGTACCAAAAAACCCGTTTGTCTTTTGACTGTTGGACCTGGGTGAAAAAATTTTGGAAAATATAAAACAGGAATATCATAAATTTTTACAAAAGCATTCTCATAATTAATTTGTTTTTTATTTTGATCGTAAGTAATCTTATCAGCCTGAATAGTCCATGGTGGACAGCTGTCATTTTTTTTACAACTTGTAAACACACCTTTATTTATTGTTGTGATACCATCTTTACTTGAGGAAGAAAGTCCTTTAAATCTTGGATCATTATTTTTATTACCAAATAAATTTTTTTTAAAATTTATATTTATATCTTGGGCAATATAATTTTGATTTTTTAGGTTAAAAATTGCACTTTTAAAAAAATATTTATCACTGAAGGGTTGGTTATATTTTGTATGAATAAAAATTTTTTCACCTTTTAATGTTTCTTCTTTAAGTGAGTAACTGAATTTTCCAATTTCATATCTTGTCTGATTAATATTATCTAAAATTGTTACTCCTACATCAGAACTGATTATCATTTCATTTCTAAGAATAATGATATTTTTAGAGCTGAATTTATAATTAGTATCAATCGACGCTTCTGCTTTTCCTCTAAGCTCTATCCTTTCCTCATTTATGTTGTATATGATATTCTGTGCTGAAAAATTGTATTTATTTTTTTTGTCTTCAATTAATATATTTCCTTTAGCCTCAAGAATATTTTTGATTTTATTAAATT
>CABYNA010000026.1:0-2227 GCA_902520215.1 uncultured Pelagibacteraceae bacterium
ATCTTAATTTGAGTTCATTAATTAAAATCAAAGTTAATTATAAACAGGTTGGCTCAGATCGTTTAGCTAATGCAATTAGTTTACAAAATGGTAAAGATAATTTTATAATTTTGGACTTTGGTACTGCCACAACATTTGATGTAGTTGAAAAAAAATATTATAGAGGTGGCATAATAGCCCCTGGAGTTAAAATATCACTTGATACTTTGTCTGACAAAGCCTCATTGATACCTCAAATATATTTAAAGAAGATAAGAAATATAGTTGGCAACAATACAATTTCGGCAGTGCGTTCAGGTTTTTTTTGGGGTTATATAGGACTAATTGACAATATTATTAATTTGATTAAGAAAGAAACTAGAAAATCTTTCAAACTTGTAATTACAGGTGGTTACTCTAATTTGTTTAGAAAATCATTAAAGACTCGTGTAATACAAAATAAAGATATCACAATTAAAGGATTAATTAAAATTGCTATGTTAATAAAATAAATGAAAAAAGAATTATTATTTTGTCCACTAGGAGGTTCAGGTGAAATTGGAATGAACATGAATCTTTTTGGTTATGGTGAGCCTGGAAATCATAAATGGATAATGGTAGATATTGGAGTAACTTTTGCAGATGATACTATACCAGGTATTGATCTTATATATCCAGATCCTGGATTTATTGTTGAAAGAAAAGATAATTTATTAGGAATAATATTAACACACGCACATGAAGATCATATTGGAGCAATTGCACACTTATGGCCAAAATTAAAATGTAAGATTTTCGCAACTCCGTTTACCGCTGTATTAATTAAGGAAAAATTTAAAGAAAAACACATCGATATAACAAAAGATTTACAGATAGTTGAATTAAATGGAAATGTGCTATTGGAAGATTTTGAAATCGAGTACATTACTTTAACCCATTCTATTTTAGAACCTAATGGATTAAGAATTAAAACTCCCGCAGGAGTGGTTTTACATACTGGTGACTGGAAAGTTGACCCAAATCCCCTAATAGGTGACGAAATAAATGCGAAAAGATTAAAAGAAATAGGTGATGAAGGTGTATTAGCAATGATTTGTGACTCTACAAATGTTTTTAGTGCTGGCAGATCAGGCTCAGAGTTAGATGTAAGAAAAAATTTATTAAATATAATGAGTCGATTAAAAAAAAGAATTATTGTGACATCGTTTGCATCTAACGTTGCTAGAATGGAGACAGCCTTTTATTGTGCTGAACAAACTGGAAGACAAATTTCACTAGTTGGAAGATCTATGCATAGAATTTATAAAGCAGCAAGACAATGTGGATATTTACAAAATACCATTGATCCAATCGATCCAAGAGAAGCTAAAAATTTTGCTAGAGAAAAAATAGTTTATTTGTGCACAGGAAGTCAAGGTGAACCAATGGGTGCAATGATGAGGATATCAAATTATACACATCCTGATGTTTTTATTGAAAAAGGTGATGCAGTAATCTTTTCATCAAAGATAATTCCAGGAAATGAGAAAAAACTCTATAAATTACACAACCAGTTAGTCAAAGATGGAATTGAGGTTATCTCAGAAGAAACAGAATTTATACACGTCTCTGGACATCCAAATCGTGAGGATCTTAAAGATATGTATCAATGGGTTAAACCAAAATGTGTAATCCCTGTTCATGGAGAGCACAGACACATGATAGAACACATAAATTTTGCTAAAGAAATGCAAGTACCTCATCCGGTTCAAGTTGAAAATGGTGATATAGTCAAGCTATACCCCGGTGAAGCACCTGAGGTATATGATAAAGCGCCTAGTGGAAGATTGTATTTAGATGGAAATGTGAGTGTAGAGGAGGATTCTCAATCAATCAAAGATAGAAAAAATTTAAGTAGTAATGGATATTTGGAAGTCACTATATTAATAACACCTAAAGGAAATATCCATAATAACCCTGTCACAACATTTAGAGGTTTGCCCATTTATGAAAAAGATGAATTTCTTTATGGGTTAGAAGACGAAATTGAAAAAACAACAAGATCCTTTAAACTTGGAAGCAGACAGCAAGAAAGTAATTTAATAGACGCTCTAAAAATTGCTTGTAGAAAATTTACAAAAGAAAAAACAGGAAAAAGACCATATACTAATATCAATTTAGTAAGGATTTAATGAGTCCAACTGGCTTAGCTATAATCTACATTATTATCTGGTGGATTGTTTTTTTTGCGATTTTACCAATAGATGTT
>CABYNA010000027.1:0-2096 GCA_902520215.1 uncultured Pelagibacteraceae bacterium
ATAGAAATGGAAAATACCTAAGTAAGACAGTAAGCTCCATTGATATTGGCATAAGCACTAGAAAAGTTATTGATAAAAAAAAGTTATTAATAAATCTAAAATATATTTTTCCCAACAAAGATTTTGTCAAAATTCAAAATCAATTAGAAAATAAAAAATTTTTTTACTTAGAAAAAAAAATATCTGAAGAAAATTATGAAAAGGTAATGAAACTAGGTGACAAATCAATTCAACCTGAGGAAAAATTAACAAGAATTTATCCTGAAAAAAACTTATTTAGTCATATTCTTGGTCAAATTGATAATGATAATAACGGAGTCTCGGGTCTGGAAAAATCATTAGACAAAATTTTAAGAAATAGTAAAGAACCTATTCAATTAACAGTAGATAAAGACCTACAATTTTTAATCAGAGAAGAGTTAATTAAATTCAACAAAATTTTTAATACCATTGGAAGTGCTGCAATTTTGATGGATGTAAATAATGGTGAAATACTATCTTTAGTTTCTCTTCCAGATTTTGATCCAAATCAGAGAGAGAAAATCTCAGATTCAAATTATATAAATAGAGTCACTAAAGGTGTATATGAATTTGGATCTGTATTTAAAACTTTCACATTAGCTGCTGCTCTTGATGAAAAAATTATTACTGCTGAAACGGAATATGTTGATTTGCCAAAATCTCTTACGTGTGCAGGATTTCCGATAAGAGAATACGACAAAAAAATCCCATCCAACCTTACTGCTGAACAAATATTAGTTCGTTCTGGTAATATAGGCTCAGTTAGAATTGTTCAGCAAGTGGGCGAAGAAAAATTTAAGTCATTTTTATCAAAGATTGGTATTTTAGAAAAAATTGACTTTGATATTGAGGAAGTAGGAAAACCAATAAAATTCAATTGGGGAAAATGTCCGCTTGCTACAGCATCATTTGGTCATGGCATTACAACTACATTGCTTCAATTAGCAAAAGCTTATTCTATTGTTGTTAATGGGGGTTATCAAATAAAACCAAAGTTGGTCAAAAATAACAACAATGAAAAAAAAGAAAAAATTTTAAGTCAAGACTTATCAAGAGAAATTTTACCAATCTTGAGAAAAATTGTTTCAACAAAAGATGGAACCGCATCACTAGCAAATGTAAATGGATATGAAATTGGTGGTAAAACAGGAACAGCCGAAAAAAGTGCGGATGGGGAGTATTCAAATAAGAAGATTAATTCTTTTGTGTCAGTATTTCCAACATCTAAACCAAAATTTGTTTTAGCCGTTATGTTGGATGAACCAAAAATAAATGAAAACTATATTTATCATTATAGAGATGGATCAAACATAAAGTATAAAGGGACACCCTTTAATACTGCTGGATGGACAACAGTTGAGGCAACAGGTCAAATTGTTGAAAAAATTGGGCCTATTTTAGCCACAAAATATAGTGAATTTAATTTCTAAATGTTACTTAAAGATTATTTCCCAAATATTGGAAAAAAATATGAAAAGACTTTTTTTTCTGACATCTGTTTTGATAGTTCAAAAGTAAAAAAAGATAATATCTTTTTTGCGATTAAAGGCACAAATATTGATGGAAATAATTTCATATTAGATGCAATAAACAAAGGCTCAAAAATTATCGTAACTGAAAAAAAAATAACAAAATTTCCAAATGGAGTATTAATTATTCATTCAAAAAATGTGAGGAAATTATTAGCTGAAGTTTCATTTAAAATTTATAATAAAAAACCAACAAATCTAATAGCAATTACAGGAACTAATGGAAAGTCTTCCGTAGCTGATTTTTATTATCAAATATTAAAATTTAATAATAGAAAAGTTGCATCAATTGGAACTTTGGGTGTTAAATCAAACAACAAATATATCAATTTATCCAATACAACCACCGACCCAATTCAATTAGGGAAGATATTAAATTATCTTAAAAATCAGAAAGTAGATGATGTAATATTGGAAGCTTCAAGTCATGGTTTAAGTCAAAATAGGTTAGATGGTTTAAAATTTAATTCAGGAATATTTACAAATTTATCTCAAGATCACTTAGATTATCATAAAAATTTAAAAGATTATTTAATCGCAAAACTT